>CACKNR010000029.1 GCA_902601545.1 uncultured Pelagibacteraceae bacterium | reverse complement strand
CAAAACCGAACAAATCAAATAAAAAATTTTCTATAGTAATTCCTCCACCCAATGTAACTGGCAGATTACATATGGGACATGCCCTAAACAATAGTCTACAAGATGTTTTAGTTAGATTTAATAGAATGAAAGGCCTCGAAACTCTATGGCAACCTGGAACAGACCATGCTGGAATCGCAACACAAGCAGTTGTTGAAAATAACCTTTTAAAAGAAGGAATTAAAAAAAATGATTTAGGAAGAGAAAAATTTATTAAAAAAATATGGGATTGGAAGGAAGAATCTGGTGGAATAATTTTAGATCAACTTAAGAAATTAGGTTGTTCGTGTGATTGGTCAAGAACGAGGTTCACCATGGATAAGGATCTTTCTAAAGCTGTAATTAAAGTTTTTGTCGATCTTTATAACAATAAGCTGATTTACAAGGATAAAAAATTAGTTAATTGGGATACTAAACTTCAAACTGCTATTTCTGACTTGGAAGTAAACCAAAAAGATGTTCAATCTCAATTGTATTACATTGATTACAAAATAGAGAACTCTGATCAAAAAATCACTATCGCCACCACCAGACCAGAAACAATGATGGGAGATACTGCGGTCGCTGTAAATCCAAAGGATGAAAGATATGTTAATTTAGTTGGAAAAAATGTTCTTATTCCAATTGTTGATAGAACTGTCAAAATTATTTCTGACAATTACGCTGATCCGGAACAAGGTTCAGGAGCAGTAAAAATTACACCAGCACATGATTTCAATGATTATGAAGTAGGCAAGAGAAATAAATTAGAAATAATAAATATTTTTGAAGAGAATGGTAAAATAAACAAAAATGGGATTAAAGAGTTTCATGGTTTAGATAGATTTGAGGCAAGAAAACTTATGATTAAAAAATTAAAAGATAAAGGTTCTCTTGTAAAAATCGAAAATATTAAAAATAAAGTTCCATATGGAGATAGATCAAACACTATAATCGAACCTCTCTTAACAGAGCAATGGTTTGTCGATGCCAAAAAATTATCCAAAAAACCAATTAAGATAGTTAAAGAGGGCAAAACTACTTTTTTTCCAAACAACTGGTCTAAAACATTTTTTCAATGGATGAATGATATTGAGCCTTGGTGTATATCTCGGCAGATTTGGTGGGGTCATAGAATACCTGCCTGGTATGATGAAAATGGAAATATTTTTGTAGCTGAAAGTGAAAAAGATGCAGTAAAACTAGCAAAGAAAAAAAATAAAAATAAACAATTTAAATTAAAACAGGAAACAGATGTTTTGGATACTTGGTTTTCATCAGCTCTATGGCCTTTTGCGACTCTTGGGTGGCCAAATAAAACTGTAGAACTTAATAAATTTTATCCAACTTCAGTTCTTGTTACAGGTTTTGATATAATTTTCTTTTGGGTAGCAAGGATGATGATGATGGGAAATTATTTTATAAAAAATACACCTTTTCATAAAGTATATGTTCATGCCTTAGTAAGAGATGAAAAGGGGCAGAAAATGTCAAAGTCAAAAGGTAATGTGATCGATCCATTAGATTTAATAAATGAATATGGAGCAGATAGTTTAAGATTTACTTTAATTTCGATGGCTTCTCCAGGACGAGATGTAAAATTATCAAAAGAAAGAGTTACTGGAAATAGAAACTTTATAACAAAAATTTGGAGCGCAAATAATTTTTTAAAACTTAATAATTGTAAATTAGATAAAAAGATAAATTTGACCTCAATTAAACTTCCAATAAACCATTGGATTTACAACGAATTTATAAAAACACAAAATTTTATAACGAAAAATATTGAAATATTTAGGTTTGATGAGGCTGCTAAGTATGCATATCAATTTGTTTGGCATTCTTATTGCGATTGGTATTTAGAGTTCTTAAAACCTATTTTTAATTCAAAAAATAAAAATGAAATTAAAGAAGCTAAAGCTTTTTCATCTTTTATGATGGCAAATATTCTTAGAATTCTTCACCCTTTTATCCCTTTTTTCACTGAGAACTTGTGGTCTTTAAATGCTTATAAAAAAATTTTCAATAATTATTTA
>CACKNR010000028.1 GCA_902601545.1 uncultured Pelagibacteraceae bacterium | reverse complement strand
ACGCAATTTTGGATAAAATTTCAAAAGTTTTAAGAAAAGGTGAGTAAATTGTTAAAAAAAACCTTAAGTTTAGCTTGCGTTTTTAATTCTTTTTTGGCATTTATCCGCTTATTATAATGACAAATTATTTAGAACTTCTTTATTTAATATCCTTTACTGGAATTTTAGCTGTTGCATACAGTTATTTACTTTCAGGCCAAATTATTTCTTCAAGTCCAGGAAATAGCAGAATGCAAGAAATTGCTGAAGCTATTCAAATTGGAGCTAAAGCTTATCTTAACAGACAATATAAAACTATAGCAGTAGTTGGAGTGATTGTGTTAGCAATTGTAAGCTATTTTTTTAATTATTTAGTAGGTCTAGGATACTTCATTGGTGCTTTTTTATCAGGTGTAGCGGGATATGTCGGAATGCTTATATCTGTCAAAGCTAACGTTAGAACTGCTGAAGCTTCAAGAATAAGTCTTCAATCTGGATTGACTATTGCTTTCAAATCAGGTGCTATAACAGGTTTGCTAGTTGCTGGTTTGGCGTTACTAGCTATTACAATTTATTACATAATCTTGATCAATCTAAATGTTGATAATAGAGAGATAATTAATGCTTTAGTTGCCTTAGGATTTGGGGCCTCATTAATATCTATTTTTGCTAGATTAGGCGGTGGTATATTTACAAAGGGCGCTGATGTAGGTGCAGATTTAGTAGGTAAAGTCGAGGCAGGTATTCCAGAAGATGATCCAAGAAATCCTGCTGTTATTGCAGATAATGTCGGAGATAACGTAGGAGATTGCGCAGGCATGGCCGCTGATCTATTTGAAACTTATGCTGTTACTATTGTTGCAACCATGGTCCTGGCTTCAATTTTCTCTCCAGAAGATTATAATTTAATGGTTTATCCTTTAGCAATAGGCGGAGCTTGTATAATTACATCTATAATTGGAACTTGGTTCGTAAAATTAGGAAAAAGCAAAAATATTATGGGTGCTTTGTACAAAGGTTTTATAGTAACAGCAATTACATCTTTACTTATCATGTATCCGGTTACAGACACTATAATTGGTTTAAAAGATGAATACGAAAACAATGCTGGAGCAATTTTTACTGGACTTGATCTTTATATTTGCGGAGTTGTAGGTTTTGCTATTACTGGGCTTTTAATTTGGGTCACTGAATATTACACTGGTACAAATTATAGGCCAGTAAGAACAGTTGCAAAATCTTCAACTACTGGTCACGGTACAAACGTTATTCAGGGATTAGCTATTTCAATGGAGGCCACAGCAATTCCAGCCCTAATTATTGTAGCCGGGATCTTATACACAAATAGTTTAGCTGGACTCTATGGTATTGCAATAGCTGTTACGGCTATGCTTGCCTTAACTGGAATGGTTGTAGCCTTAGATGCTTACGGTCCAGTTACTGATAACGCTGGAGGAATAGCAGAAATGTCAAAACTTCCAAAAAATGTAAGAAAGACTACGGATGCTCTTGATGCAGTAGGGAACACTACTAAAGCAGTTACAAAGGGTTATGCTATAGGTTCAGCCGGTTTAGGAGCTCTTGTTCTTTTTGCAGCTTATACAGAGGACATAAACTACTTTTCGAAGGTCAGTGGCTCAGCTCTTGAAGGTGTGAATGTAACTTTTGATTTATCTAATCCATTTGTTGTAGCAGGTCTTTTAATTGGAGGAATGTTACCTTATTTATTTGGATCTATGGGTATGCAAGCAGTTGGTAGAGCTGGTGGTGCAGTGGTTATAGAAGTAAGAAGACAATTTAAAAAAATTCCAGGAATAATGAAAGGTAAAAGGAAGCCTGATTATGGAAAATTAGTTGATCTCTTAACTAAAGCAGCAATCAAGGAAATGATTATCCCTTCTTTATTGCCAGTCCTTTCTCCAATAGTTCTTTATTTTATAATTTTACAAATAGGTGGATTAGAAGCTGCTTTGTCCTCATTAGGTGCAATGCTATTAGGAGTAATCATAACTGGATTATTTGTAGCCGTATCAATGACAGCTGGTGGAGGTGCATGGGATAACGCGAAAAAGTATATTGAAGATGGAAATTTTGGTGGCAAAGGTTCAGAAGCTCATAAATCGGCTGTAACAGGTGATACAGTGGGAGATCCATATAAAGATACAGCTGGACCAGCAGTAAATCCCATGAT
>CACKNR010000027.1 GCA_902601545.1 uncultured Pelagibacteraceae bacterium | reverse complement strand
TAATTTCGTACCTTCTAAATCTAAATCCAGAAATGCTCTTATATTCTTTTCAATAGATACTCTTCCCACATAAAGATAAATTGGTCTTTTATACTCTAAATTAATCTTTTTAGGCTTTTGAAATGCCCCGTGGTTTGCTCCTCTAGTCCAAACAACCATCTTATCCTTTTCAAAACCAATTTCTTGAAGTTCATCTTTCATCGACTGAGTTGTTACTAAAATTTTTTCCGCCTTTGAGTGAAATCCTTTAAGGAACTTTTGAGCAAGCTTAATTGGCAAATAAGGATAGTATAGCTTCAAATATTTATCAAATTGAGTATGGTAAGACGTGGTAAACTTAAGCTTACTTTTTACACAATATCTTTTTGCAAATATTCCTATCGGACCTTCTGTAGCTATGTGAATTATGTCAGCATCAGCTTTAGAAATTAATCTGCCTACTCTAGGCCAAACATTAAGAGAAAGTTTTATTTCATTATATTTTGGCATTGGCACAGTAAAAAATTGATTAGGTTCAATATATTCAACCTGATGTCCAATTTTTTTTAATTCATCGCCAAGATTTTTTAAAGTTCTACAAACACCGTTCACTTGCGGATACCAGGCATCAGTAACGATTAAAATCTTCATTTATTTATTTACTACTTTTAGATACGGCTCGTAATCAACAACATCACCTCTGATTTTGTCCCAGTCAATAACTTCCATGCGACCATCAAAATGTTCTACTAAGAAAGTTGCACCTTCTACCCAATCACCACAATTTAAATATCTCACACCATCTAAGACTTGATCGGCAGAATGATGAATATGGCCGCAAATTATGCCATCAACATTTTTTCTTTTAGCATAAATTGCTAAAGTTTTTTCATAATCACCTATATATTTTACAGCGTTCTTTACTTTGTGTTTTAAATATTTTGCTAAAGACCAATTACCCTTTTTAAATAATCTTCTAAAAAAATTGATAACAACATTAAACTCAAGTAAAAAACTATAAGCGACAGCTCCTACTTTTGATAACCATGGAGCATATTTCATGACTCCATCCCAGGCATCACCATGAACAACAATATACTTTTTATTATCTGAGCTTACATGTATGGCTCTATTTACAACTTCAATATCGCCAAAATGTAATGGTAAAAATTTTCTGAAGACATCATCATGATTTCCAACAATATATTTTACTTTTGTTCCATGTCTTGCTTTTCTTAATGTTTTTTGAATCACATCATTATGTTCTTGAGGCCAGTAAAATTTTGTTTTTAAAGCCCAAACATCAATGATATCACCAACAAGATATAAATTCTCTGACCTTGAATGTTTGTAAAATTCTAATAATTTGTTTGCTGCACTTTTTCTATGCCCAAGGTGCAAGTCGGAAATAAAGATGCTTTTGTAATTTAAAATCTTTCCCTTAGATTTAGTTTGAATTGTTTCCATATTTTTTATAAAACGAATCTCTAGTAAAAGTAGAATCATAAATATGTTACAGAATTGTTAAAATATGAATAAAAAATTGAATTTTGCGGTGATATTTAACGCAAATGCAGCAGGTGGTAGAAAACTTAAATTAATTAACAAGGTCATTAATCTTTTAGAAAAAAATCATATTGTAGATCTTTTTAAAACTGAAAGCGAAGATCATGCAAGGAATGTATTTAAAGAATTGTCTAATAAAAAATTTGATCGGTTAGTATTTGCTGGCGGTGACGGGAGCGTATGTTTTGGTATTAATGAAATGTTTAAAAGTGATAATCTAAAAGACAAATTAGTTGGATACATACCTGCTGGCACTGCAAATATTTTACAAATAGAAACTCAAATTAAGAAAAAGGCGGAGGAGATTTACAACGTCCTAGTATCAGATAATCATAAGAAAATTTCATTAGCAAAAATAAATGATAAGTACTTTTTCTTGATGGCTGGTGTAGGTTTTGACTCTCGAATTGTTGAGTCCATAAATACTAATATTAAAAAGTATCTTGGAAAAGTAATTTTCGCTTTAAAAGGTTTTCAGCATTTTTTATTTTTAAAAAATAATAAAATGGAGGTTGAGGTAGATAATGAAAAAATTATGGCTGATTGGATTTTATGTACTAATTCAAAATACTATGCTGGTCCCCATTCTATAACAAATGATACCAATATATTTGAAAACAGGATAGTGGCTTACATATTTAAAGACCTGACCAGAATAAAATTACTTTATTATGTTTGGTTAATTTTAACCAAAGGCGACTTAACTCCTGCAAAAAGTGTAATTAAAAAAGAATTGAACAGATTAAAAATAAATGGTGTAAACAA
>CACKNR010000026.1 GCA_902601545.1 uncultured Pelagibacteraceae bacterium | reverse complement strand
GGTGTGAGCATTCCGTTTTCAATTGTGAATTCTTCGTGAATTATTACAAATTTTTTAATTTTTTCTATCAAATTTAATCTTTTGTTTATATTTTCAATTATAAGTTTAATTTTTTCATTATTAATTTCTTTTTCACTTACAATTAATGCAACTAAATAATTTTTTTTATCTCCATACACAAAAGATTGTTTAATATTATCATTTAAACATAAAATATTTTCTATCTTACTCGGTGAAATGTTATCTCCACCTAAGTTGACAATAATATCTTTTTTTCTATCAGTAATTTTTAAATAATTATTTTCATCTAGTTCTCCTATATCACCGGTATGAAGCCATCCATCTTTAATTACCTTTTCTGTCTCCTCTTTTAAATTCCAATACCCCAACATAACGTTTTCACCTTTAATCAAAATTTCTCCATCTTCTGCTATTCTTACTTTATTAGTCCTAAACGGAGGCCCCACTGATTCGACCTTGACTAAATCTGGTAAATTACAGCTTACAACTGGAGAAGCTTCTGTTAGGCCGTATCCTTGTAGTGTGGGTAGACCAACAGCATTTAAAAATTCTCCAATATTTTGATCTAAAGCCCCTCCCCCAGATACAAAAGCTTGAAGATTTCCTCCAAACTGGTTTCTGATTTTTTTTCTAACTAATTTTTCACAGAAAAAATTTATAATTTTTTCATCAAATTTCATTTCCTCTTTTTTGAGTATTTTTTTACCTAAATTTAAAGTCTGATTTATTAGTTTTCTTTTAAACCCAGATTGCTTCTCAAAATTCATATTTATTTTTGTAAAAAGATTTTGATAAAATCTAGGAACGGCTGTCATGATTGTGGGTTTTGCCACTCCCATATTGGAGATCAGTTTTTCCAAACTTTCGGCATAAAAAACTTTTGCCCCAACTATGATTTGTATGAATTGAACCGTATGTTCATAAGAATGTGATAAAGGTAACCAGGTCAAAAATACTGGATCTTTTTTTTTTGTTAAAGTTTCTAATAATTCAACTGCCCCTTCACAGTTTGACAGAATACCGCCGTGACTTAAAACAACCCCTTTAGGATTTCCTGATGTACCTGAGGTATAAATAATACAAGCAGGTATATTCCGTGTTAAATCTTTATTAATTATTTTTTCATTAATTTCTTCATTTAGTATTTCATGAATTAATAAGCTATCAGTATCTATTTTTTCAAAAGATATTATTTTCTGAACATCGCTATTTATAAATTTTTTTATCTTATTAAATTGGTCTTGGTTTGATACAAATATCAATGAGGGCTTACAATCATTTAAAATATATTCGTAATCGTTTGCTGAATAAGTTGTAAAAATAGGAACTGAAATACCACCCGCATTCATGATAGCGATATCGGTCATTAACCAATATGGTCTATTCTCAGAAAGTATTAAACATCTATCACCTTGTTTTATTAACGATTTAATTTTTGTGGTAAGTTTAAAAATTCTTTCAGTTATATCTTCCCAATTATAAGTTTCTGTATCTGGTTTTAACCATTTTAAAAAAGGTCTTTTACCATCAACTTCTTCTGTCTTTTTAAAGTAAAGTTCAACTAAGCTATTTAATTTACTTATATTCATAACATGGTGGGCGAAGAGAGACTCGAACTCTCAAGGTATTGCTACCACCGGATTTTGAGTCCGGCGCGTCTACCAGTTCCACCATTCGCCCTTTTTTTCTAATAATCTAATTGATTTTTCTTACTAAGAGAACAAAAATAATTGAGGTGCAAAACATTATTAAAGCGTAGGCTGCTGTTGGTACCATAAATACAATATCATCAAATAATTGTGTTGTTACAAACACTGCTAAAGTTCCGTTTTGTAAGCCACATTCTAATGAAATACATTTTCTTTGTGCAATTCCTGACGTCCAAAATTTTGCAACATAATATCCAACAAAAATCATAGTCATATTTAAAATGAAAGCTATCAACCCTGCTCTAGTTATATAAGAAACAATCCTATCCCATTCCTCTACCCAAATTGCAATAAATACGACTAAAAATAAAATTACCGACAATCTTTGGATAATAAGTGTTTTGGAAATAATAAAATTAGTCATTAAACTTCTAACAATCATTCCAAAAATAACAGGAACAGTTACTACAAAGAACATTTTCATTGCTATATTGAGCATTGATAGATCTTTTGTTGTCTCAATCCCTAAAAATTCAGCTGAATTAAAGACTATTAACGGAACGATAAAAATACTTAATAGACTGACAATCGCTGTTAAACTCACTGATAGAGCAACATCTCCATCTGCAAACTTAGTAAGGATATTTGAAGTAACACCACCTGGAGCAGCGGCTATTACCATAACTCCTAAAGCTATTTCTGGCGGCAATGAAATAATATTAATTAAAATAAAAGCAATTATTGGAAGCAAAATAACCTGACATAAAAAACCAACTAAAAAGTCTCTTGGATTTTTTAAGACCCTTGTAAAATCCCCTAGTGTTAAGCCAAGACCTAAACCGAACATTATTATGGCAAGACATAAGGGCGCTATTGTAGTTACTATTTCCATAATTTTATAAGTTCCTAGTCTACTCTAAAGGAAGAGTTTTTCATGAGGTCGAAAATTGTAGTTACGAAACCAGCTTTATGCTTTTGGTTATGCATGTAGTTTTCTTCAAAGGATTTGATATTTTTGGGAGATGGTAAAAGCATATATTCTAGCTTTTTGTTTTTTGTAACTAATTTTTGTTTTAAAAGGTATTTTAATTTTCTAATCACAGTTGCTCTAGGGATCGTTGAAATTTCCGAAATAGAAGATGCATTTATTCCATTTTTAGGAGTATGTCTTAAAAGATGTAGGTATAAATCTGCGTAAGTTCTAGGATCCTCAACAACTCTGTTTTTTACTTGTTTTGAATAATCAGTAAATTGTGAAATACCAATAGCACCCCATACATTCCAAGTTTCTAAATCACCGAAAAAAGATCTATGTCTAACTAAAAAAGGAATTTGCATTCTAAACCAATGTTGCCAGCATATTGTAAAATATTTATCAATAAATACTTCTATTTCTTCTTTTGAAAATGCTCTACCAAACCAAGATTCTTTTGAGAGAATTTGACTAGTCTTTTCTAAAAAACTAGCCATAAATCTTTTTGAATTTGCTGGTCTTTGAAGTTCTGTTATC
>CACKNR010000025.1 GCA_902601545.1 uncultured Pelagibacteraceae bacterium | reverse complement strand
CTAATAATCTTAATTGTCATTAACGGATACTTAAAAAAGTTTAACATGAGTTGTTTCGAATTAAATTCTTTTTTCTCTCCTGTTTGGGTGGCTGTTAAAACTGTTCCTATTGAGTCTGTTTGTTTAATAAAGACTGAAAGTTTATCATTGGGATTGAGTAATTTAAAATTATAGTAAGTTTCCATATCCATAAATGGCGATACGTAAAACTTTTTTTTGCATTTTTGAGCTATTTCTTCATTATCTTTGATTTTAAAAATGTATGTATGCTGCTCATTAAAAGTATTTTTTACCTCATAAAAAATCGCCTTTAATTTATTATCCTCGTAGCAGTAAAAAATACTTAAAGGGTTGAACACATAACCAAAAATTCTTGGATAACAAAGTATTTTAACTTTGTTAATTTCACCTTTTATATTTAACTTGCTAATGTTGTTAAGAACCCATTCTTTTAAATCACTTCCGTCACGTTCTCCATGATCTTTGTCATAAAAGCTGAAAATGTTAAACTTATTATGAGAGAAAATATTTATTGATCTGTCTAATTGATTGATTTCATCTAAATCAATTAATAATGAAAAAGTTTTATATTTTAAAAAATGTCTTACAGGTTTAAATCTTGTATGAGTTACTTCGCCATTGTAAATACAGGAGTTCATCAAATTTTAAAGTTATTTATTAAATCTATTGACGATTTTAATCCATCTTCATGAAATCCGTAACCAAAATAACTTCCACAAAACCAAGTCCTTTTTTTTCCTTGTATTAATCTTAGATCTTTTTGAAGAGCGGTATTTTTTGAATTCAAATATGGGTGGGTAAAGTTAATTTTTTTTATAACAGAATTTTCATTAATTTTACAAATAGGGTTTAAAGTTAAAAAATAGTCTTTAGATGTATCTAAATTTTGTAGTTTATTTAACCAATAGGTAATGCATGTCTTTTCACCGTCTGAAACAGAATTCCAACTAGACCAGGCTCTTTTTTTATGAGGCATTAATCTCTTATCAGTATGTAAGTAAGCCTCATTCTTCACGTAATTAAATTTTTCCAATATATTTTTTTCTTGTTCCGTTGGTTTTTCTATCATTCTTAAACTTTGGTCTGCATGGGAAGCTAGTACTACTTGATCATAGTCAACATATTCATTGCCAATAATTACCCTGATATTGTCATCGCTTCTAATTAACTTATCCACTTTATAATTTTTAAAAATTTCTCCACTAATTTTATCTGTCACTTTTTTTACATAAGCTCTACTTCTATTTGAAACTGTGTACCATTGTGGTCTGTTTTTAAATTTAAATAAACCATGGTTAGTAAAAAAATTTAAAAAAAATTTTAATGGCATTTCCTTTGCTTTATTAAATGGCATTGACCAGATAGCAGCAACCATGGGAATTAAGTGATACTCGATGAAGTATTTTGAAAACTTTTTTTTATTAAGAAAATTTCCTAAAGTCTCTTCTTTAATTTCACTTTCAAGTAATTTTGGAGCAGTTTTATAAAATGAAATTATCTCTCTAATCATATATAAAAATTTTAAATTTAAAAAATTTAATTTATTGGCAAAAATACCTCCTAAACCACTTCCGCTATATTCAACATTGCTATTCTTAATTGATACAGAAAATGACATGTCGCTTTTTTCATAAGGAACTTTTAATTCATTAAAAAAATTTACTAAATTTGGATAAGTAACCTTATTAAAAACAATAAAGCCCAGATCTACTGGGATAATCTTATCATCTTCTTTAATCTCATAGGTGAAAGAATGGCCTCCAAAGTGATCGTCTTTTTCGTAAAGATCAACTTTAAATTTTTTTGAAAGAAAATATGCGGAAGATAATCCTGAGATACCTGAGCCGATAACAGCAATTTTCATTTAAAGAGATTAAGCAGCTTCATCTTTATATTCATCCATTGAAGGACATGAACATACTAAATTTCTATCTCCGAAAACGTTATCTACTCTAGCAACTGGTGCCCAATATTTATTATTTTTTACATACTCAGTTGGAAAAGCTGCTTCCTCTCTTGAGTAAGCATGATTCCACTCGCTGGAAGCTAATTCGACATAAGTATGAGGTGCATTTTTTAGCGGGTTATCTATTTTGTCAAACTTTGATGACTCCACTAAATTAATTTCTTTTTTAATTTTTATAAGTGCATTACAAAATTTATCGATCTCCTCCAAATTTTCACTTTCAGTTGGCTCAATCATGATTGTACCAGCAACAGGCCATGACATTGTTGGGGCATGGTAGCCAAAGTCAATTAGCCTTTTTGCTAAATCCTCCTCAGAGATTCCTGAACTTGCTTTTATTGGTCGGATATCAATTATGCATTCATGCGCAACATTTCCATTTTTACCAGTATAAAGAACTTTATAATCTTTGGATAATTTTTTTGAAATGTAATTTGCGTTTAAAATTGAAACTTGTGAAGCTTTTTTCAATCCTTCAGCGCCCATCATCTTTATATACATCCAGGATATTGGAAGTATGCTTGAACTACCCCAAGGTGCAGCTGATACAGCTCCCATTCCGTTCTTAGGGCCTGCCTCTTTGATAATTTCATGTGTAGGTAAAAAATCAGCTAGATGCTTAGCGCAAGCGATTGGTCCCATACCTGGTCCGCCTCCACCATGCGGTATGCAAAATGTTTTATGTAAATTAATATGGCAAACATCTGGTCCAAATTTCCCTGGTTTTGCAACACCTACAAGTGCGTTTAGATTTGCTCCATCCATATAAACTTGTCCGCCATGCTTATGAATTACTTCACAAATATCCATAATTTTTTCTTCAAATACTCCATGAGTAGAGGGGTAAGTAACCATTAAAGCAGCCAAGTCTTTTGAGTGTTTTTCAGCTTTATTTTTAAGATCGTCTATATCCACGTTTCCATCTTCATCACAATTGACTACAACCACTTTCATCCCACACATTTGGGCACTTGCTGGATTAGTTCCATGAGCTGAGTCAGGAATTAGACAAACGTTACGATTTTCTTGTTTATTATTTTTATGGAATTTTCTTATAGTCATTAGACCTGCATACTCTCCTTGAGCCCCTGAGTTAGGTTGTAAAGAAACTGCGTCATATCCAGTAATTTCTTTCAGATCGTTTATTAGATCATTAAAAAGAATCTTATAACCCTCCATTTGATTTGTAGGGACAAAAGGATGTGGAAGTGAAAACTCTTTCCAAGTAATAGGAATTAATTCTGCTGTTGCATT
>CACKNR010000024.1 GCA_902601545.1 uncultured Pelagibacteraceae bacterium | reverse complement strand
GTGTTCGTCCATTCTTCTGCCGTAAGAGAAGCTGGTTTAAAGTATTTAAACGAGGGTGATGAGTTAACGTTTGAAGTGGAGAGCACAGAAAAAGGTCCTTCAGCAGTAAAACTGCAGAAAACATCTTAATCTAAATTTCCAAAATCACTGATTAACGGGACATTAACTTTAGTCTTGCTATTTTTATTGTCCCGCTAATTTATCTTGAAAAAGTCACAATTGTTTCCTAAGTTAAAATCATGATTAAAAAAAAGAGAATCATCTCAACTCTTAGAAAACATTCGCACAGAATGCACGCTAGGCTATTGCTTAGCTTATAATCAAAAATATATAAATTTAATTAAAATTAAGATAAAAATAACAGGGATGCAGCAGTAGCTCAGTTGGTTAGAGCACTAGTTTGTGGAACTAGGGGTCGGTGGTTCGAATCCACCCTGCTGTACCAAAAAATGACAAAAGAAAAAAACAACAAACCTTCAAAAGAACTTCCGTTAGGGTTTGTAGATAGGCAAGAAAAGGAATTATTAATACGTGATTTTATAATCTCTAATATTAAAGAGGTTATGATTAAATATGGTTTTCAATATCTTGAAACACCAAGTTTTGAGTACTCAGATAGTATTGGAAAATTTCTGCCTGATAAAGATCGACCTGATGAAGGTGTATTTTCATTTAAAGATGAAAATAAATGGATGTCCTTAAGATATGATCTTACTGCACCACTAGCAAGATATGTTGCAAAAAATTATTTAGAAATTCCAAAACCATTTAAAAGATATCAATTAGGAACTGTATGGAGAAATGAAAAACCAGGACCAGGGAGATTTAGAGAATTTTTACAGTTCGATGCCGACTTTGTAGGAACAAAAAGTTTACAAGCAGATGCTGAGTTATGTATCATGATTGCGGAAATTCTTGAAAAATGTGGCCTTGCTAAATCAGAATATATGATAAAAATTTCATCACGAAAAATAACAGAAGATTTGTTTAAAAAAGTAAATATAAAAGAGAATCAGCAAAAACTTATTGCTTTAAGAGCTCTAGACAAAATTGATAGGCTTGGTTGGGATGGAGTAAAAGAACTATTAGGCGCTGGTAGGAAAGATAAATCTGGAGATTTCACTAAAGGGGCGAATTTAAAATCCAAAGATATTGAAGTAATAGAGGAGACATTAAAGAAGAAATCTCCTGAAACAGAAGATCTTGTTGAAATATTAAAAATCTTTAAAGATTATAATTTCAGTAATTTTGAATTTGATCCATCAGTAATAAGAGGTTTAGAATACTATACTGGAGTAATTTTTGAGGTGAGTCTAAAGTTTGATGTGACAAACAACAAGGGGCAAGTAATTCAATTTGGCTCCATAGGTGGTGGAGGTAGATACGATAATTTGGTAAATAATTTTGGCAATTTTGATGCGCCAGCCACAGGTATATCTATAGGATTAGATCGATTGGTTTATGCATTGATGCAGAAAAAAGAATTTAAAATAAAACAATCAAAGCCTGTTGTAATTTGTGTTTTTGATAAAAATTCTATGAAAGAATACATAAACTTACAAATGATATTAAGAAAAGCTGGTATCAGTACAGAAATTTATCCTGGAGAAAGTAAATTAAAAAAACAAATGGAATATGCGAATAAAATAAAATCTCCAGCTGTTATTTTATATGGCGAAGACGAGATAAAATCAGGTAAACCAACTTTAAGAAATTTAAATAGCGGCAAAGAACAATCAATAAAAATTAATGAACTAGTAAATGAAATCAAAAAATTTATCTGAAATTATAATTAAAAATTTTAAAAATAATGGTTTTGTTTTATCAGAGCCTGATGTTCTTTTAGATTCAGATTATATCATTGAAAGGTCAGGAGAAAAATTTAGAAGTTCAATGCTCGCTTTTGATAGAGAAGACGGAAAAACGATGTGTTTAAGACCTGATTTAACAGTAGCTTCATGTATAAACTTCTTGCAAAAAAAATCTTCCTCAAAAATCTATTATTCTGGTCAAGCATATAGAAGATCAAATAATAAAAGTACGAACTTCAAAAAAAGTAAAAGCTAACGAAGAAGTTGCTCAGGTTGGAACAATTTCTGCAAATGGTGAAAAATCTATTGGAGATATGATTTCTAAAGCAATGCAAAAAGTTGGAAATGAAGGTGTAATTACAGTAGAGGAAGCAAAAGGAGTTGAAACTGAGTTGGATGTTGTAGAGGGTATGCAGTTTGATAGAGGGTATCTATCACCTTACTTTGTTACAAATACTGAAAAAATGACAACTGAACTTGAAAATCCTTTAGTGCTTTTAGTTGAAAAAAAATTAACAAATCTACAACCTATGGTACCTTTGCTTGAGTCAGTAGTTCAAGCTAATAGACCATTAATGATAATTTCTGAAGATGTAGAAGGTGAGGCTTTAGCAACTTTAGTTGTTAACAAATTAAGAGGTGGTCTAAAAGTAGTAGCCGTTAAAGCTCCCGGATTTGGTGATAGAAGAAAAGCAATGTTAGAAGATATTGCTATTCTAACTGGAGGACAGGTTATCTCAGAAGATCTTGGAATTAAATTAGAGAACGTTAAAATTGGTGACCTTGGTTCTTGTAAAAAAGTAAAAATTGATAAAGAGAACAGCACAATTGTAGCTGGTGAGGGTAAAAAATCTGATATTGAAGCAAGATGTAATCAAATCAGATCTGAGATCAATGAAACAACATCTGATTATGATAAAGAGAAACTTCAAGAAAGATTAGCTAAACTTGCTGGTGGTGTTGCCGTAATTAAAGTCGGCGGTGCAACAGAAGTTGAAGTGAAAGAAAGAAAAGACAGAGTTGAAGACGCTCTTAATGCAACTAGAGCTGCCGTTGAAGAAGGAGTGGTAATCGGTGGTGGTTGTGCATTACTTTACGCTGCACAAGATTTAGATGGTGTTAAAGTAAAAGGTGATGACCAAAAAGCTGGTGTCGAAATAGTTAAAAAAGCTCTTCAAGCTCCAATCAGACAAATTACTGCTAACGCAGGTGTCGATGGTTCAGTAGTAGTAGGTAAACTTTTAGAAGGTAAAAAAGCTTCTCAAGGTTACGATGCTCAGAATGAAGATTATGTAGATATGTTTGCTAAAGGAATTATTGATCCAACAAAAGTTGTAAGATCAGCATTACAAGATGCTGCTTCAATAGCTGGGCTATTAATTACAACAGAAGCTATGATTGCAGATAAACCAGAAGAAAAAGACTCTGGACCAGCAATGCCTCCAATGGGTGGAGGAATGGGAGGAATGGGAGGAATGGGTGGCATGGGAATGTAATCCTTTTCTCAATTAAGAAAATTTTAAAGGGCGGTTTTACCGCCCTTTTTTTTTAAGGTAAAAAATTATCTATTCCGTATCAGCTTTGAATTTT
>CACKNR010000023.1 GCA_902601545.1 uncultured Pelagibacteraceae bacterium | reverse complement strand
TCTTATATCGAAAATTCCATCGAAAAGCTTGTCAATTCCAATCCTTTTCGTAACATTAAGAGCATGCGCTTTAGAACCATTAGTAAAAATTATTTTTTTTCCATCTAATTTTTTAATTTCATCCTCTAAATCCTTATCTTGATCCAAAAAACTAAGATCAACGTCATGGACGAACTCTAAAAACTCATCAGCATCTATTTTATGGTTTTTAATCATTCCGTTTAAAGTTGTATTATATTCTTGAAAATAGTTTTTTTGAATTTTTCTAGCTTCCTCGAGGTTAACATTTAATTTTTCTGAGATAAATTTTGACATTTTTTTATCAACTTGGTCAAAAACTTTAGTAGCTCCATCGTAAAGTGTATTATCTAAATCAAAT
This sequence comes from uncultured Pelagibacteraceae bacterium, assembly GCA_902601545.1. Lineage (GTDB taxonomy): Bacteria > Pseudomonadota > Alphaproteobacteria > Pelagibacterales > Pelagibacteraceae > Pelagilacustribacter. The sequence continues at coordinate 3,400 of CACKNR010000023.1, read as the reverse complement.
AACCAAAATTTTATATTTTTTAATTCTTTCATTCTCTAATTAATGTCCCAGAACCCATATCTGAAAAAATTTCATGCAACACTGAGTGAGGTTTTCTTCCATCTAGAATTACTACACCTCTTACTCCGTTCTGGACAGCATCAACACAATTCTGTATTTTAGGTATCATTCCACCTTGAACAACTTTCCATTTAATTAGATTTTCAAGGTCAAAAGGTTTTATTTCTGATATTAATTTTTTCTGATCATCGTATACACCTTCTACATTTGTCATTAGTATTAATCTTCTTGATTTTAGTTTTTTTGCAATAGCACTAGCTGCAGTATCGCCATTAATATTATATGTTTGATTATGTTTTCCTAATCCCAAAGGAGCTATAATTGGAATCTTGTTTTCATTAAGAGCGTCTTGAATTAAATTCTCATTTATATTTTTTGGTATTCCAACAAAACCAAGTTCCTCTCTCTCAGGTTCAACTTCGATTACATTTTGAGTTTTAGTATGAAATGAGGCTGCTTCAGAGCCTAATTTTTTAAGGGAACTTACTATATCTTTATTAAAATCAATTAATACATCCTCTACAGTATCAATTATATTTTTATCTGTAACTCTCAAGCCATTAATAAATTTCGATACAATTTTTTTTTTATCTAACTCTCTTTTAATTCTTGGGCCACCACCGTGAACAACTATAATAGATAAACCTAATCTATTAAGAACATTTATATCAGATATGAAGTTATTAAAAACTTTTCTATCTATAAGAACATTACCCCCATACTTGATTACGATTTTATCTTTTTCATATTTTTTAACATATTTATGAACAATATTTATATCTGGAGCTTTCTCTGGCCAAAATTCTTTGATCTCATCTAGAGAAATATTTTTTGACATTTAATTTGTTTTCACAGTCGTTTTTTTTACAATTACATATTGTTGGGCAATAGTAAGAATATTATTGATTGTCCAATATACAACTAATCCAGAAGGGAAAGAGGCAAGGATGATTGTTAAAAATAATGGGAAGAAAGCAAATATTTTTGCTTGAATTGGATCGGCAGGAGCTGGGTTTAGTTTTTGTTGAACCCACATTGAGGCCCCCATCAAAATTGGCCAAATTCCTATAATCATAAATCCAGGAGGATCCCATGGAATAAGACCAAATAAGTTAAATAAAGTTGTAGGATCTTGTGCAGATAAATCTTTTATCCAACCAAAAAATGGTTGGTGTCTCATTTCTAATGAAATAAAAAGCATTTTATAAATTGCAAAAAAGAATGGAATTTGAATTAAAACTGGCAAGCAACCAGACGCAGGATTAATCTTTTCTTTTCTATACAACGCCATCATCTCTTGTTGCAATTTTACCTTGTCATCTTTATGCAGCTCTTTAAGCCTCATCATCTCTGGCTGAACTGCTTTCATTTTTGCCATTGATCTAAATGAGAAATTTGCAAGTGGAAAAAAAATTAGTCTTATTGCTATAGTCAATAGAACTATAGCTGTTCCAAAATTTCCAGAAATTTTAAATAAATAATCTATTACAAAAAATAGGGGTTTAGTGAAGAAATAGAACCAACCCCAATCAATAACTAGATCAAATTTTTTAATATTTTGGCTTGCTGCATAGCCATCAATTGTCTCTACCTCTTTAGCGGCAACAAATAATCTTAACTCATTTATCCCAGAGGATGATTTGTTAATAGTTGTGGGTTTATTGATTATATAATTTGCTTTAAAACCATCTTCGTAAAGAAAAGTTGATTTAAAATTTTTACCCGCCTCTGGGACGAAAGCAGTCATCCAATATTTGTCTGTAATTCCTAGCCAACCCTCATTAGCCTCTCTTACAATCTTTTTTTCTTGAACGTCATCATAATCGTCCTCTTTTAATTCATCGTCAAAAACTCCAATAAAACCTTCATGTTGTATATAAAAATTTTGAATATCATCTGGTATTTTATTTCTTGTCATTTGAGCGTACGGAAATAAATCTATTGTGGAATTTGAATTATTTTTTACTTGCTGAGATATCTTAAATAAATATTTATCATCTAATTCAATCTTTTTTTCAAAAGTCACTCCCTCTTTATTGTCCCACTGCAAAATAACTGGAGACGTATCACTTAAAATATTATTTCCTTTAACTCTCCATACGGAATCTTTAGTAGGAACTTTGATTTTGTTACCAATACTTGTCCATCCTGTCTCTATATAAAAACCATTTTCAGTATTAGATGGATTTAAAAAAATAATATTTTCTCCATCTTCAACTTTCTGTTTGTGCTTTTTAAAAGATATATCGTCAATTAGAGCTCCCTGTAAATTTATTGAACCTGTTACACTGTCATTTTCAATTTTTACTCTTTTACTATTACTAATAGACTCTTCTCTTGTAAGTTTTTTAACTATTTGAGGTTGGCTAATTGTTGGAGCAATAGAGTTTTGCTCAACTTTTTTTTCAACACTTTGATTATTTTTTTGATCAACAGTTTTTCTGGGTGTTTCAAAAAAAGCACCCCAAAAAAGTAAAACAGACATTGAAAGGGCTATCGCTACAAAAACGTTTCTATTATCCATTTTTACTTTCCTTTTTATTTGAGCCAGGAACAAAATCTAAGCCTTCGCCTCCCCCTAAACTTTTAATTGGATGACATTTTAAAATTCTTTGTGATCCTAATTTTAAACCTCTTATAAGACCTTGGGTCTTAAGAGCCTCAATAAAATATTCTGAGCAAGTAGGTAAAAATCTACACCTATTTCCTAGTAATGGTGAAAAAAGATATTGATAGATTTTAATTATAAAAATTATAATTTTACTCATTTTATTTTTTTAAATTTACTAAAACTTTTCTCCATTATTGGCAAAAGCACATCTTGATTTTGAGCATAAGCATTAGACTTACCAAAAACTATATAAGTGTAATCTCTATTAATTGCACCCCTTTTTTTCAATAATTTCTGAACATTTGCTTTTAATTTTCTTCTGATTTTGTTTCTTTTGACTGCATTTCCAATTTTTTTTTTCATTACAAAACTTATAAGCAAATTACCTTTGTTCCTCGGATTGAAAAAATTTTTAGCAGCAAAAATAGAAAAATAATCAGTATGAATTTTCTTTTCTTTTAGAGCTTTTCTGAATTGGTTGCTTTTTTTTAAACTTTCAAGCTTAACCATCTAAATTTACGTTGATAATGTTTTTCTACCTTTTGCCCGCCTTCTAGCAATAAGTTGTCTTCCAGTTTTGGACGCCATTCTAGCTCTGAAACCGTGTCTTCTTTTCCTTACTAAATTACTAGGCTGATATGTTCTTTTCATAAATATTAAAAGTTATATATTTTAATTGCTGTCTATTGTACAGGTAAATAATGAGTAAAAATTTGAAAATTTTTTTAG
>CACKNR010000022.1 GCA_902601545.1 uncultured Pelagibacteraceae bacterium | reverse complement strand
AGAAATATCAATACAATCTATTCTTTTTCAGGAAGTTTAAAATTACAAAAAATAAAAAATTTTTTGAAAAAAATATTTGCATCTAATACAAAATCAAAGAGTAAAAAATATATTTCAAAACATTATGATTTAGGGAATGAATTTTTTTCATTGTGGCTTGATAAATCTCTCACTTATTCCAGCGCAGTCTATAAAAGCGAAAAAGATGATTTAGAAATCGCTCAAAGAAATAAATTTCAAGAGCTTATAAATTTAATGAATATAAAAGATGGCAACAAGGTTTTAGAGATTGGATGTGGTTGGGGCGGTTTTGCTGAATTCTTAGCTAAAAATTATGATGTAAGCGTAGACTGTATCACGATTTCAAAAAATCAATATGAATTTACTAAAAAAAAGATTTTTAACTCAGGTTTAAACAATAAAGTTAATGTAAAGTTTTTGGATTACAGAGATCTTAAGGAAAAGTACGATCATGTAGCTTCAATAGAAATGATAGAGGCTGTCGGTGAAAAATATATGGACCAATATTTTGGTACAATTAAAAATGTTCTTAATTACAATGGTACTGCTGCAATTCAAGGCATTGTGATAAAAGATAACTTATTTGAAAGATATAGAGCGAACGAGGATTTTATTCAAAAATATATATTTCCAGGTGGATTTTTACCCTCAATTAAATTTATGGAGAATATAATTAAAAAAAATGACCTTAAACTAGAAAAAATCAATACTTACTCGGATGACTATGCAAGAACTTTAGCAACTTGGAGAGAAAATTTTTTAGGTGTTTGGGAAAAAATTACCCCACTTGGTTTCGATGAATATTTCAAGCGTATGTGGGAATTTTACTTATCTTATTGTGAAGGCGGTTTTAAGTCTAAAAACATTAACTTGATTCAATTCTCTATGTCTAATAGATATTCGTCATGAAAAAATTTATAATACTATTTTTACTAATTTTAACGACAGGATGTGCAAATAAAATGAAACCAACAGATTTTAAAGATCAAAAACCAAGACTAGTCATCGAAAATTATTTATCGGGTAAAGTTAAAGCTTGGGGAGTATTACAAAATAGATCTGGAAAAGTTACGAGACAATTTAAAGCTGATCTAAATGGAAAATGGGATGGTTCTCAATTAATTTTAGACGAAGTTTTTGATTGGAACGATGGGGAAAGACAAACTCGTCAATGGACTATTAAAAAAATTGATGAACATAACTATGAGGGAACAGCCTCTGATGTAGTTGGAACAGCCAAAGGATATTCATATGGTCCAGCTTTTAAATTCGAATATGTATTGATGGTGCCGGTTAAAGGAAAAAATATCAAAATTACTTTTGATGATTGGATTTTCATGCAGGATGATCGCGTGGCAATAAATAGAGCGAGAATGACTAAGTTTGGAATAAAAGTCGCAGAATTAACCGTAATGTTTGTTAAAGATTAACGCTTTACTAGTTTATCTACTAAAAATAAATAGAGTCTATAAGGTAATATTCTTAAAAATTTTAAAGTTAAAGTTAAGCCTTTTGGGAAGTGAATTTCAAAAGCATTTCCTTTCACCAAACCATTATAAATTTTATCTGCAGCGTATTCAGGAGTTTTTAAAAACGGCATTGGAAACTCATTTTTATCGGTCAAAGGAGTTTTAATAAAACCAGGTGATATAACTGAGACCCTCACTCCAAATTTTTTAAAATCAAAGTAAATACTTTCGCTAAAATTAGTTAGAGCAGCTTTTGAAGGACCATAACCACTTGAATTTGGCAAACCTCTGTAACCTGCAATCGAAGACACTATCGATATATGTCCAGATTTCTTATTTTTAAAATAATCTTCAACAACTTTTACGCAATCAATAACCCCTAAAAAATTAACATTAATTACATTTTTAATTTTATCTGGATCTATATTTTGCTCATCTTTTGGCTCGTAAGTTCCACTGGAGAACAAACAAATGTCAATATCACCAAAAGTATTTAAAACATCTTTAAAAACATTATTTATTTGGGATTGGTTTGTTACATCTAGAGGAAATGAACTTATGTTGTTATGTTCAGCTAACTCATCCAAAAGTTCTTTTCTTCTTGCAGATACTGCAACTTTCCATCCCTCGTTAGCAAATTTTTTAGCTACTGCGTTTCCAATTCCGCTACTTGCACCTGTAATCCATATTTTTTTCTGATTTTCAGACATAAATTAGTTATACCTTAATTTATGACTAAGAATAAATATTTATCTCTTACATTCATTCTTTTAATAACATTTTTGGCATCTGGAATTGGTGGATTTACTACTACTACTTTTAAAGAGCCTTGGTATTCACAGATAATTCTTCCAAGTTTTAATCCTCCGAGCTGGGTGTTTGGACCTGTATGGACAGTTTTGTATATCTTAATGTCAGTAGCAATTTGGCGTATTTGGATAAATTACTATGATAATAAAATTTTAAATTTATATTTTTTACACCTCTTTTTTAATATGATTTGGAGTATTATTTTTTTTGGTTTTCATCAAATAGGACTAGCATTACTAGATTTAGTTTTAATTCTTATATTTATAGTTCTCTTAATGAAAATTTATTATTTGAAGGATAAGATTAGTTTTTCTTTGATGGTTCCTTACTTTTTATGGAGCAGTTACGCTTTAGTATTAAATTTTAATATTTTTATTTTAAACTAAATTAAGCTATACACACGCATGAACTACAAAAAAACTTTTAATTTTTTAAAATCTTTACCAGCAAAACTAAATTCATTTTACAAAAAAAAATCAAAATCTGGAATTATAGTAAATAACAAATCAAATAATAAGAAAGATTTTGATCCGGTAACTAATTTTGATAAATCTTTTGAAAAATATATAAGATCATTAATTCTAAAAAAATTTCCTAATGACTCTATTATCGGAGAAGAGTTTAACGATAAAAAGTCTGATAATCATTTTCAATGGTCAATCGACCCTATAGATGGAACAAGAGCTTTTGTTATTGGAGCACCGACTTGGTCCAACTTAATAGGCCTTTCTTTTAATGAAAAATCAAAAGTTGGTTTAGCAAATTTTCCAGAATTAAATAAATTTTATATAAACGATCAAAAAAAATCCTATATTTTCAAAAATAATAAAAAAAAAATTCTTAAATCTTCTAATAATAGCAATTTAAAAACAGTTAAAATTATCGGAAACTTTCATGGAACCTTAAGCTATGAAAGGCAAAGAAAAGTCATAAAGAAATTTGGTTGGTCATTTAGGTTAGCTGGATTTGATGCTTTAAATTATTGTTTATTAGCTGAGGGAACAGTAGATGCTGTGATAGAGGCTAACTTAAAGCCTTATGATATTTTACCTTTAATACCCATCATCAAAAACTCAGGCGCAATTGTAACTAATTGGAAAAATGAACCCGCAGAAATAGGAGGTAATATTATTGCTTCATCTAATAAAGCTTTACATAACAAGATTCTAAGATTACTAAAACCTTTTACAAAAAAATGATTAATTTATTTATAAATAGAGTTTTTAGAGCTATCAAAATTGACATAGATCTTTACGAAGAAGTTGAAAAAGATAAAAAAGCGACTTTTCAAGCAGGTATTGTAGTTGTGTTATCAAGTCTTGCTGCCGGTGTTGGATCTCTTCATTTAGGAGCTTCAAATTTTCTGATTGCTCCTGCGCTTTCTCTTTTAAGCTGGTATGTGTGGGCTTATATAATTTATTTTGTTGGCGTAAAACTCTTTGGTGATATTAAAACCAAAAGTGATCACGGTGAACTTTTAAGAACGATTGGGTTTTCAAGTGCACCTGGATTAATTAGAGTCTTTGGAGTCACACCAGAGTTAATGACAGTAACATTTGTTGGTTCAGCTTTCTGGATGCTTGCTTGTATGGTTGTTGCAGTAAAATCTGCATTAGATTATGATAGCCTTTGGAAAGCATTTGGGGTTGTAACAGTTTCTTGGCTAGTGCAAGCATTCTTTTTATTCTTAATAATTGTTTTATTTAAAGGTTTCTAAAGAGGAAAAATTCTTTTTGAAAGGTTACAACTGTTACAAATTTTGTAGCTATGCATAATTAAGTTTTGTTTCACACTTTCATCCTCTTTTCTGCATTCTTCGCAAAT
>CACKNR010000021.1 GCA_902601545.1 uncultured Pelagibacteraceae bacterium | reverse complement strand
CAAATAAGATTTATTTGTCTTTCAGTAAGTGCGGTTCCTGAATTAGCAATTACATTTTTTATTCCTGAGGCATAAATACTAAGAACATCCATATACCCCTCAACTATTAATACATCTTCGGTTTCTGATCTTAAATCTTTCGCCTTATCAAGATTAAAAATCATACTTCCTTTTTTATAAAATTCAGTTTCTGGTGAATTTATATATTTCGCTAATTTACTCTCTTTTATTATTCTTCCACCGAAAGCAATAGTATCTCCGGATATATTATTTACTGGAAAAATAATTCTAGAATTAAAGCGATCAATATATTTTTTTGTTTTATCATTTTTATAATAAAGACCAGTTGAATTGATTTCTTCTTCAGAGTATTTTTTTAGTAGCTCATCATAAAAATTATTTTTCCAAGGGATATAACCTAATTTAAATTCTTCGATTATTTTTTTTTCAAGTCCTCTTTTGTTAAGATAAATAAGTGCTTCATTATTGTTTTCATTTAATAATTGCTTATTAAAATTATCTTTATAATCCCTAAAAATATTTTTATATGTCTGATATCTCAAATCTTTTTTTTGGTCAAAATTAGAAAATCTATAAGGTTGCATACCAGCTTCGGCTGCAAGAATTCTAACTGCTTCTCCAAAACCAACCGATTTAGTTTTCATTAAAAAATCAAAAATATTACCGTGTTCTCCAGTGCTAAAACAGTGATAAAATTCCTTTTCATCGTTTACTGTAAAAGATGGTGTTCTCTCATTTTTAAAAGGTGATAGACCGATAAATTCTTTTCCTCTTTTTTTAAGCTGTACGGTTTTTCCAACCACTTGCGAGACTTTTAGTCTTAATTTTATTTCATCGAGGTATTCTCTAGGATATTTCATTCTTAAATTAAAAGTCCTTTTAAAATCGAGCTTACTTTTGAAAAATCTAAAGAGTCAGCATGCTTTAATTTTAAAGCTCCCATAATTTTTCCCATGTCTTTCATAGAAGAAGCTCCAGTAGCTTTAATTATTTCTTCACAAATTTTTTTTGTTTCTTCCTCACTTAATTGTTGTGGCAAGAAAGAATTAATTACGATCAACTCTTTTTTTTCATTTTCTAAAAGCTCTATACGTCCAGCTTTTTCATAAACTTCGCAAGACTCGTTCCTTTGTTTTACCATTTTTTTTAGCAGTGAAATAATGTCACTATCTTTAATTTCTTTTTGCCCTTTTGAACGACCCGCGATTTCGGCGTCTTTTATAGCTGAAACAATGAGTCTTAATGTTGGATAAGTGTTTTTGTCTTTGGCTTTAAGAGCTTGATTTAGCTTCTCATCTATTTGTTTTTTTAGAGACATAATTAGAAATTATTTTAATCACAATTCTCATAAAAAATAAAAAGAACTTTCTTGACGGTTTTGTTACTATTTCATATGTTGCGCAAAATCATGTTTATAAGTTTTTTACTTTAACTCATGAGTTGTATTTGATGAAGATTAATCAGAATATAAACTCAAAAAAAAATCTTAAAAAGATCAATTCAACAGCTATTTTAGTTCTTCAAAACGGAAAATTTTTTAAGGGTATAGGTTTGGGTTACAAGGGCACTGCAACAGGTGAGGTATGTTTTAATACTTCAATCACTGGTTACCAAGAGATAATTTCAGACCCTTCATACGCAGATCAAATTATAAACTTTACTTTTCCTCACGTAGGTAATGTAGGAACAAATAAAGAGGATCATGAGTCTGACAAAATATGGGCAAAGGGAGTAATAATAAACACTGAAATAACTAGTCCATCAAATTACAGATCTTTAAAACATTTAGATAAATGGTTAAACAAGAATAAAATAGTTGGAATAACTGGAATTGACACTAGAAGTTTAACAAATTTCATTAGAGATAAAGGTGCTCCAAAGGGCACAATATCCTTTTTCAACAAAAATAAATTAAATATAAAAAAACTCTTTAAAATTACAAATAAATGGAGTGGTCTCAAAAACTTAGATTTAGCACAACAAGTTACAACTAAAAAAAATTATTTGTGGCAAGATTATAAAACATGGAAAAAGGAAAACGGATATTTAAAAAATAAAAAAAAAATATTGCATGTGGTAGCCATAGATTACGGGATCAAGAAAAATATCTTAAGATATTTTTCAGATTTTAATTGTAAAGTTACAGTTGTACCATGCAAAACAAGCGCAAAAGATATTTTAAAACTCGAACCTAATGGAATATTTTTATCAAATGGGCCCGGAGATCCTGCAGCGACAGGGAAATATGCAATACCCACAATTCAAGAATTAATCAAAGAAAAGTTACCATTATTTGGAATCTGTTTGGGCCATCAAATCCTAGCTTTAGCGCTTGGTGCTAAGACAGAAAAAATGAAGTTAGGGCACAGAGGAGCAAATCATCCTGTAAAAAATTTGGTTGAGGGCAATGTTGAAATCACAAGTCAGAATCATGGATTTGAAGTAGTAAAAAAAGGTATGCCTAAAAATATAAGAGTTACTCACCAATCTTTATTTGATAATAGTATTGAGGGTATCGAGTTAAAAAATAAACCCGTTTTCTCAGTTCAATATCATCCAGAGTCTAACCCTGGTCCTCAAGATAGTGTTTATTTGTTTGATAAATTTGTGAAGAGTATGAAAAAAAATGCCAAAAAGAGAAGATATTAAAAAAATTTTAGTTGTGGGTGCTGGACCAATCATTATTGGGCAAGCTTGTGAATTTGATTACTCAGGAACTCAAGCCTGCAAAGCTTTAAAAGACGAAGGTTTCAAAGTAATTCTCATAAATTCAAATCCAGCAACAATTATGACGGATCCAAACGTCGCTGATAAAACTTATATTGAACCTATTACAATAGAAGTTCTTGAAAAAATTCTTATCAAAGAAAAACCTGATGCGATTTTACCGACCATGGGTGGTCAAACTGCTTTAAATTTAGCAATGGAAGCAGAAAAAAAAGGAATTCTAAAAAAATACAAAATTGAACTCATAGGCGCTAACTCAAAAGCTATATCCAATGCAGAAGATAGAAAAAAGTTTAGAAAAAATATGATTGAGATTGGATTAGATCTTCCTAAATCAAAAATAGTAAATAATTTTAAACAATCTTCAAAGGTATTAAAACAAATTGGATTACCAGCAATTATAAGACCAGCTTTTACCTTAGGTGGTTTGGGAGGTGGTATAGCAAAAAATAAAAAAGATTTTTATAAGATAATAAAAAACGGGCTTCACGAGTCACCTGTAAATCAAGTCTTAGTTGAAGAATGTTTAGAGGGTTGGAAAGAATTTGAGATGGAAGTTGTCAGAGATAAAAATGACAATTGTATTATTATTTGCTCAATAGAAAATTTAGATCCAATGGGAATACATACTGGGGATTCTGTTACTATTGCTCCAGCATTAACTTTGACCGACAAAGAGTATCAAGTAATGAGAAATGCCTCTATAGCTTGCCTAAGAAAAATTGGTGTAGAAACTGGGGGGTCAAATGTGCAATTTGCAATAAATCCGAAAAATGGAAGGATGGTAATCATTGAAATGAACCCTAGGGTTTCGAGATCATCAGCGCTAGCCTCCAAAGCTACAGGATTTCCAATAGCAAAAGTGGCAGCAAAGTTAGCTGTTGGTTACACTTTAGACGAATTAAAAAATGAAATTACGAAAGTTACACCCGCATCTTTTGAGCCAACAATAGACTATGTGGTCACTAAAATCCCTAGATTTACTTTTGAAAAATTCTCTTCCTCAGCTGCAGTTTTAGGAACATCGATGAAATCGGTGGGAGAGGCAATGGCTATTGGTAGAAATTTTAAGGAGTCTCTTCAAAAAGCTTTGGTATCTCTAGAGACAGGTTTCTCAGGATTAGACCAAATATTTAATTTAAATAATAAACAAATCAAAAAAAAACTTAGAGAAAATATTCCAAATAAAATTTTACTTGTTGGAGAGGCTATAAGAAAAAAAATAAATTTAAAGGATATAAATAAACTTTCAAAAATTGATCCTTGGTTTTTAAATCAAATAAAAGAAATTATAGAGAGTGAAATTAAAATAAAGAAAAAAGGCCTACCTAAAGATTTCAATGAATTTAATTATATAAAGTCGATAGGATTTTCTGATAAAAAATTATCTGAACTTACAAATATTTCCGAGTCATTAATTAGAAAGAAAAGATCTGCTTTAAAGGTTTTACCAGTCTATAAAAAAGTC
>CACKNR010000020.1 GCA_902601545.1 uncultured Pelagibacteraceae bacterium | reverse complement strand
CATATAAAGTAAGAACTTTAGATGCACGATCTCCGAATAATTCTTTATAACTATTATCTTGTGCAACAACATGGGGTTTTCCAGAACAACAAACATGTCCATTGAGACAAATTACGTAATCAGTAGCTGACATTACCATGTGTAAATCATGAGAGATTAAGAGTATTCCGCAATTAAACTCTTCTGAAATTTTTTTAATTAATTCGTAAATAGCTATTTCACCTTTAAAATCTACCCCTTGAACTGGTTCATCTAATACTAAAAATTCAGGCTTTTTAGCAATTGCTCTTGCGATTAAAACTCTTTGAAATTCACCACCTGAAAGATCGCTTACATTTTTTTGCTTTAAATGTTCTACTCCTGTCAGATTTAATGCAACATTAATTTGTTCGTTATTTAAATCGTTAGTTAGAAACATAAAATCAATAACTCTTATTGGTAAAGTCCAATCGATTGATATTTTTTGAGGAACGTAACCAATTTTATCAGTAAATTTTTTCGCAACACCTTCGATATTATTGTGAATACCTAATGCAATTTTAGCTGTAGTAGATTTTCCAGATCCATTAGGACCTATCAATGTAACAATCTCACCCTGTCGAACCTCGAAAGAAACTCCATCTACTAAAGATTTACCATTGATCTTTAATCCAGCCTTTTCAACTTTAACAAGAGTTTTTTTATTATTTTTATTCATTCTAAATCTTGACTTAAAAAGTGTTATATTATAACAAATGTTATATTATAACAATGATAAACAAAATTTTAAAGCTTACAATTACTTTCTTTTTAATTATCGGATTAAAAACATCAGCAAATGCTGGTGTAAAGGTGGTAACATCTATTAAACCAATACACTCTCTTACTAGCTACGTCATGGATGGCGTAGGAAAGCCAGATCTTATAGTAGACGGTTTTAATTCACCACATGGATTTAACCTAAAACCTTCACATGCAAAAATGATTGAAAATGCAGATCTAATAATTTGGGTTGGTGAAGATTTAGAGGCTTTCCTAGAAAAACCATTAAACACCATTGCTAAGAAAGCAGTAAATATTGAAATAATGGATTTGAGTGGAATTAAAAAACTTAAATTTAGAGAAAAAAATATATTTGAGGGCCATGATGATCATGGACACGGTCATAAAGAAAAGAAACATGATGATCACGGACATGGACATAAAGAAAAAAAACACGATGATCATGGTCATAAAAAAGCAAAACATGATAATCACGGACATGACAAACATGCTCACGGAGAACACGATCCACATGTTTGGTTAGATCCTATGAATGCTAAAGTAATTATTAAAGAAATCGAAAATCAATTAGTTAAATTAGATCCAGATAACAGCTCAAAGTATAAAACTAATTCAAAAAAAGCTCAGTCTGAATTAGATAATTTAACAAAAAATATCAAAAGAGATCTTAAAGAAAATCTTAGGTTTGTGGTTTTCCATGATGCTTATCAATATTTTGAAAATAGATTTGGTATTAAAGTTCTTGGAGCTTTAACAGTAAATCCAGACGTTTTGCCAGGAGCAGAACAATTGTCTGAAATTAGAGAGGTTATAGAGCATGAAAAAGTAAATTGTCTTTTTTCAGAACCTCAATTCAATCCGGCAATTATAAAATCAATAGCGAAAGACACTAAAATTAAAACTGGTGTTTTAGATCCTCTTGGTGCGACTTTAGATAAAGGTAAAGGCATGTACTCTGAACTTTTACAGAGTATGTACGCTTCATTTAAAGGATGTTAGGAAATTTATCTTTCAATAACTAAAGTATCTTTAGAGCCACCGCCTTGAGAACTATTAACGATTGTGCTTCCTTTTTTCAAAGCAACTCTAGTTAGCCCGCCTGTTGTCACCCAAGATTTTTTACCAGTTAATACAAATGGTCTTAAATCTAAATGTCTAGGTTCAATTCCCTCTTCAGAAATTGTGGGATTAGTAGATAAAATTTCTAATGGTTGAGCAATATAATCACTTGGCTTAGATTTAATTTTATCTATCATATTTTCTCTTTCTTCTTTTGAAGCTTTAGGACCAATTAATATTCCATTACCACCTGATCCATTGGTAGGTTTTACAACTAATTTAGAGATATTTTCGATAACATGATCTTTATGGATTTTTTTTCTACATAAAAATGTTTTTACTTGTTTTAGTTTTGGTTCTTCGTTTAAATAAAACTTAATCATCTTATCAACGTAAGAATAGATAGCTTTATCATCTGCTATTCCTGTTCCAGGTGCATTTACAATACCAACATTACCTTTACGCCAACATTTAAATAAACCGGGTACTCCAAGCAAAGAATGTTTATAAAAAACTTTTGGATCTAAGAAGTTGTCGTCTATTCTTCTATAAATACAATCAACTTTCATAGGACCTGTTACAGTTTTCATATAAACAAAATCTTTTTCAACGAATAAATCTTTCCCCTCTACAAGCGCTATACCCATTTGTTCAGCTAAAAATCTATGTTCGAAATAAGCTGAGTTATATCTTCCTGGAGTTAATACACACATGTGTGGGTTTCTTGTTTTTCGAGGGACACATTCAAGCATACAGTGATATAATTTGTTTGGATATTGATGAACTGAAGAAACTTTATATTTTGTAAATAATTCAGGAAAGACATCTCGCATTACCATTCGATTTTCAAGCATGTAAGAAACTCCTGATGGAACACGTAAGTTATCTTCTAGAACCATGAACTCACCATTTATATTTCTTATTAAATCAATTCCTGAAATATTGGACCAAGCTTTATATTTTGGTGAAAAACCATAGCACTCTCTTAAATAAAATGGAGAATTAAAAACTAAATCTTCAGGAATAATATTGTCTTTAAAAATTTTTCTGTCGTTGTAAACATCGTCTATAAAAAGGTTAAGAGCTTTTACCCTTTGAAGTAGTCCTTTTGAAACCTTAGCCCAATCTTTTTTTAGAATAATTCTAGGAATAATATCTAAAGGCCACTTTTTTTCTTGGAGTTTTTTTCCTGATGAATAAACTCGAAAATTAATTCCCCTAGCATTTATTGTACTTGCGCAGTTCTTTTCAATTTCATTTAACTTCTTGATGCCATGTCTCTCTAATATGTGAGAGATAATAACAGCTTGCCTACGCAACTTATGGTCAGAGTTTAAGTACTCGTCATAAGTTTTTTTAGAATCGTATTTTTTCCACAAATTAACCATCTTACAATTCTTAATAGTTTGATGCCTTTATCAAATGCACAAATTCGATAATAGCTATGATAATTAAGAATTGAATATTTACTGTTTTTTAAATAAGAATTCACCATGACATATTGTATAGGTATTAAGACCAATGAAGGTGTTGTCTTGGCATCTGACTCTAGAACAAACGCTGGTTTAGATAATGTAAACATTTATTCTAAAATGCTTACTTATGATGTAGGTGACAGAACAGTTGTGATTGTTACTTCAGGAAATTTAGCAACATCTCAGGCCGTTTTTAAGTCCATTGAAAAGGATATTAAAGAAAACTCAGCTTTAAATCTTAATAAATGTAAAGATTTTGAGCAAATAGCTTCTTATGTTGGTAAACTTACGATTAAACATTCATCTCCAGACGGGGTGAACACAGACAGCCTTGTTTTAGGAGCTACATTTATTATTGGAGGGCAAATAAGAGGTCAAGATTTAGAACTGTACTTAGTTTATCCTCAAGGAAATTATATTAGACCAGCAGATAGTAAACCCTACTTGGTAATTGGTGAAGTAAAATACGGTAAGCCCATACTTGATAGAGTGATAACCCCTAATGTTTCAATAGGTGATGCATCTAGATGTGCATTAATATCTATGGACTCCACGCTCAAAAGTGATTTAACAGTAGGCCCGCCAATTGATATTGCTGTCTACAAAAAAGATCAAACAAAATTGTCTTACCTTAAATGTTTAAATACCTCAGATGAGGATTACAAAAAAATTTGCAATCAATGGTCTGATAAAGTACTTCAGGTATTTGATACTTTTCCAAAATTTGATTGGGAAAAATAATCTTTAAGCAAAAACCTCGCCCCATGTACCTTTTGTAGAAGCTTTAGAGTATTCTGTAGCTCTACCTTCAAAAAAGTTCATGTGTTCTACTCCGTTAAGCATTGTATCTAACCAAGTTAATGGATTTTTCTTAACTTCATAAATAGGATTTAAACCTAATTGCTCTAATCTTCTGTTACCAATAAATCTAATGTACTGTTTAACTTCTTCTGCTGTTAAACCTTGCATTGGACCCATTTGGAAAGCAAGATCAATGAATGCGTCTTCGTGGTGAACAATTGTTTTGCATGCTTCATAGATTTCATTTTTTAATTTATCATTCCAAATTTGTGGTTCCTCTTTAACGAAATCTCTAAAGAGTCTGATCATTGAATTACAGTGCAAAGTTTCATCTCTGACTGACCAAGTTACTATTTGGCCCATCCCTTTCATTTTATTGAATCTAGGGAAGTTTAATAAAATTGCGAAACTAGCAAACAATTGTAAACCTTCTGTGAAAGCAGAAAATACAGCCATCGTCATTGCTATGTTATGTTTTGACTTAACATCAAAACCTTGCATGTAGTCGTATTTATCTTTCATTTCTTTATACTGCAGGAATGCTGAGTACTCTGTCTCTGGCATCCCGATAGTATCTAAGAGATGAGAGTAAGCAGCAATGTGAACTGTTTCCATCGCAGCAAACGCCGTCATCATCATTAAAACCTCTGTTGGTTTAAATACAGTTGTGTAGTGTCTCAAGTAACAGTTATTTACTTCAACATCTGCTTGAGTAAAAAATCTAAAGATGTGAGTTAAAAGATTTTTTTCTTCAACTGATAAATTTTTTTGCCAATCTCTTACATCATCTCCTAGTGGCACTTCTTCCGGTAGCCAATGAATTCTCTGTTGAGTTAACCAGGCATCGTAACACCATGGATATCTAAAGGGTTTGTAAACTGGGTTTTCTACTAATAAGCCCATTTTATTAGGCTGGATTATTGTTGGTTTAGTTTTTTCTGCTACTGACATGATAAACACTCCTCATAGTTATTGCTTTCATTATTTGATTCTTGTTTTCCAGAGTAAACATTTTTTGTCACATCTGTTGAAGATCCATTGTTTACATTTTCAGCTCTCTGGATTGATTTGGATCTACAGTAATAAAGGCTTTTCAGACCTTTTTTCCATGCTTGAAAATGAATATCGTGAAGTTCTTTTTTATGAATATCTGCAGGTACAAAGATATTAACTGATTGAGCTTGTGATATGTGCGGAGTTCTATCTGCACCAAGCTCTACAATCCATCTTTGATCTATTTCAAAGGCAGTTTTGAAAGTGTCTTTCTCATTTGCTGTTAAAAAGTTTAAATGTGACACGGACCCTTGATTAGTTGTTATTGTTGACCAGACTTCATC
>CACKNR010000019.1 GCA_902601545.1 uncultured Pelagibacteraceae bacterium | reverse complement strand
TCTCGAAACTTGCTGCGATAGCTTTCACTTCCGCTTCTGAAAACTCAGGTCCACCAGGCTCTCCTAAATTTCTATAACTTAAATATTGCATTGAGTGACAAGAAGCACAAACTTCTTTATAAACTTGAAATCCTCTTTGTAATGATGCTCTATCGAAAGTTCCGGTTAACCCTTTAAAACTCCAGTCTACCTTAATCGGATCTACCATTTCAGCACTTTGTATTGGTCTAAATGAGATAAGTAATAATAAAGATAAAAAGAATAATTTTAAACTAGACTTTTTCATTTACCTTCCTAGCTATAGATGGTTCAGCACCACCAGATAAAACTGGATCTGAAATACTCATCGGTATTGGATCAGTTTTTTCCAAAAAACCTACAACTGGCATTACTACAATAAAATGTAAGAAATAATAAATAGTGCCTACTCTAGCTAATACTAAATAAAGTCCCTCGGCTGGCATCGCGCCTACATAACCAAGCATTAAAACGTCTATGACCAATATCCAAAAAAATTGTCTATAAATTGGTCTGAAAACTGCAGATCTTACTTTTGAGGTGTCTAACCAAGGTAGTACAAATAAAATAAAAATCGCACTAAACATTAAAATTACACCTCCCAATTTGTCAGGCACCGATCTTAAAATTGCATAGAAAGGTAATAAGTACCACTCAGGAACTATATGTGCAGGAGTTACTAACGGGTTCGCTGGAATATAATTATCTGAATGTCCTAGAACATTTGGAGTAAAGAAAACAAACCCAGCAAATATAATCATGAAAACCAAAAGAGCAAAAGCGTCTTTTATTGTAATGTATGGATGAAACGGAACCGTGTCCTTAGATGGTTTCTTAATGTCAATTCCAACAGGATTATTGTTACCAGGAACATGTAAAGCCCAAATGTGTAAAACAACTAATCCTAAGATTAAAAATGGGATTAAGTAATGTAGGCTAAAAAACCTATTTAATGTTGGATTGTCAACTGAGTAAGCTCCCCATAACCAAGTTGTTATGCTGTCTCCAACCAATGGAATTGCACTAAATAAGTTAGTTATTACTGTTGCTCCCCAAAAACTCATTTGACCCCAAGGTAAAACGTATCCCATAAAAGCTGCTGCCATCATTAAAAGATAAATCATTAATCCTATAATCCAAATTACTTCTCTAGGTGATTTGTATGATCCATAAAATAATGATCTAAAAATATGAATGTAAACCGCAAGGAAAAACATTGAAGCGCCATTGCTATGAATATATCTGATTAACCACCCATAATTTACGTCTCTCATTATATGTTCAACGCTTGCAAAAGCGAGGTCCGCGTGAGCAACATAATGCATTGCTAAAACAATTCCAGTAACAATTTGAGTTATCAAACAAAAAGTTAAAATTCCCCCAAAGGTCCACCAATAATTCAAATTTTTTGGAGTAGGATAATCCGTAAGATGTGCCCCGAGAGTAAGCAATGGTAAACGGTCGTTAAACCATTTAGCTGCTTTAGATTTCGGTACGTATTCGTGTTCACTCATAATTTCTTATCCAATTTTAATTGTATTATTATCAACAAATTCAAACTTTGGTATCTCCATGTTCGTTGGCGCTGGTCCTTTTCTTATCCTGCCTGATACATCATAGTGTGAACCGTGACAAGGACAAAACCAACCATTAAAATCTCCTTTGTCTTTTAAAGGCACACAACCAAGGTGAGTACATACTCCTAACATGACCAACCATTCCTCTTTTCCCTCTTTTACTCTATCCTCGTCCTTTTGAGGATCAGGCAAATCGTCCAGCTTTACAGCTCTGGCCTCTGCTATCTCATCTTGTGTTCTTCTTTTTAAGAAAACTGGCTTTCCTCTCCATAAAACCGTTATAGATTTACCAGGTTCTATATTGCTAATATCAACCTCTGTAGTGGCTAGGGCCTGCTGAGCTTTATCTGGATTCATTTGGTCAATCATTGGCCAAATAACTGCTCCCACTCCTACCGCGCCAACTGTGTAGCTAGCCGTAAATAAAAAATCTCTTCTGTTAACTTTTTTTTCCTCTTTGCTCATTTATGTAAGTGCTTATAATATAATTATTAAATAAAACCATATTTTTAGATTTCTAGGGTCAGAATGACACATAAATTGAGCTTTAATAATGCACATAGTACTTTACAAACCTGATATACCTCAAAATACTGCAGCAATAATCAGACTAGGAGCCTGCCTAAATTTGAATATTCACTTGATAGAACCATGTGGTTTTAATTTAAACGACAACAGGTTTAAAAGAGTTGCTATGGATTATTCTGGCCTAAGTAAAATTGTTCGACACAATAGCTTTGAAGCATTCTTAAAGAAGTATAAGAAATCGAGAATAGTTTTAATGACAACCAAGGCAAAAAAATTATATCATAAGTTTATATTTAAAAAGGGTGATATGCTTTTATTTGGAAGAGAAAGTGCTGGGGTTCCAGAAGAAATACATAGAATGCTTAAAAATAAGATTAAGATTCCTATGAATAAAAAAACTAGATCTTTGAACGTTGCAATGAGCGTTGCGATAGTAGCTTCTGAGGCTTTAAGACAAAATAATTTACTTAAATGATTACATCCGACTTTAGAAAAAAAATGGCTGATAGTTGGTTTTCATATTTGCAAAGTCAAATTTGTAAAGAATTTGAATATCTTGAAAAAAATAAGGTAAAATTTATAAAAAGAGATTGGAATAAAAATAAAAAAAAAGAGGGAGGCGGGACATCATATCTTTTATCAAAAGGTAAAATATTTGACAAAGTAGGCGTAAATAAATCTACTGTCTCAGGAATTTTTCCAAAACAGTTTAGATCAAAAATATTAGGAGCGGAAAAAAACGGTAGATATTGGGCATCAGGTATTTCTGTTGTTGCGCACATGAGAAACCCAAAGATGCCTGCAATACATTTTAATACAAGATTCATTGTTACCTCTAAGGAATGGTTTGGTGGAGGAATGGACGCTACCCCAAGTTTTAAAGATAACAAAGAAAAAAAAATGATTCACAATGAGTTAAAAAAAGTATGTACTCAAAATAAAAGGAACTACAAAAAATACAAAAAATGGTGTGATGAATATTTTTATTTACCACATAGAAGGGAAGCCAGGGGAATTGGTGGTATTTTCTTTGATTACGAGACTAAAGATTGGATTAAAAACTTTAAATTTGTAAGAGAACTTGGTCTGTCATTTATTAATATTGCAAAAAAAGTTATTAAGAGAAAAGAAAAATTTAAATGGACAAAAAAGGATAAAGAACTTCAGTTTTTTAAACGTGGAAGATATGTCGAATTCAATCTATTATATGATAGAGGCACAAGATTTGGATTAAACTCAGGTGGAAATATCGACTCAATTTTAATGTCACTTCCTCCTGAGGCAAAGTGGAAATAATTATGGAAAAAGAACCTATCACAGTAAGTGGTCTTCAATCTCTAAAAGCAGAATTAGAAGATCTAAAAAATATTCAAAGGCCAAAAATTGTAGAAGCGATAGCCGAAGCAAGATCGCATGGAGATTTAAAAGAGAACGCTGAATATCATGCAGCTAAAGAGCAACAGGCTTTAGTTGAAAGTCGTGTAATTGCTATTAATGATATAATTGCAAGAGCAAATGTAATTGATGTTACTAAAATAGAAAATAATGGAAAAGTAATTTTTGGGTCAACCGTGAAAGTTCAAGATTTAGATACAGATAAAAAGATTTCTTATAGATTAGTAAGCCAGGACGAGGCCGATATTAAAAAGAATTTAATTTTTTTCAAAAGTCCAATAGGGAAAGCTCTAATAGGTAAAAATAAAGGTGAAATGATAAGTGTAACCACTCCTTCCGGAGAGAGAAACTTTGAAATCCTTGATGTCGAGTATATTTAGTTAGAATTGGCTTTTATTATTTCATCTACTCTTTTATTAGAAATTTTGAAATTATTATTTAACCACTCTTCCTCTAAAATTTTCAATACATGTCCTAAGGACTGACCCTCTTGCATTCCCTTTTGTTTAAGTGAGTCACCATCTATTGGAAATATAGGAACTTTGATTTTTAAAATATTTTTAAACGTTTTTGAAAAATCGTTAAATTTCACTTTTGGATTTATCGAAAAATAAATCAAATTAAGTTTTACTAAATGATTTTTTCCATATAAATAAACGTTTTTAATTAAATCTCTTTCAAAAAATTCTTTGTCATTCTTAAGTCTTATTAAATTTTTGTTAAATTTTCCCAATTTTTCCTTGATCTTATTAGATGCATTATATTTATGAATAAAATATTCATGATTGTCTTTTTCATCAATTAGCGTAACTGCTAGTAAAATATCTAAGCTTACTTCTGAGTATTGATAAACTTTTTTAAGTCTTTCTAATCTGTTCAAATACAAGAATTCAGGAAATATCATTGAAAATATTTCCCTTAAATTACTACTTTGATTAATTATAAAGAAATTTTTAAGACTTAAAATTTTTAATAATTCAATTAAAATTCTCTCTTTAGAGATTTTTTTTATACCATCTAAATTTTGTTTAATTGCATCACCTGTTGTCGGTTCTACTGCAATATCATAAATAATTTTAAATCTTATAAATCTGATAATTCTTAAATAATCCTCCTCGATTCTTTTTTGTGGGTCTCCAATAAACTTGATATTTTTATTTTTAAGATCAACTAAACCCAATTGCGGGTCAAAAATTTTTCCATTAATATCCATATAAATTGCATTAATTGTGAAATCTCTTCTTTCAGAATCTTGTTGCCAATCATCAGTATATTCTACCTCTGCATGCCTTCCATCTGTTTGAATATCTTTTCTTAAAGTTGTTAATTCAACTTTGTGATTTTCAGATACGATAGTTACAGTTCCATGTTTAACTCCTGTATCAATTACTCTTAAATTTGTGTCTTTAAATTTTTCTTTGATTTGATCAGTTGTTAAAATTGTTGCAATATCTATATCATCTATTTTTTCATTTGAGAGGTATTTCCTTACACATCCACCTACAAATCTGGCAACTATTTTATCTTTAGGGTATCCTTCTTGTAATATTTTAAAAATTAATTTTAAATCTTTATTTCTATAAAAAGGAAAAATAAAATTCTTGATATTTTTTAAAAAATTAAAACTTAGATTAAACATAAATCTTTGGCTGGGGCACTAGGATTCGAACCTAGGATGGCGGTATCAAAAACCGCTGCCTTACCGCTTGGCTATGCCCCATCCACAAATGAGTGATATATCATAAATAAATAAATTTAAATAGTTTTTGCAATCGAAAAATAAAATTTAGGGTATTTTTTTCTAAGCTTTTTGAGTGCGGCTTTTAAACAAATTTGATTCTTGAATAAACCATAACATGCAGACCCTGAGCCAGACATTCTTGAAAAATGACAACCTTTGTTTTTGTAAATATCAGTTAATAGGTTCTGAATTATAGGATATTTTTTTTCAACAATTGATTGTAAATTGTTATCTAAACTATTTAAATATTTAATAAATTTATTTTTATTCTCGACCCTTTTTTTGTTTAAATCCATAATTTTTGAATACCTTGTAACTTTTGAGTAGATGTCTTTAGTAGAAATTCTTAAATTCGGGAAAATTACTAAAAATAGCAATTTATGTTTTTTTTTAAGGGAAACAACTCTATCAAGACGTTTTAAAAATCCTTGATTGTGAAAAAAAAGTCTCAAATCGGAGCCTAGCTTAGAAGTAAAATCATCTAATAAATTTGGTTTAATTTTTTTTTTTATAAAGAACTTAATTACTGATGCTGCATTGCTAGTTCCGCCGCCAAGACCAGCAAAAACAGGTATTCTTTTGTGGATTTTAATTAAATAGAAATTTGTAATAATTCCATAAGTTCTTAATAATTTTAAACTATTGCTGACTGAGTTATCATTTTTTTTCACATTTCTAGAATAAGGTCCTACAATTGAAATTTGGTCTTTTTTTTTATTTTTAGCTTTACTAATAGTTATAGTATCATACAGATCTACCAAACAGTAAATTGATTGAATTTTATGAAGCCCTTTTTTAAATTTTCCAATAATAGATAACGATAAATTAATTTTTGCAAAAGATTTTAATACCATAATTTAAAGACCCACTATCAATTTTTTTTTTATTTTTTCTTTAAGGTCTTTTTCGGTCTTGTCCAAACTTAAAACATAGTTCCAATAATATCTTGCTTGAATTTCATTTCCATTTTTCCATAAAACATCCCCGTAATGATCATTTACAATTGGATCTGCAGGTAATAATCTTACTGCGAGCTGTAAGTATCCTTTTGAGTCTTGAAATCTTTGAAGTTTATACAAAGCCCAGCCTAAAGAATCTATTATATAAGGATCATTAGATTTTAGCTTGTTAGCTTTTTCAAGCATACTTAATGACTTATTAATTTTAATACCTTTTTCTATCCAAGAATATGCTAAATAGTTAATTACGTAAGCTTGATTAGGATTTATTTCTAAAGAGTCAAGCAAATCCTTTTCTGCTTTTTTCCAATTTCCTGCTCTATCATAAGCTACTCCTCTTCCATCTTTTGCCTTAGGATAAAGAGAATGTTTTTTGTCAATTTGATTTAAAACTTCTGAATAATATTTTATAGCTTCTTCAAACTTTTTATTATTTTTTAAAAAATCTGCATAATCAAAAGTTTCGTATACTCCTTTTGATGGTAAATCATTATATGCCTCTCTTAATGCTTCTAGGGAATTAGGTGTATCATTTTCTTGTATTAAAATTCTTGAAAGTTGTTTTTTAGAATACCAGTTATAAGCACTTCCGTACTTGCTTAATTTTTTATAAGCGTCT
>CACKNR010000018.1 GCA_902601545.1 uncultured Pelagibacteraceae bacterium | reverse complement strand
AAAAGGTTGGAGCTCTGGTTGCTGAACTAAAATACAAAGTTAATGAATTTGTAAATAAACGAAAGTGTTGGTGGTGTGGGAGTAAAGTTAAAATCTCAAAGCTATCTAACGAACAAAAAGCTGTTTTCTATTCTGGTGCTATCTGTCCCGAATGTGAAGACGACAATCCAAATTTAATCAATCAAATAGGAGAAGCACATAAGAAAAATGCAAACTAGAGAAATAAAAATAAAAGGACATCCTGTTGATTGGCAGAACCGATTTAAGTCTCTTGAAGACTTTACAGAATTTTTACTAGACCATAATTACGAGCTGATTGGACTAACGAAAGCTCTTATGCGTCGAGTGAAAATATTAAGCAAACAAAAAAAAGAAGGTATAAACTATGACAAACGAAAACAAAAAAAAGTAAGCTCGGCTTATTTGACTATCCCGAACCAGCTGCAGATTTTAATAACCAAATTTCTGAAGCTTCCATTGATAAAAGTGCTGCTGCATACAAAGCTCAACGCCCAGATGATACTGAATTCTTTAGGTGTTTTGACCCTAAAGGAAAAGGGAATGTAGATGACATAAAAAAAATACTTAACAGTTTCGGTTCCTGTTAAACACAGAAAAACTGAATATTTAGTAGCTGGGCCACCAGAATTTTTACGACAGGTTAAAGCTGATTTTTCAAAAGTTAGAATAATCAGACCAGCATATTACGAAACTTCAGCTGGGAGAGTTGGTATTTGGCCTGTTCCTAAAATTAATTACAACAAGGACGGAAATATTTCTAACGCTTGGGTTGCTAGTGCAAATACAATCCTAGAACAATCTCTTACGAAATGGGTGAGAATAGTTTCTAATATGGAAGTTGGTTATTACGACGGCTTCTTTGCAGACCCAAGAAAAGTTGAAGTCTATGTTGAACAGGGCAAACCACATTTCAAAGAAGATTACGAAACTGTTTTAGAGAAAGCTTACGACGGATTTATCTTAACCCCAGACACATACGACAAGGATGAATGCGTTCAAGAGTTTCTTGGAGAAAAGCTAAAGCAAGATTTGTATGACGCAAAAGGTAAGAAAATTAATTGAGGGAGATAGGAATGAAAAATGAAATTATTGGAATACCTAAAAAATATATTTGAACACATACTTGTTTTTGATTACGAGTTTAGTCAGCCAGACGGCCATAATCCAAGACCTGTTTGTCTTGCAATAAAAGATTTAGTTTCTGGGAAAGAAGTTTCTGAATGGTTATTGGGCCGTGAGAAGTCTTTCCCGTTCCCATTAGAGAAAACCTTACTCGTTGCCCACCATGTAGTTGCTGAAGCTTCTTGTCTCTTAATACAAAATGGGCGAGAGCTGCCGCTGTATTGGTTTGACACTATGCTTGAAGAACAGAAATTTTATAACGGCTTAAGAAACTCTGGCTACTCATTGCTTGCCTCTTGCAACAGGTACAATATTAAAACAGGTTCACAAGAGAATAAGGAACACTACAGAGATTTAATTATAAATAATTATCCAAACTATTCTGAAGAAGAGCAGCAGCAGATACTCGAATATAATAAATCTGATATCTCGATTAACGAACAGCTATTCTATAAGCAGCTAGAAAGAGCTGAAGCTTTAGGAATAGATTTCAAAGAATACATAAGCCAAGCTATCTTTCACGCAAAAGCAAAAGCGGTTTGTGCAAAAATAGAAAACAACGGCATTCCAATAAATATGCAGCTGCTAAATGAAATTGAAGAAAACTATCCCGAAGTAGTTAGATTGGAGCGTGAAGAAATAAACAATATTTGTGGCGTTGAGTTATATGAAGGAGAAAGTTTTAAACATAATAAGTTTGAAGAATTTTTAAAGAAAGAAGGTTTGTTTTTTAATTGGCCTAGAACTGAAAAAGGCAAATGTAAAACAGATGATAAAACTCTTTACCGGTATCAAGATACTAATAGCAAGATTATGGCTTTGCGAAATGCATTTTTTATAATCGGTGCAAAGAAACTCAAAGGAGTTTGTTTAGGCCCAGACAATCGTTCCAGATGTCCTTTAAAAATGTTTAACCAAATTACAGGAAGGACAAATGTTTCTACTAAATTAAATCCTTTTGGTGCTCCACGAAGAATGAGAAATTTAATTGGAACAGATGAAAACCATTATTTGATTTACGCTGATTGGAGAAGTCAAGAAGCTGCAATACAGGCAGCACTTTCAAAAGACCCTAAGATGATTGCTGCTGTAAAATCTGGAGACCCGTATATGTACACAGCCATTGCTTTGGGTGCAGCTCCTAAAAATGCAAAGAAGAGCACACACAAAAAAATAAGAGATATTTATAAACAAAGTTTCTTGGCTCTTGCATATATGCAAACACCTATTGGGCTTCAGAGAAAATTAAAATGCAGCTCTAGTGAAGCTTATTACAAACACGAACAAGTTAGTAATTTGTATCACAATTATTTTAAATGGATTAAAGGAGTGATAGCTGAAAGTGCTTTGCGTGGGCACTTCAAAACTATTTATGGTTGGAAATATTATTTAACTTCTAATGAAGTTGTTAATCCAAGAAGACTTGCGAATTGGCCTTTACAATCTCACGGCTCTGAAATTTTAAGAACAGCAATTATAGATTTAGATTTAGCTGGCTATGAAATTTCAATGCCTGTTCACGACGCTGTTTTATTTCATATGAAAAGAAAAAGTTGGCGGAAAATGAGAAGAGAGCTTGAAGGAATACAAAAAATTATGAGTGAAGCTGCAGCCAAAGTTATTGGAGCTGCAATACCTGTAGATATAAAATTTATTCGCTCTCAATACAAACAAGATACGGAGAACCAAAAGCTTTGGGACAAGCTTTATGAAAAAGTTTTAAAAGTAAAAGGTGGACGGAATTCGTATCAGTACAGGACGGAACTTAACTCGGTAGTGGACGGAAAGGCAGCTCCCGTATCTTAATATTATTCTTATTATGAATTCTTTTACTAAATATACCCTTACTAATACCAAGAGCTCTCGATATGTGAAGAAGGTTCAAGACAATGATTATTTTATTTATCAATATAAATTATTCTCAAAGACTTCAGTTGCTTTCTTCAAGATTGCTGGCGGAGTTGGAGAAAAAATTTATCAGTATCTTACATGGAAGGAGACTTTTGACGGAAGAATATTTCAAACTCTACCTTTAACTGTTTTCAGAGGTAAGTGGGGAATAAGAAAGCAGCGTATCAATGAAGCACTTGAACTTTTAGAAGCGGAAGGTTTAGTCGCTTTGATTAAGAAGTTGGGATGTAAGACAAGAGTAAAATTATTAACACCGAGAGCACAATTAAATGGCAAATAAAAATCCACCAGATAACACAGGCAAGAAATACAATGTGAGTGAATTCACTCCCAAACAAGAAAAGTTTATTGATATCTACTGCAGCAAGTATGGAAAGTATTCCGCTGCTGAATGTGCAAAGCTCGCTGGGTATGAAGCTAAAACAGCTTACGCCAAAGCCAATGAACTTTTGAATTGGAAGAAACACCCAGCTATTAGGAATGAGATTGATAGAAGACTTTCAATAATGAAAGAGAATTGGTTGATTGATAAGGAAAGACACTTATCAAATTTAAAAAGAATTGGAGACGCTGCTGAAGACAAGGGCCTGTATGGAGTAGCTGGGAAAATGGAAGAGCTGCGGGGTAAGGTGCAAGGATACTATATTGAAAAACAAATGCTGCTGCAAAAGGAGCTTACTGAAGAAGAACTAGAAGATAAAATCAAACAGCTGTTCGAGAATGAAGATGAATACAACGCTATCAATGCAGAGTTTGCCAAAAAGATATTTCCCAAGAAGGATGAAGATAAATCCTAAAGTTTTTTCAGCAGCTCTGGGTGGCTGGTTTAAGCTGGTTCGTGTTCCAAAGCAGCGTGTATAATTTATGGCTCCGCCCAAGATAGCGGCTGCTTGCTGCTCTCTTCACGCTGCAAAATCAAGTCTCAACTATTTTCAATGCAATTCAAACACGGCCCTTGCAAAACGGCCCATTTATAATAGGTTTATGGAACATTAATAGTAATACCTTTAGCTGCTTGGAAGCTGCCCATATCCAATCAATCGGTTTCCAAGTAGCCCTTAACCAGCAACTACTTTAACCGCATTAGCAACATAACAATCTTTACAGATATTGCCCTTCTGTCTTTCGAACTCTGAAAATTCTAAAACAAAATCTTGTCGCTTGATTTCTTTTGTGTGATTACAAAAAATACATTTCCCGAAAAGCTTCTGGTCATTGTAAGTTTTGAAACTAGAATGTTGTTTATACCAACCCATATATATCTAGGACATTATAGGACAAAGCTGTAGAAAAATGCAAAATTTTTTTAGTGCCTGTGAACCTAACTGTCCTTGTTTGTAAAGACAGAGTAGAAGCTACTCCTTGTCTGGTTTTAGGGTGGTGGGGGTATCTTTTTTATTCCAAATTCCAAACCCAACAGGAACCTTAAACGGACTACGAGGACGGAGCAGCTGCAACAGCAGCTGCGGTGTACTATGTTTAAATTACGATAATCAAAAATAAATTCACATGAAACAAGAAAACGGGATGAAGGTTTGCCGTACAACGAAAGCTTAATCGTACAAAGAAAACCCGCCGCCGCAACAGCGGCGGTGGTGGAGCTGCAACAGCAGCTCCATATCTCGACGGAGAAGAGCAACAGCTCTTTGGAGTCAAAACCATTGCGTCGCTCCCTTATCGTAAAATTTGAGCTATCTATGGAGTCAGAAACGCTATGTTAATTTAGTTTTGAAAACCAAAACTTGTTTTCAAAAATCTATATTTTATTTGTTTGATAGCGAAAAATTTTTACAAAAAGCAGCGACACCATTCGGGGCGATTTTCGTTGTACTGCTTGGCTTTTTTGTAAGCTTGTCTGTCCCGAGTTGGCATATAGTTGGCATATGCTTGGCAGTAGAAAAAAAATTTTTTACTAGTCAAAACCTATTGGTATTGGTAAGTTATTTTAGTGTTTTGGATGAAGAAAGAAGAACGAAACATTATGAGTGTACTGCTCTAACCAACTGAGCTACAGGCCCAAAATTATTTATTTATAACAGAAACTATTTTTCTAAGAAACTTTTTAATTGTTTTGATCGACTTGGATGTTTAAGTTTTCTTAGCGCTTTAGCCTCAATTTGTCTTATTCTTTCTCTGGTCACTGAAAATTGAAGACCTACTTCCTCCAAGGTGTGGTCCGTATTCATTCCTATTCCAAAACGCATCCTTAAAACTCTTTCTTCCCTAGGTGTTAAAGAGGCTAAAATTTTTGTAGTAGACTCACTTAAATTCGATTGTATTGCGGTATCAAGTGGTTGAAGGGCATTTTTATCCTCTATAAAATCTCCTAAGCTACTATCCTCTTCATCTCCGACTGGAGTTTCAAGAGAAACTGGCTCTTTTGCTATTTTTAAAACTTTTCTAACTTTTTCTAGAGGCATCGCAAGTTTTTTAGCAAGCTCCTCAGGTGTTGGTTCTCTACCAAATTCACTCATTATTTGCCTTTGAGTCCTTACTATTTTGTTTATCGTTTCAATCATATGAACTGGAATTCTTATTGTTCTTGCTTGGTCAGCAATAGATCTTGTTATCGCTTGTCTAATCCACCAAGTTGCGTAAGTTGAAAATTTATAACCTCTTCTATATTCAAATTTGTCTACAGCCTTCATTAAACCAATATTTCCTTCTTGGATTAAATCTAGAAACTGCAAACCACGATTAGTATATTTTTTGGCTATTGAAATAACTAGTCTCAAGTTTGCTTCAACCATTTCTTTTTTTGCTATCCTTGACTCTCTTTCACCCTTTTGAATTCTACTTACTAATTTTTTAAACTCTCCTACTGATAAACCAATTTTTTTACTAAACTCAACTAGACGATCTTTGATTTCTGAAAAATCTTTTTTAAATTTTTTAAAAAAAGCTTTCCACGTAGGATTTTCTTTTAAAAAAGTTTCAAATTTAGGGTTTATTTCGTTACCAACATAATATTTCAAAAATTCTTCTCTTGAAATTTTATTGTCTATTGCTAACCTAAGAAGAACTCCTTCTAAAGAAACTATTTTTTTATTTTCTTTATAATGAGATTGAACTAACTCTTCAACTACATGAGGAGCTAATTGTAAATTTTTAAAATTATCAACTAGTGTTTCTTGAATCTTTTTAAAGTTTTTATTTTTAGAAACTGATAATTCTTTAGAGTCCAAGAGACATTCTAATTTTTCTAATTGATATTTTTGGAGTTTAGAATAGTTTTTGTTTAATGAATCAAGTATTTTAATTATCTTAGGTTTAATTTCTTCCTCCATTTTGGCCAAAGAAACATTGAATTCATCTTCTTCATTTGATGCTGGCTCTTCATCTTTTTTCAATTGTTCATTCTTGATTTCATCGTCTTTTTTATCTTTGGTTTTTTTATTAATTTTTAAATCGTCATCATCCTCGAGTGATTCAAAATCCTCATAGGTAGAGTCTATATCAATAATATCTCTTACTAAAAGTTGCTGATTTTCAATTTGTTCTTTCCACTCATTTATTTTTTTACCAACAATCGGGCTTTGTGTAAGGGCATTTATCA
Organism: uncultured Pelagibacteraceae bacterium; assembly: GCA_902601545.1. GTDB lineage: Bacteria > Pseudomonadota > Alphaproteobacteria > Pelagibacterales > Pelagibacteraceae > Pelagilacustribacter. The sequence goes on along the minus strand of CACKNR010000018.1, from coordinate 528 downwards.
TTACATCTTTTCCAGCTTCAATTCTTTTTGCAATTGCTATTTCTCCTTCTCTAGATAAGAGCTCGACTCCTCCCATCTCTCTTAAATACATTCTTATAGGATCATCGCTTTTATCCGACGATTTCTCGTCAGTTGATGTTGTTGGCTCTTTCTTTTTGTTGGATTGATATTGAGATTTTTTTTCTACTAACGTGATTTTTTCATCAACTAATATTATTAGGGCTTTTTCTAAATTTTCGTTACTACCGTTTCTTTTTCCTAATGATTTCCCCAACTCTTCATAAGTTATAAACCCGCGATGTTTCCCTTTTGCTAATAATCTTTCAAAAGATTTCGTTATGAGTTTTTCAGCCATAAAATGAAGAAATATATATAATGTCTAAATTACAAAAATCTACACTTTTTTTAATCCCTATTTAATTGACTTTTGAGCTTAATCAATTCTGAATAGGAGTTTTCGTCCAAGTTATTAATCAATTTTTTTTCAAGAGATTCTATTTTTTTAAGATTGCTTTGCTCTTTGAAGTC
>CACKNR010000017.1 GCA_902601545.1 uncultured Pelagibacteraceae bacterium | reverse complement strand
TATCTACTTTTTATTTATACATTTTTACAAGATAAAAATACTTATAGTTTAAAAAGAGTCGCAAATTTTTCTATTAAAACTTATCCAATGATAATAGCCTCTTATGAGGAAATCTTATAAGCTAGTAATTCTGATCAAATTATATCCACATACAACTTACAAGAGTCTTATATCAAATTTAAGAATCGAATAAATTAATCTTAAGGGCAGTGGAGGGAGACTGAAGCTGCCTTTGCCTTTATAACCTTTTAATTCCTATTACCTCTAAATTAGCAGTTCTCCTAATCCTTTCAATTGTTTGATTAATTTCCATAACTACTGTTTTTCTCATTGGACCATAGGCATGTATGAGTTTTTTTTTAGAAAGAGCCAATGCTACATGACCTTTCCAAAAAATAATATCATTTTGCATTATTTTATTAAGTTTTACATTTTTTTTGAAAAATTTGATCTGGTCTTTAGCATCTCTTGGACAAAATTTATTGTTAAAATTTAAAAAAACTTGTATTAAGGCTGAGCAATCAATTCCCTTAAAAGATTTTCCTCCCCACTTATATCTAATATTCTTAAACATTAATATATTTTTAAAAGGGTTTTTTTCTTTATAAGAAATTGGTTTAAGATCGTCTTTATTTATCCATCCTTTTGAAAATTTATAGAATTTTTTATTACTTTCTAATTTGCGAATTTTAGAACCAAATGATAATTCATTTATTTTTTTTTTACTATTTGAATACTTAAAAACTTTTGATTTTAATATACTTACTTTATGTGTTGGTTTTAAATATTTAGAAAATTTTCTGTTTTTGACATAACCATGATAACCGTCTTCTTTAATTTTAATTTTCAACCATCTTTTATTTTTTTTAAAAATTGAAAAACAATCTCCAAAAATCATTTGTGTTACAATCTCAGATTTAGTAGAAGGTTTTTTGTAAAGATTAGTGAGATTAAAATTATTAGTAAAATACTTAGTCATTTAGATTTAGTTTATCTTTTATCATATAAAGAAATATCAGAGATGGTATAACCATTATCGCTGTGATAACAAAAAATATTCCCCAATCTCCATTTAACCAATCAACTAAAGCACCAGAGGATGCAGCTAAAGTTGTTCTTCCTGCTGTTCCAATAGAGGACAGAAGTGCATATTGAGTAGCAGTGTAAGTTCTATCTACAAGCATTGAAATAAACGCAACAAATGCAACTGTTGCAAATGCAGCAGCCATATCATCGAATATAACTGCGATAGCAAAAAGAATTTCAGACTTTCCTGACCAAGCTAATAATGAAAATAATAGATTTGTTGAAGCCATCAATATACCTGACACAAACATCGCTTTAATTACCCCAGATCGGATAGCGAATAATCCACCAAGTAACGTAAATATTACTGTAGTAATCCAACCTAGTCCTTTAGAGTAAAGAGCTATATCTGACTTAGTGAAACCTATTTCTTTGTAGAAAATTACTGACATTCTTCCTAAAAAAGCTTCACCAATCTTGAAGAGGAATACAAATCCTAAAATTGCTATTGCGATATTAAAACCATTTTTTTTGAAAAAACTTATTACAGGACCCACTACTGTCCCAGTTAACCAAGAAATAATTTTTGTTAATATATTTGGCGATCCTAATTTTTCTTGAATCATATTTTCAGTTTGTTTTTGACTTACAACTCTATTTGTAGGCTGAGGCTCATTTATAAACATTAAGCCAATATTACATAAAATAATCACTATTCCTAAAATAAGAAAAGTGATTTGCCAGTAGTTACCGAAACCCATTTGCTGAAATAATTGAGCAACATTAAGTGAGATTACTCCACCTAACTTGTATCCTGTCCACCAACCTACTACAGCCATTGCAGCACCTGCTTGCATTGATTTTCCTTCGTGTTCTCCAATTTGTTCGATCCTTAAAGCATCAACAGTTATATCCTGAGTAGCCGAAGCTATTGCAATTATAAGGCCAATGCTAATTACTAAAGCCAAGTTAGCACTAGGGTTAATTAAGCTCCAATTAATTAAACACAAAAGAATGACAAATTGCATAGTTATTATCCATCCTCGTCTATGACCTACTCGTTCCGTTAACCAGGGAATTCTTATTCTATCGATGACTGGGGCCCATAAATAATTAAATGCATATACTGCAAAAATTAAACCTGCCCAGCCGATAGTGCTTCTACTTAATCCATCTTCTTTCAACCAAAGACTTAAACTGCTGCCAATAATAACCCATGGGAAACCGCTTATACTTCCAAGCAGTAATATTTTTATCATTCGTTGATCAAAATAAACTTTAAACGATTCAGATAAGGATTCTTTTTTATTTATAAACATAATTAATTTCTCCAAAAAGATGGAAAGAATAAAACTAATACTGCAAAAAGTTCCAATCTACCAAGAAGCATACCAAAAGAAAGTATCCATTTTGCTATATCAGGAATCTCTTTGTAGTTTCCATTAGGACCAATCACATCACCTAAACCTGGTCCTACATTTGAAATTGAACTAGCTGCTCCCGAGATAGATGTAATAAAATCTAATCCACTAACAGACAAAAGCATAGCTATGAGAAGAAAAATAAATAAAAATGTAAAAATAAAAATAATAACAGAGTTGATGAAGTCCTCTGAAATTTTTTGATTATTATACTTAGTAATTATTACACTATTAGGAGAAATAAGTTTTTTGATTTGATTTTTTAGAAAGATTAAAAGCATTTGTAATCTAAAAATTTTAATTCCACAGGCAGTTGATCCTGCGCAACCCCCGATAAACATCAAAAGCAGGAAAAAAATTAGAGAGAATTTTCCCCATAGTCCGAAATCGTCAGTCACATAACCTGTTCCTGATAAAATTGAAATAACATTAAATGAAGATATTCTTATTTTGTCTAATAAACCGGTTTCGTAATTAATAAATAACAAATATAAAAATATTATTACTATAGAAAAAAACAGTAAATACATTAAACCTTTAATTTGAACATCTTGAAAAAAAATTTTCTTATTTCCCCTAGCAAATTTTAAGTAGGAAATAAAAGGTATACTTCCTAAAATTATAAAAATACTTGCAACTATTTCAATTTTTGAGTTCTTGAAAAAACCAATAGAGTCATTGTGTGTTGAAAAACCACCTGTTGCAATTGTAGTCATTGCATGGCTTACGCTATCAAATAATGTCATACCAAAAGTCCAATAGAAGAAACCACAAAGGAAAGTAAGAATTATATAAGTAGAAATGATTATTGCTGCAACTTCAATAGTACGAGGTAAAATCTTTTCTAAACTATCGGGACCCTCCATCTTAAACAATTGCATTCCACCCACTTTTAAAAGCGGTAAAATTGTAATCGCCATAACTACAATTCCTATTCCACCTAGCCATTGCATAATAGCCCTCCAAAGAAGAATACTTTTTGGGCTGTTATCTAAATCTGAAATTATAGTTGCTCCCGTGGTTGTAATCCCTGACATACTTTCAAAAAATGCTTCACTGAAACTGAAATCCTGAGTAGAAAGTAAGAATGGTAAACTTCCAAAAATAGCAACCATAATCCAGGCTAAAGATGAAAATAAAAAAGTTTGCCGTAAATTTAATTTAAACTCCTTCTCTAGATTTGCTAAAATAAACAACCCTCCAAGAAAAATTGTTACAAATGAGGAAGATATAAAGCTATGACTATCTTCATTATAAATCACTTGAAGTGAATAGGGAGCTAGCATCGATATCCCTAAAACTATTAATAGTACTCCGATTAAAAAAAAGACTGTTTTGTTTGTAGCCATTTAAATTGAGATTATTTAAATAGTCTAAAAATTCAACTTAATATCGTACAATAATATCTGTATTTTGCGTACAAAATTTAATAAACCTTAGTTATGTTTGATAACAACTTAATTCAATCCACTTCTTCCTGGCCATTTATGGAGGTAAGGAAGCTTTTAAAAGAAAGAAAAGAAATAATTCTTAAAAAAAATAAAATTACTTTTCAAACTGGATATGGACCCAGTGGGTTACCACACATTGGAACATTCGGAGAGGTAGCTAGAACTACTATGATGATAAATGCTCTGAATCATGTGCATAAAATCGATCACGAGTTAATCACATTTTCTGATGACATGGATGGATTAAGAAAGGTTCCAGAAAATATTCCAAATGAGGAGATATTACAAAAAAATTTAGGTAAACCTTTAACTTCTATACCTGACCCTTTTAAGAAATTTAATAGTTTTGGAGAGCACAACAATGAGATGCTTAAAAAATTTTTAAAAAAATTTAATTTTAGTTTCAATTTTAAAAGTTCCACTGAAAATTATCAAACGGGCGTATTTAATAATTCATTAATGCGAGTTTTAGAAAAATATGATGATATAATGAATATTATTCTTCCAACTTTAAGAGAAGAAAGAAGAAAAACTTATTGTCCCTTTTTACCAATTTGTCCAGATACAGGAAAAGTATTAGAAATACCTTTATTAAGCAAAGATCAAAAATCTGGAAAAGTGGTATTTGATAATAATGGTAAAAAACTCGAAACAAACATATTAGATGGCAATTGTAAGTTACAATGGAAAGTTGATTGGGCGATGCGTTGGTTCACTTTTGAAGTAGATTTCGAAATGTATGGAAAAGATTTGACAGAAAGTGCAATTCTTTCTAATAAAATTTGTAAGATACTTGGAAAGTCACCGCCTAATGGTTTTGCTTATGAGTTATTCTTAGATGAAAAAGGAGAGAAGATTTCTAAATCAAAAGGGAATGGAATTTCCTTAGAACAATGGTTGCGATACGCATCTCCGGAGAGCTTAGCTATGTTCATGTATCCAAATCCAAAGAGAGCTAAAAAACTTTATTCTGAGATAGTTCCAAAAACAGTTGACGAATATCTCTCTTGTATCGAGAAATATCCAACACAAGAAGCTAAAGATCAAATTTTAAATCCTGTATGGCACGTTCATAATGGTAATCCCCCCAAAGAGAAAGTAGTAATGCCTTTTTCAATGTTATTAAATTTAGTTGGTTCAAGTAATGCAGATAATAGAGATATACTGTGGAAATTTATAAATAGATTTCATAAAGAAATAAATCCAAAAGATTTCAAAATACTTGACGGGCTTACTGAATACGCTGTCAATTATTTTAAAGATAGAGTCAAACCAAATAAAAAATTTAAGCAACCAAGCTCAAGTGAAAAAGAAGCCCTAAAAAATTTAGTCATTAAATTAAAAAAATTGGACCAATCTTTGAAACCAGAGGATATTCAAACACATGTTTATACAGTCGGAAAAGAAAATGGATATGAAAAAAATCTAAGAGATTGGTTTAAATTGATTTACGAAGTCGTTTTCGGTGAAGAGAATGGACCAAGAATGGGATTTTTTATAAGTTTTTTTGGACTTAAAGAAACAATTGATTTAATAAATGATAAAATAAAATAATGTTTTCAATTTTAAAACCATACATTTTTTCTTTAGATCCAGAGGTTGCACATGATTTGGCAATCAAATCATTAAGGTTAAATGTAATACCTAAGAGTGTATTTAACGTAGAAAATGAGGAGTTATTAGAGACAAAGCTCTTTAATGAAAGTATTCCAAATCCAATTGGTCTTGCAGCTGGGTTTGATAAAAGTGCTGAAGTTTATAATTCATTATTTAAAATCGGTTATGGTTTTATAGAAGTTGGTACTGTTACTCCAAGAAGACAACTTGGAAATACTAAACCTAGAGTTTTTAGGTTAGAAAAAGATCAAGCATTAATAAATCGCCTCGGTTTTAATAATCATGGATCAGAAATAGTATCAAAAAGAATTTCAGAAAATTCCCCTAATGGTTTTTTGGGAATCAATATTGGCCCTAATAAAGATACAATAAACAAAGAAGAAGATTATTATGAATGTTTGGCTAAACTTGCTAAATATGCGGGCTACCTCACAATCAATATTTCTTCTCCAAATACTGAAGGCTTAAGAAATTTTCATGATTATAAAGAACTTGAAAAGCTTCTTACTGGTATCAATAAAATTAAAAAAGATAACAATATTACTAAACCTTTGGCAGTCAAACTCTCACCAGATCTCGAAAATAATGAACCTAATTATCTAATTGAGTTGATTGGAAAATACAAAATAGAGGGAATAATAGTTTCTAATACCACTGATAGCAATCGTGAAAATTTATTAGACTCTCAAAAAAATGAAAAAGGAGGATTGTCAGGACAACCTTTAAAAGATATCTCTACAAATTTGATAAAAAAATTTTTTAGAGAAACTAAAGGTAAAATTAAAATTATTGGGGTTGGAGGAGTTGACTCAGGTAAATCTGCATTTGAGAAAATATGCGCTGGAGCTGACGCTGTTCAATTATATACAGGTATGGTTTATAAAGGACCAGGAATTGTTAAAGAAATGAAAAAAGAGTTAATTTCAATTTTAAAAAAAGAGAAAATTAAAAATATAAGTCAAGCCGTTGGAATTAATACTTGACCGAGCCGATCACAATATTTATAAGACCTTAGGAAAATCTTATGTCTAAAAGATGCGAGTTAACAGGAATATCACCTTTAAAAGGTCATAACGTAAGTCACGCTAAAAACAAAACTAAGAAAAGGTTTTTGCCAAATTTAAAAAAAGTAACTTTTAGAAGCGATATTTTAAATAAAGATATAAAATTAAATGTTGCGAACGCAGCTCTAAGAACTGTAGATTTTAAAGGTGGTCTTGACAAGTTCCTTAAGACAGCCAAAAATAATAAATTGTCAAAAAAAGTTAAAAAAATTAAATCGTCGATCTCTGCAAAATTATAAAATGAATTTGTTTTACAAACTTTCAATTTTAATGGGAGTTGTTGTTGTAACCTCAAATTATTTAGTTCAATTTCCAGTACATTATTTCGGCTTAAGTGAAATTTTGACTTATGGGGCATTCACTTACCCTATTACTTTCCTGATAACTGATCTTGCCAATCGAGCTTATGGAAAATTAGTTGCAAGAAAAGTAGTATATTTTGGTTTTATAATTGGTATTTTATTAACAATATTTTTTTCAACAAATTTTACAGATATTATTTCAATAAGAATAGCTATTGGATCAGGTATTGCATTTTTCATCTCACAAAATTTAGATGTTCAAGTCTTTGATCGTTTAAGAAAAAAGCAATGGTTTATTGCTCCACTTGTTTCATCTTCTTTAGGCTCTGTAACTGATACTTTTCTTTTTTTCTCGATCGCATTTTATGCGACAGGGACTCCTTGGGTAACACTAGCTCTTGGAGACCTGGCAGTGAAATTATCCATAACACTGGCTATGCTAATTCCTTTTAGGCTTTTACTAAATAAAATTAAAGATCTGACGGAAGAATCAGTTCCCAAAGTGAAACTTTAATGAATTGTTTTTTTATTTTTTTCTACGAATAAATCAGTAAGTTGATTAATCATAACATCCCCTAAATCTTGAACATCAGCAATTTTCACAGCTTTGCTGTAGTACCTTGTAACGTCATGACCAATACCAATAGCTAATAATTCGATATTAGATTTACTCTCAATCCATTTTACAGTTTTCTTTAAATTTGTTTCTAAATAATCACTTGTGTTAGTAGAAAGAGTAGAGTCATCCACTGGAGCTCCATCTGAAATAACCATTAAAATTTTTCTATCTTCTTTTCTTTTATTCATTTTATTAAAAGCCCATCTTAAAGCTTCACCATCAATATTTTCTTTTAACAACCCTTCTTTTAACATAAGGCCAATATTATTCTTAGATTGCCTCCAATGAGTATCTGCAGACTTATAAATAATATGTCTTAGATCATTAAGCCTTCCGGGTAAGTTAGGTTTTCCATTTTTCATCCATTTTTCTCTAGATGAGCCACCTTTCCAATGTTTAGTTGTAAATCCTAATATTTCGACTTTAACCGAGCATCTCTCCAAAGTTCTAGAGAGTATATCTGCACATATTGCTGCCACTGATATAGGTTTTCCTCTCATTGAACCAGAATTATCTATTAAGATTGTTACCAATGTATCTTTAAATTCCACGTCCTTCTCTTTTTTAAATGATAAGGAGTTAAAAGGATCAATTATAATTCGCGTAAGTTTTGAATTATCTAATAAACCTTCTTCCAAATCAAAATTCCATGATCTATTTTGTTTAGCCAAAAGTTTTCTTTGAAGTTTATTTGCAAGTTTTGATATAAAGCTTTTAAGTTGTAATAGCTGTTGATCTAAATTCATTCTAAGTCTTGTAAGTTCCTCAGAAGTTTCAAGTTCCTCAGCTTTAATAATCTCATCAAATTCTGCTGTATAAGCTTTATATTTATAATCGCCAAATTTAGTAGCTGTTTTTTTTTTAAGATCTGGTCTTGAGCTATTATCCATTTCAATTTCCTCATCAGCTTTATCAGAGTCTTTTGCCTCATTATCTAAATCTGGCACTCCGCTATCGATTGACATTTCTTCCTGTTTTTGATCCTGTTCTTTTGCTTTATTTTCAGGATTCTGTGATTTCGGTTGTTTGTCATTATCTTTATTCTTGTCATCTTTTTTTTCTTCCTCATCTAAGACT
>CACKNR010000016.1 GCA_902601545.1 uncultured Pelagibacteraceae bacterium | reverse complement strand
ACTCAGATGATGGAAAATTAATTGCTGAATATGCTTTAGAAAAAAGACTTTTTGTTCCATATAAGTCAATACCAGAAGTTATAATTCATTCTTTCTTATCTGCGGAGGATAAAAACTTTTTTAATCACCCTGGTGTAGACGCAAAAGGAATTTTAAGAGCTGTGCTAAATAATCTTAAAAATATTTCTCAAAATAAAAGACTTGAGGGAGCTTCAACTATAACCCAACAAGTCGCAAAAAATTTTCTTTTAACTAACGAAGTTTCGCTTAAAAGGAAGATTAAAGAGGCAATATTAGCTTTTAGAATAGAAAGAGCATATTCAAAAGAAAGAATTTTGGAATTATACTTAAACCAAATTTACTTAGGGCAAGGAACTTACGGAATAGCTGCTGCTAGCTTAGAATATTTCGACAAATCCATGAAAGAATTAAATTATCAAGATGCAGCATTATTAGCTGCTTTACCAAAAGCTCCAAGTAAATACAATCCTTATAAATATCCAGATGTTGCAAAATTTCGAAGAAACTTAGTTCTAAATAATCTATATGAAAATAATTTTATTTCTAAAAAAGATTTCAATAATTTAAAAAATACTAGCCTCAATCTTAAAAAAAGAAAGATTGAAATAGTTAATGAAGCCAATTCTTATACTGAGGAGGTTAGAAGAACAGTGAAAGAAAAATATGGTTTTGAAAAATTATACTCTCAAGGTTTAAGTATTAGAACTCCTTTAAATATAGATTATCAAATTCAAGCTATTAAATCATTAAGAAAAGGTATTGAAGAATACGATCGTAGACATGGTTGGAGAGGACCAATTGCTAATAAATTAAAAAATAAAAATTGGGAAAATATATTGAGCCAATATAAACTAGATCCTACACTTAATTGGAAAATAGCTGAAATTCAAAGCGTAAATGATACTGAGGTAAAATTTAAGACATTTAAGAATAAAACATATCTTTCTCAAGATGGAGTTTTAACTAAAAAAGAAATTAATTGGACGTTAAGAAAAAAAAAAATTTCTCAAAAGTTTAGAAAAGGCGATATCATTTTTGTAAAAAAAGAAATTAATAAATGGACTTTAAAGCAATATCCAAAAGTAAATGGAGGTATAGTTGTAATAGATCCTTTTAATGGTAACGTCAAAGCTTTAGTTGGTGGCTTCAATTTCAAAACAAGTGAATTCAACAGAGTAACACAAGCTAAACGACAACCTGGTTCTGCGTTCAAACCTATAGTTTATGCTGCAGCTCTTGAAAACGGTTTTGCACCTAATTCAATTATATTAGATGCACCTTTTGTAGAAAGTCAGGGAGTAGGTTTAAAGAATTGGAAACCAGAAAACTACGGAAAAAAATTTTACGGACCAACAACTTTTAGAAAAGGAATTGAATACTCAAGAAATTTAATGACAATAAGGATAGCAAATATTCTAGGTTTAGATAAAATTTTAGATTTATCAAAAAAACTTGAAATTTATAATGATATACCAGAACTACTTTCAGTTTCTTTAGGATCTGCAGAAACTACTTTATTAAATTTAAGTGCTGCTTACAGTTCTTTTGTAAATGGGGGAAAAAAAATTCAACCAAATTTAATTTCAAGAATACAAGACAGGAGAGGAAAAACAATTTTTCAAGTAGAGACAAGAAAATGCAAAGGTTGTGAAAATTTTATAAATAAATCATCAGAGTTTCCAATAATAGAAAATTCTTTTGAAAGTGTTATTACTCAAGAAACTGCTTATCAAATGACCTCTATTTTAAAAGGAGCTGTTGAAAGAGGGACTGCAAAAAAATTAAAGTCTCTCAATGTTCCGTTAGCAGGAAAAACTGGAACTACTAATAATAATTATGATGCATGGTTTATTGGATTCTCATCAAATCTAGTAATAGGTGTATACATAGGCTTCGATAACCCTAAAACTTTAGGAAAATTTGAAACCGGGTCAAAAGCTGCATTACCAATATTTAAAAGCTTTGTTGAGAACTCACTTTTTAAAGAAGATTTTCAGGATTTCAAAATTCCTGAAGAAATTTACTTAACCTCAATAAATTATGATACAGGTTTAAGAGCATCTTCTGATGATAAAAAAACAATTATTGAGGCTATGAAAATAGGAGATATTAACAACATTAATAATAATAACTTAATATCTGTTACCGGAGATGATAAACTAATTAAGTTTAGGCAATTTTATTAATGCAAAATTTTGAAGAAAAAATAAATTCTGCTGAAAAAACACTCCTCAACGTAAGGGGGTATCTTTGATAAAAACAAAATAAGTGATCAACTTAAAGAATTAACACAGATATCTCAAAAAAAAGACTTCTGGAAAGATAATCAGTTAGCAAAAAAAACAATCAAACAAAAAAATATTTTTGAGGAAATAGTAAATGCTTATCAATTAAGTCTTAAAGAGATAACAAATATAAAAGATTTATATGAGCTAGCAAATCAAGAAAACAATGATGAAATAGTTAAAGACTGCAATTTAAAGATTGATGAGGTTTTGAATAAAGTTAAAAAAATTGAAATCAATTGTTTTCTTTCAGGTGAAAACGATGATTTAAATATTTATCTTGAGATACATGCAGGGGCTGGAGGAACGGAAAGTCAAGACTGGGCCGAAATGTTGAGAAGAATGTATATAAAATGGTTTGACAAAAAAAAATTTAAATATCAAATAATTAGTGAACATAAAGGCGAAGAAGCAGGTATTAAATCATCTACAATTAAGGTAGATGGAAATTACCTATATGGTCTTATGAGAGCTGAGTCAGGCGTTCATAGACTCGTAAGGATTTCTCCTTTTGATAGCGGAGCGCGAAGACACACGAGTTTTGCGAGTGTTTGGGTTTACCCAGCAGTAGATGATAATATCAATATTAAAATAGACGAGAAAGATTTAAGAGTTGATACCTATAGGTCAAGTGGAGCAGGTGGACAACACGTTAATACTACAGATAGCGCAGTAAGAATTACCCATTTACCAACCAAAATAGTTGTCCAATGTCAAAATGAGAGATCACAACATAAAAATAAAGAGACTTGTTACAAGATGCTCAAGGCAAGATTGTATGAACACGAAATGCAAAAGAGAGAGGAAGAAAACCAAAAAGAATTAAGTAATAAAACTGACATAGGATGGGGTCATCAAATCAGATCGTACGTTTTACAACCTTATCAACTTGTTAAAGATTTGAGAAACAAATTGGAAAACACAAATCCTTCTAGTGTTTTAGATGGTAACATCGATGAATTTATTGAAGAAAGTATAAAGAATAAATAATGAAAAAAATAATTCTAATAACTTTTACATTATTTATTTTATTTGCTTCTTCTTTAGTGGCAATTTTATCAACAATTGGTATTGAAACAGATAAATTCAATAATCTTATAATTAAAAAAATTTCTCAAACTAATAACAAAATAAATTTAAAAATTGATACAATAAATTTTAAATTTGATTTAAAAAAAATGAAAATTTTTTTAGAAACAATTAACCCTAAGATCACTATGAAAGAGTCATTAATACCAGCTAAAAATATAAAGGCTTATATTGATTTTTTTTCATTAATAAAATCTAAACCAGAAATCGATAAAATTATTCTTTCATTAAACCAATTAAGTATTTTTGAATTAAAAAAGATTTCAGTAAATTTCAAGCCATCGAATTTAAATAGTTTTTTAAATAATAACATTAAAAAAGGACAAATAGATGCTGAAATAGAAATTTTTTTTAGTAAAGAAAATACCTTTGAAAATTTTATTACTAAAGGATCTGTATCAAATCTAGAGGCGTCGCTAATTGATAATTTAAGTTTAAAAAATTCGAGTTTTAATTTTTTTGCTGATAGTTCAGATATTTTAATAAAAAGTTTTTTTAGTGAAATGCAACCTTTTAAAATAAATGACGGTGACATAAGAATTAAATTGAATCCAAATATAATTATAGAGTCAAGTTTTAACGCAAAAATAAATTATGATAAAAATTTAAAAGAAAATTATAAATTCATTGAAAAAAATTCGGCTTTAAAAAACATCTTTAATCTTGAGTCGGATTTGATAAATACTTTTAAAATTAATTTAGATAAAACATATAAAATTAAAAGCTATAAGTTAAGTTCAAAAGGAAGGATTATCAAAGGAAAAGTGAATTTTGACGATATATCTGAGTTGAAATTTATCAACTCAGAAGACAAAAGTTTATCTTTTAAAAACACAGAAATAAATATCCTTTTAGACTCAAATAAAAAAAGTATCGATCTATCAGGGGAATATGCATTTAATGAGGAAAAATTTTTTCCTTTTGTTTTGGAAAATTTTTTTGAAAACGATCTTATGAAATTAAGGGTTAATGCTGATTATGACAGACCTATTAATATTGACTTAATAAATTTTTCGAAACCACAGGGAATTGTCACAAGCATTTTTATTGATTTAGAAAAATTTAAAGACCTGGTAAGGATAAAGGATTTTAAATTAAAAGATAATAAAAATATCATACATGTACTCGGAAGTGAAATTCAAAAAGGAAATTTAGTTACTTTAAAAAAAATAAAAATTAAGAGTAGTAGAGACGGCAAAATTAATAATGATTTTTCCGTAAATTTTAATAACAAGATTTCTATCAAAGGATTAAAATTTGATGCAACAAATTTACCTAAAATTTTAAATCAAAAAAATGAAATAAATAATTTTATCAAAATCAATAAAGAAATCGAAATAAATTTTAATACAATCTTAGCACCTTTGTCAGAGGAGATAAGTAATTTTAATTTAATAGGAAAAATTGAAAAAGGAAAATTTACAAAGATTTCATCAAAGGGCAATTTTGAGGGAAATAACTATTTAGATATACTAATGAAAAGTGATGAGGAAAATAAAACAAAGTATCTTGAGATTTATTCAGATCTTGCAAGGCCGCTGTTGACTGAGTTTAAATTTTTTAAGGGTTTGACTGGAGGCAAGTTATTTTACACTTCAATAATTGATGATGAATATGCTAATTCGAGTTTAAAGATTGAAAATTTCAAAGTGATAAATGCACCAGGAATGGTCAAATTGTTGTCATTAGCTGATTTAGGAGGGTTGGCTGACTTAGTTGAGGGGGAAGGTTTATCTTTTGATATTCTTGAAATCAAATTTGAAAAAGAGGATAAAACATTAAAATTAAATGAAATACTCGCATTGGGACCTAGTATTTCAGTTTTAATGGAAGGATATCAAACTCCAGAGGTAACAAGTCTTAGTGGAACTTTAGTCCCTGCAAAAACTTTAAATAAATTGATTTCGAAAATTCCTGTTTTGGGAGATATCGTAATTCCAAAGGAAGTAGGGGAAGGATTATTTGGCATCAGTTTTAAGATGAAAGGACCACCTAATAAAATTAAAACAACAATAAATCCGATTAGGACTATTACACCAAGGTTTATACAAAAAATTATTGATAGAAATAAAGACTCTAAATAATTTTAACTAAATAATGTTTCTTCTTTCCAAAAGAAATTTTCAACACATTCATTTTAAAATCGTTTAAATTTAATATTTTTTTTTCATCTAATAACAGTTCATTATTTATTTTTAATCCTTTATTTTGAATAGCTCTTCTAGCTTCACTCTTTGAGGAAAGAATCTTATTATTCGACAAAAAATCTAATATATTAATCCCTTTTTTTACTTCTTCAGATTTGACTTCTATTTCTGGAAGATCTTTACCCGCACCACCTTTGTCAAATGTTTGTCTTGCTGTTCTTTCAGCTTTTTTGGAAGCTAATTCGCCATGAAGAATTTTTGTGGCTTCATTTGCTAAGATTATCTTTTGTTCATTTATACTTTTTTTTTCTACAATTTCATCTATATCATTAGTTTTAATTTCTGTAAAAAAATACAAAAATTTTTTTACATCTCTGTCATCTGTATTCCGCCAGAATTGCCAATAATCATAAGGCTTCAGTAAATCTTCATTAAGCCAAATTGCACCTTTTTCAGTTTTACCCATTTTTGCACCAGAAGCTAAAGTTATTAAAGGAGTAGTTAATCCATAAGACTCTTTTTTTAAAATTCTTCTAATAAGATCTACTCCATTAACAATATTACCCCACTGGTCGGAACCTCCAATTTGTAAAACACAATTTTTTAATTTGTATAATTGATAAAAATCATACGCTTGTAAAATCATATAATTAAACTCCATGTAACTTAAAGATTGTTCTCGATCTAGTCTCAATTTGACACTATCAAAAGTAAGCATTTTATTTATTGTAAAATGACGACCAATTTCCCTTAGAAAATTTATATAATTTAGTTTAGTTAGCCAATTAGAATTATTTACAAAAATCGGTTTAGTTTTTTTATTTTTAGTATTTAGCACTTTTTTAAAAACTTTTTTAATACTATTGATATTTGTTTTTATATTTTTTTCAGTCAAAATTTTTCTAGTAGAATCTTTTCCAGAAGGATCTCCGATTAAAGTTGTTCCACCACCTAAAAGAACAACGGGTCTATGACCATGTTTTTGCATTAATTTTAAAATCATTAATTGCAATAAACTACCAACATGCAAACTACTGGCAGTGCAGTCAAAACCTATATAGCCTGTTATTGGTTTTTTATTAGCAGTTTCTTCTAGTTGAGTGAAATTTGTGCATTGGTGTAGATATCCGCGAGACTGCATCTCAATTAAAAATTTATTTTTCATAGCGCTATTTTTTAAAACTACTATTATACAATTATTATTATAAATAAATAAAAATATGCAAAAAAATTATATATCTTTAGGCTTAATGAGCGGGACATCTGGAGACGGAGTAGATGCATCTATCATTAAATCAAACGGAGTCGATAAATATGAAGTCGTTTGTAACAGTTTTTATGAATATGATTCTACAATCTACAAAAATATACACTCTTTAAAACAAAAAATATCAAATATTTTCGATCTAGAAAAACTGTTTTCCGAAATTATAGATTTAGAGAGAGAAATTACATTATTTCATGCAAAGGTAGTTAAAGAGATGGATAACAAAAAAGATGACTTATTAGTTGGGTTTCATGGTCAAACAATTTTTCATGATTCTAAAGCAAAAATTTCAAGACAGCTTGGTGACGGTAAATTGTTAAGTCAATTAACAAGAAGAAATATTGTCTTTAATTTTAGAAAAAATGACTTACTTAATGGTGGTGAAGGTGCTCCACTTGCTTCTATATTTCATAAATTAATTACTCAAGAAAAAATGATAAATTTACCTATATGTTTTTTAAATATCGGAGGTATTTCTAACATCACAATTATTAAAAATTTAGATGGTTTTAATAAAATATTTAGTAAAGATATAGGTCCCGGGAACTGTTTAATTGATACTTGGGTAAGAAACAACTCAAATAAAAAATTTGATTTTCAGGGTGAATTAGCCTCAAGAGGGAAAAAAAATCAAATAATTTTAGAACAAGCTCAAGAACTATATTCTAATCGGCAAAATAAAAATAAAGCTTCATTTGATACCAGTGACTTTGATATTTCTTTTTCTCGTGGATTGTCATTAGAGGATGGTTCTGCAACTTTAACTGATTTCACTGCAAAAATTTTAGGAGATTCTTTACTTAAAGAGCTTTCACCTCACAAAGGTTTAAATAATATTTTAATTTGCGGTGGCGGAAGAAAAAATAGTACTTTAATTATTGAATTAAAAAAAAATCTTCCAAAAAATTTTAAAATCAAACTCATAGACGAATATAATATAGATGGTGATTTCGTGGAATCCCAAGCATTTGCTTTCCTAGCAATAAGATCCTTTTTAAATCTACCTATAACTTTTCCTAATACTACTGGATGTTCAGAACCCTGTTTAGGCGGTGAATTGGCAGCTTTCAAATAAGAGCTGTTTTTTCTTTCAGGTATTTTTGAATTTCTGATGACAAATCTTTTTCTTTATTTTTAAAAAAATGATTTGAATTTTTTATTTTAGAAAACATTACTTCAACACCTTTTTGACTTTTTATTCTATTGTCTAGCTCTAAAATACTTTCTTTTGTGACAAGCTCATCGTTTTCACTATAGATAACTTGCCCCGAAGTTGGACATGGCGCCAAGAAAGAAAAATCATATACATTTGGTTGCGGTGAAACTGCTATAAAATTATTTACCTCAGGTCTCCTCATAATTAATTGCATACAAATAAGAGAACCAAATGAAAAACCAGAAACCCAACATTGACTATAATCTAAATTTTCTCTTTCAATCCAATCTAAAGCTGCAGCGGCATCTGAAAGCTCACCTTGACCGTTATCAAAAACTCCCTCACTTTTACCCACTCCTCTAAAATTTACTTTTATAACCGAAAAACCATTTTCTAAAAAAATATTATACATAAGTTGAACTATTCTATTATTCATCGTTCCACCATATTGTGGATGAGGATGTAGAACTATTGCAACTGGTGAACCAAATTTTGGATTTTTATAATATTTTGCTTCAAGCCTTCCAGCCGGACCAGGAATAAAAATCTCTAAACTTTTTGGTTTCATAATTGATAATGATTATTATTAAAAAAAAAAACACTGAGTTATAACATGTTTTTATGCGACAAATATTTTTTTTTAATCCTGACTAATTTAGTAGGAATTCGATAAAAATTGTTATATTACGGCATTAATTTATGAAACTTACTAATAAAGGTAGATATGCTGTAATGGCTATGGCTGATTTGGCATCAAACGCTAATAATGGACCAATAAGTTTAACTGAAATTTCTATTAGGCAAAATATTTCTTTAGCTTATTTAGAACAAATATTTTTAAAATTAAAAAATAATAAATTAGTCAGAAGTTCCAGAGGGGCAAATGGAGGATACATTTTAGAAAAACCAGCTTCCGAGATAAGGTTATCAAATATTATTTATGCTGTAGATGAAGAAGTGAAGACTCTTAACTGTAAGAAAAGTTCAAAAAAAGGATGTAATAATAAATTCACAA
>CACKNR010000015.1 GCA_902601545.1 uncultured Pelagibacteraceae bacterium | reverse complement strand
CTAAAGATAGCTAGTATCGAGAAAAAAATCGCTGAAAAAAGAGCTAACAAAAATAAAGAACCTATCACAGCATCTTTAAATAATTAGTTTATAATGTAATTAAATGCCCCTGATTTAAAAACATCAGGGGTTTACTTTAATTTACCAAAAAGGTTTAAAAGTATAACTCCTGAAACAATTAAAATTAATCCAACAGTACCATAAAGATTAGGAGTTTGATTGTATTTAAATATTCCAAATAATGTAACTGCAGTTATCGTTAATGCTCCGTAAGTGGCATAAGTAAATCCTACAGGTATTATAGTCATTGCTCTAGATAAACAAAAAATACAAACAACAATACTTGTGATGCAAAAAATTGTTGGTAAGAGCTTAGTGAAACTTTCAGTAGTTTTGAGAAAACCGTTAGTGGCAATACCTGTTATGATTGCAAGAATTAAATAAATATATCCACTAAATAAACTTATACTTTTCATTGTGCTTTAGCGAACTGACCGCCGTCTTTATATCTCCATAACCATTTTTTCATCTCTGCTTCAACGTCTACTGGGTCTATATCAAGATCTTTTAGTGTTAGATGATTATTGGAAACAACATTATCTGCTTCAGACAAAATTTCACATTGGTCTCTAGTTAAAATCGGAGGTAAAGGGAGAAAATCTGTAATGGTACTCTGTATTTTTGCAAGAGGCATTGGCATTTCAACAACGAATCTTTTTTTGTTAATAGTTGATAAAATTGACTTAACCATATCTCCAAAACTAATTATTTTTGGTCCTCCTATTTCATAAATTTTACTTTCGTTATTTTTAGTTTCAATAGCTTTTACAATGGAGCTTACGACATCAGAAACTAAGATTGGTTGAAACTTATAATTTTTTCCTACAACTGGAATAACAGGTAATATGCTTAATTTTGAAAAAAGATTAGTAAAATTATCTTCTGGACCACAAACGACACTTGGTCTTATGATTACTGTTTTTTTAAAATTCTCTAGTGCTTTTTGCTCCCCCAGAAATTTTGATTTTTGATATAGGGATTTTGATTTATCATTAGCACCGATAGCACTGACATGAATAAATTTCTTTGCATCTGAGTCTGAACAAATCTTAGCGACAGTCTCAGGAATTTTTGAGTGAATATTATAAAATTTTTGTTTTCTATTCTCAAAGAGGATGCCAATTAAATTTACGACTACATCTGAATTTTTAATGGCTTCTTTCAAATCTGAAAAATTATTTGGGTTCCAATCTAAGAGTTCTATTGCGCCTGGCGTTGCCTGAGTCTTTAAATACCCCTTTTGAAAGGCTTTTCTTGTGGTGATTATGCAACGGTAATTTTTCTTGGACAAATTTCGAACAAGATATCTCCCTATAAAACCACCACCACCAAGGATTGTGCAAATTTGATTTTTCATGGTATTTAAACTTATATATGAAAATTACTAAGATAAAAGAGGACATAAGTTCAGAATTAGCAAATTCGTTTAAAAACAGCATTGCAATAGATACCGAGGCTACAGGACTTCAAATACCAGAGAGAGATAAATTAAGCTTGATTCAAATTTGTGATGAAAAAGGAAATGTCTTCATAATTCAACCAGATAAAAATAATTATAACGCTCCAAATTTAGTTTCTGTTTTAGAAAACGAGAAAATTTTAAAAATTGGACATTTTTTACGTTTTGATAAAAACTCTTTGGAATTTTTTCTTAAATGTAAAATGAAAAATATTTTTGATACGAAAATTGCATCAAAAATAGTTCGAACATATACAGATGCACATGGTTTAAAAAATTTAGTTCAAGAATTTTGTAATAAATCTTTAGATAAAAGACATGGCAGTAGCGACTGGAATAAGGATATTAACGATCTCACCGAAAAACAATTAGAGTATGCAGCTAATGATGTAATATATCTTCATAAAATCAAAAACGAATTAGAAAAAATGCTTATTCGAGAAAAAAGAATGGAATTATTCAAAAACTGTATTGCGTTTTTAAATACAAGGGTCGAATTGGATCAAAAAGGATTTAAAGAGGATATTTTTGAACACTGATGAATAAAAAAGAAATAACAAGGCTTGCAAAAAGATCTGCTGAAATTCAAATCCAAGAGCTAAAAAAAATTAAAAAAATTTTTAATCAATCTTTTGTTAAGGCTGTAGATTTAATAGTAAATTGTAAAGGAAAAGTAATCTTTGCTGGCATAGGTAAATCTGGATTAATTGCTAGAAAAATTTCAGCAACATTTTCAAGTGTAGGTATACCCAGCTTTTTTTGTGATCCTGTTCAAGCATTACATGGCGATTTGGGTCAAATTGAAAAAAAAGACCTACTTATTATTTTTTCTTACTCTGGAAATACCGCAGAATTAAATAATATGCTCAAATACGCTAACCGTTACAGAATAAAAATTATTGGAGTAGCTTCAAAAACTGACAGTCTTTTACTTAAAGCTAGTGATATTAAATTAGTATTACCCAAAGTTAAAGAAGCTGATATAACTGGGATTGTACCGACTTCAAGTACTTCAATTACTTTACTTTTGGGTGATTGCTTAGCTACCACGGTAATGCATCAAAAAAAATTTTCAAAAGAAAAATTTAAAGTATTTCATCCAGGTGGAAATATTGGTAGTTCATTGTTGCTTGCAAAAGATATTATGGTTACTGGAAAAAAAATGCCTACTATAAATTACAAAAAAAATTTCAAAGAGGCACTTAAGATAATGAACCAAAAAAAACTAGGTATTATAGTAATATTAAAAAAAAAATATATTGAAGGATTAGTAACCGACGGAGATTTAAGAAGAGAGTTAAAAAATTACTCCAAAAATGAGAAGCTAGTGAGATTTATGAGGACAGCTCCGTTGGTAGTAAATGAAAATATGCCAGCATCAAAAGCCTTGGGGATTATGAATGAAAAAAAAATAACAAGTCTTTTGGTAGTTTCTGATAAACATTTTAAAGAGAGAAACAAAGTTTTAAAAGGAATCATTCACATTCATTTTCTTTTAAAAAGTGGGATAAAATAATGGAACGAAAAAAAAAATTAAGAATTACTCAATTTTTTTTATTTTTTTTAGGAATAATTATAATTTTTATAACTTACTATGGGAAGGAAGAAGATAAAGTTGGGGAAATTGTTCCAATCGAAACTCAAGAAAAGATTAAAGAGCAACTATCCTCTCAACCACAAGATGGTGATATTTTTTACAATATTGAGTATTCTGGATTAGATTTAGCTGGCAACAGGTATATTTTGAAATCTAAAGAGGCATTTAACAACAAATCTAACCAAGAAATGGTAAATATGAGATCTGTTGAGGCTACATTTTATTTTAAAGATGATACAATTTTATATGTTTGGTCGAACGAAGGTATCTACAATAATAAATCTCTGGATATGAGTTTTGATGGAAATGTTAAAGCAATCTATGAAGGAAGTGAATTATACGCTCAAAAGGCTAATTATTCTAATTCAGAAAGTTTTTTGAAAATTTCCAATAATGTTAAAATTAAAGATTTTAGAGGAACTATGGCGGCAGATGAACTTTTATTTGACATAAAAAAACAAAAACTTAATATTCAGTCATATAATAATGGTAAAATTAACGCGAAAATTAATTTAAATGAAAAAAGGTTTTAGAATACTCAAATTTAAAAAAGATAAACCTATTTTTGAAGTAAAAGATGTCAGTAAATCATTCGATGGAAGACCAATCCTAAAACAGCTATCTCTTAAAGTATTTCCTGGGGAATGTGTTGGAGTTTTAGGCCCTAATGGATGTGGAAAGACAACTTTATTTTCTATGTGTATTGGAGAGCAAAGTGTTGAGGGCGGTAAAATATATCTAAACGGTAAATCAATTGAGCAAATACCTATTCACTTAAGATCAAAAGAGGGACTCGGTTATCTGCCACAGCAAAGAAGTGTGTTTAACATGTCGGTATATGATAATGTGATGGGAATAGCTCAAATTTCTATTAAAGGTAATGATAACCAAAAAGCTATTACAGAAAAGCTTCTCGATGAATTTAACTTACAACACCTAAGAACGCTTAATGCATCAGTTTTATCTGGTGGTGAGATAAGAAGACTTATGATGGCAAGAGTAATGATTAATAAGCCTAAAATAGTTTTGCTTGACGAGCCATTAGCAGCTCTTGA
Source organism: uncultured Pelagibacteraceae bacterium (assembly GCA_902601545.1). Classification (GTDB taxonomy): domain Bacteria; phylum Pseudomonadota; class Alphaproteobacteria; order Pelagibacterales; family Pelagibacteraceae; genus Pelagilacustribacter. The sequence continues at coordinate 14,340 of CACKNR010000015.1, read as the reverse complement.
TCCTTTAGTGATACAAGATATTCAAAAATATATTTTAAAAATACAATCAATTGGAACTGCAATACTAGTGACAGATCATAATGTAAAAAATTTGTTTGACATAACTGACAGAAGTTACGTTTTAGGTGAAAATACTGTTATAGCTGAAGGAACTTCGAGAGAATTGCTTAAATCTTCTAAAGCAATTGAACATTATTTTGGATCGCAATTTTCTTAACAAAAAATGCCTCCAAAAAGTTTCAACTTAACTGTAAATAAACAAATTTCATCTTTTAAAAAAATAATTAAAATTGACTCTGACAAATCTATTTCTATAAGAACTTTTTTACTCGGATCAATTAGTAATAACATCTCATCAGTTGAAAATGTTTTGGAGTCAGAGGATGTGATATCTTCTATAAATTGTCTCAGAAAATTAGGCGTAAAAATAATTAAAAAAAAATCAAAAAGTTATTTAATTTATGGTAAAGGCCTAGGAAGCCTTTTTGCTAGAAAAAATACCGTATTAAATTTTGGTAATTCAGGAACACTAGCTAGGCTATTAATTGGTTTACTTTCAACTTGCCCTGACATCGAACTCAAAATTACTGGGGACAAATCATTAAATAAACGAAGTATGAAAAAATTAATAGAGATAATGTCAAAATTTGGTGCAACTTTTTTGCCCGAAAAAAAATACAATTTACCTCTTAAAATCATATCTTCTGAAATGCCTTTAGGTATTAATTATGAATCGGGAATTTCAGCTCAACTAAAAAGTGCCGCTATTCTAGCTGGACTTAATTCTTTCGGAGTTACAGAAATATTAGAAAAACAAAAAAGCCGTGATCATACTGAGAGAATGCTTTCAAAAAATAATCATTTGATAAATATTAAAAAACATCGCGGATTAAAAATCATAAAAATAGTTGGAAAACAATACTTAAATCCAATAAAAATGTTTGTGCCTGGCGATCCTTCTTCTGCAGCTTTTTTTACAGCATTAACATTACTAAATAAAAATTCCTCATTATTAATAAAAAATGTTTGTTTGAATGAAACAAGAATTGGTTTTTATAAATTATTAAAAAAACGAGGGGGGAAGATAAATTTCATCAATAAAAAAAAAATAAATAATGAAATTGTTGGTGATATATCAGTAAAAAGCTCAAAACTAAAATCTGTAAATGCTTCTAAAAAATACTATGTTAATTCTACTGATGAATACCCTATTCTTTTTGTTATTGCCGCTTTAACAAATGGTGTTTCAATATTTAAGGGAATTGAGGATTTAGCGAACAAAGAAAGTAATAGAATTAAGGAGATGCAAAAAGTTTTAAAACAAATTGGAGTGAAAAGTAAATCTTCTAAAAATCAACTTAAAATCTTTGGTAAAGGTTTGATAAAAGGAAAAAATAAAATAATTCAAGTTCCTAACCTAGGCGATCATCGTATATGCATGTCTTCTTTCGTCCTGGCAGTATTAACCGGCGCGAAAGCAAAAATAAAAAATTTTGAAACTGTTTTCACCTCTTCTCCATCATTTCTAAAAACAATGCAATTATTAGGAGCTAATTTTGAAATTAAAAATTAAAGGGCTGCAAGTTTCATGCGACGGGGGTGCAGCAACCGGAAAATCTACTGGTGCAAAGCTTATAGCTAAAAAATATAAGTTAAGATTTCTTTCCTCAGGTTTACTTTATAGATATGCTAGTTTTCTTATAATAAAAAATAAACCAAAAAATAAAATTTCTTTTTTAAGAAAAAAATTTAAAAACCTTAGTTATAAAACTTTAAGTGAAAAAAAGTTACATACTCCAGAAATTTCTGAACATAGTGCGATAATAGCAAAAGTTTCAGATATACGAAAAATTTTAAAAAGATTTCAAATAAATTTCGCAAAAAGAAATAAAAACTGTTGTATTGAGGGTAGAGATATTTCTACAAAAATTCTTCCAAATTCTGACTTAAAATTTTTTTTCAAATGTAATTTAAACATAACGGCATTAAGAAGATATAAAGAGTTAAAAAAAACAAATAAGAGGATTAAACTTAAAGACGTTAAAAAAGCCCTTAAAATAAGAAATATTTTAGATACGAAAAGAAAAAACTCCCCTTTACTTAAACATAGAGATTCGATAGTAATCGACACCGGAAAGTTGAATAAATATGCGATGCTGGCTAAAATGTCGAAGCATGTGGATCAAGTTTTAAAATTAAAGTATGGCAATTGAACAAGAAATAAAAGAAAACAGCTCAGTTTATAAAGAATTTAAAAATCTTCTTGATAAAGATTTCAAAGACAGAAAGTTAAAAGAAAACGAAATAATTAAAGCTACTGTAACAGAGATTACCAAAAACTTTATTGTGGTCGATTGTAAGGCCAAAATGGAAGGGATGATTCCAATTGAAGAATTTAAAAATGATGATGAATTAGCAAAATTAAAAGTAGGTTCACAAATTGATGTATATCTTGAGAGAATCGAAAGTTTTAAAGGTGAAATAATTATCTCGCGAGATAAAGCAAGAAAAATGAAAGCTTGGAAGAAAATGGAAAAAGTTTTTGAGACTCAAGAAGAAATGACCGGTTATATCACTGGTAAAGTTAAAGGCGGATTTATTGCGACTGTAGAGGGATTGCCATGTTTCATGCCATCATCTCAAATTGATGTTAGACCATTGAAAAAAATTGATCATTTAATGAATACACCAGTAAAAGTAATCGCTACAAGAATAGATAAAAGTAGAGGTAATGTTTGTGTATCAAGAAGAGCAGTTCTTGAAAAAAGTAAAAATGCTGAACTAACTGAGGCTTTAAAAAATATTAAAGAAGGGGACATAATTGAGGACGCAATAGTAAAAGCTACAACAGATTGGGGAATATTTTTAGACATTAATGGTGTTGACGCGCTTTTACATGTATCAGATTTAAGTCATGGAAGAGTAAAAAAACCTTCAGATCTTGTAACAATAGGTCAAAAATTAAAAGTAAAAATAATTAAAATAGACGAAAAAACAAATCGTGTATCTGCATCCGTGAAAGCTTTAACGGAGGATCCTTATGAAAATATCGATAAAAAATATAAAGTTGGTGAATTCTATGAGGGCATTGTAACAAAAATCATGGACTATGGATGCTTCGTGAAAATAGAGGAAGGTATTGAGGGACTAATACATAATTCTGAATTAGATTGGACTAATCGTAACATAAAACCAAGCAAAGTACTTTCTGTATCTCAAAGTATTAAATTTAAAATTGTAAACATTGATAAAGAGACAAAAAGAATATCACTTTCTTATAAAGCAAATCAGGAAAATCCTTGGGATAAATTAAAGAGTAAAATTGGTGAAGAGGTTAAAATTAAAGTCTTAAATATTACTGAAAAAGCAATATTTGGTGAATTACTAGACTTCAAGCTGTCTGGAATGCTTCATTATAAAGAAATATCCTACGATGAAAATATCGAAGATTTAAAAAAATTTAAAAAGAATGATGTCATAAATGTAAAGATTCTAGAGATAAAGGATGAAAAAATAAGATTTTCAAAAAGAGCTCTAGATAAAGATCCATTGAATTGGTTCACAGAAAATAGAAAAAGAGTTGGAGATATAATTACAACAAGGATACATGAAGTTTTAAAAACTGGAGTTAAAGTATCTATAGATAAAGATAAAAAATTAATAGTAACTATCAGAAAAGCTGATTTAGCAAAAGATTCTGCCGATGCAAGGCCAGAAGTTTTCTCTCCAGGTAACGTTTTAGATGCGAAAATAACTGAACTTGATCTAAAACAAAGGAAAATAAAATTAAGCGTCAAAGCTGCACAAATAGATGAGGAAAAATCTCTCATAGCAAAGTTTGGAGAGGGAGCAACAAAGTCTGGGGCTACTCTTAAAGGTATCTTTGAAAAGGCTATTGGAAAAAAAGGAAAAAAAGAAAAATAATTGTCACGTCAAGAGCTTATTAAGAGCCTGAAGAAAAAAAATCCAAAGTTAAATCAATTAGAATTGGAAAGTGTAATAGATATTTTCTGTAAAAGTATAGAGTCTGCTCTTAAAAATGGACAAAATGTTGAAATCAGAGGATTCGGCACTTTTTTTATAAAAAAAATCAAAGAAAAATATAATGCTCGAAACCCAAGAACAAATGAATTAATTTATGTCCCTGAAAAAAATAAGATAAGATTTAGAGCCAGTAAAAAACTTAAAAACATAATTAACGAATGAAACCTAAAATTTTTATTGCATGCGACACTACTAGTCTTAAAAAAGTTAAGAGAATAATAAAAGAGACCAAAACATCTAGAATAAAATTTGGTTATAAATTTGGACTTGAATTTTTAAATTCTAAAAATGGAAGACAATTTGTTGCAAATCTTAGAAATAAAATCACATTTGGTGACTTTAAGTTAGCAGATATACCAAATACCTGTGCGTCGGCAATAAAAGCTGTAAAAGATTTAAAATTAAATTACATTACTATTCACTTAAACTCAGGCCTAAAAGCTGTTAAAGCTGCTAAAAAAGTTTCGGGGTCTACAAAATTAATTGGAGTAACTGTACTTACTTCTTTGGATAATAAATCTTTGAAAGAAATTGGTTTTTCAAAAAATGTGAAAAAGTTGGTTGCTCATCAAGCAAGATTAGCAACTAAAGCAAATTTAGACGCAATTGTTTGTAGTCCTCATGAAATTAAATTAGTGAAAAAAGTATTTAAAAAAGAGATAATTACTCCAGGTATTAGACTTCCAGGTGACAAAAGAGGTGATCAAAAGAGAGTCATGTCTCCTAGAATTGCATTTCAAAATGGGGCTACTGCCTTAGTAATGGGTCGAAGTATAACTCAAGGAAATATAAAAAATAATATCCAAAAAATTTTAAAAGATATCAAATAATATGAAAGTTAAAATTTGTGGCTTAAACCCAGTCAGAGATGTTCAACTTTGTTTAGATCTTGGAGTAGATTTTTTGGGTTTTGTTTTTTATAAAAAATCCCCCAGAAATTTAAATCCAGAAGAAGTTAAAGAATTAAAAAAATATAATAAACAAACCTCTTCGTTTGTGGCGGTGACTGTAAATCCTAGCAATGATTTTTTAAAAAAAGTTGTGTTACGAAACTTTGATTATATTCAACTTCATGGATCTGAGTCTAATGAGAGACTAAAAGAAATTAAATCCATGGGAATTAAAACAATAAAAGCCCTTAAAATTAAAGAAGAGTCAGATATTGATAATTACAAAAATTATTTTGATGCAGATATAGTTCTATTTGATACGCCAGGTATGGAAAAATCTTTTAAGTTTCCGGAAAATTTAATCTCAAAGCTTCCGAAAGGTAATAAATACGCCCTTGCAGGATCAATATCTGAAAATAATATTGAAAATATTGCTAAATTAGGAGTAAACTTTTGTGATTTATCGAGTAATTTGGAATTAGATAAACAAATAGGATACAAAGATCATCATAAAATTAAAAAATTTATAAAAAAGGTAAATGAGCTTAAAAATTAGAAAAGGTGTACCTCTTATAGACCAGCATGATAAAAACTTTATGTATGGTGGAAAGTTTGGTGGAAATTTTATACCAGAGACTTTAAAAAAACCAATCGATGATTTAACTAAACTTTTTTCGAAGTTAAGAGTAGATAAAAAATTTTTAAGGGAAAGAGATTATTATTTTAAAAACTATGTTGGGGCTCCAACTCCCTTTATTAAACTCGAAAACTTAACAGAGCATCTTGGTGGTGCTCAAATTTACGCAAAAGTGGTGTCTGAAGCCAATGGAGGCGCTCACAAAATTTACAATGCTACTGTTCATTGTTTAATTGCTAAAAAAGCTGGCAAAAAATTTATTATCGGTGATACTGGAGCTGGATATGCAGGAAAGATGCTCTCGATGGCTGCAAAAAAATTTGGACTTAAGTGTAAAATTTTTATGGGGGCTAAAGATATTAAAAGACAACGGCCTAATGTAGAGGCTATTAAAAAAAACGGAGCTACAATTGTTCCTGTTACCTCTGGAAGTCAAACGTTAGTAGATGCCGTTAGTGAATGTATGCGTTATTGGGTTGCTAACAATGATACTACAAACTTATGTGTAGGTTCGACAGTAGGTCCTAATATTTTTGTAAAGATATGTGCATGGAGTACAGCTCAAATTTCAAGAGAACTTATCAAACAAGTTAAAGATGAATTTGGAAAAATTCCAAAAAAAATGAAATTATTAAATTGTGTTGGTGGTGGAAGCTCAGCTATGGGCTTTTGGAATGAGTTTATGGATACAGATGCTGAATTAATTGGTATTGAAGCTGGAGGCCCGAAAAAAAGTAAATTACATGCTGCTCCATTAACAAATGATTCTAAAATTGGAATTCTTCATGGAGCTGCTCAGTATGTGATACAAGATAAAGAAGGTCAAATTGGCACTACGGAGTCTATTTCAGCTGGTTTGGATTATCCTGGCATATCACCGTTACATTGTTTTCTTAAAGATGCAAAAAGAGCAAAGTATACGACCGCTAGCGACGAGGATGCTCTGAAAGCTTATCAAATAGTATCTAGATTAGAAAATATTTCTCCTTCCCTTGAGCCTTCTCATGCATTCGCTGAAGCAATTAAAATAGCTCCAAATTTAAAATCTTCAGATATTATTATTGTAAATTCTTGTGGGGATAGTCTTAAGGATAAAGATATTATAAAAAAAAAATTGGGCACATATACTAGATGAAATCAAAGATTGCTTTGGCTTTTCAGAAGTGTAAAAGAGAGAAAAGACCTGCATTAATAACTTATACAGTAGCGGGTGATAATAATATTCAAAATTCTATTAAGATAATGAATGCGATCTCAAGATACGCTGACATACTTGAACTTGGATTTCCTCATAATACACCAATTGCAGATGGCGGGCAGATACAAAGCAGTACTCATCGTGCATTAAAAAATGGAATAAAACTTAACAATGTTTTTCAAATCGTAAAAAAATTCAAAAAAAATAACCCAAATAAACCTGTGATCCTTATGGGTTATTATAATCTTATTTATCAAATTGGTGAAAAGAAATTCTTGATTAATTGCAAAAAGTCTGGTGTTGATGGTTGTATTGTTGTTGATTATCCTTTTCCAGAAAATAAAAATTTTGCAGAAAAATGTAGAAAAAAATCAATAAATTTCATACAATTAATTTCTCCAACAACATCTAAAGATAGAATGAGGAAAATTATACGTATTTCTCACGACATGGTTTATTACATATCGATGTTATCAACTACTGGCGGAAAGTTGAAAGTGTCAGCAAAAAAAATTCTACAAAATTATAATAAAATCAGAAGAATCAATCCAAAAAAAAATGTGGTAATTGGATTTGGAATCACAGATAAAACAATTGTTGCTCTTAAATCAGCACAAGGCTTAGTTTGTGGCTCTTTTTTATGTAAAACCATAAGTAATTCGCTCAAAATGGGACATAATCCTGCCGAAAAACTGAGTAAGGTTGTGTATAATCTGAAAAACAAAATTTTATGAATTGGATAACTAAATTTATCAAGCCTAAAATTAAATCGCTTTTTGAAAAAAAATCGTCAAAAACAGATGATAACCTTTGGACTACATGTAGTTGTAAAAATTTAATTTACAAAGAGGATATGGATTCCAATCTAAAAGTTTGTCCCAAATGTGGAGAGCATCATAAATTAACCTGTTTAGAAAGATTTAAAACATTTTTTGATAAAAAAGAATTTGAAGTTATTGAAACTCCTTTGCCTAAAGACGATCCATTAAATTTTGAAGATAAGAAAAAATATACTGATCGTTTAAGTGCAGCTAGAAAATTAACTGGTCAAGATGACGCCGTTTTGATTGCAAAAGGAAAAATACAAAATATAAACGTTGTTGTTGGAGCTCAAGATTTTAGATTTATAGGTGGATCTTTCGGTGCAGCTTCTGGTGAAGCATTCATAGCTGGTGCTCAAAATGCCATAGAAAATAATACACCATATATTTTTTTCAGCTGTTCCGGTGGACAACGTATGCATGAAAGTTCAATAGCATTAATGCAAATGTCAAGGACAGTATTAGCAGTAAATGAACTAAAGAAAAAAAAGATTCCTTTTATTGTTGTTTTGACTAACCCAACAACTGGAGGTGTAACTGCTTCTTGGGCAATGTTAGGAGATGTTTTAATAAGTGAACCAAAAAGTGTAATTGGTTTCGCAGGGCGTAGAGTAATACAAGACACTGTGCGGGAAACATTACCAGATGATTTTCAGACCGCAGAATATGTGAAAGAGCATGGTGGATTAGATTTAATTGTCGAAAGACAGTATCTAAATTCTACTATTGGAACTTTATTAAGTGTGCTATTGAAAAAAGCAGAGGCTCAGGCTAAACAAGAGTCTAATGTCAAAATCGATCAATCTTTACAAACAGCTAGCTAATCACAAACTTTTTAACAAATCTGTAAATTTTGGCCTTAAGAGAATTAAATTAGCTTTAAATTTGCTAGAAAATCCAGAAAGAAAACTTACAAACATTATTTCAGTGATTGGTGAGTCAGGAAAATTTACAACATTGTTTTCTTTAAAATCATTTATCGAAGCTAGTAAACAAAAAGTAACAACTCATGTTTCTCCTTCTATACGAGATATAAGGGAAAGATTTTACATGGGTGATAAATACTTAAGTTATAAAGAAATAAAAAAAACTATAAAACAAATAGAAAAATTACAAATTCCTCTTACAGTTTTTGAGTGTCTCACATTGGTTTATATAATAAATGCATCAAAAGTAAACGCTGATTACAATATACAAGAAACAGGAGCTCTCTGGAGATTAGACTCAAATAATATAAACGACTTTCCGAGAGTCCAGATTTGTACAAATATTAACAAACAACATTTAAATTTTTTAAAGAAAAAAACTTTGGATGAGGTTATTAACGAAGATGTGGGATTTTTAAGTAATTTTACAAACATTTATATAGGAAAACAGTCACCAAATGTTTTAAGAAAAATTAAGATGTGCTTAAAAAAAAACACAAGCAAAATTATCTATCCAAACGCTTGGAAACTAATTAAAAAAGGCGATCAGTATTACTATCAAGATAGAAAATTTAAGATAAAACTTAATACCAAAAATGTTTATTCAAAAGGAATGTTTGAAAATGTCTGCTTAGCCATCAAGGTGGCTCTTGATCTTAATATAAATAAAAAAACTATTCAAAAAACTTTGCCATTGCTCGCTTTTGATGGACGGTTTCAATACCTAAATAGAGGTAAAATTAGAAATAGGCTACATAAAAATGAAAACCTCATGATTGATGGTGCGCATGCTACTGCTGATGCGAAAAACTTGGCAGCTTATTTGAAAAATATAAAAATACCTAAATATGGAATTTGGGCTATGACCAAAAACAAAGAACCAAATTTATTTATTAAACAGCTTAAGGGAATATTTAAAAAGATTGTTACAATGCCAATCGAAGATGATACAAATTCAGTCTCTGCTAATGAACTTTATAAAATAGCAGTTAAAAATAAATTTAAAGTAGAAAAAAGTAATAGTTTTACCGATGCCCTTAATAAAATAAGTAGTAAAGATAAAAAACTAATTGTTTGTTTTGGGAGTCTTTACAACTGTGGGAATATTCTAAATAAAAATTAAATATGTGGTTTAATAAATTCAAGCATATCTTTTTCGCTTGATGCGCCAACTTTTGTGCCTAGAAGTTTTCCTTCTTTGAATAAAAGAATTGTTGGTACACCCCTTACTGAATATTTAGTTGGCTCGTTAGGCTGACTTTCAATGTCATGATAATAACAATCTATTTTATCTGGCATGTCATTTGATATTTTCTCTACTATCGGTTTAAGTTGCTGACATGGTCCGCACCATGACGCTGAGAATTGGATTAATGAAAGTTTGTTTCCACCAATTTGTTCACTGAATTTTTCATCTGTAGAATTTTTAAATGCCATGACCTTTAAATAAGTATTTTTTGTTTTTTGTCAACTATGCAGATGAATAATATTTTTCTAAATCTTCAACGTATGCGTTAATATCGTCTAGTATTTTAAGTTTTTCTGGTTGGTTTTCTTTTTCGAATTTTGATCTTAAAGTATCTATCTCTGAATAAGTTCTTGGAATTGTATTCCAGTTTTCATTATTAGTGCTTAAGAGTTTTTTTGAGATATCTTTATGTATCAAATTAAAGTCGGATTTAGTTAAAATCTCAGGCTTTTCCATATACAGAAGTTTTTTTCCAAAGTATTGTAATCTCTCATCTTTAAACTTGGATATAACTTGGAGTTTTTTACTCCAATCAACACTATGAAACTCTGGCATTATTTTATTATCTTCTGTTGAGGTAAATTTAGCGTAAATACTTTCCTCATTATATAAATCTTCTTGTGACTTTGTTTGTTCTTTTTCATCAATTTCAGATCGTTTTACCGAGGAAACCTTTTCTGCAAAGCTTTCGTTATTTTTTATCATTTTAGCTCTTTCTTCTAATTTTATTGCACCAATAATTTTGTACTCATCAAATTGATTTCCATAAGATGGGTTCATAATAATTGGATGCTTATTGTGTCTTACAGTTCTAATGAATTTTGGTTGTTTTTTCATTGCTACAGTTAATTCTTTAATTGTCATATCCAAATATGGAGAAGGATCATGTCTCAAATCAAAACATAATGGCCATTGATATTGAGGATGCTGACAAATAAAAGTTTCGACATATGGTCTACTTCTTCCATAAAAATATTCATTTGTACAAAAAAGTAATTCTTTTTTTATTAATTCTAAAGACTGGTTTTTATCCATAGTTAGCATGCTTGCTTTCCAAACATTTGGGGCTTTTTTAGAAATTAATTTCGCTATTCCAATAGTTGCTATTACATCACCAATTGCACTATGTGCATCTCCATGTTCAATTCCGTTTAAAGGTGCCATTTGATCCAATTTGTAAACATCATTCCCTTTTTCGTTTACAGAATTTTTAAGTGTATTTGGGTAATACAAATTAGCGGCTCTTGCCAAACTCAAGATATCTCCTCTTGTGTTTCCGTTTGTGCTAGTAATGTAAGGATATTCTAATGTTTGAAACAAAGTGCACCTTAAAAATTCCTCGTCAAATTCAATACTATTGAACCCAATGTAAGTAGCCTTACCCCATCTTTTAAGCGTTTCAACAAATTGCCTTATCATTTCATAATGAGATAAATTAGACTTTTTTAACATTGAAGGTGAAGTCTTGTTCACAATTAACGCCATTGCCTCTGGAATTACTCCAGGACTTAATCGACACCTAGCATCAAAACGATCTAGTTCATCTAAATTGTCATTAGTTAATACAGCACCAATTTGAATTATTTGGCCCCAATATTTATTAGATGAACTGGTCTCAAAGTCGTAAAAGACAAAGTTTGACATAATATATGTTTACTTTAGAACTTTTATCTTTTCTGGATTTTCTTTCAAGGAATCTGTAACTTGCTCTGGGTCTTTTATATTCCCAAGCGTATTCATAATAGATCTAGCATCTCTACCAAAACTATCGGTTACACCCATAGCCTGCTCTAGTTTCTTTCTCAGGTCTTTAATCCCATCAAAATGTTTTTCAAACCTAGAGCTTATGTTCCTTAAATCACTATAAATTTGAGTTGCATGTTGTTGAACTTTTAATGTTTGAAATCCTAGATGATAAGATTGTAATAAAGCTGATAAAGTATTTGGACCAGAAACTGTTACTTTATATTTTGTTCTAAGTTCTTGTAATAATAATTCTTTTGTCTTTGGATCTCTATAACTTGAAAGTTCTGAGAATAATCCTTCAGTTGGAACGTAAACAATTGCAAAATCTGTGCTTTTAGGTGGAGCTATATACTTTGAATTAACTGTTTTAGCTTTTAATCTAAATGCAACAGCTAAATCTTTTCTTGCCTCAGCTTGTGCCTCTTTATTATTAGCATTGTACGCGTCATCAATAGCTTTATATTTCTCAACTGGCCAATGACTGTCGATAGGTAATAAAACATCTTGAAGCTTAATAGCAAATTCTACTGTCTCGGACGTATCATCTTTCATTTTTACATTTGCAATAAATTGAGATGCTGGTAATAAATCTTTAAGGAGAGCGCCTAATCCAAATTCTGCGAGTGTTCCGTATGTTTTTACTCCGCTTAAAATTCTACTAAAATTATCTTGGCTTTTATTAAGCTCACTTACTTGTTGGTTAAAAACTGAGACTTTTTCATCAACTTTAGTTAAAGCTCCTGTCATATCTTTAGCTATTTCTTTGCTCATAGAACCAAAAGATTGACCGAAGGTTTCTTTAAATGAGTTAAATTCATCTTTAAAGGCCTGTTCTGGATTTATTTGTTTTTCAGGCTTGTTTCTAACTAAAAAGAAGATAACTCCAAGATTAAGAATAACTAATAATACTACTAAAATTATGATTAACGAATCCATAAATTAATATACCATATTAAGAATTAATATATTTCAAAATATTTTTTGCTGGCAAAGTTTTTTTTATCCAGTTACTTGGAATACTTTCTGGTTTTAGCGCTGCAAAATACGCTCCGACAAAATTTGCTCTTGAACAATTGCAACCACCAGCTTTAATCGTTTTTGTAATAGCAGATTTATAGCTCTTGGATGTTATAATTGCATGAATTGATCCCATAAATGTGCCTGGATAACTACAAGCTTTCCCAAATTTTCTTACAGTCATTATATGATTTTGGTTTTTTAGTCTTAAAACTTTTTTAATATTGGTAATTACGTCTTTGAAATATTTGTTCTTTTTATATTTTTTAATAAAAGATTGAACAGGATCTCTATTTTTTTTATTAGCTAATTCTATAATCTTTAATTTAGTTAAAGCGTATTTTTCATTTATTCTTGAATTAGCTACAGATTTAATAATCTTTTTGAGTTCTTTTTCCTCATCATAAAAAAGAAAATAAGGCAGTACAGCACAATAACCATCGGACTCGTTTACTTTTGTACCACCAGTAACAATTTTCTTAGATTTAATATTTTGTATAGTCTCTAAGATATTCTGATGAATCCATGGGCCACTCATAGGTTTTTTCCATTTCACTTTTTTATATTTTTTTCTTAGTTTTAGATTTTTCCAATAATTTGATCCTGGCCCAAAATGTTTTATGATATTTTTTTTGAAATTTTTAAAAATTTCTGATTTTTTATTTGAGGAGATCAAAGTTTGAAACATTACTTGTCCAATATCATTATACCCTGAAACGTTTCCAGTTTTAATGTTATAGAAAGGACTTTTATTTTTTTTCAAAAAGGCTATTTCTTTTTTTCCCTTAATATATTTCTTCAGCTTTTTTGGGTCATAAACCCAATGTAGAGGTCTAGTCGCCGCGTCCGCAACTGTTGCACCTAAAAAAATATATAAATTATCCATTAAGTATAGCTTTACTATTCGCTAACGATCCACAAGATGCATTTATGTCTCTACCCCTACTTCTTCTAAACAAAGAGAGAAATCCGGCTTCTTGAATTGTTTTAGAAAACTTATTTATATTTTCTTGTGTTGCTGGTTTAAAATCTTTGTTTGAAAGAGGATTAAATTCAATTAAATTTAATTTTGAGGGAACTTTTTTCATAATTTTTATTAGTTCTTTAGCATGTTCATCTGTCAAATTCTCATCTAAACATATCCACTCAATAAAAATAGGTAATTTTGTTTTTTCATAATATTTTTTCAGTTTTGGTAATAATGAATTAATTGAATATTTATTATTTATTGCCATTAATTTTGACCTGTGTTTTGATATTGAGCTATGTAGGCTCCACGCAAGATAAACATCCAATTCATTAGCTGCCCATTCAATAGCATCTAAATTATCTTTTTTAGTTCCAACTCCTACAGTACTAACTGTGATCCTAGTTCTTCCGTACTCTAAGCCATCTTTATTTTTTGAATTATCAATTGCTACTTTAACATTATCTAAATTTAAAAAGGGTGACCCTTCACCCATCAATACTTGATTTGTTATTTTTTTCTGTGTCGACCAATCGTTAATATAATCTTTGCTTAAAATTATTTGTGAGATTATTTCTCCCGGTGATAAATTTCTTACTAATTTTTTCGAAATTTGAGCTGTTGCACAAAATTCGCAAGAGAGATAACAACCCACTGATACAGATAGACAAATTGTATATCTGCTTTGAGATTTATCCGGAATTAGGACTGTCTCAACATTCCGTTTATCTTTCAGCTCTAAAAGAAATTTTATAGTCCCGTCTTTAGATTTTTGAACATCTATAATTTTTGGTTTTTCTAAACTAATCAAATCTTTGATTTTGTTTCTAAGTTCAGCTCCAAAT
>CACKNR010000014.1 GCA_902601545.1 uncultured Pelagibacteraceae bacterium | reverse complement strand
GTGAAAATAGCCATAGAGTCAGTGGAAAAATTGATTAAAAACTCACTGGATAAAAGCAAATTAGATAAAATTTATACCTCTAGCATCGAGGAAACAAAATTAGCACTTAAGAAGAAATCTAGTTAGAATAGGCCATTAATTTATGGCAAAAAAAACAATTGTTATTGGTTCGGGTTTTGGAGGATTGGCTGCCGCGTTAAGATTAAAAGCTAAAGGCCACAAAGTTACTTTAGTAGAAAAGCATCCTGATCTAGGTGGTCGAGCAAGAGTTTTTAAAAAAGATCAGTTTATTTACGATGGCGGTCCAACTGTAATAACTGCTCCATATCTATTTGAAGAATTGTTTTCACTATTTAATAAAAATATTTCTAATTATGTAGAAATAGTTCCTTTAGATTTATGGTACAGATTTGTATTCAGTAACGGGGATACATTCGATTACAATGGAGATAATAAATCTATGGAGGAACAAGTAAAAAAATTTAACTCTAATGATTACGAGGGATATAAAAATTTAGTGAACTTTACCGAAAAAATCTTTGATAAAGGTTTTACAGATTTATCTGACAAACCTTTTAATAATTTAGTCTTTATGATGAAACAAATTCCATCTTTATTGAAATTAAAAAGTTATAAGTCAGTCTATGGTTTAGTTTCGAACTATATCTCTGATGAAAAATTAAGAAGAGTATTTAGTATGCACCCACTTTTAGTGGGTGGAAATCCTTTTAGCACTACTTCGATATATACGTTAATTTTATTTTTAGAAAAAAAATGGGGTATTCATTATTCAATGGGAGGAACAGGCAGTGTAGTTAAAGCTTTGGAAAAACTTATGATTGAGGAAAACATCAAAATTATAAAAAATGCTGAAGTTACAGAAATACTTACAGAAAATAAAAAAGTTAAAGGTGTTAAAATAAATAATTCAAAAATAATAAATAGCGATTATATAATTTGTAACTCAGATCCCCCGAATGTTTACAATAACCTAATAAAATCAAAAGAGGATTATGGCTTTTTATTTAAACAAAAAATTAAACGGATGGATTATTCAATGGGGTTATTTGTTTATTATTTTGGCTCTAAAAAAAAATATAGAGATGTTGCTCATCACACAATTTATTTTGGAGAGACTTATGAAAAACATCTTGATAAAATCTTTGAAAAGAAAATACTTTCTGATGACATAAGTTATTATTTACATCGACCATCTGCAACAGATCCTAATATGGCTCCAGAAGGCCAAGATGCTTTTTATGTATTGGTTCCAGTCCCAAACAATTTATCTAAAGTTAATTGGATTGAAGTAGGTGATAAATTTAAAGATTTAGTTTTAGATAAAATGGATAAAACTGTTCTACCTGGTATCAAAGACAATGTGGTAAGTGATTTTTATTTAACGCCTGATTACTTCGAAATAGATCTAGCTACTCTTTATGGATCTGGGTTTTCAATTCAACCAAAATTTTCTCAGTCAGCTTATTTTAGATTTCATAATCAATCTGAAATATATAAAAACTTATACTTTGTTGGCGCAGGAACACACCCAGGAGCTGGAATGCCCGGTGTTCTTTCATCGGCAAAGGTTTTAGACAAATTATTTTAATGAAAAATAATTTATTAAAAAAACATGCTAAATCATTTTATTGGGCGAGTTTTTTTCTATCGAGAAATATTTTGAATAAATGCTCATTTTTATATAATTTCTGTAGAACCTTAGATGATATAGTTGATGATAATAATGATCTTAGTTCGAAGAGAGAAATTTTCTTAAAATTTAAAAAGGATTTTGAAAATAAAAACCTTAACAATCGGATTATAAAAGATATGTGGTCAGTTATTGATAGTGAAAGTATTTCTAAACAAATAATAATAGATTTATTTGATGGAGTTGAGACAGACTTAGAGGAAAAAGTAGTGATTAATTCAAAAAAAGATCTTTTGGTTTATTCTTATAGGGTTGCCGGAACAGTTGGATTAATGATGTCAAAAATCTTGAAAGTGAAAGATAAAGAGGCTCTAAAAGGTGCAATAGATCTTGGTATAGCTATGCAGCTTACTAATATTGCTAGAGATGTTTGTGAAGATAAAGCGCGAAATAGACAATATGTAAAACATGATTTTTCATCAATTCGAGCTATTATAAATGAGTCTCAAGTATTTTATGAAAGATCATTTACATCTATTAGCAGTATACCAGTTAAATCTAGATTTTCAGTTATTGTTGCTAGAAGAGTTTATAGAAAAATAGGTGACTATATTCTGAAACAAAATAACATAGATAATTATAATAAAGCAGGCAAAATCTATGTCCCAGTATCGGAAAAGGTCATTCAGACTTTTTTATCTGTTGTTGACTTTGTTAAATTATTATTCATAAAAAATTTAAATTACGACAATCAATTAAATCATAATATTTTAGAGCAAGAGATTAATTTGAATGAAAGAATTTGATTATATTATTATAGGAGGTGGGTGCGCGGGTTTATCTTTAGCCTATGAACTTGAAATAAATGATAGGTTAAAGGAGAAAACTTTAGCAATAATTGAAACCCGTGAAGAATATAAGAGGGACAAAACTTGGTCATTCTGGAAAGTATTTGAACATAATTTTGAAGATTGTGTAATTAAAAGTTGGAATAATTTTACAATTAATACTACTGAAAACTCTCATGAATTAACAAATAAAAAATTTCCTTACCAAAGTATCGATAGTGGAAAGTTTTATAAAAAGATAAATTCTAAACTCTCCACAAATTCTAATATTAGTTTTTTCAAAAATCTAAACGAAGTCAATTCAGAAAATTCAATAATTTTTAATAGTATTTTTGAAAAAGAATTTGATAAGTCTGAGTTATGGCAACACTTTCAAGGTATCGAGATAGAGACACCTAAGAATATTTTCGATGAAGAAATTATAAACTTAATGGATTTTAATTGCGATCAGAGAAAAGATGTACATTTTTTCTACACCTTGCCATTCAGCAAAAATAAAGCTTTGATTGAAACTACTTGGCTATCCGATTTAGAGGATCAGAGCCTCAGAGATTATGATCTTCAGTTAGAAAATTATATTGAGCATAATCTGGGTATAAAAAACTATAAAATAAATTTTACTGAAAAAGGAGCTATACCACTCTTTTCTCCATCATTTAAAAAAAATAATAAAATAATTAATATTGGATCAGCTGGGGGGATGACTCGTTTGAGTACAGGTTACACTTTTTTGAACATTCAAGAACATAGTCGTTATATTGTAAAAAATATTGGCAATATTAATAAAGCAAAAATATTCTCCTTAGGAAAAAAATATCAATTTTTAGACAAAGTATTTCTAAGAGTATTAAAAAAACATCCCGAAAAGATGCCTAAAATTTTTTATAATATGTTTAAAACTTCTTCTAATACAATTATAAAATTTTTATCAAATAAAAGTAATATTATTGAAGACATAAATATTATTAGCAAAATGCCAAAATTAATTTTTTTAAAAGCGTTGTTTAATTAATGAAAAATATTAACTTTAAGCATTCAATTATATTTTTTAATTTTTGTATTTTGATAAGTCCTCTTTATTCAATACTCAATTTTGAACCAGTTATATTTTGCTTATTTTTAATTTTAATTTTGGGAATTTCTCACGGTGCATTAGATAATATCAAAGGAAAAAAACTTTTAAAATTATTTGGATACAAACAAACTATATCCTTTTATCTTGCCTATGTATTAATTTCATCATTGATAATAATATTCTGGCTGATATTTCCTAATACAATTTTATTAATATTTTTGATTGTGGCTGCCTATCATTTTGGAAAAGAAGATACAGTATTTTTTTTTAGAAAAAAGTTTCTCATATCTGAGTGTTTATTTTTCTTAAAAGGATCAACAGTAATTATGGCCCCACTATTATTAAATAGAGAGGAAACTAATGAAATATTTAGGATTCTAAATTTTAAAGTTTTTGAAGCAGGATTATTTAGTAATGAATTTTTAATTGGAATGTTATGTCTTGGTTTTTTATCATCTTTGTACATTTCAAAAAAAGAAAGCACAAATCTAAAAGGTGTCATGATCATGGACTTCTTTTCTTTAATCATACTAAATCTTTTTTTATCGCCTATTTTAGCTTTCACTCTTTATTTTTGTTTTCTTCATTCAATTAGGCATTCGATTACTCTTATTTTTGAGTTGGATAGATCTTTCAAATCGGGACTTAAAAAATTTATAATTAAAGCTATCCCTTTAACTTTTGTAACTGCAGTAATGTTTTTATTTGCAATATATTTTTTAAATAACTTTTATAAGCTTGATGAGGCTATTTATAAGGTAATATTTATTGGTTTGGCGTCACTCACTTTTCCGCATATATTGTTAGAATATCTTTTAGAAAAAAATGAAAAAAGAACTTAAAATTTTTTTAGCGTCACCGAGAGGATTTTGTGCTGGTGTTAAAAGAGCAATTGAAATAGTTGAAAAATCTATCAGCAAGTTTGGAGCTCCAGTATATGTTCGTCATGAAATAGTTCATAATAAACAGGTTGTTGAAGAGTTAAAAGAAAAAGGTGCAATTTTTGTCGATGAATTATCTGATGTCGATGACACGAGTAGACCTGTAATTTTCTCAGCTCATGGGGTGCCAAAGTCAGTACCAGAAGAAGCTAAATTAAAAAATTTATCCTTTGTAGATGCAACGTGTCCACTAGTTTCAAAGGTTCACAGAGAGTCAGAACAATTAAATAAAAATGGGTTTGATATATTATTAATTGGACATAAAAATCATCCCGAAGTTATTGGAACAATGGGTCAGCTTCCAAACGGATCAATTAAACTAATCGAGACTAAAAATGATGTTGATCTGCTAAAAGAAAAAGATTTTAAAAAACCTCTTGCATATATTACTCAAACAACTCTGTCTGTAGATGATACAGCTGAAATAATTGAAGCTCTAAAAAAAAAGTTTCCGAAAATTAAAGGCCCTATTAAAGAAGATATATGTTACGCAACTACTAACAGACAGTCCGCAGTAAAAGAAATAGCTTCAAAGTGTGATATGTTTTTTGTAGTGGGTAGTCGTAACTCTTCTAACTCTGTCAGATTAGTTGAGGTTGCAAAAAAAGCAGGTTGTAATAATTCTCATTTGATGCATTCTGAAAAAGAAATTCCTTTTAGTGAAATAGAAAATTCTGAAATTATCGGAATATCTTCTGGAGCGTCTGCACCGGAAAAACTTGTTAAAACTTTTTTGGATAATATTAGAAAAAATAGGAATGTTTCTATTGAAGAAGTAACAGTTGCGGAAGAAAAGGTTGTATTTAAATTGCCGAAAGAACTTAATTAATGGCTGTCTATACAAAGTTAAATCAAAAAAAGATTGAGGAAATTTTATCTAATTATAGTTTAGGTAAGTTGGACTCATTCAAAGGAATTGAAGAAGGTATTGAAAATACAAACTATTTTTTATCAACCAATAAAAAAAAATTTATATTAACTATTTATGAAAAAAGAGTTAAATCTGCTGATCTTCCCTTTTTTTCTGATCTAATGTCATCTTTAAATAAAGCTAGCTTTAAATGCCCTGCTCCTATTTCTAATAATATGAATGAAACTATTACAAATTTTGAGGGTAAAAAATTAATGATCGTTTCATTTCTTGAGGGAAAAGCAAAACAAAATTTATCTCCAGCTAATTGTAAATCAATCGGATCTGAAATAGCTAAAATGCATGAGCTTACAAAGAATTTAAAATTAAAACGACAAAATGACCTATCAATAAATTCATGGAGAAAATTATTCAATTCAGTCAAAAATAAGTGTGAAAATATACATAAAGATTTGCCAAGATTAATTGAGGAAAATCTTAATGATGTTGAAAAAAATTGGCCAAGAAATCTGCCAAGAGGAATAATTCATGCAGATTTATTTCAAGATAATATTTTTTTTATTCAAGAAAAATTTAGTGGTGTAATTGACTTTTATTTTTCTTGTGAAGATTTTTTTGCTTTTGAAATAGCTATTTGCTTTAATGCGTTATGTTTTGATGGATTAAAAAATAATTTAAGCTTCAATGTAACTAAAGCTAAAAATTTTATAGATGGATATACTTCCGTAAGGAAATTATCAGATGAAGAATTAAATAGTATTAAAGTATTATCTCAAGGCGCTGCTTTGAGATTCTTGTTAACTCGGGTATTTGACTCATTAAATAAAGTTGAAGGAGCAATTGTTAAAATTAAAGATCCAATGGAGTATTTAAAAAGATTAGAATTTCACAAGAATGCAAAAAATCATGAGGATTATTTTTTTTAATGAAATTAAAAATTTATACTGATGGCGCTTGCTCTGGAAATCCTGGAAAAGGAGGTTGGGCAGCAATCATATTAGATGACTCTAATCAATCTAATATTTCTGGATGTGAAAATAATACAACTAATAATAGGATGGAATTAATGGCTCCAATTATGGCATTAAAAAAAATAAAAAAGAAATCAGAGATTACAATTTTTACTGACTCGAAATATGTGAAAGATGGAATAACTGATTGGATTAAGAAGTGGAAAATTAATAATTGGAAAAGTTCAAGCAAGAAACCAGTTAAAAATAAAGATCTTTGGATTAAATTGGATAATGCTTGTCTAAAACATAAAGTTACTTGGAAATGGGTTAAGGCACACGCTGGCAACAAATATAATAATCTTGTTGATGAGTTAGCAGTTTCGAAAACTAAATAGATTTTAAAAAGCTTTCGGCTGAAGATAATTCACAACTAGCTGTTTCTTTTTCTTCCTCTACTTTTTTAACTTCGCCTTTCTCCACAAGCATAGTGTATCTATTTGATCTTATTCCTAATCCTTTTTCGGATTTATCTACTTCTGCTCCAATAGCTTTTGTAAATTTAAGAAAGGGATCGCCAGCCATAAAAATTTTACTGCCAGCATTTTGGTTTTCACCCCAAGCCTTCATAACATTTGGATCATTTACAGCGATGCATATAATTTTAGTAATTCCTTTTTGAGTAGCTAAGTCGTAATTTTTTATATACCCAGGAAGATGAAGAGCCGAACAAGTTTTAGTAAAAGCACCAGGCATACCTAAAATGATAGTCTTGCCTTTACAAAGATCTAAAATATCAATTTTTTTTACATCATTATTTTGGTCAAGATAAAATAACTCTGAGTTAGGTAGTTTGTCTCCTATTTTTATCCTCATTGAATTTTGCCCAAAATATAATTTTTTACTTCTGAATTTGAATTCCTGATAATATCAAATGTTTCCTCTTTATCTATATTCAATTTTAAATGCTCAGGTGAGTCTAAATTTTTTCCTATAGCTTTTTTAATAGTATCGTTAAACTTGTAAGGATGAGCTGTACCAAGAACAACTATATCTCCTAAATTTTTAAAACTTTTTGCTGCTCTTACACCAGTAGCAGTATGAGGATCAATTATAAATTGATTCTCTTTATAAATTTCATTAATTGTAGATGCTGTCTCTTCATCTGTAACTTTTACTGCTTCAAAATCTTTTTTAATTTTATCGATTTCTTTTTTGTCTAAATTGAATAAACTTTTCGATGATAGATCATTCATTAATGACCCTACCTTACTATCGCTTTCATCTAATATATAATAAAGTAGCCTCTCAAAATTACTTGCAACTTGTATATCCATACTTGGTGTAATAGTTGCTTTCACTTTATCAGGTTTATATTCACCTGTATTAATAACTCTTTGTAAAATATCATTTTTATTAGTAGCGACTATAAGTTTATTAATTGGTAAACCCATTTTTTTTGCAACGTATCCAGCATAGATATCTCCAAAATTACCAGTTGGTACTGAAAAGCTTATATTGTTTTTTTTTAATCTAAAGAAAGAATAAAAATAATAAACAATTTGACAACAAATTCTCGCCCAATTGATAGAATTTACGCCTGACATATTTATTTTTGATCTAAAACTATTTTCATTGAAAAGCTCTTTTACAATTTTTTGACAATCATCAAATGAACCCTCAATAGCTATATTATAAATATTAGCTCCACCAGTTGTTGTCATTATTTTTCTTTGAATATTTGAAATCTTATTATGCGGATGCAGTACAAAAAGATTTATATTTTTTCTATTGCTTAAAGCAGCTATAGCCGCTGAACCAGTGTCTCCCGATGTAGCAACTATGACATTTACAGTTTTATCTTTAGCGACTTCAAAATGTTCATACATATTGCCAATTACCTGCATTGCAATGTCTTTAAAAGCTAAAGTGGGTCCATGATAAAGTTCGAGAAGATTTATATTTCCAATTTTTTTTATATTTACGACTTCTTTATCTTTAAAACTACTATAAGATTTTTGTATCAGTGAGCTAAGTTGTTCCTTTTTTATTTCACCTGAACAGTAATTAAAGATAATTTCTGTAGCAAGTTCGTTATAATTTAGTTGACTTAAATTATTAAGTTCTTCTTGACTATACTTCTTGATTTCAGCAGGCAAAAATAACCCTCCGCCTGGTGCAAGTCCTCTTAAGAAAATATCTTTAAAGCTAAATTCTAAAGATTTATCTCTAGTGCTAAAATAATTCATTTTTTTCTTCTAAAATATAAATAATAAAAAATTATCGAGATTGATATTGCATACCATGTTATAGCATATTTAAGGTGATTATTTGGCACATCTATACTTATCTTTTTGGGAAGTGGTGTCTTGGCTTCACTATCCTCCAAAAAAATTACAAACTCATTAAATTGCTCTCCCGTAACTTCTTTTAAATCTTCTAAATTTAATGAAAACCAAATATTATTGGAAATATCATTATCTGGCTTAAATATACTTGGTTTATAAATTTCTCTTAAAAGACCAATTATTTCACTATCACTTTCTGCTTTGAAGTTTATGCTTGCGCTACCTTTTAGTTCTTTTTTAATCCATCCTCTATTAATTAAAACATTTTGATTTTTGTCAGTCCTAAAAGGAGTGACTACATCATATCCAGGTTTTCCACTATTGTTCAAGCTATAAAGGTAAATTTGCTTATCAAAATTAAATTTTCCTTTAGCGCTTACTCTCTGATAATTTTTCTTAATTGAATTCGAGTACTCTATTGGTTTAGAGTCTAATCCAAAAGTAATTTCACTTATTAATTCTAGCTTCCATTGCAATCTATAAAGTTGCCAAGTTCCTAAAGCACAAAATACCGTTACAAAAAAAATTACGAATAGTTGAAATAAAAATGCTCTTTTCAATTTGAGATTAGCTTCCCCAAATATAGATCGCAGCAAATAAGAATAACCAAACTACGTCAACAAAATGCCAGTACCAGGCTGCTGCTTCAAATCCAAAATGGTGTTGAGGCGTCGAGTGGCCTTTCATTGATCGAAACAAACAAACTGCAAGAAAAACTGTTCCGACAATTACATGAAAACCATGAAAACCAGTCGACATATAAAATGTGGAACCATAAATTCCACCATCTAAAGTAAATGTTGCATGATGATATTCGTAAGCTTGAAAACAAGAAAATATAAATCCTAAAAATACTGTTGCGATCAAACCATTTACTAATCCTTTTCTGTCATTTTCTAACATTGCATGATGCGCCCAAGTTACAGTAGTTCCTGATAACAATAAAATTAGAGTATTGATTAATGGGATATCCCAAGGATCAAAAGTTTTTATATCTGCTGGCGGCCATATACCACCTATAGAGTCAGGTGGAAATAAACTAGCGTTAAAGAAAGCCCAGAACCAAGCAACAAAAAACATTACTTCAGAGGCGATAAATAATGTCATACCATACCTGTGTCCAATTTGAACTACTGGAGTATGATGACCTTGATGCTCTGCTTCTTCTATAACATCTCTCCACCACATAAACGCACCGTAAACTACTAACGCAAAACCAATCAAAAGTAACCAGAGGGCTTTAGAGTGAAAGTAATAAACTGCTCCAAAAGCTAAGACTAAAGTTGCAAATGAAACATAGATCGGCCAAGGACTTGGGTCAACTAAATGATAATCGTGTTTTGGTTTTTCTGCTGACATTATGTATTACTCTTTTCATAATAGCCTGATGAAAAAAAAGTAAAAGACAAAGTTACATCAGACATATTTTTAGTTTTATTATCATCAACGACTTTAGGATCCAAGAAAAATGTTAATACAAACTCTTTTTTTTCACCTGGTTGTAAAGTTTGTTTTTCAAAACAAAAACAACCTATCTTATTCAGATAAATACCAAATGGTGATGGTGATACATTAAATGTTGCTGACCCTGAAGAAATTTCATTACTAGGATTTTCAACGTTAAATTTAACTGTATGAACTTCACCTGGTTTTAAGTTTAAAGTATTCATCTCAGGATAAAATTTCCAATCTAAAGTGCTATTAATATTTGTATCAAATCTCATTTTATAGTCTTGGTTTACTATAATTTTTGGAATTTCTTTGTCAGTAGCGTTTTGAGTAGTTCCACCGAATCCTGTTACTCTGCAAAACAAATCATATAAAGGAACTGCTGCAAAAGACAATCCAAGCATTAGTAAAAATATCGATACTAAAGCGATAGGTGTTAAGTTTTTTTTGCTTATATTCATTATATTTCTCGATTATAAATTCCAATATTATAGAAGGTTAATACAAATAAAAAAATCATAAATAAGATTAATATTAAAGCTGTTATTAGGTTTTTTTTCTTTTTGTTCATCATATTATTTTAAAAAAATTATCAATTAATAAAATTAAGAAAATAAAAAACAAATAAAAAATTGAGTACATGAAAATTTTTCTAGCTATTTTATTTGAAATACTTGCTATTTTAGACCTATATAATCTTAAACATAAATAAATATAGTATGCAGACATCATAGAAGATATGACTAGATAAAATACGCTAGCAAAATTTAAAAAGTAAGGTGCAATTATTGCAGGTAGCATCATTAAAGCATAAAAAAGTATATTCACTTTTGTTGTTTTTGTTCCAGAAATTATAGGGAGCATTGGAATTTTCGCTTTTTTATAATCATTTGATTTATATAAACTTAACGCCCAAAAATGTGATGGTGTCCATAGAAAAATAATTAAAAATAAAATTATTGGCTCAACAGAGATACTTCCGGTTGCTATTGTCCATCCAATAACAGGTGGTAATGCGCCAGCTGCACCACCTATAACAATATTTTGTGGAGTTTTCCTTTTTAACCAAATTGTATAAATAAAAAAATAAAAAACAATTGTTGAGGCTAATAAAATTGCAGAAATTAAGTTAGCTGAAAAATAAATTATACTTACTGACAAAGCTGATAAAACTACACCAAAATATAAAGCTTGATTTTTTTTAACTTTTCCAGTTGGGATTGGTCTTAAACAAGTTCTGCTCATCAAGGCATCTAGGTCTGATTCATACCACATATTAAGAGTTCCAGCAGCTCCAGACCCGATAGCTACAGCTAAGAGAGAAATGCAAGCAGATGTGAAGTCTACATTAATTGGTGCTATTAATAAACCTACCATACATGTAAATAGAACAAGAGACATTACCCTAGGTTTCATTAAGTTAAAAAATGAACTTAGGTCCAATGCTAAACCAAGTTTAGAGTTTCTAGATTTTATACTTATATGGCTCAATTTACTTTACTTTAGGTAGCTCTTCAAAAGTATGGAATGGTGGCGGTGATGACACTGTCCATTCTAGAGTCGTTGCTCCTTCTCCCCATGGATTTGGTTCTGCTTTTTTCTTTTTCATGAAGGCGTACAATAAATTTAATAAAAATACTGCTAAACCTATAATAGATATATATGAACCAATTGAAGATATATAGTTCCAACCAGCAAATGCGTCTGGATAATCAGCGTATCTTCTTGGCATTCCTGCTAATCCTAAGAAATGTTGTGGGAAGAATATTAAGTTTACACCTATGAACGTTAGCCAAAAATGTAGTTTTCCCAAAAATTCTGAGTATTCATAACCTGTCATTTTACTAAACCAATAATAAAATCCCGCAAAGATTGCATACACAGCGCCCATTGATAATACGTAGTGGAAATGCGCAACAACATAATAAGTATCGTGAAGTGCTGTATCAACACCTGCATTTGCCAGAACTACTCCAGTTACTCCTCCTAAAGTGAATAAGAAAATAAAGCCAATAGCCCAAAGCATAGGAGTCTGAAAGCTTATCGAGCCACCCCACATTGTTGCTATCCAAGAAAAAATCTTAATTCCGGTTGGAACTGCAATAATCATTGTCGCCGCTAAGAAATAAGCCTTTGTATCTGTGTCAAGTCCAACAGTGTACATGTGGTGAGCCCAAACAACGAAGCCAACCACTCCAATAGCCACCATCGCATAAGCCATTCCTAGATAACCAAATACAGGCTTTCTTGAAAAAGTTGAAACAATATGACTAATCATTCCGAATCCTGGTAAAATTAAAATATATACTTCTGGATGTCCAAAAAACCAAAATAAGTGTTGGAATAAAACCGGATCTCCACCTGTTTGTGCTTCAAAAAAAGCAGTTCCAAAATTTCTATCTGTTAGAAGCATTGTTATAGCACCTGCTAAAACTGGCAATGATAATAAAAGTAAAAATGCAGTCACTAAGATTGACCAAGAGAATAATGGCATTTTGTGTAAAGTCATGCCAGGAGTTCTCATATTTAAAATTGTCGTAATAAAGTTAATTGCTCCTAGGATTGATGAAGCTCCTGCAACGTGCAAACTCAGAATTGCTAGGTCCATTGCTGGGCCTGGTTGTCCAGTTTTTGATGACAGAGGTGGGTAAATCGTCCAGCCCCCTCCTACTCCTTTTGCGCCTGGAGGGCCATCAACAAAAATTGATACTAACAATAAAATTAGGGCGACTGGTAATAACCAAAAAGAGATATTATTCATCCTCGGGAATGCCATATCTGGTGCGCCTATCATAATTGGAACAAACCAGTTTCCAAATCCACCAATCATTGCTGGCATTACCATAAAGAAAATCATGATTAAGCCATGACCAGTTACTAACACGTTATATAAATGATAATCACCTCCAAGAATTCCGTCACCTGGATGCATTAGCTCCATTCTCATTAAAACTGAAAAAGCAGATCCAATTATCCCAGCGATAATTGCAAAGATAAGATACATTGTTCCTATATCTTTATGATTTGTTGAGTAAGCCCATCTCCTCCAACCTGTTGGATTTTGATGATGCGCGTGATCTGCAGTTGTTGCTGACATTACTTTATCTCCTTAATTTTTTTTGCTACTTTAATATTATTATTGATTTCTTCTTTGGCAAATTTAACTTTAGCCTCTTCTAACCACTTGTTATACTCTTCTTCGGACACAACGTTCACTGTGATTGGCATGAAAGCATGTTTTATTCCACAAAGCTCAGAACACTGGCCGTAGAAAGTTCCAGTTCGGTCAGCTTTAAACCATGTCTCATTTATTCTTCCAGGAATTGCATCTCTTTTAACTCCAAAAGATGGGAGCGCCCACGCATGTAACACATCATTTGCAGTTATCATAACTTTTACAACTTTATTCACTGGTACGTAAACTTCATTATCAACGGCTAGTAATCTTGGTTGATTTTCTTTTAAATCCTTCTCATCAATCATATAAGAGTCAAAAATGATATTTTCATCTGGGTATTCATACCCCCAATACCACTGATAACCTATAGCTTTAATGGTAACATCTGCTTTAGGGATTTCATCTTGTGAGTATAAAACTTTAAATGAAGGTACTGCCATTACAATCAAAATTAAACAAGGAACCAATGTCCAAATAACCTCTATGAAGGTGTTGTGACTTGTTGTTGATGGAATTTGATTCTTAGAGGCCCTGTATCTTACACAGACATATAAAAGTAAAAATAAAACAAAAGCAGTGATAGCTGTAATTATTGGTACAAGCATGTAGTCGTGAAACCAAACAATATCATCCATACTTTTTGAAGCTGATTTTTGGAAACCTAGTTGCCAATCTCTAGGCTCATTAGCAAAAAGCGCTATTGGCCAAGCTAAGAAAAGTGTATAAGCAATTTTTTTTATCATGAGTTTTTATACAGCTTTTAGACAATTTCACAATTTCAATTAATGCGACAATTAATGAAAGTTATTGATAAAATTCACTAATGAAATAGCGCTTATTACAGCAGTATCTGACCTTAGAATGTTTTTAGATAATGTAAAAGGTTTTACAGCTCTATTTTGTAGGATTAATTCGCGTTCAGCTGTAGAAAAGTCACCCTCAGGACCAATTAATATACAAAAAGATTTAACATTTTTAAAATCTTCAGTTTTTAAATTTTCTTTTGAATTGACATCAGCAAATAAAATTTTTGAGTTTTCATCAAAAGTTTGTAAAAAATCTTTTAATTTAGTTACATCTACAATCTCGGGAGGTACAAGTTGATTAGATTGTTCAGTCGCTTCAATAACTATTTTTTTTGCTCTATCAAGATTTAATTCTTTAACTTCCGTTCTTTCTGAAACTATTGGAATAATTTTATTTATACCAAGTTCTGTGGCTTTTTGTAAAATAGTATCCATTGGATTTTTTTTTACTAGGCAAATAGCTAGCTCGATTTTAGATAAATTATTAACTTCTTTAATTTTTTCTAAAAACCTAACTTCAACTCTATCTTTGTTTAAAAAAATTATTTCGCTTTTCCATTCTCCGTTTTTATTAAAAAAATTTAATTTTGAGCCCCTTTTAAGTCGCATAACATTAACAATATAATGAGTGTGCTCTTTGCTTAACAAACTTGTATTATTTTCTAGTATACTGTCTGGATGATATAATCTAATATTCATTAGTATCTATAATATAAACAAATGTTGAAGATATAAAGGAGCTTTAATGAAAAAAGGTAAAAGAGCTGGAGAATCCCCAATAGGCATTAATGTGATAGAAGGAAAATCATATTTTTGGTGTACTTGTGGGGTTAGTTCTAAGCAGCCTTTTTGTGACGGTTCACATAAAGGAACTGAATTTGCACCTTTAAAATATTTAGCCGATCAAACTAAAAAAGTTTTTTTCTGCTCATGTAAACAAACAAATGATCAACCATTATGTGATGGTTCGCATAACATTTAATAAATGATGAAAACAAAAGTAGTAGTGTTTGACGCTTACGGTACGTTGTTCGATGTAAATTCAGCTGCTGAAAAATGTAAAGATAAAATTGGAGCAAAGTGGGAAGCTTTTGCAAATTTTTGGAGAACTACTCAGCTTGAATATACTTGGCTTAGAAGTTTAATGAAAAGGCATAAAAATTTTTGGGATATTACTGAGGACAGTTTGGATAAATCAATGAAAGTATTCAACATTAACAATAATATGAAAAATGAGTTGCTTAGTCTTTACAAAATTTTATCTCCTTATCCTGAAGTAAGAGGAGTTCTGGAAGATTTAAAAAAGAAAAACTTCAAACTTGCCATACTTTCTAACGGGACCCCTGATCTATTAAATGAATTGGTTGAAAATAATAAATTAAATAATCTATTTGATGATCTTTTTTCTATTGAAGAATTAAAAATTTACAAACCCGATCCAAGCGTTTATGAACTACCCGTTAAAAAATATAAAATTAAATCTGGTGAAATTACTTTTTTAAGTGCGAATACATGGGATGTTTCAGGAGGTGGAAACTTTGGATATAATTCAATCTGGGTTAATAGGAATAACTCAGTATTCGATATACTCGATTTTCAACCCAAAAATGAAATCAACAATTTAACGCACCTACTTGATAAAGTTTAAAGTTTCATTATAAATATTTCTATGTCTCAAATTGAAGTAAAAAAAATCATTAAAGCCTTAAACGCCTCCGATGGTGCAGGTGTAAAATTAAAAAGAAGCATAGGAACTCCGGAAGCAGATTATATCGACCCATTCTTAATGCTTGACGAATTTGGTTCTGAAAATAAAGATGATTATGTCGCTGGCTTTCCTCCCCATCCACATAGAGGGATAGAAACAGTAACTTATATGTTAAACGGAGAGTTTGAACATCAAGATAGCACTGGGGCTAAAGGTATTATGGCATCTGGAGATGTGCAATGGATGAAAACTGGAAGAGGAATTATTCATTCCGAAATGCCTGCAATGAAAGAAGGTAAATTATTAGGTTTTCAACTTTGGATAAACATGCCGGCTAAAATGAAAAAGAATAAGCCAGAATACCTTTATATTAAAGGAAACGAACTTGGAGAACACAAAGATAGTGATAAAATCATAAAAGTAATTGCGGGTAAATACAAAAAAGCAGAAGGGCCGGAAAAAAATCATAACGTTGACCCAATTTATTTTCATGTAATTTTAAATGAAGAAAAAGAATTTAATTGTGATGTACCTTCAGGACATAATTCTTTTATTTATCTATTAAAAGGGGAATTAAACATAGGAGAAAAAGACCACAATAAAACAACTGACTCAAACTTAATATTATTACAGCGAGGCACTAAATTAAAAATTAAGGCAAGCAAGAAATCTGAGTTTTTATTTATAGCTGGTAAGCCAATCGGTGAACCTATTGCAAGGGGTGGACCGTTTGTAATGAATACAAAAGCTGAAATACTTGAAGCTATTCAAGATTATAATAACGGAACATTTGCTAAATATTAAAAGTTAAAGTACGTTTCCGTAAAATGCCTAAATCTATTGTAATTAAAAAAAGTGGAGGTCCTGATGTATTAGAACTTCAAGATGTAAATGTTGGTTCTCCAGGACCAGACGAAATTAAAGTTACTAATCACGCGATTGGTCTAAATTATATTGATACTTACCATAGATCTGGTTTGTACCCCATTAAGTTACCAAGCGGAATCGGTTTAGAGGCTGCAGGAAAAATTGATGAAGTTGGTTCAAATGTAACTGACTTTAATAAGGGCGATAACATTGCTTACGCCTCAATTCCTTTGGGAGCTTATGCACAAAAAAGAGTTATTCCAGCAAAGATAGCTGTTAAAGTTCCTGATGGAATTTCACATGAGTTGGCTGCTACTCTAATGACGAAAGGTTTAACTACGAATTATTTACTCTCTAAAACCTACAAACTTAAAGCTGGTGAAACAGTCCTTTTTCATGCAGCGGCTGGGGGAGTTGGTCAAATTTTTGCTCAATGGGCTAATAGTATTGGAGCAAAAGTAATCGGAACAGTTGGTTCAGATGATAAAATCAAAATAGCTGAAGAAAACGGTTACTCTCATGTAATTAATTATACAAAAGATAATTTTGCTAAAGAAGTAATGAAAATTACTAATAATAAAGGTGTGCCTGCAGTTTTTGATGGGGTAGGAAAAAAAACATTTCATGGATCATTAGAATGTCTTTCAACAAGAGGTATGATGATAAGTTTTGGAAACGCCTCTGGACCTTTAGACCCTGTTAATGTTCCAAAAGAAATCCAACCCAAGGGGTTATACTTAACAAGACCTTCAATAGGTCAGTATTTTACTAATAGAAAAGAGCTTCAAGCTGGAGCTGATCAAATTTTTGAAAAAGTTAAATTTGGAAAAATAAAAATTAGAATTTCAAAAAAATATAAACTTGCAGACGCAAAAGACGCTCACACAGATCTTGAGGCAAGAAAATTAATTGGTCCAGCAATTTTACTTCCTTAATGTCAAAAAAAATAATTTCTCCTTGTATTAGTATTTGTAAAACTGACCCTGTAACAGGCTACTGTTATGGATGTGCGAGAACTAATGAAGAAAAAAAGCAATGGAAAGATGAAAATATTAGTGAAGAATGGAAGTTAGAAAATCTTAAAAAAATAAAATCGCGAATGAAAGGATGGCAATTAAGTACTTTTGAAGAGTCTTACAATCATAAAATTAGTCAAGGAATTTCACTTTTTAAAAAAAAACTTTTAGAAGGTTGATTTATAAATCCTTTTTCATAGAGTCCATATCGCTAAGGTGATATTTCAATGCTTCATTAGACATTCTTACTTCCTGCAAAAATAAGAAAATTGAAATGATCATACATACGCAACATAACGCAAAGCTCAATCTGGCATAAAATACTAGGTCCAGATACAAGAGCAATACAGTTAACATGTTGAAAAGAAATCCAAAAGATGAGAAACCCATAACATATTTGAGATAATTAGTTCGTTTATTTAATACGTGCAATTGATTTTCTAATTCTGGCGGAACTTTTTTTTCAAAAGTGTATTTGTCGTGTAGTTGTCTTATCAAAGCACTCAAGGTATGAAACCGGTTACTGTACATGGTCATCATCAGAGGTATTGCCGGAAACATTAAAGCTGCAACTGTGTAATCTATATCCATGCCGAATCAAATTGATTATGAAGATAGTGTTTGGTATTTACAAGTAATATTTCATGAAAGAAATTAAAATTTTCATAGAACTCACTAGGCTAAATAAACCCATCGGGTTTATGCTTTTATTTTGGCCTTGTTCATGGGGTTTAGCGTATGCTTATAACTTTAATCAGAATCTAAATTTATTTCTTTATTATATTTTTTTATTTTTTTTAGGCTCAGTTTTAATGAGAAGTGCTGGGTGTATATTTAATGATATAGTTGATAAAGATTACGACAAAAAAGTTTTGAGAACAAAAAAAAGACCTTTAGCTTCAGGAAAAGTTTCAATCAAAAAAGCTTTCATTTATGTCTTCATGCTTTGTTTGATAGCTTTCTTTGTTCTTATGCAATTCAATAATTTAACAATATTTTTAGGGTTGAGTTCGATGATATTAGCTTTCTCATACCCATTCATGAAAAGATTTACCTATTGGCCCCAGCTATTTTTAGGATTTACCTTTAATTGGGGAATAATTATGGCATGGGCTGCAATGATTGATAATGTAACACTTGAAATAATTTATCTTTACATTGCAGCCATATTTTGGACATTGGGATATGACACGATTTATGGCGCGCAGGATGTGGTTGATGATGAAATTATTGGTCTTAAATCAACATCTATTAAGTTTAAAAAACATTTAAAAAAATTTGTGACTTTTTCTTATTTAATTTCTTCAATAATAATAATTTACTTATTTTCCGAAAAGATAGGGATGAATTTTTTTACTGTAACATTTTTATTTTTTATATTAACTTTAGTTTACCAAGTAATTAAGTTAAATAAAAAAAGTGCACAAAATTATTTAAATTGTTTTAAAATAAATAACTACTCTGGGTTTGTTTTATTTTTAGCAATTTTGATCTAATTATGGAATTTAAAGAACTTAAAATTATTCTAAAAAGATTGTATTATGAGTATGTAAGAAAACATCTTAAAAGAATTTTTGTAGCCCTGATCTTGTCAATTTTGGTAGCCGGAAGTACTTCAGGAATTGCATGGTTGTTGGACCCTGCAGTAAAAAAAATTTTTATTGATCAAGATAAAACTTTAGCTTGGTTAATACCAATAGTAATAATAGTTGCATTTGCAGCTAAAGGGTTGTCATTATATTTTGCAAGGATAAATATAATCAAAGTTGGGGAAGAGGTTTCAGGTGAGCTTCAAAAAAAAGTTGCCTTAAATATTTTAAATTCTGATATTCAGACTTTAGAAAGTAGACATTCAGGAAAATACATATCAAATGTAATGTTTGACTCAATAAGAGTTCAAAACTTAGTGAGCACTGGTGTGTTAAACATAATGAAAGATAGTTTTTCATTAATTGCTTTAGTTTCATTAATGTTTTATCAAAATTGGAAATTAGCATTATTTGCGATTTTAATGATGCCTTTAGCAGGAGGATTAGCTAAAAGACTTGGAAAACGCATAAGTAAAGTAGCGCATCAAGCTGGTGAAATATCTGGAAAACTTACTACATTTCTAACAGAAATTTTTCAGGGATCAAAAATTATTCGAATATATCAAAAAGAAAACTTTGAGGCCAATAAAGCTGAGAGCTTGGTTGATGAACTTGTTAAGAAAAACGTAAAAATTAAGAGTGTTCACATAAGGGCGACACCAATAATGGAAATTCTAACTGGTATAATGATCGCTGGTTTTATTTTTTACTCAGGAAAACTAATTTCAAATGGGGAGCTTACTGTAAATAGTTTTTTTTCTTTTTTGGCAGCTATGATGTTAGCTTATCAGCCTGTTAGGTCTTTAGCTACAATAAATATGATTGCCTATGAAGGAGCTGTTTCTTTTAGGCGAATAGCAAAGATAATTGATACACCGATAAATATAAAGAATGATAAAGATCTTCCAAATCTAGAAATTAGAAATACTGATATAAAATTTAAA
This sequence comes from uncultured Pelagibacteraceae bacterium, assembly GCA_902601545.1. Classification (GTDB taxonomy): domain Bacteria; phylum Pseudomonadota; class Alphaproteobacteria; order Pelagibacterales; family Pelagibacteraceae; genus Pelagilacustribacter. Next base: position 1,837 of record CACKNR010000014.1, on the reverse strand, counting down.
AATGTTACTTTTAAGTATGATGTAAGTAACTCTAAAGCTATTAAAAAAATAAATTTTGAGATAAAGGGGGGGTCTATGGTGGCACTCGTAGGTCATAGTGGAGCAGGTAAAAGTACAATTCTCAACTTACTCCCTAGATTTTATGATCCTCAAGAAGGAAATATTGAGATTGATGACCAAGACATAAAAAAAATTAAATTAAACTCTTTGAGAGAAAATATCTCATTAGTAAGTCAGGATATTATTTTATTTGACGATACAGTAAGAAATAATATCGCATACGCAAAAAATAATGCCTCAAACGAGGAGATTTTGAGTGCATGTAAATTTGCTGCAGCAGATGAATTTATACAAAAACTTCCCTCTAAATTTGAGACTGTGATTGGTGAAAACGGAACAAGGCTCTCAGGTGGGCAAAAGCAAAGAATTTCTATAGCTAGAGCGATCTTAAAAGAATCTCCAATAATTTTACTTGATGAAGCAACCTCATCTCTTGACGCTGACTCGGAAGAAATTGTTCAAAATGCTATCCTGAATTTAACTAAAAATAAAACAACACTTGTTATAGCTCATAGACTATCAACAATTCATAAGTCAGACAAAATTTTTGTAATGAAAAATGGTGATATCATTGAATCCGGTAATCATGAGTTTTTAATCAATAATTGTAAAGAATATAAGTCCTTATACGAAAAACAGTTAAGATGATTTTTGTTTATCGTTTAATAGCTGTGCTTTTATACCCTTGTTTAATTTTATTAATTTTTTTTAGAAAATTTTTAAATAAAGAAGATCAATTTAGGTATAAAGAAAAGATATTTTCATCTTACTATTCAGTGAACAGAATCAATAATTATAAATTAGTTTGGTTTCATGCAGCTAGTGTTGGAGAAGTTCAAAGTATATTTCCGTTGATAAAAATTTTAAATAAAAAAAATTCTAATCTTCAGTTTTTAATAACAACGATAACTCTAACTTCTGCACAACTTATAAAAAAAGAGTTTTTAGAGTATGGAAATATTACGCATAGATATCTACCTTTGGACGTATTTTTTCTCACAAAAAAATTTTTGAATTTATGGAAACCAGATTTTATTTTTTTTATTGACTCTGAGATTTGGCCTAATTTGATTTTAAATATTAGAGAAAAAAATATACCCCTAGGACTAATTAACGGTCGAGTCACAAAAAAAACTTTTCGTAGATGGAAAATTTTACCAGTAACTGCGAAAAAAATATTTGAATCTTTTGAATTCTGTTTAGCTTCAAGTCAAGAATCTAAAAATTTTTTAAAATCTTTAGGAGCGCAAGATGTCCAATATATTGGAAATATAAAATTTTCTAACAAAATTGATTTTAAAGATTTGAAAAATGAAAACGAAAAATTTCTTAAAAGTAAAAAAGTATGGTGTGCTGCAAGTACACATCAAGATGAAGATGAGTTTAGTATAAAAGTACATGTTAATTTAAAAGAAAAAATTAGCAATCTAATGACAATAATTGCACCGCGTCATATACATCGGAGTAAAAAAATAAAAAGAATTTGTGAAAATTATAATCTTGAGGCTCAAATCCTTAATGAAAAAGATACAATCAATCCAAATTCAGAAATTTTAATAATAAATTCATTCGGAGTTTTACCAACTTTTTTTAAACACTCAAAAAGCGTTTTTGTTGGTAAATCAACTATAAAAAATCTAGAAAATGATGGTGGTCAAAATCCTATTATAGCAGCACAATTAGGTTGTAAAATCTATCATGGTCCATACGTATATAACTTCAGGGAGATTTATCAATTATTGAACAAAAATTTAATAGCAAACGAAATAAGTAGTAT
>CACKNR010000013.1 GCA_902601545.1 uncultured Pelagibacteraceae bacterium | reverse complement strand
ATATCAAAAAATTTCTTAGAGGTTATATTAGCAAAGAAATTTGACGCTGATGCTTTAAAAATACTTAGGAAGAAAAAAAATTTAAGAATAATTGATATATCAAATTATAAATTAAAGGGTATTTCATCAATTAAATCTTTTGATAATTCTTTTTTAATTCAAAATAGAGATAAAATAGTCTTAGATAAAAAAAAGTTAAGGTGTGTTACAAAACTAAAACCAAATAAAAAAGAATTAGAAGAAATAAAATTTGCGTTTAATATTTGTAAATACGTAAAATCTAATGCAATTGTATTAAGTAAAAATTTTTCAACAATTGGGATAGGTGCCGGTCAACCAAGCAGAATTGACAGTTGCAAAATAGCAGTTCAAAAAGCAGAACAATTCCAGCCAGAGAAGATAAAAAATTCAATTGCTGCTTCGGATGCTTTTTTTCCTTTTGCTGACGGCGTTAAACAACTAATTAAAGCGGGTATAAAAATTATAGTTCAACCAGGGGGTTCAATAAAAGATCCAGAAGTTATCAAAGAGGCGAATAAAGGAAAAATAAAAATGATTTTTTCAGGAATAAGACATTTTAACCATTAATTAGATATCATCAATTTTCGCAGCTAATATAAAATCACTTTCAGCAAGCCCTTTGATTGCATGAGTAAAAATTTTCACTCTACAATATCCCCAACCAAATGTAATATCTGGGTGATGATTTTCTTCTTCTGCTATATTAGATATTTTGTTTACAAAACTTTGACTTTCTTTAAAATTTTTAAATGAAAATTCCTTTATTAAATAAAAGCTCTTATCTTGATTATTTTTGACATCCCATCCATCAACTTTCTTTAAGTATTTATGGATTTCATCGTAATCAAAAGGAGGTATATTTCCATCACATGCTACACATTTTTTTTTTGAAAGATCACTCATTTGTTAAATAATTCTTTTATTAGATAAAAATTTTCTTTGATCAAGTAATAATTTCCAATAGTTTTATGTTCTTTATCTAGTTCTTCAAGTTCTTTTAATATACTGTTTAAATTTATTATTTGGCCTTCACTATTATAAATTAAGTAACTATACTCTTTTAAAAAAAACTTCAAATACTCATAATTAAATTTTTTATTTGATGAAATATACTTTGAAAATTCTATAATAATAAGCGGGCTATGATTTTTAATTGTGCTTATTGCTCCGGCTAAAACGTTAATATCACTTCCTTCTACATCAATTTTTAGGATTAAGCACCTTCCATCAATTTTTTCACTCTTTAAAATTGTATCAATTGAAACTGTTTCAATTTTTACCATATTTTTTACTTTGTAATCTGAAGATATTATCGAACTCTCCCAATCTTTATTGCTTTCCTTAAGTTCAACTATTTGATGATCCGTATCTGAAACTGCTTTATTAATAGATTTTACATCGTCAAAATTATTTAAAATGAGATTTTCATTAAATTCTTTAATCGTTTCATGGGAGGCCTCGATCGAGATAACTCTATTTTTTTTTGATAATGATGAGACGTAAAGAGAATAAAATCCAAAATTACACCCACAATCAATTAAAAAAATTTCCCTATTATTTGAAACTTTTTTAATTAAATTAATTTCAGCAATATCGAAAAAATCACATTTTTGTAATAATGAGTATGATGCTTTATTTTTATTATTATTTGAATATAAATAAAAATTGTGTATTTTAATTTTTATAGGTTCATTGAAAAAATTTCTTAACAATCTGTAAAAAAAATAATAAAATATATTTTTTTTAAACTTCCTAATATCTTTATTTTGAATATAAAATTGAAATAATTTTGTAGTTAAATTTTGGTTTTTCACATTCTTTAATGGAGCGGGCAAAGGGACTTGAACCCTCGACCTTCTCGTTGGCAACGAGACGCTCTACCACTGAGCTATGCCCGCACTTTTTTAATTTTAAAAGTTTAAACACATAAATCGTAGAAAGCAAGATAATGAAAGTATGAATATTAATTTTGTAGCAAATACACTGTGGTGCTATAAAATATGCCCGCATACTTATAAAATGTCGCTATCGAACATGAAAAAATTTTAATATAATAAAATCATGAAAAACATTCCAAAAGTTATTCCTGTATTTCCTTTGAGTGGTGTGATTTATTTTCCAAAAACAAATCTTCCACTGAATATTTTTGAAGAGAGATATCTGGATTTAGTAAATGATACGTATAAAAAAGATAAATTTATGGGAATGGTGCAATCAAAAAAGAACGGGAATGATATTTATAACATTGGATGTCTTGGTAAAATAAGCGATTTTCAAAAAAGTGAAGACGGCAGAATATTAATTAATTTAAGTGGAGTCACTAGATTTAAGATATTGGAAGAAGTAAAAAATAGTAAATTGTATAGGGAATTCAGAGTTGATTATAAAAAATTTGAATTAGACTTAAAAGATATTTCTATAGATCAAGATACTGATGCTTTAATGGAGAAAGCTAAAGTTTTTTTCAAAAGAAACGGTCTATTGCTTAATTGGAGAGAATTTGAAAAATTAGATAAAGTGCAAAAGATAAACACATTGTCAATGATCTCTCCAGTTACTAATGAAGAAAAGCAAAAACTATTAGAGTCTTTAACAATAAAAGATAAAGTGGAAACTCTAGAGAATATAATGAGTTTTTATCTTCACGAAGTGAGCTTTAAAAATCAAACCATTCAGTAAGACCTAATTAGCAGATTTATTCATTGAGTCGAAAAAATCAGAATTATTTTTTGTATTTTTTAATTTTGAGATTAAAAATTCTATACCGTCCATAGTTCCCATTGGACTTATAATTCTTCTTAGAACATTCATTTTAGAAAGTTCATCTTTAGCAAACAGTAATTCCTCCCTTCTTGTTCCAGATCTTGTTATATCTAGAGCAGGATAAATTCTTTTATCTGCTACTTTTCGATCTAGAATTAGTTCGGAGTTACCTGTTCCCTTAAATTCTTCAAAGATAACTTCATCCATTCTGCTCCCAGTGTCAATTAAAGCAGTAGAAATAATTGTCAAAGAACCGCCCTCTTCAACATTTCTTGCAGCCCCAAAGAATCTTTTTGGTCTTTGAAGAGCATTTGCATCCACACCACCAGTTAAAACTTTTCCAGAGCTTGGTATGACAGCGTTATAAGCTCTTCCTAGTCTAGTAATTGAGTCTAATAAGATAACAACATCTTTTTTATGTTCCACTAACCTTTTTGCTTTTTCAATTACCATCTCAGCCACCGCAACGTGTCTAGAAGCTGGTTCATCAAAAGTTGAGGCAACCACTTCTCCTTTGACTGATCTCTGCATATCTGTAACTTCTTCTGGTCTCTCATCAATTAATAAAACCATTAGATAACATTCTGGATGATTAGCAGTTATCGATTGAGCAATATTTTGGAGTATTATTGTTTTTCCTGCCCTAGGAGGTGAAACAATTAATGATCTTTGACCTTTGCCTATAGGACTGACTAAATCAATTAATCTAGCAGTATTATCTGGTTTTTTTTCAATTTTTGTTGTTTCAACTTCTAATTTTATACGCTGGTTAGGGTAAAGAGGTGTTAAGTTGTCGAAAGCAATTTTGTTTTTTCCTTTATCAGGATCATCAAAATTAATTTTATTTACTTTCAATAAAGCAAAATATCTCTCAGCATCTTTAGGTCCTCTGATCTCTCCTTCAACTGAGTCTCCTGTTCTTAAACCAAATCTTCTAATCTGACTTGGGCTTACATAAATGTCGTCGGGACCTGGTAGGTAGTTTGACTCAATTGCACGTAAGAAACCGAAACCATCTTGTAATACTTCTAATACACCCGTTGCAGTAATCTGCTCATTTTTTTCAGCTAACTTTTTGAGAATAGCAAAAAGTATTTCTTGTTTTCTTAAAGTGCTAGGATTTTCAATACCTAATTTTTCAGCTTCGCTAATAAGCTCCGCAGGGTTTTTTTGCTTGAGTTCTTGTAAATTCATGAGATTGTTTTTTTACTTAAGGAAAGTATTTAAAATATATGACTTTTTTAAAAAAATTCAACCCTTAATTACAAAGGTTTAAATATTACAACAAATATCACCACTATTAGTATTATTGTTGGAATTTCGTTGTAAATCCTGAAAAATTTTGATGTTTTTTGATTATTGTCCACTTCAAAAGCATTAAGGTATTTACCTAATGAAAAGTGATAGAAAGTTAGAATGGTAACAGCTGCCATCTTTATTTGCATCCATAGTTCTAAGAAAACTGTAAAGCCAAGGCTATGTATTAACAAAACACCGAATACCCATGAAAGTATCATTGCTGGCATCATAATATAATAATACAGTTTTTTTTCCATTACTTTGAAAGTTTTCCTCTGAATTTCATGCTCTGCTTCAGCATGATAAACAAATATTCTCGGCAAATATAAAAGACCGGCCATCCAAGAAATGACTGCAATTAAATGAAGTGATTTAAAAAGTAAATAATAATTCATTTTAAAGGTATTTTTTTACTAGAGTGTTGAATAATTCGATATGATCAGGGTCGTCATTTAAACACGGAATTAAATCAAAGTTTTTTCCTCCTTTTTCCATGAAGCTTTCTCTGCCTTGAATATTTATTTCCTCTAATGTTTCAACACAATCTGAAGCAAAACCAGGACAAATTACTAGTAAATTCTTTACTCCTTTGCTTGGTAATTCTTCTAAAGTTTTATCTGTATAAGGTGTTAACCATTCTTGTGGTCCAAATCGTGATTGAAAAGTTGTTTGCATTTCAACACTTTTAAATTTTTCTTTAATTAATCTCGTAGTTTTATGACAATAACAATGATAGGGATCACCTTTTTCAAAATAAGATTTAGGTATCCCATGATACGAGCAGAGTATTAAGTCAGGTTTCCAATCTACCTCTTCTACTTTTTTCTTAATACTATTTATCAGTGCTTGAATATAATTGGGTTCACTTTCATAATGCGGTATTATTTGAAGACTTGGTTGCCACCTCATTTTCATTAAAGATCTATAAACTTCATCACATACGGTGGCGGTGGTTGCTGCAGCATACTGAGGATATAAAGGTAAAATTATAATTTTTTCGCAGCCCTGCTCTTTGAGTTTGTTCAATTTATCCTTTATACTTGGATTTCCATATCTCATAGCAAAATCCACAACAATTTTTTCGTTCCCAATCTTTTTATCAAGTTTTGTTGCTTGATTTCTTGTGAAATATAAAAGAGGTGACTCATTGCTCTCTTTTCTCCAAATTTGCTTATATGCGTGTGCTGTTTTTGATGGTCTAAATGTTAAAATAAATAAATTTAATATTATTTGCCAGATGATAGGGTTAACCTCTATAACTCTTCTATCAGATAAAAATTCTTTTAAATATTTTCTTATATCCCACCAATTTGTTGAGTCTGGTGTTCCAAGATTAATAATTAAAACTCCGGTTTTGCCGAACTTAACATCAGGATGATCTTTATCCATTAAAATTCCTATAAAATTTAATTAATCTTAATACTTTATCAGGATCTGTTTCTGGAAGTAACCCGTGTCCTAAATTAAAAATATAAGGTATATCTTTAAAAGTTTGGATATATTTCGTCGCTCCTTTAAATATTTCTTCTTCCGATTCTAATAATATTCTTGGGTCAAGACCTCCTTGTAAAACTGTGCCAGCTAGATTTTTTCTCGCCCAGATTGGATTTATCTCTGGATCTAAATTAATACCATTCGGTTTTACAAATCTGTTAAAATCCACATATTTTTTTTTAATTCCTTTTGGAAAACAAATACTAGGGATTTTTTCTTTTTTACAAAAATCTACTATTTTTGCATTTGGGGTAAAGCAGTAAGTTGTTATATTGTCATTTGGAATTAAGCTTGCCCAAGAGTCAAATATTTGAATTACGTCCGCTCCGGCACTTATTTGATTTTTAATGTGAATGCATAAGTATTTAATTAATTCATCTAGAATTTTATTAATCTTAATTTTTTTACTGTCAAGTTTATCGATATGCAGTTCTGTCTTATTTTTTTTTATACCCATCATGTAAATAAGTAATGTCCACGGGGCGCCTATAAAGGCTATCAAAGATTTCTTTTTATCTAATTTTTTACGGGTAATTTCTATAGCTTTATATATTGGAGCTAATTTGCTGGTAAAGCTTTTTTCTGAATTATCTAAGAAGTTTTCATAATCAAACTCACTCATTTTTGGTCCTTCGTCTTTCATAAAAATTACGTTTTGTCCTAATGCGTAAGGGACCATTAATATATCAGAAAAGATTATGGCTGCGTCCAAGTCAAACCTTTTGATTGGTTGTAGTGTAATTTCAGAACTTAGCTCGCTATTTAAGCAAAGTTTTATGAAATCTGGATTATTAGATCTTATTTTTCTAAATTCGGGAAGGTATCGACCTGCTTGTCTCATAAACCATATTGATTTACAAGAAATTTTATTTAACAAGATTTTATTCAGATTGCTCATAGATAAATAAGAGTTTTTAAAAGTTTTGTATTAGTATTAGGTAATGTTTATTACTGCTATAACTTTTTATACATAATTTATACATATCTTAAACAATATTTTTTTTATTAAACCATTAATTTTGTTACTTTATTATTCTTATAAACATTAGTAAAATATCATTATTAACACTGAATAAATTGTTAAAATGGTGTTAATTAATGTTAGTCTTTTTTTAGTCTCTTTTATAAGAAGTGGAAAAAAAATGTTTATTACAAGTTTATTAACAAATTTATGAACGAAAAATACAATGTATATCTTGTGTCCGACTCAACAGGTGAAACCTTAGATAGAATTTTCTTATCCCTCAAATCTCAGTTTGCCAACTTTGAATATCAAAAAAGGGAATATGCATTTGTTAGAACCGAACAACAAATAGATAAAATATTAAAAGAGTGCAGGGAACTTGAAAACTCTTTAATTTTATACACGATTGTAGAAACTAAGCTTGCAAAATATATAGCTGGTCAAAGTGAAAAGAACAATGTTCCATGTTTTGGAATTCTAGGAAACCTGATCCTTAGTTTTTCTAAACTTTTAAATCAGAAAGCAATTCATAAACCCAGCGCTCAACACGTACTAGACGATGATTATTATAAAAGAATAGAGGCTATCCAATTCACAATGTCCCATGATGATGGAAAAAATGTCGATGATATTACAAATGCAGATATTATTTTATTAGGCGTTAGCAGGACAAGCAAAACCCCTACATCAATTTATTTAGCAAATAGAGGATATAAAACCATTAATATCCCATTAGTTTTAGATCAAAAAATTCCAGATGGCCTTATCAATAATAAAAAAGCTTGTATAATTGGATTGATTGCAGACCCTGAAAGGTTAGCAGATATAAGAAGAAATAGAGTGGCGATTATGAAAGATCACAAAATAAAAGACTATACTGATTTAGAATTCATTAAAAGAGAAGTAAATGACTCAAAAAGTTTATTTAAAAAAAATAATTGGCCTGTAATTGATGTCACACGAAGATCTGTTGAGGAAACTGCGGCATCAATTCTTAAAATAATTGAAATTAAAAAAAATAGATGAAAATAATTCTGGCCTCACAAAGCGGAGTGAGAAAAAAAATTTTGGACGACAATAAAATTCAAGCAGAAGTAGTTGTCTCCAACATTGATGAAGATGAGATTAAAACTTCTCTTTTAGCAGAGGGAGCAGATCCACTTGCTGTTTCAAAAAATCTTGCTGAATTAAAATCTATTAAAGTCAGCAGCAAAAACCCCGATCGACTTGTTCTAGGGGCTGATAGTGTCATTTCTTTAAATAATGAACTTATCAATAAGCCAAAATCAAGAGAAGAAGCTTTAGAAATTTTAAAAAAACTAAATAGTGCAAAACATTACCTTATAAGCTCTGTGTGCTTATCTAAAAATGGATCAATGGTATGGAATCATTCGGACTCCTCAGAATTAAAGATGAAGCATCATAGCGAGAAACAGCTTATAGATTATTTGAAAAAGATAAAAACAGAAACACTTTTGGCCTATGGTGTTTATCAAGTTGAGGCAGATGGGCTAAAGTTATTTGAATATATTAAAGGGGATAAAGACTCAATTATGGGTTTGCCTGTAAGAGAAATAATAAATTATATTGAACAATATAAAAAATGAAAAAAAAATATGGAATAATTGGTAATCCAATTAAGCATTCTCTGTCACCAGTTTTACACAATTATTGGTTTGAGAAATATAAAATCGATGCTGATTACTCTATAATTGAAATAGAAGAATTAGATTTACCCGGAATTGTTCAAAAAGTCAAAAACCAGAATTATCAAGGTATAAATATTACTCTACCTTTTAAACAAAAGATCGTCCCTTATCTAGATGCACTTGTAAATGATGCCGAAGTTACCAGCTCAGTTAATACACTTTTTCTAAATGCAAATGGAGCAGTAGTGGGAGAAAACACAGATGTTTTTGGATTTCAGGCAGCTTACTTAAAGGAAGTTGATAACGCCCAACAAAAAAAAGCCATAGTGATCGGTGCAGGTGGTGTTTCTCCTTCAGTAATTTTATCACTACATAAATCAGGCATCAAAAATATTTCAATAATAAACAGAACGGTAGAAAAGTGTATTTTCTTAAAAAAAAAGTTTAAAATATTAAATATTTGCGAATGGAAAAATTTACAAAAAGAAATAAAAAATTATGATATAATCGTAAATGCAACAAGTCTGGGTTTAAAAAACGAAAATGATTTTGATTTTAATTTTGAATTAAAAAAGAACGCAATTTATATTGATACAATTTATAACCCACTAGAAACAAAAAACTTAAAATATTTAAAAGAGCAGGATTTTAAAGTTTTTAACGGACTTGATATGCTTATCTATCAAGGACAAAAGTCGTTTTATTTATGGAATAAAATCAATCCTGAAATTGATCAAACGTTAGTAGAACTATTACTATCTAAGTTAAAATGAAAAAAATTGGTATAACAGGATCTTTGGCGTCAGGTAAAACAACTGCAAGTAAAATCCTTTCTTCAAAAGGTCCTTTTTTTAGCGCTGATGCTTTCGTAAAAAAATTATACGCAAAAGTCTCTTTTAGAAATTTGCTATCAAAAAAATTTAGATTGAAAAAAAATGTAAATTTAAAGCACTCAATAAGAAAAAAGATTTCTGAAAATAAATTAAATTTAAAAAAACTTGAAAAAATAATTCATCCATTAGTTAGATCTGAAATGAAAAGGTTTCAAAAAAAAAATAGAAAAAATAAATTCATTTTCTTTGAAATACCATTATTAATTGAGAGCAAACTGATGAAAAATTTTGATATCATAATTTTTATTAAAGCACGAAAAAGTCTAAGAATTAGAAGATTTATAAATAAGGGAGGCAACAAAAAATTGTTTTCAATATTTGACAAAAAACAATTAAGTGAAAATAAAAAAATTAAGTTTTGTGACTACGTAGTTGTTAACGAAAAGAATAAAAAGATTTTAAAAAAAAAATTATTATATATACTGAAATCATATGAATGAAATCTTTCTAGACACAGAAACTACAGGCCTATCCTTTAAAGATGGCCACAAAATTGTTGAAATAGCTTGCATCGAAACTAAAGATCTAATAGCAACAGGTAAAGTATTTCACAAATTAATAAACCCTCAAAGAGATGTGCCAGATGAAGCATTTAAAGTTCATGGTTTTTCAAAAGAATTTTTAAGTGATAAAGAAACTTTTAGAGATGTTTCTGATGATTTTTTAAAATTTGTTAAAGATAAGAAAATAATTATCCATAACGCGTCATTCGATCTTAGTTTTTTAAATGGTGAACTTAAAAATATTAAAAAAGAATTAATAAATCATAAAAATGTTATAGATTCTCTTGAAGTGGCAAGAAATAAATTTCCAGGTTCATCAAATTCTTTAGACTCGTTATGTAAAAGATTCAATATTGATATTTCAAAAAGGTTAAAACATAACGCGTTGCTTGACTGTGAACTGTTACGAGAAGTTTATATTAATTTACTAGATGCAAAAGAGCCCAAGCTAAATTTATCTAAAAATTTTGCAGAATCGAATTCTTTTGGTGAAAAAATTTATAATAAAGCAGTTCTAAGAATATCAGAGTCGGAAATTAATAAGCATAAAGATTTTTTAAAAAAAGAATTAAAAAAAAATTTTTACTGAATTTTCCTCATATTGTAAAGTTTTTGAAAATCTACCCTCTCATTTATTTTTATATCCTTAAACCCAGAGCTTTCAAAAAGATTTATAAATATTTTTCTCAAATCGGCATATGTTTCTGATGGTACTTCTACTAATATAATTTTCTCCATTTTTTTCTTCTCAATTTTTTCATTAGTAAGCTCCACTAAAGAAGAAAAAACAATTTTAGTATTTATTTTTTCTAATTTATCACTATTTGGTGTTAAATTAAGTGAGGTAAGAACTTCAATAATATTTTGTTTAACTTGATTACTTTTTATATCAATGTTTATTTTATAATTAGATATATCTTGTGAAAGTAAATAAAAAGCTTTTGGACTTGGTATATTAAAATTTAATTCTTTTATATATTTACCTATAATTTTATAATTCATTTTTATCTTTATCTATAATTTCACCATCAATAGTTTTATTTTTGTTTAATGTATTTTTGTCAGTTGCATCTTTTTTTATTACCAATTTAAATAAAATCTTTCTTGTAAAAGGAATTAATAATAAAAAACCTAGTATATCAGTAAGAAAACCTGGTATTATTAATAGTAACGCTGCAAAAGCTATAGACGCTCCAGATATTAGCTCATAAATTGGAATTTTATTTTGATAAATATTAATTATTCCAGATTTTAAAGTCTGAATTCCTTGAATTCTTGCAAAAAAAATACCTGCAATTGCAGTTATAAAAATCAGCGCGACTGTGTTAAGTGCTCCAATTTTACCGCCAATTTTAATCATCAAAAATATCTCAAAAGCTGGCAAACCAATAAAAATCAAGAGAAATGTGTTCATTTGTCTGATACAAAATTATATTATTCATGTATATTTATCAAATTATGAGTAACAGTTTTGGCTATTTAGACATAATTTTATTAGGAATGATTGCAGGATTCATTATTTTGCGATTAAGAAGTATATTAGGCAGAAAAACTGGTCATGAATCAAAAGTATACCCAAGTTTCGCAGAAAAAAAATTCAGTATACCGAAAAATGAGACTGACCCTTTAAAAAATAATTTAGAAGTTTTAGAGGGAAAAGAAAAAAAAGATTTCTTACGCGGGGCAGAAATAGCTTATGAAAGCATTTTGACATCTTTTGCCTCCGGTGATTTAATCAAGTTAAAGGCATTACTATCCCCAAATATGTTTTCCAACTTTTCAGATGCCATTAAAGCACGAAATAAAGAGAATATTAAATCAGAATTTACCTTTATTGGGGTAAAAGAGTCATCAGTTGAAAAATATGAAAAAATAAAAGATAATTTATTTGCAACTGTAAAATTTGTTGCTGAGGTAATTTCCGTCAAAAAAGATAAAGAAAATAAAATTATTGAAGGAAATCCAGATAAAATAAAATTTGTTACTGATAATTGGAAATTTACAAAAAATATAAAACAAAAAAGTCCAAACTGGTATCTCTCAGAAATTATTAAATAGTGACAAAAAAGAAAGGCCTATCTCAGGAAGACCAAAGAGTCTGGGAAAACTACACGAATAATCCTTCAGGTATTTATGATAAGGAGAATAATATTTCGAACATTAATCAAAGAAAAGAGCGTTTTAGGTTTGATTTACACGGTTACACTCTTGAAAATGCCAATCATAAAATAAAAGAAGTCATAAAATACTGTGTTGAAAATAGATATAAAGAATTACTTATAATTACCGGTAAAGGCAATCATTCAACAAGTGAAAAAGATGCTTATGTTTCTAAACAATTAGGAAAGCTTAAACATTCTGTCCCAGAGTTTATAAGATCTGATGAGGAGTTGAGTAAAGTTATTATTTCAATCAACATCGCAAAAAAGATTGATGGAGGAGATGGAGCACTAATTATAAAATTAAAAAATTTATAAAATGAATTTAGATAAGTCAGTATCCTTAACTAAATTTCCTAAATTATCTTGTACAAACTTTTTATCTACTGTAATTGTTTCACCAGCTTTATCCGTTGCATTGAAACTTATGTCATCTAAAACTTTTTCAATTATAGTATGAAGTCTTCTAGCACCAATGTTTTCTACCGAAGAATTTACTTCAGCTGAAATTCTAGCCAACATTTCAATTCCGTCATCTGTAAAAACAAGGTCAACATCTTCAGTTTTAAGAAGAGCTTTGTATTGCTTGATTAAACTGTTATCTGGTTCTTTTAAGATTCTTTTGAAGTCACCTTCGTTAAGGGCATTTAATTCAACTCTGATAGGTAACCTTCCTTGTAGTTCTGGTAAAAGATCAGACGGTTTTGCTAATTGAAACGCTCCGGATGCTATAAATAAAATATGATCTGTTTTTATTGGACCATGTTTTGTGCTTACAGTTGTCCCTTCAATTAAAGGCAGTAAATCTCTTTGGACTCCTTCTCTAGAAACATCTCCCCCAACCCTATCACTTCTTGCTGATACTTTATCGATTTCATCTAAGAAAACTATTCCGTTTTCCTCAGTCGCTTTTTTTGCATTTTTAATAATTTTATCTTCTTCAATCATTTTATCTGATTCTTGGGCTACTAAAATTCCATGAGATTCCTTAACAGACATCTTTTTCTTTTTACCTTTTTTTCCTCCCATAGATTTTCCTAATATATCTCCTAGATTAACCATTCCGACGTTTCCTCCCGGCATACCAGGAATCTCAAAACTTTGTAAACCTGACGATGTATCTTGAACTTCAATTTCTATCTCATTGTTATCAAGGTCACCATTTCTTAGTCTTTTTCTAAAACTTTCTCTAGTAGCAACACTTGCCTTACTTCCAACTAAAGCATCTAAGACTTTTTCTTCTGCTTTTAATTCAGCTTTAGCTTTTACCTCTCTTCTTTTTCTCTCTCTTTCCATTGCTATAGCAATTTCAATAAGATCCCTGACAATCTGCTCTACATCTCTTCCTACGTAACCAACTTCTGTGAATCTTGTGGCCTCAACTTTTATAAATGGAGCTTCTGCTAATTTTGAAAGCCTTCTAGAAATCTCTGTTTTTCCAACACCCGTCGGACCTATCATTAAAATATTTTTTGGTAAAACTTCGTCTCTCATTTCGTCAGTTAAAGCCTGTCTTCTCCATCTATTCCTTAAAGCGACAGCAACAGCTTTTTTTGCTTCCTTTTGTCCAATGACATATCTATCCAATTCAGAAACAATTTCTCTAGGAGACAATGCGCTGACTTTTGAATTATCGTTTTTAGATCCTTTTACTAATTTCAAACTAGTTTCTTTTTTTGATTTTGACATTTAAATTTTTTCCATAGTCACATTATTATTTGTAAAAACACATATATCTGAAGCAACTTTTAGTGCTTTTCTTGCAATTTCTTCAGCTTTCAAATCTGTTTCAATTAAAACTTTTGCTGCTGCAAGTGCGTAATTACCACCCGATCCAATACCAATTATTCCGTCCTCAGGTTCTAATACGTCACCAGTGCCAGATATAATAAAACTGTGATCTTTATCTGCTACCGCCATAAGAGCTTCTAATCTTCTTAAAAATTTATCACTTCTCCAATCTTTAGCTAACTCTACAGCTGCTCTTTGTAAGTTACCAGCATGCTTTTCTAATTTTGCTTCAAGTCTTTCAAACAAAGTTAAAGCATCCGCCGTTGAGCCAGCAAAACCTGCGATAACTCCTCTGTTCTCAATTTTTCTGACTTTTTTTGCCTTACTTTTTAAAACTGTATTGCCAAGACTGACTTGACCATCACCTGCTACAATGGTCTCCCCGCCCTTTCTAAGGAGGACAATTGTAGTGCCGTGCCATTTTTCAGCTGTATTCATAAAGTTATATGTGGAGATTAATTTTAAATCTTCAATAGTGATTTATTGATAAAATGACCATTTAAATATATATCAAAGGTAAATCAGGCATAGATTATGAGTAGAAAAGCAAAAATTTTAAGGAAAACAAAAGAGACCAGTATTTCTGTCGCGGTCAATCTAGATGGAAAAGGAAAGTATAAAATTAAAACTGGAATAGGATTTCTTGATCACATGTTGGAGCAATTATCTAAGCATTCGCTGATAGATCTAGAAGTGAAAGCTAAAGGTGATACACATATAGATTTGCATCATACTACTGAAGACACAGGTATTGCTGTAGGCGAAGCTATAAAAAAAGCAGCCGGTAACAGAAAAGGAATTACGCGATACGCATCAACAATGATTCCTATGGATGAAACTTTGAGTCGAGTCTCAATTGATGTATCTAATAGACCTTATTTAATTTGGAAAGTAAATCTTCCAGTTGAGAAACTTGGCGAGATGGACACAGAATTATTTAAAGAGTGGTTCCAAGCTTTTTCACAATCAGCTGGAGTTACTTTACACATAGAAAATATTTACGGTGAAAATAGTCACCACAAGATTGAGTCATGTTATAAAGGTTTAGCTAGATCATTAAAAGATGCTTTAGCAATTGATAAAAGAATTAAAAACTCAATACCTTCGACAAAAGGCTCTATTTAAAATTGATGAACGTCACAATTGTTGACTACCAATCGGGCAATATAAGCTCTGTCATAAATTCATTCACAGAGGTGGCTAAAGGTAAAATTAATCTACAGGTAACTTCAGACATTAAGAAAATAAAATCAAGTGACAAGATTGTTTTACCGGGGCAAGGTTCATTTAAAAGTTGTGTAGACTCTCTAAATGGTATTTCTGGACTAGTAGATACGCTAAAAGATTTTGCGATTGTAAATAAGAAACCTTTATTAGGAATTTGTGTAGGTTTACAAATGTTCGCAGATATTGGATACGAAGAAGCAGAAACAAGAGGTTTAGGTTGGATTTCTGGAAAAGTTTCAAGAATTAATAATCAAAATGGACAATTTAAACTTCCGCATATCGGTTGGAACGAAATAGAAATTCAAAAAGAAAGTAGAATATTTAAAGAGATAAAAAATAAATCTCATATGTACTTCGTTCACAGTTATGAGTTTATACCTGAAGATAAATCAGTTATTTCTGCAACAACAGATTATTCATCAAAAATTGTCTGTTCTGTTGAAAGAGATAATTTATTTGGAACACAGTTTCACCCTGAGAAGAGTGATAAAATCGGATTAAAAGTAATTGATAACTTTTTAAAATTATAATGAAAATATTTCCTGCCATAGATATAAAAGACAAGAGATGTGTAAGATTAATGAAAGGAGACTTTGAAAAAAAAACTGAATATGAAATTTCACCTATTGACCAAGCAGGTAAATATAAAAATCATGGCTTTAAAAATTTACACATTGTTGATTTGGATGGCGCATTAACTGGAAAGACGGTTAATTTAGATATTATTCAAGAAATAGTAAGTAAACACAATTTAAAGATTGAAATAGGTGGTGGTGTTAGATCTCTTGATAGCATTAAACAATATATCGATATAGGTGTAGAAAAAGTAATTTTAGGAAGTGGTGCTATAAAAAATAAAGAATTTCTAAAAGAGTCTTGTGAAAAGTTTAAAGGTCAAATTGCTTTAGGATTAGATGCCAAGGATGGAAATCTTTCTGTATCAGGCTGGAAAGAAAATCTAAATATAAACACCATAGATTTTCTTAAAGAGGTCAACAACTATGGAGTAAGCAGAATTATTTATACAGATATTAATAGAGATGGAATGAAAATAAGCCCTAATCTAAGGGAGACTGTAAAAATTGCAGAGCTTTCTAATTGTCCTGTTGTGATTTCAGGAGGTGTTTCTTCAATAAGTGATGTTAAAAAAGCTAAAGAGCTAAATAATAAAAAAATTGAAGGTATCATTGTTGGTAAAGCTATTTATGATGGTGATATTAAACTTGATGAATTAGCAAAGGAGATTGATGCTTAAAAATAGAATTATACCTTGCCTTGATGTTAAGAATGGAAGAGTAGTTAAAGGCATTAACTTTGTTGAGTTAAAAGATGCTGGAGATCCAGTAGAACAAGCTAAAGTTTATAGTGATAGTGGAGCTGATGAGATTTGTTTTTTAGATATCACAGCGTCAAATGAGAATAGAGAGACAATTATTGATATTGTTAGAAAAACTGCAAAAGAATGTTTTGTTCCTTTAACTGTTGGTGGCGGTGTTAGAACTATTCAAAATATAACTGATTTATTATTAGCTGGTGCTGACAAGGTTTCTATTAATACTGCTGCAGTTAAAAATGTTGATTTTGTAAAAGAAGCTTCTAAAAAATTTGGATCTCAATGCATTGTTGTTGCGATTGATGCAAAAAAAGTATCAGAAAATAAATGGGAAGTCTTTACACACGGTGGAAGAAATAAAACTGGTATCGACGCAGCGGAGTTTGCTAAAAAAGTAGAAGAGAATGGAGCCGGAGAAATTTTATTAACTTCAATGGATAAAGATGGAACCAAATCTGGATACGACGTTGATTTGTTACAAACAATTACGAATAGCACTAATATTCCTGTAATAGCTTCTGGTGGAGTTGGAACTCTAGATCACTTGTATGATGGCATTGTTAAAGGGGGCGCAAGTGCTGTTTTAGCGGCTTCTATTTTTCATTATGGTGAATATAAAATCAAAGATGCTAAAGAATATTTGAATTCTAAAAATGTATCGGTAAGGTTGTAAAATGTTTGAAAACTTAGAACAATTAATTAAAACAATCAGAGAGAGAAAAAACTCTTCTCCAGATAAGTCTTATACAAATAAACTTTTGAATGATAAAAATTTAAGTGTTTCAAAAGTAAAAGAGGAAATAGGTGAGCTAATAGAATCTGTGGAAAAAAATTCAAATAAGATACACGAAGCTGCTGATGTGGTTTATCATCTGATGGTTTACTTAGAGGCTAATAATATAAAGATTGAAGATGTGATGAGCGAACTCAAGAAAAGACAAGAATAATGAGTTATGACAAGAATAATATATTTGCAAAGATTCTGAGAGGGGAAATTCCTTGTAAGAAAATTTATGAAAATGATCATGTTTTAGCTTTTCATGATATCAATCCTCAAAAGAAAGTTCATGTTTTAGTTATTCCCAAAGGTGAATACGTAGATCTTAATGATTTCAATAACAAAGCCTCAGATAAGGAGATTGTAGAGTTAAATAAAGCCGTGACACATGTTGCAAATTTAGTTGGCGCGAAAGATAAAGGTTACAGGGCTTTAACTAATATCGGCAGCAATGGAGGGCAGGAAGTTCCTCATTTACATTTCCATATATTTGCAGGTGAAAAAATCGGAAAGATGGTTAGCTAATGATATCAAGAGTAAAAAGATATTTTTTAGAAATAAAAGATTTTTCAAAGACAGTTGATTTAAATCTTCCAGAAAACTTTAAAATTATTTTAGACGACAAAGATAATTTTCATTTAAATAGATTTTTCTATAAACAAATAGGCGTAGATCATTACTGGAGAGACAGATTACTTTGGTCTGATAGCGACTGGGTAAAATATGTCACAAATAAAAATTTAGAGACTCATGTTCTTAAAAAAGGTGAAGATTTAGTCGGGTATTATGAGCAAGAATATCACCCAGGATCTAATGAAGTAGAACTCATCAATCTCGGAGTATTAAAAGAATTTAGAGGTTTGAAGCTCGGCTCAATACTTGTAAATCACGCTATTGCAAGCGCATCAAGAAAAAATCCCGAAAGAATGTGGGTTCATACTTGTAGTTTAGATCATAAACACGCATTACAAAATTATAAATCCAAAGGTTTTGAAATTTTTAAGGAAGAAGAAATTGATTTTGTAGCTTAGTTTATTTCAGGTACTTTAAAGGTACCTTTTTTAAAAGTGTCATTTCTAGCAACAATCTTCAGTGAGAAATTTATATTATTGTTGTATTGATCTTTAATTTCCCATCCTTTCAAATCTAGATTTTTTTTGTCAAAAAAAATTGTAATTTTATTATCATTAGAATAAATAAGCTTAATCATTTGATCAGTTACCTCTAATTTTCCTGATTGTACAATTTCTAAAAGTTTATCTTTATATAAAATATTTAAGAATGGAGACTTTGAAATAGGGTAACGGTATGTTTTATTATACCTTTTCTGCGTTATTGCTAGTTTTTTTTTATTAATAACTAGTTCTTTTTTCTTGTTATCAAAGTAATTGCATTTCAATTTTCCAGGAAATTCTAAAAGACAACTACCTTTTTCTTTTTTTTCATTGATTAATTGATCAAATGTAAACTCTAAAGAGTTTAAGCTATTTAATTGAGCAATAATTTGATCTTTTTCATTAGCTGATAAACTCGTTGTTATTAACAGAAAAAACGATATTAAAAATGTTTTTTTAAAGAACTTCACGTTTACCAACATGATTTGCCTTACTAACAATACCTTTTTCTTCCATCATATCAATAATTCTAGCAGCTCTATTGTATCCTATCTGTAATTTTCTTTGTAAAAAGCTTGTAGAAGCTTTCCCTTCTGCTTTAATAATTTCTATAGCCTGATTAAATAATTCATCTTCATCTCCATCGCTTCCATGAGTTAATGAGCTTTCCGTTGTTTCTTGAGAAGTAATTTCTTCCATATAATCTGGCTCTCCTTGAGCTCTTAATGAATTAGTAATTTTCTCTATTTCCTCCTCAGAAACATATGGGCCATGAATTCTAACAATTCTATTTGCAGATGACATAAACAACATGTCTCCTTTACCAAGTAATTGTTCAGCACCTTGCTCCCCTAAAATAGTTCTACTATCAATTTTAGAACTTACTTGAAAAGATATTCTTGTTGGGAAATTTGCTTTTATTGTACCTGTTATTACATCAACGCTAGGTCTTTGAGTAGCCATGATGATATGAATACCTGCAGCTCTTGCCATTTGGGATAATTTTTGAATATAATTCTCAATCTCTTTTCCAGCTACAAGCATTAAGTCTGACATCTCGTCAACGACTACAACGATGTAAGGCATCTTAAGTTTGTGTTTAGCATTATAGCCATCAATGTTTCTTACTCCCACCTTGCTCATTAATTTATATCTGCTGTTCATTTCTTTGACTGTCCATGATAAAGCTGATGTAGCTTTCTTAGCATCAGTAATGACTGGAGTTAACAAATGAGGTATTCCCTCGTAAGAAGATAACTCTAGCATTTTTGGATCGATTAAAATAAATTTACAAAGATCTGGATTTAGTTTGTAAAGCAAAGAAACAATTATTGTGTTAATACATACAGATTTTCCTGAACCTGTTGTGCCTGCGATTAAAAGATGAGGCATCGAAGTTAAATCACCAACTATTGGCATGCCAGAAATGCTTTTACCTAATGCTATCGGAAGTCTCACATCTTTTTTATTAAACTTATCGTAAGAAATTATTTCTCTTAGCGATACGCTTTCTCTTTCCTCGTTTGGAATTTCTATTCCAACAGTGTTTTTTCCTGGAATTACAGAAACTCTTGTAGAAGTTGAACTCGTATTCCTTGCTAGATCCTCAGATAAATTAATAATTTTGGAAACTTTTACACCAGGCGCTGGCTCAAATTCATAAAGGCTTACTACAGGTCCATTATTAATTGTTTTAATTTTTCCTTCAATACCAAAGTCTAATAATATTTTTTCCATAAACTCACCATCTGGACGATTTTTATTCCCATCAGAACTAAGCTTAGATAAATTTTTTTCTAAATAATTTATATCCGGTAATTTATACTTGGTCTTATCAACAACTTGATCTGATTTAGATAACGTATCTTTTTCAAATGAAAATGATTGTTGCGGTTTTTCTAAGGTTTGAGGCTGATCCTCAACACTAATTTTACTAAAATCTGGTTCAATATTTTCCAAAGGCTTTCTTCTAAAAAGTGAAATAATTACTGTGAACACCTTTTTATAATTTATATCAGCTGAAAATGAAAAAAAAATTATAGTCAATAAAAGGAGCCCATAAATTGAATATGCATTATTTATCCACGGAGCCCAAGTATTAATAAAGTTATAAGTTATTTTTCCAACAAAACCTGAATTACCATTATCAATTAACCAAAAAGAGTTATCGAATGTTAAATAGATAAAAACCGTACCTACAATCAAATAGGCTACGACTAAAAATAATTTTAAGATTATTCTTCTTAATTCCTTCTTTATTATCAAATCTAATCCCCAAAATAAAAAGTTAAGTAATAATAAAAAAGAAGCCAAACCAAAACTTTGTAATAAGAAATCTGCAATGCTGCTTCCATAAATCCCAAAAAAATTTTGTATCTCAAAACTTCTATCTCCATAAATAAATGAAGGATCTCCAGGAGAATAAGTTGTAAAAGCAATTGCAAGTGCGACACTTGATAAAACTAAGATTAAACCTAGCAATTCAAAGGTTCGCTTTTTCAAAAAATTTGTTACACTATCTAAAAAGTTTGTATTCATCACGAATCGATTACGTACTTTTTACCATTTTTATGAAAGTGTTAAAAATTGTTATATGATAAAACAGAGAATATGCATTGTCGGAGACGGCCTTTCCGGCTTAATGACGGCTGCAGTTTTGGCTAAAGTACCAGGTGTAGAGGTAAATCTAATAACAAAAAAAGGCACAAAAAACGCAGATAAAAGGACTACTGCTATTTCAGATACAAATTTCAAGTTCATCGATGAAAATATCTCTACTTTAGGACAAAAATTATTCTGGCCCTCAAAAAAAATTGAGCTTTTTTACGAAACTTCTAAAGAAAAAATAAATTTTTTAAATCTTAACGAAGCTAACTCAAATCTTATGTATGTCTTTGAAAATAACAAAGTTAAAAGTTTATTGTTGAAAGAAATTTCAAAAAAAAAAATTAGACTAATTAAAAAAGAAATAAAAAACCTAGAAGAGTTAAAAAATTATGATTTAATTATCCTCTGTATAGGCGGACAATCTAAAATTTATGATAAAATATTAAAGACAAGATCTATTAAGAAGAATTATAAAGAAATAGCTATTACAGGCTATGTAAGGCACAATTTCAAAACTCTAAACACAAGCCAATTCTTTTTAAAAGAAGGCCCATTAGCTATACTTCCTTTTTCAAAAAAGTATTTCTCTTTTGTTTGGAGCGTAAAAAAATACTTTTTCGATAACAATTCTAAAAAAATCACAAATTTAGTTAAAGAGAAAATAATAGAGTTACTAAAGTGTAAACAAGATATAGCTATTAGCAATATTCAGTCTTATCCGATCTCACTAACTTTAAGAAGACAGTATCATCAAAAAAATATATTAATTCTTGGAGAGGGTTTGCATACTATTCATCCTGTAGCTGGGCAAGGTTTTAATCTTGTTCTTAGAGATATTAAAAAATTAAAAGAAATAATCAAATATTATGTGGGCCTAGGTATATCTATAAAAAATAGCTATGCATTAAATGATTTTTACAATAGTAGAAAACACGAAAATACCATCATGAGTTTAGGTGTTGATGCTACTCACAGCTTCTTTAAACAAAATAAATATTTAGATCCATTCAAAGAAATAATTATAAAAAATATTAAGAACAACGACACATTAAAAAAATTCAGTAAAATAATCTCTAATCGAGGTTTATCATTATAATTCAATGAATATTTATGCTTTATCTTCGGGTAGAGGACCTTCTGGGATAGCTATCATTAGAATATCAGGCAGTGAAACACTTAAGATTTGTCAAAATTTGACTAAGTCTAAAGATATAAAGTCGAACGAAGTTAATTTTTGTAAGTTCTATGACCCTAACAACGGTAATGTAATAGATCCGGAGGCTCTATTATTGTGGTTTCCAGCGCCAAATAGCTATACTGGGGAGGATTTAGCAGAATTACAGATCCACGGAAGTAATGCGGTAATAAATGCTCTATTGAGAGTTTTGTCGGAGCAAAAAAACTGCAGACTAGCTGAACCAGGAGAGTTCACTAAAATTGCTTTTCAAAATGATAAAATTGACTTACTTAAAGCAGAAAGCATAGGAGATCTTATCCATTCTGAGACAGAACTACAGAGACAGCAAGCAATAAAATTAGTTCAGGGTAACGCATCAAATTATTATAATGATTTGAGAGAGAAAATAATAAAATCTCTTGCTTTTATAGAAGCAAAAATTGATTTTGCAGAGGAAGATCTTCCAGAAAAAGTACTAAAAGAAGCTCACAAATCGATCAAAGAAATTCACGCTGAAATATCAAAAATTATTGAGGATAACAAAGTAGGAGAAAAAATTAGGGACGGTTTTAGAGTTTCAATAATCGGAGAGGTTAATGCAGGCAAGTCATCTTTATTAAATTTACTTTCAAAAAGAGAGGTTGCAATTGTATCTGACGAAGCCGGCACAACAAGAGATATTATAGAAACTTATCTCAATTTAGACGGTTATCCAGTAATTCTTGCAGACACGGCAGGTATAAGGGCTGCTAAAAATGAAATAGAAAAAAAAGGTATTTCTCTAGCCCTGGGTAAATCAAAGGAAGCAGATTTAAATATCGTAGTAATTGATAATTCCTCCAAAAAAATCAATAAAGAAATTCAGAATATAATTAACGAAGACACTATAGTTCTTTTAAATAAATCAGATGTCTCAGATAACCAAAATCATAAATTTGATGTAGACACTATTATAGCTTCAGTAAAAAATAATAAAAATATTGATAAATTAATAAATTTAGTAAAAGTTAAGTTAAGCAAAAAATTTTCATCAAAATATAGCGCTTTAATTACTAGAGAAAGGCATAGAGTTAAGCTTAATGATTGCTTAAAAGAAATTAGTAAGTTTCTTCAAAAGGATCAAAGCAAAGATCTCGAATTAGCTGCTGAAGACTTAAGAATGGCTACACGACATCTTGGTAGTATCGTCGGTAAGGTAGATGTCGAAGAAATACTTGGATCTATATTCAAAGACTTCTGTATTGGTAAATAAAATACCTCTTGTATTCTTTATTTAGAGGTTTACATTCACAGCATGATAAAACAAAGCTATGATGTTGTAGTTATAGGCGGGGGACATGCTGGATGTGAGGCAGCAGCAGCTTCCGCTAGAATGGGCGTAAATACTGCTCTTTTTACTCATAAAGTAGAGACAATTGGTGAAATGTCATGTAATCCAGCCATTGGTGGACTTGGAAAAGGGCATCTTGTGAGAGAAATCGATGCTTTAGATGGTGTAATGGGTGTCGTAGCTGACAAATCAGGTATTCAATTTAGATTATTAAATAGAAGTCGTGGTCCAGCAGTGCAAGGACCAAGGACTCAATCAGACAGAGCTCTTTACAAAGAGCATATGCAAAAAATTTTATTAAATT
>CACKNR010000012.1:12500-29421 GCA_902601545.1 uncultured Pelagibacteraceae bacterium | reverse complement strand
AAAAATTATTCCAAGTTTTATAAAAAAAAGTAAAAAACATGGGTTTGCTTTCAAAAAGGAGAGTCTTTTAAAGGATGAGAAATTTATCAATAAAATTATAAATCAGAAAAACTTAAACAATAAAGAATTCTTTTTTAGAAAATATAAAGAATTTTTAAATAATTCTAAAGATAACTCAAATTATCTTTGGCATGAAATAGTTTTAAATAATTTTTACAATAAAAAAGATTTTTAAAAAATTAGTAACTGGAAAGACAAGTTTCAAATGGCATTGGTTAACCAAGATTCTTTTAAGATCAGTAACAAAGATTTATGTAATTAAAAAAAATTTCTACATATAGTACTAAATAGCATTTTATAACCATATGTATCTATTGGTCAATTTTTGATTTGACCGTTCAATACTTGAACACTATATTGTTCAATAATTGAACAATGGATAATAATAATAAAGTACAAGATAATTTTGAAGTATTAAGAAAAATTCAAAAAAAACCTAAAGCGTCTCAAAGGGAACTAGCTCAAGAGCTTGGGTTTAGTTTGGGTAAACTTAATTATTGCTTGAGGGCTTTGAAAGACAAAGGATTAGTTAAAATTAGTAATTTCAGAAATAAAAAAAATAAAATTTCTTATATTCAATACATAATAACTCCAAAAGGCATTTCTTTTAGAACAAAATTAACACTAGATTTTATGAAGAGAAAAATGAGGGAATATGATCAGTTAAAAGAGGAGTTAGATCAAAAATAATCATGTGGATTGTAATAAAATATAAAAAAAAAAATTATAATATTTTAAAAGAAAATATCATAGAGAAAATTGGGACTGACTCTATTTTTTATAAACCTAAGCTCAAATTTCAAAAATATTCAAAAAATAAAATTGTAAATTGTGAACTAGATATTTTAGGTGATTATGCTTTCTGTTTTAATAATAAATTAGTGAATGATAATTTTATAAAAACTTTAAATTTTGCTAAAGGTCTAAAATATATACTTGAAGGCTCTAAAAGTTCCCAAATTGAAATATCTAAGTTTATTGACAAATGTAAATCTTTAGAAAATAAAGAAGGACTCATTTCAAAAACAATATTCGAAACAAAAATTGGGGAATTTTACAGATTTCAAAATGGCCCTTTTACAAACAAAATTTTTAAAATTATAGAATTACAAAAAAAACGTATGAAAATTTCATTTGATAATTTTTATACAAATATCAGCAGAGATAATTTGTTATATTGTCCTGCGTAAATAGCATGATAGAAAACACTTGTAAAAAAGTACTTTTTGCAAAGTGCGGAGCTTTGCCTAGAGAAAAAATAAATTTTTATGATTAAGCAAGCAGTTATTTTTTGTGGAGGTTATGGAACCAGATTTAATACTGGAAATAAAAAAATTTTAAAACCTTTAGTAAAAGTGAAAAATATTCCAATATTAAAAATGATAATTGATATTTACTCCAATCAAGGGATTAAGCAATTTATTTTGTTAGGTGGTTTTAAATTTAATTCATTAAAAAAATTTGAAAAAAAGTATTCTAATAAATATTTACAAATTAAAGCGATTAATACGGGCTTAGGAACATCAACTGCTGAAAGAATTGTTAGAGCTAAGGAATATTTAGATGATTTCTTTTATTTAACATACGGAGATTCTTTAGCCAATTTTTCAGCTGATAAATTCAAAAAACATCAAAATGGAAAAAATTTTTATATGAGCACTTATGATTTTAAAATTCCTTACGGCGTATTAAAGACTGGAAAATTAAAAAAAATTTCAACCATTTACGAAAAAAATTTCAAAGTTTCAATTAACGCAGGTTTTTATGTTATGAACAAAAACATACTTAAATTTATTAAAAAAGGTGATATTTTTGAAAAAAACGTACTGCAAAAAATTATTAAAACAAAAAAATATAATTTAATTAATAATAAACTGACATTTTGGATGCCAATGGATTCTAAAGGTGATAAATTAAAAATTATAAATTATTTAGATAGGAATAAAATCTTTGGCTAAAAAAATACTTATAACAGGAATTACCGGCTTCGTAGGTAGTCATATGGCTGATTATCTTCTAGCTAAAAAAAAATTTAAAATATTTGGTGTAAAACGCTACCATTTATCAAGGCTAGACAAAGTAAAACATATTTATAATAAAATTAATTGGGTCGATTGCGACTTAACTGATCCAATTGCTACGTTAAAAATCATAAAATTTATTAAACCAGACATAATTTTTCATTTTGCTGCAGAAAGTTTTGTAAGTCCTTCATGGGCTCATCCTCATAGGTATATGAATGTAAATTATAACGGAACACTAAATATACTAGAAGCTTTGAGACAAATTAAGTCTAAGTCAAAAATTTTGATACCAGGATCAGGAGAAGAATATGGAATGTTGAAAAAGTCTCAGATGCCAATCAATGAATCAACTGAGCTTTATCCCGTGAACCCTTATGCGGTTACAAAAGTTGCTCAAGATTTCATATCAAGTGTTTATCGCGAGTCTTATGGTATTAAAGTAATAAGAGTTAGAACATTTAATCATGAGGGTCCAAGAAGAGAAAATGTTTTTGGGATTTCATCGTACGCTTACCAAATTGCAAAAATAGAAAAAGGACTACAAAAAAAAATTGTTAAAGTGGGTTATTTAGACGACAAAAGAAATTTCACCCATATTGATGATATCGTAGCTGCATATTGGTTGGCGGTACAAAAATGTGAAGTTGGTAGACTTTATTTAATAGGCAATACGGATTACAAAAGTGTTTTTACATTTCGTCAAGCTCTGCAAAAACTTATAAAATTATCAAAAGTAAAAAATATTAAATACATTCCACATAAGCCCTTTATAAGACCCACAAAAGTTCCATACCTTATTACAAATTCAAAACAATTTTTTAATAAGACAAAATGGAAACCTAAGAAAAATTTTGATGATATATTAAATGATACGCTAAATTATTGGCGTAATGTAATCTCACAAGACTAAAAAATTGTATATAAAAAAAAAAAATTGCAGGGTGTGTCTTTCTAAGGAAATTAAGCAAGTGATTAACCTTGGAGATCAGCCATTAGCGAATAATTTAAGCGTTAGTAAAAAAAAAAAACAAAAAAAATATGAACTAAAAGTTATTATTTGCAAATTGTGCAAGACTCCTCAATTAAGTATTGATGTCAACCCGAAAATTCTATTTTCTAAATATGTATGGCAAACAGGGACTTCAAGTTTAGCAAAAATATTCAGTCAAAAATTTTATGGAATTGTAATAAAAAATATTGATTTAAAGCAGCCAAATGTTTTAGAAATAGCCAGTAATGATGGAACGTTTTTGAAACCATTCAAAAAAAAAGGTTGCAATGTTCTTGGAGTCGACCCAGCTAAAAATATTATACAAATAGCAAAACAAAAAAACAAAATAAACACACTTAGAGGTTTTTTTTCATATAATTTTTCAAAAAAAATAAAAAAAAATAAATTTAATCCAGACGTAATTTTTGCAAGAAATGTGATTGCACATACAAATAATGTTAAATCTTTCGTTAAAGGAATAGAAAACTTAATAAAATCTAAAGGAATTGTTGCTATTGAATTCCACTATGCCAAAAATATAGTGATACAAAATCAATATGATTCAATTTATCACGAACATATATTCTATTTTTCCTTAAAGACTATCAGCCATTTATTTAGATTACATAACTTATATGCTTACGATGCAGTCAAAAGCCCAATAAGTGGTGGAGCTTTAATAGTTTTTTTTAAAAAAAAAAAAACAAAAAAAACAAAAAGATATAAAGAAATACTTTTTCAGGAAAATTTAAGCAATATAAATAGCGTTAAAAGATGGATAAAATTTTCTAATCAAATCCAAAACCACTCGAAAAATTTGAAAAAAAAATTATTTGATAACATTAAAAAAGATAAGATCATTGCATATGGCGCATCCGCGAGAAGCTCCACTTTATTAAATTATTGCAAATTAACTAATCATGAAATTGATTATATAATTGATCAAAATCCCATGAAATATAATAAGTTTTCTCCAGGAAGCAATATAAAGATAATTAAGCCAGCTCAAGGTTTAAAAATACTCAAGAAAAGAAAAAATTTATTATTGTTAGCCTGGAATTTTAAAAAAGAAATTTTAAAATTTTTAAAAAAAAATAATTTTAAAGGAAAAATAATCCAACCATTACCAAATAAATTACAAATAATAAATTTATGAAATTTAAAAAACTATCAATTGATGGTCAATATTTAATTACTCATAAAGTTTTAAGAGATGGACGGGGATTTTTTAAAAGAAGTTTCTGCTTGAATGAGTTAAAAAAAAAAAAAATAAAATTTAATGTTAAACAAGGCAACATTTCAGAAAACTTTAAAAAAGGCACTATTAGAGGCTTTCATTATCAAAAAAATAGATTAGATACAAAAATCTTAACTTGTATAAATGGATCTATGCTTAATGTAACTATAGATGTAAGAAAAAATTCAAAAACATTTTTAAAAATAACGAAAAATATTTTAAATTCAAAAAATAAAAATTCAATTATTGTTCCAGGAGGTTGTGCTAATTTATTTTTGACTTTAAATAATAATACGATAATCCATTATTACATGAATGAATTTTATAATCCCAAAAAAGATAGGGGATTTAGATTTAATGATAAATTTTTTAGTATAAAATGGCCAATTACACCAAAGATAATAAGCAAAAAAGATAAATCATTTATTGATTTTAAAATTAAATGAGATTGCTTGTAACAGGTGGAACAGGTTTTTTAGGAAAAAATTTAATAAATGTTCTTAGGTCTGATGCTAAATTATTAATAATTTCAAGAAAATATAATAAATCTCATTATAAAAAAATAAATTTTATAAAAAGTGATTTTAATATAAGTGAATCAAATTTAAAAAAAATAAAAAAATTTAACCCCGAAATCTTAATTCATTTAGGATGGGAAAATATCCCAAATTATACAATAAAAAATTCTTATAAGAATCTTAAAGATCAAAAACTATTTTTTAAAAAAATTTTTAAATTAAAAGTTTTAAAAAAAATACTCGTATCAGGAAGTTGCTCAGAAAAAAAAAACAAATTTAACTATACAAGTTTATATTTTGTTAATGCAAAAAAAAACTTAAAAAAATATTTAAAAATAAATTGCGAAAAATTCAATATTCAATTGATTTGGCTTAGACTTTTTTTTATTTTTGGAAAGTATCAAAACAATCGATCTCTGATACCTTACATAATTTCCTCTGTTAAAAAAAAGAAAAAATTTACTTTAAATAATCCTAATGTGATAAATGATTTTATAGACGTTCAACATGTGTGCAAAATTATAAAAAGATTAATATTTAGTTATAAAAAAAACATTACCATGGATGTTGGAAGTGGGTACGGATATAAAGTGAAAGACATAGCTAAATTTTTAGAAAACTTAAGGTTAAAAAAAAAAATTGTTATTAAAAAATACAAAAAAAATAACTTCGTAGCAAATACTCTTAAGCTTAAAAAGATTATTAAAATGAAAAATTTTTACAACATAGAAAATAGCTTAAAGATAAATTATAAGAATTTCACATGATTAATTATGTTACAACTAAAACACCTTTAAGAGTAAGTTTCGTTGGTGGTGGAACTGATTTTTATAAACACTACAGTGTTCATGGTGGTTCAGTAGTTAGTACTGCCATTAATAAATATATATATGTTACTGTTAAAAGACATAGCAATTTATTCAATGAAAAATATAGACTAAACTATTCAGATACGGAGATAGCTCAAGGAACTAAATATATTAAAAATGAAATAACAAAAGCCTGTTTAGAATATATGAAAATAAACTTTTCAGTTTATATTTCAACAATTTCAGATATACCTACTTCATCAGGACTTGGTTCTTCCAGCGCATTTACAGTGGGATTGTTACACGCCTTACACACAATATTAGGAAATAAAATATCTAAGCAAGAATTAGCACTTCAAGCATGCAAAATAGAATTAGATATTTTAAAAAAACCAATAGGTGTACAAGATCAATTTGCTGTTTCATACGGTTCAATAAATCAAATAAATTTTAAAAAAAAGTCTATTAAAGTGAATAAAATAAAACTTAATAAAAATAATTTAAATTTATTAAGTAAACAAATGTTCCTTGTGTGGACTGGTCAAACAAGAGACTCATATAAAATATTAAGAGATCAAAAAAAAAATATAAAAATAAAAACTCTTCAATTAAATAAAATGACATCTTTAGCTAGTAAATTTGCTAAAAGTATTAGAATGAAAAAAATTAATTTAGATACGATTTCAGATATTTTAAATTTGAACTGGGTTATGAAGGAAACATTGTCTAAAAATATTACCACAAAAAGATTATCAAAAATTTATAAAAAGATAAAAAAATCAAAAGCAGATGGCATAAAACTTCTTGGTGCTGGTGGAGGTGGTTTTTTTTTAACAGTTGTAAAAAAAAAAAACCAAGAATTTTTTAAAAAAAATATTAAAAGTTTAAAAATAGTTAATTTTAAATTTAGTAATAATGGAACAAAGGTAATATATAAAGATGAAACAATATAAATATATAGATAAAAAATTTGAAAAAGAAAAAGAAAAAAGAATTTTAAATTATAGTAAAAATTTAAAAATTAAGAAATTATTTAAAGTTTATAACACTGAAATAGACTTAGCTAAGTATTCTTACAATTTTTCATGGCTAGGAATACCAATAATACAATATCCTGGAGATATGATAGTTATGCAAGAATTAATTTATCAATTAAATCCAGATTTGATTATTGAGTGTGGAATAGCCAGAGGAGGCTCTCTAGTTTATTATGCCTCTTTACTTAAATTACTTGGCAAAAAAAAAAGTAAGGTACTCGGAATCGATATTGATGTTAGAAAACATACTCAAATGGTTTTAAAAAACCATTCTGTTAAAAATAAAATTAAATTTATACAAGGTAGTTCCACGAGTAAAACAACTTTTGATAAAGCTAAATTAATATCAAAAAATTATAAAAAAAGACTAGTTATTTTAGACTCAAATCATACGCATAAACATGTATTAGATGAATTAAATTTTTACTCAAGGCTTGTTTCAAAAAACTCATATTTAGTAGTATTTGATACTACAATAAATATTTATGATAAAAAAAAAATAAAACTATTAAAAAAGAATTATCCTTTTAAAGAGTGGGGAAAAAATAATAATCCAATGACAGCAACTCATGAATTTTTAAAGAAAAATAAAAACTTCAAAATAGATAAAAGATTAAATTATAAAGCATTTTGCACTAGTACCTTTAATGGATATTTACTAAAAAGTTAAAAAGTGTTTTCGATTGTTATTCTTATAAAAAAAAGATATTTAACATTAGAAAGACAATTAAGCTTTATATCTAATTTTAATTTAAAAGATGTCAAAGAAATAATAATTGGGAAAAAGGAATACCCAGCAAATTAATTACTTAAAAAAATTGTTTAATAGAAAATTTAGAGATACTTATAAAAATTTAAAGGTGTTAGTCACTGGCTCCACTGGATTTAAAGGCTCTTGGCTATGCTATTGGCTAAATAAATTAGATGCTAAAGTTATAGGTATAGGACTTAAGCTTGAAAAGGATAATATTATATACAAATCTTTAAAATTAGATAATAAAATTAAGCAGTACTTTTTAGACATTAATAATTTTAACAAACTTAATAGTATTATTAAAAAAGAAAAACCTGATATAATCTTTCATTTGGCTGCGCAATCAATTGTTTCAGAAAGTTATAAAAATCCAATAGAAACCATTAGAACAAACACGCTTGGAAGCACAAATTTACTTGAAATAGTCAAATTAAATAAACTAAACAATTTAGTATTTATAACTTCAGACAAATGTTATTTAAATATTAATAAAAAAAAAGCATTTAATGAAAAAGACATTCTAGGTGGAAACGATGTTTATTCTTCATCCAAAGCAGCTGCAGAAATAATATTTCATTCATATCATTCAAGTTTTTTTAAAA
The DNA here is from genome assembly GCA_902601545.1 of uncultured Pelagibacteraceae bacterium. Classification (GTDB taxonomy): domain Bacteria; phylum Pseudomonadota; class Alphaproteobacteria; order Pelagibacterales; family Pelagibacteraceae; genus Pelagilacustribacter. The sequence goes on along the minus strand of CACKNR010000012.1, from coordinate 21,389 downwards.
AAAAAAATAAATTCTTAAATAAAGTAACTGCAAGAGCTGGCAATGTTATTGGAGGAGGAGATTTTAAAATAAACAGAATTATACCAGATTTTTTTAGATCTATAAAAAGTGGAAAAAAATTAATTCTAAGAAATCCAAATTCTACTAGACCATGGCAGCACGTTCTTGAACCACTTTCTGGCTATCTTTTACTTGGTAAAAAAATTTTAAACAATGAACTTAAAAATAATTTTTATCCTAGTTGGAATTTTGGACCTCAAAGAATAAATTGTAAAAAAGTGGTGAGTATAATTAAAATGTTTTATAATGAAATCAATTTAAAAGAAAATTTTTTAATAAAGAAAGAAAAAAAAATGGTAGAAGCTAAACTCTTAAGTTTAGATATAAATAAATCAAAAAAAGAAATTGGTTGGTCTCCTATATTAAATTTAAATGAATGTGTAAAATTTACATCTGACTGGTACATAAGCTATTTTTCTAATGAGGATACTGAGAGAGTAACAGAGGATCAAATAGAGTATTTTTCAAAAAAATGATCTTTAGAAAACAATGCAGAATATGCAAGAATAAACTAAAAAAAATCATATCTTTTAATAAGATAGCTCTAGTAGGGGAATTTTTTAAAAATAAAAAAAAAAATAAAAAATATCCTTTAAGCTTAAATTACTGTGTTAGTTGTATGCATGTTCAGATAGCTGAAATAATTAATCCAAAAAGATTATTTTCAAATTATCTCTGGGAAACTGGTGTAACTAAAGCAAATCATAAAATATTTGAACAGGTAGTTAAATCTTATAAAAAAAAAATAAATCATAAAACTAAAGTTTTTGAAATTGCTAGTAATGATGGAAGTTTTTTAAAGTTTTTATATCAAAAATTTAAATGTCAATCAGTTGGTATTGATCCAGCTCTTAATTTAAAAAAGAAAGAAAAAAAAATTAATCAAATTTCTGGTTTTTTTAATTATAAAGAAAGTAAAAAAATATTTAAAAAATTTGGATCATTTGACTTAATTTTTGCAAGGAATGTTTTAGCCCATGTAACTGATCCAAATGAAATATTCACTGGTATAAATCATTTGTTAGCTAAAGAGGGTAAGGCTATAATTGAGGTTCCTCATTTGTTACCTATAATCAAAAATTTACAATATGATAATATTTTTCACGAACATCAAGGTTTTCATTCCATTAAATCAATTAAAGACTTATGTGAGAGAAATTATTTAAAGTTAAGTAATGTAGAGTTAATTAGTTCACAAGGTGGTTCAATAAGATGTGAATTAAAAAAAAAAAATATACTTCACAAGGAAAGCAAAAAAGTTAGTAACCTGATAGCTTATTTGTTTTTTCTGAAAGAGTATAATTTATTATACGTTTACTTAAAAAGGGGGCTCTTGCCTCCACTGAGTTAGCCATCGAAGCTTGATCTAATTTGATCAATATAGATGGTAAATAATATTTATACATGTAAATTTGTGCAAACTTCATTTTATCATCATGAAATTCGTAAAGTTTTTTTATATCTTGGAAAAATTGATCATGGTCAATTTTAATTTTTAAATTTTTTTCTATTTCGCTCAATTTAAGCGGACATATCCAATTAGCGAGTAATTTTTCATTAGGTTCATTTAGTCCTAGAAAAAAAATTTTAATTTTTTTTCCCATACTCATATAATCATATGTAGTTTCTAATGGACTTAAGATTAAATTGATAAATCTAATTATAAATTTTGGTAAAATCTTTTTAAATATTGAACCAAGTTTATACCCATCAAAGATTATATAACCGAAAAAACCTTCATCACCTCCATCACCAGTTAATGCTACATTTGAAAATGTACGAATTTTTTCGAATAATAAAAAAGTTGGTATCATTGAACTATCTCCAACCGGATCTAAATTCATTTTTAAAACAGAAAGAAATGCCTTTTTTAGATCCTCCTTTTCAGTTTTGAATATTTTTTTTTCAACATTTATATCTATATTTTTTATTACATAGCTCTCATCGTAAGTTTTATTTTTAAATCCTATTGAAAAGGAAGATGTTTTTCCTTTTGCTTTTGTATAAAAATATGATGTTAAAAAAGAGTCTACTCCGCCGCTCAAACTTAATGCCATCTTTTTGTCAGAAATTGAATAATCTTCGATAACTTTTTTAAATGTTGACTCAAAATTTTCTTTATTTATTTCTTTTTTAAAAAAAATATTATTATCTGGCCCAGTAGTTATATCCCAATAAAAATACTTTTTATGATTTAAATTTGATAAGTCAATCTTCAAAATACTTCCCGGTTCAAGCTGTTTAATCTCTTCAAAAGGTGTGTGTGGGGCTGGAAAAAAACCATGAAAAAAAAATTTGGCATTTCCGATCATATCTTTCGTTAATTTTAATTCTTTGTCATGGAAAAAACCATTTAATTGACTACTAAAAACAAAATAATCTTTTTTAAATAAATAATAGAGAGGTTTTTGTCCTAGATAGTCCCTTGATAAAATTAGGGAATTAGTATTTTTGTCAAATATTGCACATGCCCACATGCCATCAAAATAATTAAAACATTTTTCTCCAAAATAAGAATAGGACTTAATTAATACCTCTGTATCAGAGGATGTTTTAAAAATAATACCTTTTTTCTCTAAGAAATTTCTTATCTCCTTAAAATTAAAAATACAACCGTTGAAAACAATTATTAAATTTTTATCTTCCGAATACATAGGTTGTTGGCCACCAGCTTTATCAACGACGGCCAATCTATTACTTCCAAGAAATAACGGTTTCCCTTTTTCAAAATAAAAATTTTGTTCATCGGGTCCTCTATATAGTTGCGATTTAGAAATTTTTTTAAGAAGTTCTTCTTTATTTACTGCATAAATTCCAAATATTGCACACATTATATTTTTTTTATTTTATTGATCAATTTTATACAAAATAATGCTGTATTTTGATTTTTATAAAAATTAACTCTATGGCTTAAAACTTTTACAATCATCTTACGAAGTGGATTGCCAACAAATTTTTGAAAATTAATATTATTTATTTTATGCTTATTTAATTTTGATTTAATATCGTAATTAAAAAAAGCCTGCATATTTGTATTTTTCATAATCAGTTCAAGTGAAAATTTTTTTTCATTTTTTGTTATTTTTAATTTATTTATTGGAATTAAAAAATTTTTTAATAAATAAACGTCATGATAAGTAAGTCTATAAAGTATCTCATTATTATTTCCCCTTACTAGTTTTTTTCTCACAATATTGAAGTTATTTTTTTTTTGGATCTTTTTTTTCTTATAAATTTCAATATCACTTATATATAAATTACATTTATTTTTTCTAGCTTTTTTGATTAAGAATGTCGCTTGTTTAAATGATAAACACAATGGCTTTTCACAAAATATATTTTTTTTTTTTGTTAAAAAATAGTTAACTAATTTAAAATGAGATTCAATAGGAGTTAAAATGAAAACCCAATCAATTTTTGACAAATTAATGGTCTTATGATCTGTTTTACTGTCCAAAATCCTGACAATATTTGAAATTTTTTTTAAAATTAATATTACTTTTTTTCCCCATCTTCCTTTACCACAAACAAGAACATTTTTTTTTTTCATCTTATCTAAGTTTTTTTTCTACATATTGCAGTATATGAGTATTCATATTTGTGTTCTAAACAGTCAATCTCAAAACCACATTCATTTAATACGTCTTTCAATTCCTGTTTTGTGAAATATTTTGCAAATGAGGGATTTAATTGATCAAAGATTACATAACATTTATGCTTAAAAGAAAATTTATTGAAAAAATTTAAAAAGTATTTTTTTAAAGGTAAATTAATATATTGACACAAAAATCCATAAACATAAGTTGTTAAAGCTAAAAGCTTTGAAATTATTCTTAATATAAAATCTGGCAATAAAGCTGTTATCCTTCTAAGGTTGTTAAAGATAAAAAGATAAATTTCATTACCCTCTCTTCCATAAACCCAAATAATAAATTTACCATCTGATTTTAAGGATTGATTTATCTTTTTTAACACATCTTTATATTTAGGAATATGGTGTATTACCCCTATCGAAAATACGTAATCAAACTCACTTATGAAGTTAATATCTTCTCCTTTAATATTCAAAATTTTTACATAAGGTGAATTGATATTTTTTTTAGCCACATCATATGCTTCGGAAGGCTCAATACCAATAAGTTTTGATGGATCAAATGTAATTAAATTTTTGCTTATTCTACCAGCACCAACACCAACTTCCATTACTTCTTTGCCTTTAATTTGATTAAGATCAAATGGGTGTACAAGACTGGTTAATAAATCTTTACTTCCCCAATAACCTTCTAACTGGTTATCAATCAAAAATTGTTTACCAAAATCTTCAAAACTATCTTTATGGTCTATTTTCATGAAATTCAATTTATTAAAAAATTGAGAATAAATCAATCGACTTAAAAAAAAAGAAACAAAATTAAAAAAATAATTATTTTAATTTCTAGAACTAAAAGTTTTATCAAGTTTTTTTGCTACACCAATACACGTATTCCACTTTCCAGATAATACAGTAAAAACTTTTTTATTAATTTTTTCAATCTTTGAAAGTCTTTCATCTGTTTTTTCTTTTCCTAAATCTATAGTACGGGTTACAAAAAAAGATTTAACGTATTTTGAATCTTTTAAGAAAGGGAGATATTTTTCCCCATTTTCAACGAATTTTTTGTAATTACTTTTTTTCGTATATTTTATCGCAGGTTTATTTAGATATATTCGTCTCTTATCTTTAAATTCTGGATAATAGGATTTCTTTATTTCTAATTTTGAATTTAAGTTATCGCTAAGAAGATGAAATTTAGTTCCGAGATATGGATCTACACAGACGAATTTACCGTCAAGAACCATAAAGCTTTTATTTTTAAATTTTTTTGGGAGTTTTATAATTATTTTTTCTACCAATTCAAATTTAAATTTTCTTTTTGGCTTAAAACCTAATTTGTTCAAAACTTTATTATTCTGATCATATGTGCAAATAATCACTTTATCATATTTTTTAAGAAAACTTTTTTTAAATTCAGCCTCAAAAAAGATTTTGATATTTTTGTTTTTTTTAATTTTTTGAAAAAATTTTTTTTTTGCAGTGAAATAATTCAGAATTTTTTCCTCTGATTTAATCACACTTGCAATATTTTTACTAAAGTACTTTTTGCCTTCTAAAGTATATTTAAGCTTATTTTTTTTTAGAAAACTAAAATATCTTTTAGGAGAAGTTTTTGATTTAATTTTCGACACACCATAATAATTCTTTGTATTAAATATTGTTGTTTTGAAATATTTTTCAAAATCTTTGTTAAAATTATTAATTTCTTTTACAGTTCTTACTGATCTTGGATAGTGATAACCCTTATGAAAACGCATTTGATTAGCTCTTGAAGCTCCATTTAAGATAGTTTTTCTTTTTTCGTATACGTGAATTTTATTCCTTTTTGATAATATTAAAGCACACGCTACTCCAAAAAAGCCTGATCCAATTATTGCAATCTTTTTCATATATTAATTATTTAATTATAATTTTAATATAGTTTAGATTTAAATCTTAAAAGAAGAAGTATAACTTCAAAAAGTCCTGGTATCACTTTTAATCTAGTGTTGTAATTTGAAAAACCGTGTTTTCTTTGTTTTAAAGTATAGTTAATTGAAGCAAACTTTGAAGCCCCTTTATAAATACTGATTGGCACTAAGTATCTATGGTCATTTTTGTTCCATGGTAAATTTTTGAAATAAATAGTTTTTGCGGCAATAAATGGAGATCTGTAGGTTGACAATCCTTTTTTGAAGAACAGCTCCATCATAAAATCAAAAATTTTTGTTGCAATAATGATAATAACAGGCGGATTTCTTGAAATTCTTTTACCAACTATTAAATCAAAACCTTCATTAATTTTTTTAATATATTTTTTTAAATATATTGGGTCGTCCTGTAAATCAGAGTCCATAAAAATAGAATATATTGATTTATTTTTCATCAATCCCAGTTTTATAGCGCCTGTTTGTCCGCCTTTTTTTTTTAATTTAAAAACATTTATTCTTTTATCTTTTCTCGCAAAACTCATGGAAACTTCAAGGCTTTTATCTGAGGATATGTCGTCAACTAAAATAATTTTGTAAGGATTTTTAATTTTTTTCAGAACTTTTGTAATTTTTGGAACTAGGATTTTTAGATTCTTTTCTTCATTGTAAAATGGAAGAATTATAGAAAATGACGGAAATTTAGTATTTTTCATGAATTTTTTTTATAATTAATTTTTTTGGATATTTGATTGTAAAAAACTAATATTATTACAAAAACAAAAATAAAAATTATGTTGTAAATTTCTAATAAATCAGAGCCTCTTCTTAATTTAAAAATAGCTTCATAAATATTGTTTAAAAGAAATATAATTATACCATTAGAAAATGTAAAACCAGCTATTGAAGCAATAATTTGAATTTTCGAGTTTATTTTCATATAACCTATAAAAGCGTTCACAGCTTGCAAGGGTATACCGGGTAAAATTCTTAATACAAATACATATAAAAATTGAAATTTTTTAATTTTTTTTAAAAAAGATTTTTTCTCAAAAAAAGGAATGTCATTTTTAAATATATTTTTTTGTAAGAATGTAATATTTAAAGTACTGCCAATAGTTTTTGATATGACATTTAGCAATAAAGCTAATATTGGTTCAAATAAAATTATTGAAATAATAATTGAGATTGAGCCAAATCCTAGAAAAAAAATATAAAAAGTATTTAAAATTAAAAAAAGAATAAAAGATTCAAATAAATATTTTTCAGTTAAAAGTCTTATATCTTGTAGATAAATCAAGCTTACAATTTGCTCAAAACCTATTAATACATTTAATAAAACAAATAAAATGACTGCTGAAGATAAATACAATAATGTTTTTTTTCTCACAAATTATTTTATATTTTTTTAAAAAATATAACAAAAATTTTTTTTCAGTGCATAAATCAAGCCAATTGAGCTATTAGTACTGGTCAGCTGCACACGTTACCGTGCTTCCACTTCCAGCCTATCAACGTAGTGGTCTACTACGGCTCTATGGGAAGAACTAGTTTTGAGGTGGGTTTCCCGCTTAGATGCTTTCAGCGGTTATCCCGTCCATACTTAGCTACCCGGCACTGCAGCTGGCGCTACAACCGGTCCACCAGTGGTATGTTCATCCCGGTCCTCTCGTACTAGGGACAAATCCTCTCAATTCTTCTACACCCATGGCAGATAGGGACCGAACTGTCTCACGACGTTCTGAACCCAGCTCACGTACCACTTTAATTGGCGAACAGCCAAACCCTTGGGACCTGCTCCAGCCCCAGGATGTGATGAGCCGACATCGAGGTGCCAAACACCCTCGTCGATATGGACTCTTGGAGGGTATCAGCCTGTTATCCCCGGCGTACCTTTTATCCGTTGAGCGATGGCCCTTCCACTCAGAACCACCGGATCACTATGACCGTCTTTCGACTCTGCTCGACTTGTCAGTCTCGCAGTCAGGCAGGCTTATGCCATTGCACTCTACGAACGATTTCTGACCGTTCTGAGCCTACCTTCGCACGCCTCCGTTACTTTTTGGGAGGCGACCGCCCCAGTCAAACTACCCACCATACAATGTCTTGCTGCCGGATGACGGCTAGCAGTTAGATGTCAAGAATAATAAGAGAGGTATTTCACTGGTGACTCCACTTAAGCTGACGCTTAAGTATCAAAGTCTCCCTCCTATGCTAAACATATCATTCCTAACACCAATATAAAGTTGTAGTAAAGGTGCACGGGGTCTTTCCGTCTAACCACGGGAACTCCGCATCTTCACGGAGAATTCAATTTCACTGAGTTGATGTTGGAGACAGCGGAGATATCGTTACGCCATTCATGCAGGTCGGAACTTACCCGACAAGGAATTTCGCTACCTTAGGACCGTTATAGTTACGGCCGCCGTTCACTGGGGCTTCAGAAATTAGCTTGCACTAATCGCATTAACCTTCCAGCACCGGGCAGGCGTCAGACCCTATACATCCACTTACGTGTTAGCAGAGCCCTGTGTTTTTGATAAACAGTCGCATCTCCCTGGCTTGTGCCACCCAATTTAAGTTGCCTTAATATGGGTCCTCCTTCTTCCGAAGTTACGGAGGCATTTTGCCGAGTTCCTTCAACATCATTCTCTCAAGCGCCTAATTATACTCTAATAATCCACCTGTGTCGGTTTCGGGTACGGTCTAATGATGGAGCTATTTCCTGGGACTTTTTCACAGCTAACTCAATCCATTAAGAGTTAACAATTTACAAAATCCGTCACTTCCATCTGGTCAAGGAATATTAACCTTGTTTCCATCGACTACGGCTCTCGCCCTCGTCTTAGGGACCGACTAACCCTGCGCGGATTAACCTTGCGCAGGAACCCTTGGATTTTCGGCGACAGAGTTTTTCACTCTGTTAATCGTTACTTATGTCAGCATTCGCACTTCTGATACCTCCAGGATCCCTCACGGGTATCCCTTTACAGGCTTACAGAACGTTCCGCTACCAGTTATAATTTCAAAAGAAATTATAAATCCACAGATTCGGTACATGATTTGAGCCCCGTTACATCTTTGGCGCAGAAACTCTATTAGACCGGTGAGCTGTTACGCTATCTTTAAAGGATGGCTGCTTCTAAGCCAACCTCCCGGCTGTTTAGGAATCTCCACATCCTTTCACACTTAATCATGATTTAGGGACCTTATCTGGTGATCTGGGCTTTTTCCCTCTCGACCATGGACCTTAGCACCCACAGTCTGTCTGCTGAGGTAAAATGTTTGGCATTCGGAGTTTTATGAGGGTTGGTAAAGATTTCTCTC
>CACKNR010000012.1:0-10000 GCA_902601545.1 uncultured Pelagibacteraceae bacterium | reverse complement strand
GTAAGCCTTTACCTTACCAACTAGCTAATCAAGTGCGGGCTCATCTTTCGGCATTAAAACTTTCCCCGTAAGGGCTTATTCGGTATTAGCACAAGTTTCCCCGTGTTATTCCAAACCAAAAGGCAGATTCCCACATTATACTCACCCGTTTGCCACTCAGTATTGCTACTGCGTTCGACTTGCATGTGTTAGGCGTGCCGCCAGCGTACGTTCTGAGCCATGATCAAACTCTCAAGTTTAATAACGGCGCACACTAGCTTTAATAACTTTAAGGTAAATTAAAGTTATCTTTCGTTAAAGCGTGTACGACAATTTCTTTATTAACCTAGCCGTCCACACTTCTCTTCTTAATTTTACAATTTAAAAAAGCTAAGATTTTGTTTAAAAATCTACACACCTCTGGCGCTATTATTATTTAATATCGTAGAGGTGAGCGCCCGTTTTATTACAATTAAGTTATAAGTCAAGACGTATATTGCTTAAATTACGCAGCAAAATAGCCCTTTTTCTTACTCTTCAGATTGCAAACTTCTGATAATTTTTGTAGAAAACAACTATGGCGTTAATTGAAAAAATTTCCAATTTTTTAAAAAAAAAAACATCTTACTCTGTAGTTTTTTTGAACAGTATTCACCGTAGATCAATATTTTTAGTTAGTTTTTTAACAACAATTACAGCTGTTTTTTTTCTGATTTTAAACCTTGTAGAGAAAAAAAGTTATGAAAATGAAAAAAACATTAAGGTCATAGCAAATTCTAATGAATTTTTAAATTTTACTAATTTCATTAAGTCTAAGATCAGCAGCCCTTACGTAGAAGTAAAGTACGTAATACAAAATAACGATACGATCGAAAAAATTTTAAAAAAATATAATGTAATCGAATTAGATATTAAAGAAATATCAATGAAGCTCAAACAAAAGAAGCTATCTAACATTTATTCTGGTAGAGAATTATCACTTATTTATAAAAAAAATGAAACAGAATACAACACAGTTGTAAATCTTTTATTTCCTATAAGTAACACGAGTAGTGTTGAAATTAGAAAATCACAGAATAATTTTATCGTAAAAGAAAATATTCTACAATTATATAAAAAAGAGGTTATTGTTAAAAATACGATTAAAAATAATTTATATTCATCTGCAATAGAGAAAAACATTGAACCTAATATTATAATTGAGTTTGCTAGAATTTTTGGTTTTGAAGTTGACTTTCAGAGAGACATAAGAAAAGGAGATTGGTTTGAAATATTCTATGAGAGACTTGAAGATGAAAACGGAAGCGTTAGGGATACAGGTAAAATAATATATGCATCAATGTTTGTAAATGGAGAGGAAATAAATCTTTACAAATTTAATTATAATAACGATGAGGAGTATTATGACATTAAAGGAAAAAGTATTACAAAATCTTTAATGAAGACTCCAATTAACGGAGCGAGACTTTCTTCTTCTTTTGGAATGAGGAAACATCCAATCTTAGGTTATAACAAAATGCATAGAGGAACTGATTTTGCAGCACCAAGTGGAACTCCTATCATGGCTTCTGGCTCTGGTACAATTACAAGAGCAAGATGGTGCGGTGGTGGTGGTAACTGCGTAAAAATTAAACACAATTCAACTTATGAAACTATTTATGCTCATATGAAATCATTCGCCAAAGGAATAAAAGAAGGAAGGAAAGTAAAACAAGGACAAATAATTGGCTATGTTGGATCTACAGGTATGTCGACGGGCCCACATCTTCACTATGAGGTTATTGTTAATGGGAAAAAAGTTAATTCACAAAGATTAAAGTTGCCATCAGGTAAAATCTTAAAGGGTAAAGCGAGGGAGGAGTTCGAGTTAAAAAGAATTAAAATAGACCTTCAACTATCTGAGCTGAGATGATTTTAGTTTGTAGTTTGAGAATTTTCTTTTTCTGAAGACCCCTCAGCTGTAATTGTTTTTTCAATTGTCTTAGTTTTATCTACTGAGAATTCTTTTTTATCATTCAGCTCATTAAATCTTCTCAAATAATGGTCCGCATGTTGTAAATAATTTTGTGCTAGTATTGGATCTCCATTGCTTTGAGCATCTTTCGCAAGCTGTTGAAACTTTTGCATAGTTTTTTCAACACTGTGAATATTATTCATTGATCCATTTCTATTAAAATTGATATTTCCATTGCTGTTAAAATTATTTGAAGATGAAGAACTCATTGAGCCATTCCTTCTTCTAAAAGAACCCTTCTGAGACCTAGTTCTAAAATTTCTCCTTCTATTATTATTCATAAATTTTTAATATATGACGAGATTAGACATCTTGTATTATCTTTGTAATCTTTAATATTATGTTCAATTCTAAAATTGTTTTTTTTTAATATATTTGAAACTTTTTTATATTGCCCGTTGCCAATTTCCAACGCGAGCAAAGCTCTAAACTTTAAGATTTCTTTTGATTTGTAAATAACTTTTTTAATTACGTCAAGCCCATCATTTCCTCCATCTAAGGCTAATTTGGGTTCATATATTTTAACCTCATCTTCAAGATTTTTTAGGTCAATAGTTTTTATGTATGGAGGGTTTGAAACAATCAAGTCAAATTTACAATGATAAATTTCACTTAAAGACCTTCTTAAAAATCTTATATTTGCTCCAGAACAGTGTTTTTTTGCATTTTTCTTAGCTACCGCAAGAGTATTTTTCGAAATGTCTATACCTAGTCCTTTTGATTTTTTTAACTCATCAAGCAGACTTATTAGTATGCAGCCACTACCAGTCCCTATATCTAAAATACTAATTTTTTTGTTTTTGAAAATATCGATTAATTTTTCAACCATCAATTCTGTCTCTGGTCGAGGAATTAAACTATTTTTATCAATATAAAAATTTTTACTCCAAAATTCTTTTTGTTTTAAGATATAAGCTATTGGTTCTTTTGATAATCTTCTTTTTATCAGTTTATTAAACTCGTATATCTTTGGCTCATCTATCTTTTTATCAAAGTTTAAAATTACATACTCTCTTTTTTTATTTAGAACTTTAGATAGTAATAGTTCGGAGTCTAGCTTGTGAGACAAAATTTTTTTAGATAATAATTTTTTTGATCCTGAGTTAACAACTTCTGATAGTTTCATTAATTTAGGTTTTCTAATTTAATATTTTGTTCTTTCAATCTTAATTGTTGATTCATTTCTTCATGAATTTCTCCACTCAAAAATTCTTCAAGTTTATGTAGAGTTAAGTTTATTCTATGGTCAGTGACCCTTCCTTGGGGAAAGTTATATGTTCGTATTCTTTCCGATCTGTCGCCACTTCCGATTTGACTTCTTCTACTATCTGATCTTTCTTGATCTTTTCTTCTTTTTTCAGCTTCATAAACTCTGGATCTTAAAATTTTTAATGCTTTAGCTTTATTTTTATGCTGTGATTTCTCATCCTGCTGGCTCACAACTATTCCACTAGGTAGATGAGTAATTCTTACAGCGCTATCAGTAGTATTAACTGATTGCCCTCCAGGTCCGCCTGCTCTAAAAACATCTATTCTTAAATCAGAATCTTTGATCAAAACATCTACTTCTTCAGCTTCTGGTAAAACAGCAACTGTAGCTGCTGAAGTGTGTACTCTGCCTTGAGTTTCTGTCTCTGGTATTCTTTGTACTCGGTGAACACCTGACTCATATTTTAGATAAGAGTAAATATCATCTCCATTAACAGAAAATATTACCTCTTTAAAACCTCCGGCATCACTTTTTGAAATGTTTATTATTTCAAGTTGCCATTTTTTTTTTGAGCAAACTTTTTCATACATTCTAAATAAATCAGCACAAAAAAGAGAGGCTTCTAGACCACCAGTTCCAGCTCTGATTTCAACAATAGCATTTTTTTCATCATCAGCATCTTTGGGTAACAAGAAAATTTTTAGTTTATTTTCATGTTCTTCTTTTTTCTGGTTCATCTCTTTCAAGTCTTTCTCGGCCAATTTTATGATTTCAGTATCATTGTTTTTATCTTCCAGAATTTGCTCTAGATCTATTTTTTCTTGATCAAATTTTAAATATTCTTTTGCTACAATTATAATATTTCCTAGATTTGAATACTCTCTAGATTTTTCAGCAAATGATTTGGAGTCAATTTTTCCTGAAGAAAGCTCTTTTTCTAAAGTATCATGTTTAGAAATAATATCTCTCACTTTTTGAATAGGAATCATGCTTAATTACTTAATCTATTTCTTTAACTTTATTTTCAACAAGATTGACGATTTTATCTATGATTTTTGAGTTAGCAACTTTAGTATGAGGCACTCCTGATAGATATAATAAGTTGCTGTCTTGTCCGCCTCCAGTTAAACCTATCTCTGTTTGAGCAGCTTCACCTGGTCCATTAACTACACAACCAATTATTGAGAGATTAATTGGTTTTTTAATATGGGAAAGTCTTTCCTCTAATTTTTTTACGGTCTCAATTACTGGGAAGGCTTGTCGCGCACATGATGGACAGGAAATTATATTTACTCCTCTTGATCTAATTCCTAAAGATTTCAATATTTCGAATCCTGCTTTAATTTCATCAACTGGATCCGATGATAGCGAAACCCTGATTGTGTCACCTATTCCTTCCATTAAAAGTTGACCAATTCCAATTGATGACTTTATGCTTCCAGTAAATAAACTTCCTGCCTCAGTTACACCTAAATGTAAAGGGTAGTTGCAAATTTCAGAAAGTTTTCTATAAGCTTTGACAGTTAAGAAAATATCAGATGATTTTACACTTAATTTAAAATTAAAAAAATCATTATCTTCTAAAAGTTTAATATTATAATCCGCGCTTTCTACTAAAGCTTCTGGGCAAGGTTCTTTATACTTTTCTAAAATTGACTTATCTAATGAACCAGCATTTACTCCAATACGTAAAGAACAATTATTGTCTTTTGCTGCCTTCATAACTTCTAAAATCCTATCTCTAGTTCCAATATTTCCAGGATTAATTCTTATACAACTTGCCCCCATTTTAGCTGCCTCGATAGCTCTTTTGTAATGAAAGTGAATGTCTGCAACCAAGGGAACATTAATATCTTTAGTTATAGTTTTAAGAGCTTTAGTAGAATCCTCATCAGGACAAGATACTCTCACAATATCTGCACCTGCTTCTTCTAAAGAGTTAATCTGATTTATTGTACCTTTAACGTCAGTCGTCAATGTGTTTGTCATTGATTGAACGGATACTTTAGAATTTCCTCCTACAGAAACATTGCCAACTTTTATCAGTCTTGTTTTTTTTCTTTTAATTACTCTATGAGGTCTTACGTCCATATTAATCTAGATCAAAAATTGTATGTAATTTTTTTACAGCATTCAAAGTATTTTCTTCATCTATTATCACTGATAATTTAATTTCTGAAGTAGAAATTGCTAGAATATTAATTTTATGGTCTGCTAATCCTCTAAACATCCTATAAGTTACCCCTGGAGTTGATACCATTCCTGCCCCAACTATTGAAACTTTAGCAACTTTGTCGTTATAAGTAATCTTTTTATATTTAACATTTTTGTTATTTTTTAAAATTTCTTTTGTTTTTAAAAGGTCATCACGTTTAATTGTAAAAGTCACATCTGTAGTTTTATTGTCAGATGATATATTTTGTATTACCATATCCACGTTAATTTGTGCTTTATTAAGTGGTTCAAATATATTTGCAGCTACCCCCGGTTTATCTGCCACACCAATTAAAGTAATTTTTGCATCATCTTTAGAATAAGCTACTCCTGTAACACTTTTAGAGTAATCTATATTCTGTTGATCAAAAATTTTAGTTCCTTTTCTATCAGTGAAAGTAGATCTTACCTCAAGAGGAATATTATACATCATTGCCGTTTGAACGGCTGAGGATTGCATCACTTTTGCTCCCAAAGATGATAGTTCAAGCATTTCGTCATATGAAATTTTTTCAATTTTTTTTGCTAAAGGTATTTTGCTGGGATCAGTAGAAAATACTCCATCTACATCTGTATAAATCTCACAGGTATCTGCATTAAATATTTTTGCCACAGCAACAGCAGTTGCATCAGAGCCTCCTCTGCCAATTGTAGTTACATCGCCATTTTTTGAAATTCCTTGATAACCAGGTATTACAGCTACACCATTATTGTTTAAAAATTCATTAACTTTTTCTACGTTCATATTTATTATTCGAGAATTATTGTAATCTCCCTCAGTGAGTATAGGGATTTGCCAATTAAGCCAAGATTTTGATTTTACATCAATTTTTTTTAACGCACCAGCTAGTAACGCCGAAGTTACTTGTTCTCCAGAGGAAAGTAAAACATCTAGCTCTCGTTTATCAAACTCATCAGAAATAGCTTTTGATTTACCAATTAATTCATTTGTTTGACCGGCCATAGCCGACACGACTGCAATAATTTGATGTCCTAATTCATGCTCCTTTTTAATTATATTTGCGACATGTTGTATCCTTTCTATAGACCCAACAGATGTACCACCAAACTTTAATACTTTTTTAATCATTTTTTAGAATGTAATATAATAAAATAAGATTTAAATATAATTTATTCAAAATAAACTTAATAATGACTACTATAAATAAAGCAGAAATTCAAAAGTTTTCAAATCTTGCTGATGAGTGGTGGGATGAAAAAGGGAAGTTTAAACCTTTGCATTTATTTAATCCTATTAGAATTGAATATATAACTCAAAAAATCAAACAACACTTTCACTTAGAAAATAGTAAATCTAACTTTTTAGAGGGACTAAAAATATTGGATATTGGATGTGGTGGTGGTTTGATTAGCGAGCCTATGGCTCGTCTAGGTGGTTCAGTAACTGGAATTGATGCTTCAAGTAAGAATGTAAAAGTAGCAGAGCTTCACTCAAAAAAAAATAATCTTAGAATAAATTATTTAAATAAATCACCTGAGCAATTAAAATATGAAAATAAGTTTGATATAATTCTAAATTTAGAAGTTATTGAACATGTAGAGGATGTTGACCTTTATTTAAATTCTTGTGCAAATTTAGTAAAAAAAAATGGACTTATGTTCACAGCTACTTTAAATCGATCACTGACTTCATATTTAAAAGCAATTATTGGTGCTGAGTATATTTTGAGATGGTTACCAATAGGCACACATGATTGGAACAAATTTTTAAAACCTGAGGAGCTAGAGAAGATGTTATTAAGCAAAAATTTTAAAACAGTAGATGTAAAAGGTCTAAATTTTAACCCTTTAACTAACAGGTGGAGACAATCTGATAATCTTTCTGTAAATTATATAATATGCAGCAGCAAAAATTAGTTGTCTTTACTTACCCATGGAATACTAAGTAAATCTATACCTTCCTCGGCCAACTCTTTTCTCTCCTTCAAGGTTGTTTTTCCATAAATAGTTTTTTTACTTTTTTTGTCATAATAAATTTCTCTAACTTTTTTACTGAAATTCTCCCCAACATATTCGAAATTTTTTTCTATATATTTTCTTATCTCAATTAGTGATTTTCTGTCATTTTTTAAAATTTCTTGCATCTTTTTAAATTTAGAATTTTTATCTCTTACTGCTGAGACCATAGGAGACATTATTGATTTTTTAATTTTTTTTGAATTACAGTAAATACACTCTAGCAATTTTCTTCTGTTTAATTTTTCAAATTCATTAGAATTTGAGAACCAGCTTTCAAATTCATGATCGTTTTCACATTTAAGATTGTATTTAATCATTTCTAATTTCTGTAATCTGCATTTATATCAATGTAATCATGGGTGAAATCACAAGTATAACATTTAAATGCATCATTGCCTAACTTTAAATTTATTTCAATTTCAATAGAATCCCATTTCATGTATTCCTTCAACTTTTCCTCATCATAATTTTCGGAAACTTTTCCATTCTCTGCAACTATAAAATTTCCTATTTTTATTTTTAGTTTTTTTGCGTCTACTATTTCTCCAGATTTACCTATACCCATTACTATTCTTCCCCAATTAGGGTCTTCTCCTGCAACTGCTGTTTTAACTAAGGGAGAATTGGCGATAGAAAATGCAATTTTTTTTGCACTTCCTAATGACTTTGCATTAATTACATTTATTGTTAAAAATTTTTTTGCACCCTCGCCGTCTACCACTATTTGTTTAGCTAAATTTAAACATAGTTTTTTTAACGCTAGCTCAAACTTTTGAATAACTTTATCATTTAATGATAAATTTTGACCTATCTTTAGAGATCTTGTAGAAAAAATTGAAACCATATCATTAGTTGATTGATCGCTATCAACAGAAATTGCATTAAATGAATTTGATGTCGCTCTTTTTAAAAGGGTTTTAAGTAAATTAGAATTTATATCAGCATTGGTAAATATAAAAGATAACATTGTTGCTAAATTAGGTGCGATCATACCTGCTCCTTTTGCTATACCGCAAATTCTTATCAGTTCATCTCCAATAATTATTTCTTCATATGCTACCTTAGGTTTTGTATCAGTTGTCATAATTGCGGAAGCTAATTTAATCCAATACATTTTATTTTGTTCGCCCCTTAATTTATCAACTAGTTCTGGTAGTCTTTCTTTAATTGGCTCAACAGGGAACTCTTCTCCAATAACTCCGGTCGAAGCAAATATTAAATCCTTAATTTTAACTGTTTCATTGGTTCCCTTTTTTGACTTTGACTCTTTAATGGTAAGAATTCTTGATAAATTTTTTGCTAAAATATCAATACTATCTTTTCCCTGCTTACCCGTAAAAGTATTTGCGTTTTTTGTGTTAACTAACAAACCTTTAATAATTTTTTTATGTGAATTATTATTCCAGGGAATAAATTCAGAAGTTATACTGCTTGTGGTTGTTAATGTAGCATAATTAGCACCTTTGCTAAAATAAAACAAAGCTAAATCATCTCTACCATCTCCATATAAATCTGCTGAAATGGAGGACATTTCTAGACCATCAATTTTTTTGAGGTTCTGAAACTCGCCCATTTTAGATAATTTAGATTTATCCTTCAGGAAGTTTTTGATGTTTATTGTCATAATTGCTATTTAATTTAAATTATTAATACTTATATAGAATTAAAATGAATTTATTTACAAGAACTTTTAGTAAAATATTTAAAAGCTCTAATCAACAAGAATTAGATAAAATCAAAAATCTAATAATATCGATAAATAATAAAGAAAATGAAATTCAATCGCTTAGTGAAAGCGATATAAAAGAAAAAACTGCTTTACTCAAAAAAAATGTTCAAAATGGTTCCTTGAAATTAGATGACATAATACCCGAAAGCTTTGCTTTAGTTAGAGAGGCTGCAAAAAGAACTCTAGGAGAAAGGCACTATGATGTTCAATTAGCAGGAGGGTTAATACTTCATAAGGGAAAGATAGCTGAAATGAAGACTGGAGAGGGAAAAACTTTAGTTTCAACGCTGCCGGCTTATCTAAACTCACTTTCAGGCAAAGGAGTTCATATTGTAACAGTCAATGATTACTTGGCTCAAAGAGACTCTGATTGGATGGGAAAAGTTTTTAATTATCTTGGAATATCAACAGGATGTATAATCAATAATCTTGAGGATTATGAAAGAAAAAAAAATTATGCATGTGACGTGACATATGCCACAAATAATGAACTTGGCTTTGACTATCTTAGAGATAATATGAAGTATGAGCTTAATGATATGGTCCAAAGGGGTCATAAGTTTTGTATTGTTGATGAAGTTGACAGTATATTAATAGATGAGTCTAGAACACCTTTGATAATATCTGGAAAACTAGAGGACAAAACTACTCTCTATGTAACATCTAACGAATTTATAAAAAATTTACAAAAAAAAGATTACGAATTAGACGAAAAAAATAAAAATGTTATTCTTACAGATGCTGGAGTGGACAAAATAGAAAAACTAGCCTTACAAAAAAATATTCTAAAAAATAATAACTTTTACGACCCAGCTAATTTAGAACTTGTGCATCATACGAATCAGGCTCTTAAAGCAAATTTAATTTTTAAAAG
>CACKNR010000011.1 GCA_902601545.1 uncultured Pelagibacteraceae bacterium | reverse complement strand
CATATCATAAGTCATATCTTCCATAAATTTTGCAGGTTTTAAAGAATAACCCCCAGTATCAAAACAAACACCCTTTCCAACAAAAGCTAGCGGTTTAGAATTATTTTTTGCTCCATTCCATTCCATGGTAACAAGATAAGATCCTCTTATACTACCTTGACCTACACCTAGTAAGGCGTGCATCCCAAGTTTTTTTAATTTTTTTTCGTCGTAAATATTCACTTTTAAACCATCTTTTTTTAGGGAGTTAATTCTTTTTGCATATTCGTCTGGATGTAAAACATTCCCAGGCTCAGAAACTAGATCTCTTGCATAAAATGTTCCTTCCTCTAATGCTTTAAATTTTAATTGATTTTGAGTTGAAGGTTTATTTTTATTTCCAACTACACTAATTGTAATTTGTCTTACGTCCTTTTTCGTTTTATATTTTTTAAATTCATATGACTTTAACTTTAATCCGTGAAGGAAATGACCTAAAAAATTTTCATATTTACTATTTGCACTGTCTGAAATAATAAGATATTCACTGTCTTTTCCATAATTTATTTTCCCGTATAACTCTGCTCCTAAATTTTCTAAATCAGAAGTCTTTAAATCTTTCTTTATAGAAATTAAAACTATTTTTTTTTTTGAAGTTAATTCAAAAATATATAAATTTTTTTTTAAATCACTATTTTTCAATAAATCAGTTACGTAGGAATATTCAGAATTCGAAAGATATTTTTTTAGATTATCTATGCTAAATTTTTCATTAGAAAATAGAACTAAATTTGATGATAAATTTCCTGTTTTATTTTGAGAGTATTTTATTTTTACAGACATAAATTTTTAGTATTTTAATAGAGTTTGAGAGGTATATAAGTCCAAATATAGAGTATTTCAACGTAAATATGGTCTTAGTTAAACCATAGATTGAAATTTGCTTATGGTTGCTTTATTTATATACGTAAAAAAGCCATGCTGCAAAACAAAATTTTTCAAAATTATATTTTAGAAATTTTTAAGATATTTTTAACCATCCTATTTGGTTTAACTATTATAGCTTGGACTGTAAGAGCTGTGAATTTCTTAGATTTAATAGTAGAAAGTGGTTATCCAATTATAACTTACTTTCAATATTCTTTTTTAAATTTCATAGGGATCTTTACTAAATTTATACCACTCTCTTTTTTAATCGCTCTTACAATTTTTATCATACGACAAATTAACGAAAATGAATTAGTTATACTATGGACTTCTGGTGTTAAGAAAATTAAAATAGTTAATTTATTTATTTTATCCTCTCTAATTGTATCAATTTTTTATTTAATTTTTTCAGTTTTTGTTACACCTGCTGCTTTAAATAAATCGAGACAATTATTAGGTAATGAAAATTTGTCCTCTTTTCTACCTACAATAAGAGTACAGCAGTTTAGTGACTCGTTTAAAGGTTTGACGTTTATTGTTGATCAAAAACTTAATAATCAAATTAAAAATATTTTTTTACATGATAGTTCAAATACTTTAAAAAATATTTCATCTAATAATACAAAAAGAAAATCAAATACCATAATTGCTAATAATGGAATTATAGATGAAAAAAGAATGATTTTATTTAGCGGTCAAATAATATCTACAGATAAAGAGAATAATGAGAGCGATGTCATTAAATTTGAGCAACTAAATATTGACCTAACAAATATACAAAGCAATACAATTAAACAACCTAAGATACAGGAAACTTCTACATTAAAATTAATTGGGTGTTTAAATAAAAATTATTTCAATGATAAAAATTGTAGAGGTAACATTGAAAAAGAAATTTTACCAACATTAAATCGAAGAATTGTTTTACCTTTTTTTATTCCTGTTTTAGCTTTGGTGGTTTCTTTCATGCTTGTAAAAAATAATAGATCAATTTTTTTTAATAAGATTAGTATTTTTGGTTACTCTTTTATTGTCTTAATATATGCTGAACTTATTATTCGTTACACTGGAATAAGTAAAACAATGGGAAATTTATTTTTACTTTCACCGATTATTTTATACTTGTTAACTTACTTCATTTTAAGGTTAAAGCTTTCTAAGGAATAATTTTTAATGAATAATATTATATTTAAATATTTGCTGAATGGATACTTAAAAGTTTTACTTAAAGTAGCTTTAATATTTTACTGCTTCGGAATTATTTTAAATTTGTTCGAGGAAATTGAATTTTTTAAAAACCTTGATGTGTCTTTTTTAACTCCTGTGATATTAACAAGTATTTATATTCCAAGTATGATAATACAATTATTGCCTTTCATAATATTTATATCAAGTATGAAATTTATAATTGATATAAGAAATAATAAAGATCTTCTTACTATGAAGATATTTGGTTTTTCTAATTTTAAAATTTTTTTAATTTTAGCATTTAGTTCATTTATTTTAGGATGGATTATTTTATTTGTATTTAACCCTGTGACTTCTGCTATGTCTAAATACTACGAAAAAACTAAAGCTAATTACTCAAAAGATATAGATCATTTAGTCACTTTTAATAAAAATGGTTTATGGATCAAAGAAAGTTTGGATAGCGGTCAAAGAATTATTTCAGCTTCTAGCCAAAATGATAAAAAACTTGAAAATGTCACTATTTTTAATTTTGATGAAAAATATAATTTAAAGGAAAAAATATTTTCAAAAAATGCTGATATTGAAAATAATGAATGGGTTTTGAAAGATGTACTTATTCAAAAAATTAATACAAAAACTAACATAGTTTTACAAAAAGAAAAATTGGATATCTACTCTATCTACTCTATCTACACTTATGACAAAATTACAAATCTTTTCAAAAACTTTGATACTTTGCCTTTTTTAGATTTATTGATTAACTATGAAAAACTTAATAAGCAAGGTTACAACAGGTTATTCTTAAATCAAAGCTTACATTCTATGCTGTCTATGCCTTTTTTTCTTTTTACAATGACGGCCTTGGCTTCAATTTTAATTATGGGAACTTTAAAAAAATCAAATAACGTAAAGATTATAATTGTAGGATTGATAGCATGTGTAATAATTTACTATTTAAAGGATTTATCTATCGCTTTGGGAAAAACAAATAGAATACCTGTAAACTTATCAATGTGGATACCAATTATCTTAATAGGCATATTTAGCTCTATCGGAATTTTACAAATTAATGAAAAGTAAACTTTTTTTAATATTTTATATTATTTTTTTAACCAAAATCTGTTTTGCAGAGAATTTGGATATTAGTGCTGGAAATATTTCTATAGATAAAAAAAAACAAATAACAGTTTTTGAAAATCAAGTTTCTATAAAAGATGACGAAAAAAACCTAATAACAAGTAATTATGCGGAATATGATAAAACTAAAAATTTTTTTACACTCAAAGATAATGTTATTGCTATAGATAAATTTGGAAATACTTTTAAAACGAACTTTGCTACATACGATGGAAATTTAAAAATTTTTTCTAGTTCAGGTTCTACTAATTTTTCAACAAAGCAAGGATATTTTGTTGAAACTGAGGATGTTTCTTTAAATAATATTAAAAATGAGGCTTTTTCAAGTAAGAGCACAAAAATTAATGATATTCAAAATAATGAAATATTTTTAGAAAATTTTAAATACGAAACCGACAAGAAAATCTTTAAATCATTAGGAAAGATAAAGGTTATTGATAAATCTAAAAACTTTTATGAATTTACTCAAATATATATTGACGAGATAAAAAAAGAAATTGTAGGAACTGATGCTAAAGCTTATTTTAATGATAAAAGTTTCAAATTTAACAAAAAAAATAAGCCAAGAATTTTTTCAAACGTCATAAATATAAAGGAGGGAAAATCTAATTTTGTTAAAAGTAATTTTACTATGTGTGATTATAGAGAGGAGGACAAATGTCCGCCATGGGAGATAAGTGCATCAAATATTGCACATGATAAAGAAACTAAGACAGTATATTATGATAATGCAGTAATACGAATATACGATATTCCTATTTTTTACCTGCCTAAATTAGCTCACCCGGACCCAACAGTGGATAGAAGATCTGGATTTTTAAATCCTACTTTTTTAAATTCTAGAACTTTAGGCTCAAGTTTTGACATACCTTATTTTTGGGCAATAGATAAAGATAAAGATCTTACAATTAATAATAGACTTTTCGCATCAGAGCATCCAATTTTTTTAGGTGAGTATAGACAAGCCTTTAAAAATTCTAATTTGATTTTTGATTTTGGTTTTACGGAGGGTTTTAAAGAAACATCAAGTAAAAAGAAACCAGGAGAAAAATCTCATTTCTTTTCAAAGTTTGTTAAATCATTTGAAACAAATAATAACACCGAAAACAATTTAGAGGTTAATTTGCAATATGTTTCTAATAAAAAGTATCTCAAACTTTATAAAATAGACTCTACACTTGTTGATTATGAAACAGAAGTTTTAGAAAATAATATAGATTTTAATCATTTCAACGGTGAAAAAAATCTTTTTTTTGGTTTAACAGCTAGCTCTTTTAGATCTTTGAAAGATAGTTACGTTGATAAATATGAACATATAATTCCTAACATAGTTGTAAATAAAAATTTATATAGCGAAAACTTTGGATACGGAAATTTACAATCAAATTTTAAAGTTCATAATTATGATACAGATAAATACAAAAATTTTTTAATTAATGATTTGGATTGGACTTCTGATAACCTAACGAAAAATAATATTTTTGAAAATCAAATTTTAACGAAATTAAAAAATATTAATTATGAAGTCAAAAATGTAGACAAGTTTAAATCTGATACAACAAATGAATTATATGGAGCAATTGGATTATTAACAAGTATTGATTTGTTTAAAAAGGATAAAAATAGTGATTATCTTCTGAAACCAAAGATGCTTCTAAGGTATTCTCCAAATCATATGAGAAAAAGCACGGGTAGTTTTAATTTGTTAAGTAGAGATATTTTCTCTCTGGACAGACTTAAAGATGATACAAGTTTTGAAGGCGGTACAAACTTAACCTTAGGATTTGATTATGAAAAAGACAGCAGTATTGGTAAATTTAACTTTTCTACCGGTCAAATTATAAATGAAAAAAAGAATAATAAAAAAATGCCTTCTGAGTCGAGCTTGGACAAAAGATTTTCTGATGTAACAGGTAAGTTAAGTTACGAGAATAAGAAGAATTTTAAAATTAATTATAACTATGCAATTGATCAAAATTATAATGAGCTGAACTATAGTGAAATTGATACAAATTTTAATTTAAAAAATATAGATTTTAATTTTAGTTATTTAGAAGAAAATAAGATTACTGATAAAAAGAAATATTTTAAATCTAAAATTGAAATCCAAAAAGGAGAAAATGGTTTATTTACATTTAGTAATAAAAGAAATATTTTAACAAATTCTTCTGAATTTTATAATTTAAGTTATGAATATCTCAATGATTGCTTGAGAGCGGGATTAGTTTATAGGAGAGAATTTTATAATGACTCTGAGTTAGAGGCTGAAAACTCTTTAATGTTCAAAATTACTTTAAACTCTCTAGGTTCTATAGGTACACCAAGTTTTAATAAATGATGTGTCAAATGAGAATTATAATTTTTACTTTTTTTTTAGTGTCAACATTTTTTCAAATTTCTTATGCAAGTATAAAAAGTAATATTATTGCTAAAGTTGGAAATGAAATCATAACTTCGTTTGAACTCGAAAATAAAATTAAAACCACTTTGCTCTTATCTAATAGGGAATTGAGCCAATCTAATATCGACCAAGTTAAAAACTACGCTTTTAAATCTCTAATTAATCTAAAACTAAAAAATGAAGAGCTAAAAAAATATAAGATTAATTTAAACCAAGCAGCAATTGATCAACATTTAGAAAAAATCTCTGAACAATTAGGGATAAATATTATTCAACTGGAGGGATTATTTGATCAATACCAGATTGACTATAATCGATATCTAAACGAAATTAAAATAGAATTCTTATGGCAAAAATTAATTTTTAACTTGTATTCTAAAAATATATCAATTGATGAAGAACAAATAGTAAAGGAACTAAATGATATAGTAATTCAAAATAAAAAAATTGAAGAATTTAATTTAGCAGAAATTGAGATAGAGTTAGAAAATCTTTCAGAAAAATCTAAAATTATTAGTGAGGTTAAAAAATATATAAGCGAAATTGGTTTTGAAAAAACAGCAATTAATTTCAGTATTGCCTCAACTGCTCTAAGTGGAGGGGATTTAGGTTGGGTAAATTCGTCAAGCTTAACAGGTAATTTTTTGGATATTTTGAAAGATATGAGTATTGGCGATATTTCTGATCCTATAGTTAGATCTAACAAAATAGTGTTTATTAAATTAATTGATCAAAGGACAGTTAATAATAATGAAAATTTAGATGTGGAAAAAATAAAATTTAATTTGATAAATAGAAAAAAAAACGAGCTTTTAGAATCCTATTCCAATAGTCATTTATCTAAGAAGAAAAATACTACTTTACTAGAAATCAAATGACAAATAAAATTATAATTATAGCTGGTGATCCTAATAGTATAAACTCTGAAATAATATTTAAAGCATGGAAAAAGATTAGTCCAAAAATAAAAAAAAAGATTATTATAATTGCTAATTATAATTTATTTGCTACTCAAGCTAACAGACTAAATTTTAAACTACGCTTAAAAAAAGTAAAAAATATAAATGAAAAATTGAATACTAATTTCTTAAATATACTAGACTATAAATTAAAATTTAAAAATTGTTTTAATGTTTCAAAAAGACTAGCCTCAAATTATGTAATGGGATGTATTAATCTAGCTCACACGTTAAGTTCTCAAAAAAAAATAAAAGGTTTTATCAACTGTCCAATAGACAAAAAATTAATAAATAAAAATAATAGAGTTTATGGTGTTACTGAACTTTTAGCGAAAAAATCAAAGATTGCAAAATCATCAGAAGTTATGTTGTTATTTAATAAAAAACTTTCTGTATCACCGATTACTACTCATTTGAAGGTTAAAGAAATCTCAAAAAAAATTAAAAAAAAAGTAATCATTTCAAAAATTAAAACTCTACTTAAATTTTATAAAGTGAAATTTAATAAGATACCTAAGATAGCTATTCTTGGTTTAAACCCTCATAACGGAGAGTATTTAAAAGAGACAGAAGAAATAAAGGAAATAATCCCAGCTATAAATGCCTTAAAAAAAATTAAGAAAATCAATATTAATGGACCTAAGTCAGCGGATAGTTTCTTTATTCACGAGTTTAAAAAATTTGATTTGGTAGTTGGTATGTATCATGATCAAGTTCTTATACCGTTTAAAAATTTATTTAAGTTTAACGCTATTAATATTACCTTAGGACTTAAATACATAAGAATTTCACCTGATCACGGAACAGCAAAAGATAAAATAGGTAAGAATGCAGGTAACCCCGAGAGCATAATTCAGTGTATAAAATTTTTGAATAGTTTTAATAATTAGAGATTATGTTTGCAAAAAAATCTTTAGGTCAAAATTTTTTAATTGATAAAAATATAATTAATAAAATTCTGAGTTTTATCGATATTCAAAATAAAAATGTTGTTGAAATTGGATCTGGTAAAGGAGCATTGACTGATATTATACTAGGTAAAAAACCTAAATCGCTATTAATTATTGAAAAAGATAAAAAATTATATGATAATTTGAGATTAAAGTATAAAAAGTTAAATTATGTTACAATATTTAATTCTGATATTCTAAAGTTAGATTTAGAAAAAATAATTAAGGATAATTCAATTATATTTGGAAACTTACCGTATAATATTTCTTCTCAAATACTTGTTAAACTAATCAAATTTAAAAAATGGCCACCAAAATACACAGATCTAATTTTAATGTTTCAAAAAGAAGTTGCTGAAAAAATAATTGGTAAATCTTACGGTAGGCTAAGTATTATAGCCGGTTTAAAACTAAATTTTTTGGATAAATTTGAGGTTTCTCCTAATTGTTTTTCGCCTAAACCAAAAGTTAAATCTACTTTAGTTCATATGAGCCCAAAAAAAAATCAATTTAAAATTAAGAATTTAAATAATTTAGAGAAAATTACAAATATTTTTTTTTCAAATAAGAGAAAAATGGTAAATAAAAGTCTGAGAAAGATTCTAACTAAAAATCAAATAGCTCATATTGAAAAAAAATATTTAAATCTCAGACCAGAAAATTTAAAACCTAAATTCTACTACAAGCTTGTAGAATTAATTGAAAATGGGTAGTTTTTTTCTGTCAAAATTATATTTTCTATTTGTCGGAAACAATTTTCCAAATTTTTGTTTATTACAACATAATCATAGTCAGACCAATGATTAATATCTTCTTCGTATGATTTAAGTCTTTTTTCCACCTCATTATCACTATCTTGATTTCTTTTTAACAATCTTTCCTTCAAATCATTTTTATCTGCTGTTGTAATAAATATTTTAAGTAAATTTAGATTCTTAAAATTAGAAAGTTGTTTATTTCCTTGCCAATCAATATCAAATATTACATCATTTTTTTTAATTAATTCATCTACGTTGTCTTTGGATGTTCCATAAAAATTATCGAAAATTTTAGCGTGCTCATAAAATTTTTGATCTTGTATTTTTTTTTTAAACTCATCTATAGAAACAAAATTATAATCAATACCGTCGACTTCATTAGGACGTGGTTTTCTGGTAGTGTGAGAAACTGATATTTTAAATGAATTAAATTTTTGTTGTATTTTTTTGGTTAAAGTTGTTTTTCCTGCACCAGAAGGGGAAGACAGTACTAATAGAATGTTTTTATCATTCTTCATTTAAAGGTGAAATAATTATTGACTAGATTTGCTCTCAATAAATTTTATCGCATCACCAACTGTAAGTATTTTTTCTGCTTCACTATCAGAAATTTCAGAACCAAATTCTTCCTCAAAAGCCATAACTAACTCAACTGTGTCTAAACTATCTGCGCCCAGATCATCAATGAAACTAGCTTCCTCAGTAACTTTTTCCTCCTCTATTCCTAAATGATCAGCAACGATTTTTTTTATTTTACTTTTAATATCTTCTGACATGAATTCCTTTCTAAGTTGTTTAATTTCTTAATAGATTATTAATTAGAATTGTCAAGCCATATACATTCCACCATTTACATGAATGGTTTCTCCATTGACGTAATTAGCCTCATCTGAGGCTAAAAAAGCTACGCAATTTGAAACGTCATCTCCAGATCCAAGTTTACCAGAGGGAATTTTATTTATTAGATTATTTTTAAACTCTTCATTAATCTTATCAGTCATTTCAGTTTGAATAAATCCTGGGGAGACGCAGTTTATATTAATATTTTTTTTTGCATATTCTAAAGCCAGGCTTTTTGAAAAGGCAATAATTCCTGCTTTAGAGGCTGAATAATTTGCTTGGCCAATATTACCAGTATGACCTACAATAGATGTAATATTAATTATTTTTCCGTATTTTTTCCTAAGCATTTTTTTTATTGCAAATTTACACATTAAAAAAGTGGAAGTTAAATTTATATCTAATACTTTCTTCCAGTTTTCTTCTGTTAATCTAATCGATAAATTATCTAAAGTTATTCCTGCGTTGTTAATTAAGATATCAATACCATCTAATTTTTTGTCTATAGAGTCCATAAAGTTTTCTATTTTTTCATGTTCTTCTAGCCTAAATATTGCTGTATTAATATTTGGAAATGTTTTTTTAAGATTAGATAGTTTTTCTACATTGGTTCCTGTTGCAATTATTTTATTATCTAAATTGTAAAATTTTTTTACTAAGCTGTTACCTATACCACCACTTGCACCAGTAATTAAAATTTTTTTATTTTTTAAGTCCATTTTCTAAATTTTTAATATCAGCTATTGAGTTAATTGAAAAGCAATTTGCATCTTTCAGTGTTCTTTTAATCATGCCAGTCAAAACTTTTCCTGGTCCAATTTCAATAAAGTTTGATACTCCTAAATTTGACATATTAATTATACTTTCTCGCCATCTAACGGTAGAACAAATTTGATCAATTAATAAATTTTTAATAACTTCAGGTTCATTTTCTGGTTTAGCAGTTACATTACTTACTATATCAAACTTTGGTTTTTTAAATTTAGTTTCATCAATTTTTTTTTTCATAATTTCTGCTGCAGGTTTCATGAGGGAACAATGAAATGGTGCACTAACTTTTAAGGGTATTGTTTTAATTTTTTTCTCCTTTAGTTTTTTTTGAAATGTCTCTACACTTTGTTTATCACCACTTATTATAACCTGACCTTCACTATTATCATTAGCTATCTCACAGATTTCAGTTTTATCAATTGTATTTATTAACTCCTTTATTAGTTCTATTTGAGCACCAAGAACTGCTAACATTCGCCCATTCCCTACTGGAACAGCTTCTTGCATAGCTTTTCCTCTTTCATGTAAAAGATAAAAGGCATCATCTAATTCAATTCCCCCTGAGCTTACTAAAGCACTGTATTCTCCCAAAGAGTGTCCCGCAAAAAATTTAAAAGAATTTAAATTATAATTAAATTCCTCTGACAAAACTTTAAATATTGAATAGCTTACTGTCATTATTGCTGGTTGAGTATTTTTTGTTAATTGAAGTTCGTTTTCTGGACCTTCTAATATCATTTTTGATAAAGGGTAACTTAACTTTTCATCAGCTTGATGAAAAATATTTTTTACTATTTTAAAATTGTTAAAAAATTCATTTCCCATTCCAACTATCTGTGAACCTTGACCTGGAAACAATAAAGCGCTCATTATATATAGTTTAATTGATTAAAATTTATATTGCTATAATTCATCATTATAGTATAACCCAATTTTTATAAATAAATATTTTAACAAAACTAACACTTAATTTATGGCCTTTTACGAGAATACTTTAGTCGCTAAACAAGACTTGGCTCAAAAAGATTTAAAAACAATTAGGGAAAAATACAACGATTTAATTAATAAGTCCTCTGGAAAGGTTATAAAAGTTGAAGAATGGGGACTGCTTAATTTAGCCAATAAGATTAAAAACTATAAAAAAGGTTTTTATATTCACTTTAAATTTGAAGGAAGTAAACTGACAATTGAAGAAATTGAAAAAAAAACAAAAATCGACTCATCTATTATAAGATCTTTGGTTGTTAAATATAAAAAATTGGATACCAAAACGGAATTTTTTAAAAAGAATAATTAATTATGAAGCGTAAAAACAAAAAATTTCAAAGAAAGAGTTCTAACTCATTAAATAAATTAAGTCTTTTTCAAAAAAGCGATAATAGATTCTCAAAAAAGTGTCCGCTATCATTAAAAAATGCTCCTGTTATTGACTATAAGAATGTGAGCCTTTTAAAGAAATATGTTTCTGATAATGGAAAAATAATTTCATCCAAAATAACATCGGTATCCTTTAATAAGCAAAAAAAATTAAATAGAGAAATTAAAAGAGCTAAGATATTAGGGTTAATTTAAATGGAAATTATATTATTAGAAAATATATCAAATCTAGGGAATATAGGAGATAAAGTAAAAGTAAAAAACGGTTATGGTAGAAATTTTTTACTAAGACAAGGGAAAGCATTAAGATTTAGTAAGGAAAATCAAGAATTTGTTAATAAGAAAAAAGATGAACTAAACAAAAAAAACTCTGAAATAAAAAATCAATTTAAGTTAATCGCAAAACTTGTAAACAACAAAACGTTTGTTTTTAACAAAGAAAGTAAAGAAAATGGTGACTTATATGGCTCTATAAAACCAAAAGAGATAACGAGTTTAATTAAAGAAAAGGCGAATGCAGAGGTCAAGCCTTCTCAAGTTATACTCAAAGATAATTTAAATAAAATTGGTACATTTAAGGCTGAAATTAATTTCCACTCAGATGTTAAAGCTAATATATCAATCAAAATAGATAAAATTCAGACTAAATAACTTTTCCACAGTAGCTAGAAAATGGTGTGTAACTTTTTTCTTTATCTCGATTCTTCTTAAAATAATATGGTTTAGTGAAAGAAATTAAAAAAATTAAAAATCAGGATCAAGTAAAACAACCGTCAAATATAGAGGCTGAACAATCTCTATTGGGATCAATTTTAGTAAACAATGATATTATCGATGAAATTGCATCAATTGTAAAACCTTCAACCTTTTTTGACCCAGCTCATATTAAGATTTATGAAGTAATTATAAATTTGAATAATCGAGGTATGATAGCAAATCCTATAACTTTAAAAAATTATTTTGAAAAGGATAATATGCTTGATGAAGTTGGAGGTACGGATTATTTAGTAAAACTTACTCGTTTCTCGGGATCAACGAAACAGGCTGTGGATTACGCCAAGATCATACACGAAATGTATTTAAGAAGAGAATTAATGTTAATTTCAGATAATCTTTCTACAGAAACCTTAAATACCAATTCTCAAGATCAAAATGCTGAAAAGATAATTGAAAATACTGAGAAGTCTCTTTATGATTTAGCAGAACGTGGAAGTTTTTCTCAATCGTATTTAAAATTTAATCAAGCCCTTGATCAAACAATACAAATGGCAACAATGGCCATGCAGAGTGATCAGGGTATCGTTGGAGTTCCGACTGGGTTAAAAGATTTAGATGAAAAATTAGGGGGGCTTCATAAATCAGATTTAATTATTATTGCGGGAAGACCATCTATGGGAAAAACAGCTCTAGCAACAAATATTGCTTTCAACGCAGCACAAAATATTTTAGATCGACAAGAAAAGTCTTCTATTGCCTTTTTTTCTTTAGAAATGTCGTCAGAACAATTGTCTACAAGGATACTTTCTGAACAAGCAAAAATAAAATCAAATGACATTAGAAGAGGAAAAGTAACTGAGGAAGAAATAAATAGATATATAGAGACATCAAGAAACATTTACAATTTACCTTTATTTATTGATGAAACTCCAGCAATAACTATTGCTGCTTTAAGCAATAGAGCTAGAAGAATTAAAAGATTATTTGGCTTAAGTTTAATTGTTGTGGATTATATTCAATTAATGAGATCTAATATAAATAGAAATGACGGCAGAGTTCAGGAGATTTCGGAAATTACTCAAGGGTTGAAAGCGCTAGCAAAAGAATTATCAGTACCAGTTCTGGCTTTATCCCAACTTTCAAGAGCTGTTGAACAAAGGGATGATAAACAACCTCAATTAGCTGACTTAAGAGAGTCAGGATCAATTGAACAAGATGCAGATGTTGTTATGTTTGTATATCGTGAAGCTTATTATCTTGAAAGAAAGCAACCGAAACTTGGATCTATTGAACATGCTGAGTGGCAATCTAAAATGAATGATGTAAACGGATTAGCAGACATAATTTTAGGCAAACAAAGACATGGCCCAACAGGTACTGTAAAAGTTGAGTTTGAGGGTATTTACACAAAATTTAAAGATTTAAGCAAAAATTAATTACAGTTTTTTCTTTAGTTATCATAAAATTAAGATATATCTGAATTATTTCAATGCTGTCTTATATTTATAAAAAACTAATTATCGATTTATCAAAATTAACAGTCCTTTTTTTAATTACTTTAGTAATTTTATCTTTTTATCATGCCAGAAATTTTAATTTAGATGCTTCGTCAGACGCACTTCTTTTAGAGGGTGACAAAGATTTAAAATACTTACGTGAAATAAACGAAAGATATGGCTCAAGAGATTTTTTAGTTCTTACCTACTCCCCTGTTTCAAGTTTTACAGAAAAGGAGACAATCCTAAATTTACAATTATTAAAGTCAAAAATAGAAAAACTCGCTTGGGTTGAAAGTGTAATCACAGTTATTGATGTACCTCTTCTTAAAAGTACTGATGACAGTCTAATGGACAGACTTAAAAATTATAAAACTTTATCTTATCCAGAAATTGATAGGGAGAGAGGTTTTGAAGAAATTCGGAACAGTCCTATTTACAAAAATTATGTTATTAGTGAAGATGGTAAAACTTCAGGAATAGTAGTCTACCTGAAAAAAGATGAAAGATTAGCAGAATACATAAAAGTTAAAGAAAAATATTTTAATCAATCTTTAGAAACTGGTTTAAGTAGAGAGGAAAAAAAAAATTACAAAAGTTTTTTAGTTGAATATGAGGAATATAAAAATTTATACAATTTAAGAAACCACCAAAATATTTCTGAAATTAGAGATGTGATAAATAAATATGGTGAGAACGCCAAGATTCATTTAGGTGGTATACCAATGATTTCCGACGATATGATGAGTTTTATTAAAAGTGATATAGTTGTTTTTGGTTTAGGTGTGTTTATTTTTATAGTTTTTACACTCTGGTTTATATTTAGAAATATTAAGTGGGTACTGATGCCACTACTTGGCTGCGCTACTTCAGTAATTTTCATGATAGGTTTACTTGGTTTTATTGGTTGGAAGGTAACAGTCATTTCTTCAAATTTCATAGCTTTAATGCTTATTCTTAATATGGCGATGAATATTCATATAACAGTTAGATTCTTACAACTTAAAAAGGAAAATATTAATCTTTCCAATCAAGAGGTAATATTAGAGGCGAGTAAAAAAATGATTTTGCCTATTCTTTACACTGTCCTAACAACTATTTGTGCTTTTCTATCTTTAATTTTTAGTGGAATAAAACCAATTATAGATTTTGGATGGATGATGACCTTAGGATTAATTGTTTCTTTGCTTGTCACTTTTCTACTACTGCCATCATTATTAAATATCTTCACATCAAATGAAGAAATAAAAATAAAAGATACGAAAAAATCTATAATAACATCTAGTCTAGCTTCAATATCAAAAAAAAATAGTATATTAATTTTTAGTACAACTTTCCTAATTTTAATCGCAAGTGTAGTGGGTATTTCAAAATTAGAAGTAGAAAATAGCTTTATAAATTATTTTAATAAGGAAACAGAAATTTATAAAGGTATGAAAAAAATTGATGATGAGCTTGGAGGTACAACTCCTTTAGATATAATTTTAAAATTCCCAAAAAAAAATACAAAAAAGAAAGACGATGATGAATTTTCTGAATGGGATGAAGATAATGATAGCGGGGAAGATAAATCAAAATATTGGTTTACTAGAGATAAAATGGATAGAATACTTAAAGTACATGATTATTTGGACTCTCTACCTGAAATTGGTAAAGTGCTATCTTTTGGCTCAATTTTAAGGGTAGCCGAAGATTTAAATAATAAGGAGCTGCAAAGCTTAGAAATAGCTGTTCTATATAGTAAAATTCCAGAGGAAATTAAAAAAGAAATTATTTCACCTTATATCTCAGTAGATGAGGATGAAGCTAGAATAAATGTAAGAGTGAAAGACTCATTAGAAAACTTAAGGAGAAACGAACTTATTAAAAAGATTAATACTGAAATTAATACTAAGTTGGGTTTTAACAAGGATGAGTACAAATTAGCAGGGGTTTTAATATTATTTAATAATTTACTCCAAAGTTTGTTTAAATCACAAATTTTAACCTTGGGCATTGTGATGTTAGGTATATTTTTTATGTTTTTCATTCTTTTCAGAAATACTATGCTTTCTTTAATAGGTATTGTACCCAACTTTTTAGCAGCTTTTTTTATATTAGGAATTATTGGGCTAATAGGAATTCCTTTAGATATGATGACTATAACTATTGCGGCTATTACAGTTGGAATAGCGGTAGACAATAGCATTCATTATATTTACAGGTTCAGGGAGGAATTCAAAAAAATTGGAAATTACAATGAAACTGTGGATAGATGTCATAGTACAGTAGGAATAGCAATTCTCAATACCTCGATAACAATAGTTTTTGGATTTTCTATCTTAGTATTATCAAATTTTTTACCAACAATTTACTTTGGGGTGTTCACTGGAATAGCTATGTTATTGGCCATGATTTCAGTTCTTACCTTGCTTCCAAAATTACTTATAGTCTGTAAGCCTTTCAGTAAAGAATTTTTAAAATAAATGATAAATTTTATAGAAAGTTTATTTAATGCAATCAATATTTTTGATGTAATTACTTTTATAATCATTATTTTTTTTACAATACAATGCTTTATAAAGGGTTTTTCTTTAAGCTTAATTTCTTTTATGAAATGGGTATTATCAACTGTGATAACAATTATCCTTGTACCAAAACTCAGACCTATTGTTAGCGACTACATAGAGTCTGAATTCATAAATAACTTTGGTTTAGGTATAACAATTTTTGTTTTTACTTTATTTATAACTATTTTATTAGGAAAATCTTTGGGTAAAGCAGTTACTTGGACAGGTTTAGGTTCAATTGATAAAAGTTTTGGCTTATTATTTGGAGTTTTTAAGGGATATATTGTGTGCGTATGTCTATTTTCCATATTAAATTGGTTTTATCCATACAAAAATTGGGGTATATCAGCTAAAGAAGCGTATTCTTTTAATTTAATAAAAAATGGAAGTGAAATATTAATTGAAGAATTCCCCTCAAGTGAGGATTTCATTGATACAAAAGAACAAATTGAAAAAATCTAAATTAGATAAATTAAGAGAGGAATGTGGGATATTTGGAATATCAAACCATCAAGACTCCTCGGCATTAGTTGCATTAGGTTTACATGCGTTACAACATAGAGGACAAGAAGGCTGCGGAATAGTTTCTTTTGACGGAAAAAACTATCACTCAGAAAAAAGACAAGGATTAGTAGGTGATCATTTTACTGATCAAGAAACATTGAGAAAGCTACCAGGCAAATTTGCAATCGGTCATAATAGATACTCAACAACAGGTGAAACTTCTTTAAGAAATATACAGCCATTTTTTGCTGATTTACATATGGGTGGATTAAGTCTAGCTCATAATGGAAATCTTACAAATGCCTTATTGTTAAGAGAGATACTCGTAAAAGATGGTGCAATATTTAGAACTACAAGTGATACGGAGACAATTGTCCAACTAATAGCAAAGTCAAAAAGAGATAGATTTTTAGATAAACTAGTTGATGCATTATTTCAAATCCAAGGGGGATATTCTCTTATTTTAATGACCAATAAGAAATTGGTTGGTGTAAGAGATCCATTTGGAATAAGGCCTCTGGTAATAGGGAAGTTAAATAGTTCTTACATATTTGCATCTGAAACATGCGCTTTAGACATTGTTGGCGCAAAATTTATTAGAGAGGTAGAGAATGGAGAGATAGTTACAATTGAAAATGATAGTATAAAAAGTATAAAACCATTCCCTAAACAAAAAGAAAGGCCATGTGTTTTTGAATATATTTATTTTGCAAGGCCAGATAGTATTATTGATGGCAAATGTGCATATGAGTATAGAAAAAATTTAGGGTCTGAGCTTGCAAAAGAGGCTGATATAAACGCAGATTTGGTAGTTCCTGTTCCAGACTCTGGTGTTCCCGCTGCTCTAGGCTTTGCTGAAAATTCAAAAAAAAAATTTGAATTAGGATTAATTAGAAATCATTATGTTGGAAGAACTTTCATTGAGCCTACTCAAAATATAAGAAGTTTAGGTGTTAAACTTAAGCTTAGTTCTACAAAAACAATTGTAAAAGGGAAATCAGTAATACTAATAGATGACTCATTGGTAAGAGGCACAACTTGCCATAAAATAGTGAAAATGCTCTACGAAGCAGGTGCAAAAGAAGTGCACGTAAGAATAGCATGTCCTGAAATTAAATTTCCAGATTTTTATGGAGTTGATATGCCCACCAAGGAAGAATTATTGGCACATGATAAAGATAATAAAGAGATGTGTGATTATATAAAGGCAAAGAGCTTGAAATTTTTGAGTTTGGATGGGCTATATAAGGCACTTACTGGCAGTAAAAGAAATAATAATTATCCACAATTCAGTGATCATTACTTTACTGGAGAATACCCAATAAAGCCATCTGATGATTTGAACGGTTTAAAAATAAGACAGCTATCGTTATTAAGTGGCGCGTCTAATAACTAATTAAGAAAAATTAGTCTATTCTTTTTATCTACAAATATCATTATGCCGTTAACAAATATTGGGTCTGACCCGATCTTATTCTTAAGTTTTTTTATTTCGATAATATCTCCTTGAATACTTAATTTTATAAAATATGAATTTTCTAAAAATATATAAATTTCACCATTTAAAAATTGAATAGTTCTTAAATTAAGTGAGGATTTTTTTGAATTTAAATAATTAGCAATTTTATCTTCTATTGAGAAAGAATAAATTATTTTTCCATTTTCTAGATTTAAACAAACTAAATAATTATTATGAGTGATAGTAAAAACATGATTATTATTAATAATTGGTTCACTTTTGCTCACTAAAGGTAAATTATAATTAGTCATAGCGGTTTTAGTATCAAATACAGAAAAGTTTTCATTGCTTGAAACTATGATTTTATCGTTTGTTACTTTTAAAGTCTTTGCGTTGAATAAATTACTCAAACTATTATCTATTGCAGAATTTATATTTAAGAACCAATCAATTTTTAGACTTTTTAAATTGATTGAATATATCGAGCCAAAAGTATTTAAAAAAAATATATTTTTATTATTTAACGACAAGCTATTTATATAATCATTTTTTACTAATACTTCTTCAGTTGGAATACGCTTTATCATGTTTCCATCTTTTTTATCGGCTATAATTAGATTGTTATTTTGATTTGCAATAAATATCATATTATCTTTGATTTTAATATTAGATCTAAATGGAACATTATATTTTTTTGCCCACACAATATTGTTATTTATTAAATCGTAACAATAAAGGAACCCTATATTATCAGCTATATAAACTATTTCTTTTTCTAAAATAATATTTAATTTTTTTTTAATATTTCTAAATTGTTTTTTATAAAAATTATATTTACTTATAATCTTTTTCTCTTTTAAAGAATATACAATTATGTTTCCTTTTGTGTCTGAGGTTATGACGAAATTATTTGAAAACAATAAAGTTTCATTTATTTTGTATCTAGATATTTTTTTACTTTTATGAATTGATTTATTTGTATCATTATAAAGAAAGTTGCTTATTATATTCCCTTCACTAAAATATTTTTCATTCCAAAAATTATTTTTATAAATTTTACTAGTATCAAATTTATAATTTTCATCTAATTTAATTTTTTTTGTAAATACTTTTTTTTCACTTTTTTCAAAACTTTTAAAATCTTTCAAAACGTTATTTACCGAATTATTTCTTTTGGAATTGTTATTCCAAATCCCAGATTTATTATCAAATGAACAATTAGGAAAAAGTAAAATAAATATTAAAAAAAGTAATTTTTTCATTCAAATAAAATATTTAATCAATAATTATTTCCTTAGCTAAACTTTCATATTTTGAGTCAGAATTTATTAGTGTTTTTAAAAGATTTTTACCCTCTTCAAAGCTTACATTTTTAATTAAATATAAAGATTTTTTAAAAATAATAAGATTTTTTTTTTCTTTAGATAAATTTAAATTTTCTATAAGCTCAAAATAACCCAAAACTTCTTCGGTATTTTCTTCTAAGTTATTTTCAATTAAACTATTTAAAGCTAATACAGAATAAAAATCATTCTTACTCATTATAATACTTTTGTAAATATTCTTAGATTTATCTTTATCAGAAGTTAAAAATAAGCCGGCTTTAATAAATTCTTGCGAAATTTTTTCATTTTTTTTTTTATAATTTTCATTTAAAAAAATTGATGTTACTCCTACTATAAAAAGTATTACAATTATAATTATCAATTTAAGTTTGTTTTTATCTAAAAAGAAAAATAAACGATTTTTAAAATCACTCTTTTTATCTATCTCTGGTTCCATTTAAAAAAAATTTTTTTTTGAAGGAAATTTTCCTACTCTCACTTCCTTAGTATATTCTTTTACAGCTTTTTCAATTATTCTATTTAAATTCACATATTTTTTTACGAATTTAGGGTAAAACCCGCTCAATCCGAGCATATCGTCTGTCACCAATATCTGACCATCACAGAATTTCGACGAGCCTATACCGATGGTTGGAATAGAAAGTTTTTTTGTTATTTTTTTTGCACAACTAGAAGATATGCCTTCGAGTACAATTGAAAATGCACCTGCTTTTTCAATATTTTCTGCCTCTTTTATCAATTTTGTGACTTCTTTTTTTGTAATTCCTTCAACTTTAAATTTTTTTTTAAACTGTGGTGTATATCCAATATGACCCATTACAGGTATTTTAGAGTTTACTAACTCTTTAATAATTCCAAAATTTTTATTATTACTCTCAATTTTTACAGCATCACATTTTGTGTTTTTTATTATAGATTTTGCATTTTTTATTGCTTTAAATTTGTTATTATAAGATGCTTTAGGCATATCGACCACTAAAAGAGCATTGTGAACTCCTTTTTTAACGCTGTTAGTATGTTGAATTATATTGTCTAAATTAATTTTATGTGTACTTTCTAGCCCATATAAAACGTTTGCCATTGAGTCGCCTACTAAAACTATATCGCAATATTTATCCAAAATTTTTGAAATATTTTTTGAATAAGCTGTAAGACTTACAATTTTTCTTTTATTTTTTTTATTAATAATATTTTTAATTTTTTTATTCATTTTTACTCTAATTCAATTGTACTTGGCGGTTTTGAAGTTATATCATAAACCACTCTATTAATACCTTTTACGTTATTAATAATTTTATTAGAGATTTTATCCATAAATTCTTTTGGGAAACTAAAATAATCTGCAGACATGCCGTCTTCTGATGTTACAGCTCTTAATAAACATGTGTATTCATATGTTCTTGAGTCGCCCATTACTCCAACAGTTCTAAA
The DNA here is from genome assembly GCA_902601545.1 of uncultured Pelagibacteraceae bacterium. Taxonomy (GTDB): domain Bacteria; phylum Pseudomonadota; class Alphaproteobacteria; order Pelagibacterales; family Pelagibacteraceae; genus Pelagilacustribacter. The sequence goes on along the minus strand of CACKNR010000011.1, from coordinate 10,133 downwards.
AGGCAAAAGTGCAGCATAAGCTTGCCATATTTTATTATAAAGATTGTTTTTTATTAATTCATTTATAAATATATGATCAGCTTCTTGTAATATCTTTATCTTTTCTGATGTTACGTGACCAATTATTCTGATACCTAATCCTGGTCCAGGGAAAGGATGTCTTTGGCTTATAACTTTTGAAAGACCAAGAGATTTACCAAGCATTCTTACCTCGTCTTTAAAAAACTCTTTTAGAGGTTCGATTAATTTTAAATTCATTTTTTTTGGTAGTCCTCCCACATTATGATGAGATTTAATTTTAGAAGTTTTACTTCCAGAAAAAGACTTACTCTCAATAATATCTGGGTAGAGTGTGCCTTGAGCAAGAAATTTTACGTTTTTAAATTTTTTTGACTCTATCTCAAAAATTTTCACGAACAAATTACCAATAATTTTTCTTTTATTTTCAGGATTTGAAATATTTTTCAATTTTCTAAGAAAGATGCTTGATGCATTAATTAATTTTACATTAAGCTTGTATCTATTTTTAAAAATATAATACGTACGTTTAAATTCATCTTTTCTCATCAATCCTGTGTCCACCATGATACAAATGAGATTTTTTCTAATAGCTTTATTGATAAGCAATGCCACTACGCTACTATCAACTCCGCCAGAAAGGGCACATATAACTCTATCTTTTTTTACTTTTTGCCTTATTTCTTTTATGAGTCTTTTTTTTTGGGAAACAATATTCCATTTCTTTTTAATTTTACAAATTAAAAATAAAAAATTTTTAAAAATTTTTTCTCCATTTTCAGTATGTGTCACCTCTGGGTGAAATTGAATTCCATATATTTTTTTTTGAGTATTTTCAATTATGGTAAATTTTGATTTCTTAGTATAAGCTATAGTTTTAAAACCTTTTGGAAGTTTCACGACTGCATCTTCGTGGCTCATCCAAACTGAATTTTTAGAATTTAAAAAACTTTGAGTAAGCTTTGAATTTTTTTTTTTAAAAATTTGAGCTCTACCAAATTCTCTTCTTCTTTTTGAAGTTTTAATTTTTCCCCCATGTAATTTTGAAATCAACTGTAGACCATAACAAATCCCAAGTATTGGAATATTTAGATTAAATATATATTTAGGCACACTTTGATATTTGTTTTTTGTAACTGTTGAAGGTCCACCAGAAAGTATAATGCCCTTAATATTATTGAAATGTTTCAGTTTTTGAAAAGCAAGTGGGTTTATAATTTCTGAGTAAACGCCTAAATCCCTAACTCTTCTTGCTATTAATTTTGTGACTTGTGATCCAAAATCAATAATTAAAATTATTTCCTTATTGTTATGAAATTGCATTTATTTTTTTGATAAATTTTCAATTTCTTTTTTGAGATTTTCACTTTTATCACAAAATTTTTTGCAAAGATCACTTAACCTATCATTAAGTTCTTTACTTTTTTTGTAATCAGATGTTTCTAGTTTCAATTTAGCTAAATTGAAAATCGCCTCCTCATTTTCTGGATTTAGTAAAATTACTGTTTTTAAATTTTTTTCTTCTAAATCTCTTTTATCAAAATTTTTAAATATTTTTGATAAATACAAATAAGACATTTCACTTTTAGGATTAAAAACAATATCTTGCTCAAATTTAAATTTGGCTTCATTAAATTGTTTATTTTTATATAAATCCACACCCTCTTGAAAAAATTGATTATTAGCAAATAAAAAATTTGGTAATATTAAAAATATAAAAAAAATTTTAAATAAGTTTTTTATCATAATTTGTAATTGATAGTTTTTTGAGTCATTTCTACACTGTGAACCATGCTTTCATAAAATCCTGCTTTTGTAATTTTTATAAATTTTGCATTTTTAATTATCTGTTTTAAATTTTTTGCACCAATATACCCCATAGATGAACGAAGGCCACCTTGTAATTGATAAATAATTTTAGACACTTTTCCCTTATACTCAACTCTTCCCTCTACACCCTCCGGAACAAATTTAGATTTATCTTTAAAACTTTTTTGAAAGTATCTATTAGCTGAACCTGAGGACATAGCTCCGATTGAACCCATTCCTCGATAATGTTTATAAATTTTACCCCTAACTTTAAATTTTTTTCCAGGACTCTCGTCAGTTCCTGCAAAAATTGAACCCATCATAATTGCGTCTGCTCCTGCAGCTAAGGCTTTAGCTATATCACCTGAAAATTTTATACCGCCATCAGAAATAATTTTAATTCTTTTATTTTTTAAAGCATTTTTTACATCCATGATTGCAGAAATCTGAGGAACTCCGATTCCAGCTACCATTCTAGTTGTGCAAATAGAACCAGGACCGATTCCTACTTTAATTATATCAGCTCCATGGTCATATAGTTTTTTTGCAGCTTGGCCAGTTGCTATATTGCCAACACATATAGGTGGTATTTTTATAATTTTTTTTAACTTTGTTAATACTTGTAATACTTTTTCACTATGGCCATGGGCAGTGTCAACTACAATTAAATCACATCCACTATCAATTAATTTTTTAGCTCTTTCTATATCTTCATTATTGGTTCCGACCGCTGCACCGACTATTAATTTTTTATTTTTAACTTTAGCAACTTCTTTTGCTTGGCTTTTTATACTTAAATTACGATGAATTACACCTATTCCACCAGATTTAGCCATAGCGATTGCCATTTTGGACTCGGTTACTGTATCCATTGCAGAAGATAAAAAAGGAACTTTGAGAGATATTTTGTTTGTTAAATTTAATGATATATCAGTTTCAGACGGTAATACTTCAGAGTACTGAGGGAGCAGTAAAACATCGTCAAAGGTTAAGGACTCATTTATTGATACCATATACACTTATAAACAATTTCTACGATTTATAAAGTCTTTAAAATCTTACAGTGTAAATAAGTTTCTTTAGATTCATTTCTGCTTGATTCTGGCTTAAAAAAATTTACTTCTTTAAATGTTGATTTAGCGAAATTTTTTACATCAATGAAATCATCACCCATAAACAATTTTGATACAAAAACACCGTTTTTTTTTAAAATTTTAGAGGAAAAATCGATTGCCTCAGAGCACAACTGGTTTGTTCTTATAGAATCAAGAGACTTGTTTCCTGTAGTATCTGCGGCCATATCTGAAATAATTACATCTAAATCACCTTTAAAATAATCTACAATCTGGCTTTTTGTATTTTTATCAAAAATGTCACAATTTAAAAATTTAATATTTGGAACAGGTTCCATTTTCCTAATATCTATAGCAAGTATTTTGCCATTAGATATTAATTTTGATGCAATTTGTGACCAACCACCAGGACATGAACCAAGATCTAAAAGATTAGTATTTTTTTTTATAAATTTAAATTTTTTATTAAGTTCAATTAATTTAAAGGAAGCCCTAGATCTATAACCAAGACTTTTAGATTTTTTAAAAAATTGATCTCTATGTTGTTTAATTTTCCAAGTGTTACTTTTTTTTGATTTTTTAGATTTCCTCATTATAAGACATCTTCATGATCTTCCTCGGATGCTTTTGATAAATATTTTTTTTGGTTATTTTTAAAAACAAAAAAACTTATTGGAATTAAAAATAAGTAAAGAATTCCAAAAATTAAAAGTGTTTCAAATGTATAAAATAATAATGATATGAAAATTAAACCAGCTGCAAGTAAAAGAAAAATGGTTGTTTTTGACGAGATTGATATTTTTTTAAAAGATAGTGTCGGTATTTTACTTACTAATAAAAGTGCAATTAAGATAGTCAAAAAAGGAGTAAACTGCTTCACCTCAAAGTTCAAGTTAAATTCTGTTAATTCATAAATAAGCGGCATTAATATTAATATTCCACCTGCAGGAGAGGGAACACCTTCAAAGAAATTATTTTTCCACTCTTGTTGATTTTCAATTTTTGTTAAATTAAATCTAGCTAATCTCAGCACACAACAAACAGAATAAATTAAAGCGATTGCCCACCCAAGATTTCCATAGGTGTTGAGTTCCCAAAAATATAAAATAAATACAGGGGCTATTCCAAAACTTACAAAATCAGTCAATGAGTCTAACTCTTTTCCAAATTCCGAGGTTCCTTTGATAAGCCTTGCTATTCTTCCATCAAGTGCATCTAAAATAGCTGCAAATAAAATTAATGTCACTGCAAGGCTAAAATTTCCATCTATAGAAAACTTAATAGAACTTATACCCATACAAACTCCACCTAATGTTAAGATGTTAGGTAAGAGATATCTAGTTTTTTTTGAACTAACTAATTTAAATTTTTTATTTTGGTCCATTACTCTGATGCTATAAGACTTTCACCTGCTATTAGATTTTGACCTTTTTGAACTAAAACTTTTTTATTTTTAAAGTAAATATCCACTCTACTTCCAAATCTTATCATTCCTATTCTATCCCCTTGTTTAAGATCTTGCTCTTGCTCAACTTCGCACACTATTCTTCTTGCGATAAGCCCAGCTATTTGTACAATCACGATCTCTTCATTATTTTTGTTTAGTCTAACTTTAAAATAATTTCTTTCATTTTCTTCGCTTGCTTTATCTAAGGAAGCGTTTAAAAATTTTCCTGGTTTGTAATATATTTCCTCAATTTTGCCAGACGCCGGAACCCTATTAACATGACAATTAAAAACATTCATAAAAATACTTACTTTTGTGTAAGTAGTGTTCTCTAATCTTAATTCTTCAGGTCCTGCTCTTTCAGAAATATCTGTAACCAGACCATCTGCAGGACTGACTAAAAATGAGTCGTCGTTTATTGCGAAACGCTCTGGATCTCGAAAAAAATAATAGACCCATGCAGTTATTAAAATCAAAATAAATCCAAAAAACTTAGAAAAAATTAGAACAATAAATGTCGCTAAAATAGAAATAGCTAAGAATTTGTAGCCTTCTTTGTGGATCTTTGGAAATATAGTGTTAAACATAATTTTAAGTTTGCTAAATTTTTCTTAATATGTATAAAAATCACAGTTTATCAATCTATATTTTATGGCAAAAATAAAAGTTAAAAATCCAGTCGTAGAGCTAGATGGCGACGAAATGACTAGAATTATATGGTCATTCATCAAAGATAAGCTAATTAAGCCCTATCTTGAGGTAAATCTCAAATATTACGATTTAGGAATGGAAAGCCGGGACAAAAGTAATGATCAAATCACAATTGATGCGGCAAAAGCAATCAAACAATATGGCGTAGGTGTTAAATGTGCAACTATCACACCTGACGAAGCTCGTGTAGAGGAATTTAAACTGAAAAAAATGTGGAGATCCCCAAACGGTACTATTAGAAATATCTTAGGCGGAACGGTTTTTAGAGAACCAATTATTTGTAAAAATGTTCCTAAACTAGTTCCTGGTTGGACCAAACCGATTGTCATAGGAAGACATGCTTTCGGTGATCAATACCGAGCTACTGATTTTCTGATACCAGGTGAGGGAAATTTAGAAGTCAAATGGACTTCAAAGGATGGTAAAGATAAAAAAGAATTTAAAGTTTTTGATTTTCCTGGATCTGGAACTGCTCTTACAATGTATAATCTGGATGACTCTATTAAAAACTTTGCAAGGGCATGTATGAATTATGGCCTAGGAAGAAAGTGGCCAGTTTATTTATCAACTAAAAATACAATCCTTAAAGCTTATGACGGTAGATTTAAAGATCTTTTCCAAGAAGTTTTTGAAAAAGAATTTTCTAATAAGTTTAAAAAAGCAAATATTACATACGAACATAGATTAATTGATGACATGGTTGCATGTGCTATGAAATGGAATGGTGGATATGTTTGGGCATGTAAGAATTACGATGGTGACGTTCAATCTGACACTGTTGCACAAGGATTTGGATCCTTAGGCCTCATGACAAGCGTATTAATGACACCAGATGGCAAGACAGTAGAGTCCGAAGCAGCCCATGGAACAGTGACTAGACACTATAGAATGCACCAGCAAGGAAAAGAAACCTCCACAAACCCAATAGCTTCTATTTTTGCATGGACAAGAGGTTTAGCTCATAGAGGAAAGCTTGATGGGAATGATGAGTTAATTAAATTTTCAACTAATGTGGAGGAAGTATGTGTAAAAACAGTTGAAAGTGGTTCAATGACTAAAGATTTGGCAATTTTAATAGATAAATCAAGTAATTTCTTAACTACAAACCAATTTTTAGAAGCTATTGATGGAAATTTAAAAAAGAAGCTTAACTAATTTTTTTAGATATTTCTTTAAAAGCTTCCTCGATTTTACTTTTATCTACACCGCCTGCTTGGGCAAAATCTTTTCTGCCCCCACCCCCTTTTCCTCCTAAAATAACAGAAGCAGCTTTTGCTAGAACTACAGCGTCATATTTTGAGGTCAAATCTTTAGAGACTCCAACAGCTAAACCAATCTTATCTTCAAAAATAGAAATACTGATTATAATTCCTGATTTAATATCTTTTTTACCTTCATCGATAATTTTCCTAAGTTCTTTTGGAGGAAAATCTTTTAAAATTTGCTCTCTTATTAATATATTTCCGATTTTTTTATCCTTAACTATATTTTTACTTTTATCTTTCTTAATAATTTCAATTCTTACTTTACTTAGTTGTTTATTTAAATTTTTTAAATTTTCAGATAAATCTAGATTTTCTTTAAAATCAGGATTAATTTTTAATTTTTGAAGTTCTTTTTTAACAAACTCAACTTCATTTTTAATGTTAGTTTCTTTTTGAGACTTATCTTTTTTTTGCATTTTTTCATACGCCTCTAATTGCTTGTCTCTTAATGCCTCAACTCTTCTAACACCTGATGCAATTGAGGATTGGCTTATAACTTTAAACTTTCCGACTTCTTTAGTATTTTTAACATGAGTACCACCACATAATTCTGTTGAAAAAAAACCGTTATTTTCTTTTCCCATAAAAACCACCCTTACTTCTTCTCCATACTTTTCTCCAAATAATGCAAGGGCACCCATATTTACTGCTTCTTTTGGGGTCATTATTCTTGTTTGTACGTCAGAAGATCCTGCTACTATTTCATTTACTATATTGTTTATTTTATTCATTTCCTCTTTTTCAATAGGTTTATTATGACTAAAATCAAATCTTAATCTCTCAGGAGAGACTAATGATCCTTTTTGTGTAACATGTTTTCCTAAGGTCCTTCTTAGAGACTCATGTAATAAATGTGTAGCAGAGTGATTGGCTTTTGAATTATTTCTTTTTAAAATATCTATTTCTAAATTAACATGTTGTCCAATTGATATTGATCCTTTTTCTATTTTTCCATAATGGACAAATAAATCTCCCATTTTTTTTTGTGTATCATTTACTTTTATTTTACTATCTGAACTAAAAATATAACCCTGATCACCAACTTGCCCGCCAGACTCTCCATAAAATGGTGTTTGATTTGTAATTACCTCTATTTCATCTCCTGTGTCAGCCTTATCAACAAATTTGCCATTTTTTGAAATTCTAATTATTACACCTTCAGCTTTATCAAATTCATACCCTAGAAATTCAGTAGGATTAATTTCCTCCCTAACTTTAAACCATCTTTCCTCAACAGATTTATCTCCTGATCCTTTCCAGTTTGCTCTTGCTAGTGCTTTGCTTTTTTCCATCTCTTTCTCAAATCCAACGTGATCTACTTTGATATTTTTTCCTCTTAAGATGTCAGCAGTAAGATCTAAAGGAAATCCGTAAGTATCATACAATTTAAATGCTGATGAACCGGGAAGAGTTTTGTTTTGTACTTTGCTTAAATTTTCATCGAGTATTTTCATTCCTCTTTCAAGTAGAGTAGAAAATTTTTCCTCTTCATTTTTTAAAGTTTCTACTATCAATTCTTTTCCATTGATCAATTCAGGGTAACTGCTCTTCATTTCATTTAACAGAACTTCAAAAAGTTTAAAAAAAACAGGATCTTTGCTGCCTAAAGAATGAGCGTGTCTCATTCCTCTTCTCATAATTCTTCTTAAAACATATCCTCGGCCTTCGTTTGAAGGCAGTATTCCTTCGGCAATTAAAAAACTGCTAGCTCTAAGATGATCGGCAATTACTCTATGACTAGCTATTGTGTTATTGTCGATTTGGTTTTTTATGATATCTGATGAAGCAGCCATAATTTTTTGAAAGTGATCGATCTTATAATTGTCATGAGTGCCTTGTAGAACTGCTGTCATTCGTTCGAGGCCCATACCTGTATCAACAGATGGTTTTGGTAAATTAATTCTTTTTTCTTTTGATATTTGCTCGTATTGCATAAATACAAGGTTCCAAATTTCTATAAATCTATCCCCATCTTCATCTGGGCTACCAGGGGGTCCTCCTTTTAATTTATCACCATGGTCAAAGAAAATTTCGGAGCAAGGACCGCAAGGTCCTGTATCTCCCATCGACCAAAAATTATCAGATGTTGATATTTTGATTATCTTATTCTCATTTAAACCAGCTATTTTTTTCCAAAGGTTAAATGCATCATCATCCTCATGAAATACTGTTACTGATAATTTTTCTTTTGGTAACCCAAAATCTTTAGTCAGTAAATTCCAGGCATGATGAATAGCTTGCTCTTTAAAATAATCACCGAATGAAAAATTTCCTAGCATTTCAAAAAAAGTATGATGTCTAGGTGTATAACCAACATTTTCTAAATCATTATGTTTACCACCTGCTCTTACACATTTTTGTGATGTGGTGGCAGTTTTGTATGGTCTTTTTTCCAAACCGGTAAATACGTTTTTAAACTGGACCATTCCTGAATTAGTAAACATTAGTGTTGGATCGTTATTTGGGACTAAATTGCTTGAGTCAACAATTTGGTGATTGTTTTTTTTAAAATAGTTTAAGAATTTTTTTCTTACATCTGTAAGCAAAATTTTGCTCATATTTAATTAAATACAGATATTTTTCAGCTTGTCTATAAAGAGATTAGTTAGTTTGCTTTTTATCGTTATCTACAACAACACAAATTTCAGATTTTGTAAGAAATCTTTGTCCTGTACCATTATCTAATGAGAACATTCCTCCAATTCCTTTAACTGCATCAATTGTAAGATCAGTGTGTTTCCACTTTTCGTATTGATCTTCATTCATATAAAAAGGAGTTCCATCTACTTCTCCCAATTTTACATCGCTATTACCAACTTGATATTCTTTAGCTGGGAAACACATGGGTGCGCTCCCATCGCAGCATCCCCCTGATTGATGAAATAGAAGATCATCACCATGAACTTCTTTAATTTCGTTAAGTAGTTTTTTTGCAGATAACGTGAATGAAACTTTCATTTGTATATTTCGGCCCATGATTAAGAATCATGGGCCATTATATATTATTGGTTAAAAGAAGCCTAATTTTTTCTCACTGTATGACACGTGTAAGTTCTTCACTTGTCTATAATGATTTAGCATCATTTTGTGAGTTTCTCTTCCGATACCAGATTGTTTGTATCCACCAAACGCTGCGTGAGCTGGGTATGCATGGTAACAGTTTGTCCAAACTCTTCCTGCTTCAATACCTCTACCCATTCTGTATGCAATGTTTCCATCTCTAGTCCAAACACCTGCTCCTAGTCCATAAAGCGTATCATTAGCTATCTCTAATGCTTCTTTCTCATCTTTGAACGTTGTAACCGATACAACAGGTCCAAAGATCTCCTCTTGGAATATTCGCATATTGTTTTTACCTTCGAAAATAGTAGGTTGGATATAATTTCCTTTTTCAAGACCACTATTGATTTTCGCAGCACTTCCGCCACATAGAACTTTAGCACCCTCTTTTTTACCTAAGTCTAAGTAAGACTTAATTTTTTCCATTTGTTCTAATGAAGCTTGAGCTCCAATCATAGTTTCCATTTTTAAAGGATTGTCTTGTTTTACAGCCTTAGTTCTAGCAATAGCTTTCTCCATAAATTTATCGTAGATAGATTTTTGAATCAAAGCTCTGCTTGGACAAGTACAAACTTCTCCTTGGTTAAGTGTAAACATAGCAAATCCTTCTAAACATTTGTCAAAGAAGTCGTCATCTTTTGCCATTACATCTTCAAAGAAAATATTAGGCGATTTACCACCTAATTCCAAAGTAATTGGTATTAAGTTTTGAGATGCATACTGCATAATCAAACGTCCAGTAGTAGTTTC
>CACKNR010000010.1 GCA_902601545.1 uncultured Pelagibacteraceae bacterium | reverse complement strand
AAAAGGTCGTCTACCTGAAACACTAAAAAATGAAAACATTAGTTTAGAAAATATTAAATTTTTACATATAGATTTAAATAATGTACATGCTGAAATTGAGAGTATTAAATTTTTATATGATAAAATTTTGAGAGGTGCCCCGATAATTTTAGATGATTATTGTTATGCAGAAACCTATAGACCTCAAAAAGATTCTTGGGATAAATTTGCAAAAAAAAAGGGATTTGAAATATTATCACTTCCTACGGGTCAAGGATTATTTTTAAAAATTTGATTTTAAGTTTAAAGAAAAACTTATGGCGGAGAGAGAGGGATTCGAACCCTCGAAACGGTTTCCCGTTTACACGCTTTCCAAGCGTGCGCCTTCAACCACTCGGCCACCTCTCCATTATAAAATGTCATCACAATATTTTCGAAATATTTTTCCTGTACCAGGCAATTGTTTTACTGATACCTGAATTAAAATCAGTCTTAGGTCTCCACTTAAAAAATTTATAAACCTTTTTATAATCCATATACTGATAATTTAGCTCACCTGAGGTTTTTTTATTTTTAAATAATTTTTCTAGTTTTTTAAATTGATTTAATTTATTTTCATTTGCAAAAATTTTCTTGATTATATCTTTCACTTTAAGCGGTCTTAATGTACCAGCGTTAAAAACTTCACCTTTTATTCTATTTGGAAAAACGAACAAATTTTTTGCTATAAGCAAATAAAGTTCAACTACATCATCAACATAGATAAAATCCCTTACACTATTTCCATTACCTCTTGGCATAAATTTTTGTTTTTTTATTATTGATTTTAAGCAATCTGGAATTAGAGCTGAAAAATTAGCTTGTCCAGGCCCATAAATGTTTGCAAATCTAGTTATAACAACAGGTAAATTGTAAAGCTCCGAGGCATATGACCTTGCGATCATATCAGCACAAGCTTTGGATACGTCGTAGGGAAATTTTGCTTTTAATTCATAATCTTCTTTATAAGGCATTTTGTTTTTTGGATAATCTCCATAAGCTTTATCTGAAGATGCTATAACAATTGCCTTAATTTTTTTTCTTTGTTCTCTAATCGCTTCCATCAATGAATAAGTGCCCCTTACATTAGTCTCCCAGGTTACAAAGGGATCCTTCTCAGCAATACCTACCTCCACCTGGGCAGCTAAATGAAAACAGATTTCAATATTTTGCTCTAACAAAATTCTCTTTAAGGTATTTTTATTTTCTAAATTACCTTGGATTAGATTTACCTTTTTGTCTAATTTTTCGGCAAACAATAAAGTTTTTTGATTCTTGTTTCTAATTAAGCCAGTTACACTCGCGCCATACGATATTAATTTTTTACATAAGTTACCCCCTATAAACCCATTAATACCAGTAATTAGTATTTTTTTATTGTTCCAGAAATTTTTCATATTCTTTTTTTTTCAAATTTAGCTAAAGTTTTTTTTGCTTCATCTAATTCTTTAACAGTATTAACTGTAATATGTAGTCCTTTGTGACGGAAAGATCCAGCTAACTTATTTTTAGCTAAATGCTCTAAAAAATTTTGAAATTTATTAAATTTATTTAATTTTTTTAATGTTTTATTACTTAATAAGATATACCCGATGTTATACCAGATTCCTAGATTTGGTTTTTCTTTGAAAGAAGTAATTAAGTTTTTTTTATTAATATCCAAAATTCCGAATTGAGTTTTTAATTGGTAACAAGAAATAGTTGCTGGAAACTTTTTTCTTTGATGAAAATTATATAATTTTCGAATGTTTATATTTGTTAAAGTATCTCCGTAACAAATTAGTAAATCTCCACTCACAAATTTTAATATTGATTTTACTCTTTCAATTATATCTTTATTAACACCTGTTTTAATTATTTTTATATTGAGATTTGAGTATTTCTTTTGAAAAAACTTATTTATTAAATCATGTTTGAAGCCAGTTGATATTAAAAAGTTTTTTAAACCATTCGATTTTAAATGATCAACAATATGAGACAATATTTCCTTTTTGTTAATCTTAATAAGAGGTTTGGGTAAATTTTTTGTAAGCGGTTGTAATCTTTCACCTTTACCCCCACACAAAATACAAACTTTTAAATTACTTAAACTATTTATCATTATATTTAATTTTCTAATATCTTTCTCAAATCATTTATAAAATTATCTTTTTGAGGTAAATGATTTTTGGAGATTTCTTTTGAAATTTCTGAATAGTTTTTAATTATGTATTCTATTGTATTTTCAAGAGCAGCTAAATCACGGTCACATGCAAATACTCCTTTTCTATAAGAAAAAATGATATCAGCAATATCATTGAAAATAATTGCCGGCCGACCTCTGCTTAGAGACTCGTCAATCACCTGAGAGTAGGCCTCGGTATATGAAGGTAAAATAAAAATATTATGATTGTCGTAAATATTAATTAAACTGTCATGATTTGATTTTTTAATTATATTAATAAATTCTTGATTAAGTTTTATTTTCACATAAGGCTCATTGCTTAATATTGAAAGTGAGAAATTTAATTTAGATTTCTCTAGCATTTTTATAAGTGAAAAAATTCCCTTCTCAACTTTTATACGTCCTATATATAATAAATTAATTTTCTTTAGATTTGCTTTTGTGATATTGACTTTCCATTTTTTAGTTAATTGAGAAGGCCGCACTAAATCTCCCGACATTCCTTTTAATAATTTTTTGTTGCAAGTAATTAATTTAGCTTTAGGACAAACTAACCAAAACATTATTTTATAAATTAAATGACCAATAATGCCAATTTTTTTTCTATATTCTTCAAATCCATCACTTCTTAAATATAGGTAAAATTTTTTTTTATATAAAATCAAAATTAAAGCAGAAAGAAACGTAATCGGTGTCAGTGAAATTATAAAATATGTATTATATTTTCTTTTGAATGATTTAAAAATATTCAATAAATACGAAAAAAAACTATAATGAACAAAAATATTGTTTATCTCTATTTTTTTTGATCTATCTATTTTGGACTCTCTTGCTATTAAATCTAAATCATAGAATTTATTCAACTCCTCAGGGATAGATTTCAAATCAACATTGTCACAATAAAATCCACTTTTTTGTTTAGAGATACTCTCATTAGAAATTATACATAGCTTTTGTTTCATCGGTTTTCTTTATTAATTTTCAATACTCCGATAAATGCATCTTGTGGTATTTCTACTTTTCCAAATTGTTTAGAGCGTGCTTTTCCTTTCTTTTGTTTTTCTAAAAGTTTTCTTTTTCGGTCTGTAGCACCACCACCATGTATTTTCGTTAGAACGTCTTTTTTGAATCCTTTGATCGACTCTCTAGCAATTATCTTTCCTCCGATTGCCGCTTGAATTGGTATCATAAAATTATGCCTTGGTATTAAATCTTTAAGTTTTTCACATACCTGTCTTCCAGTTTGTTGGGCAAAATCTTTATGGATGATCATTGCAAGAGCGTCAACGGGCTCAGAATTAACTAATATTCCTAATTTGACTAGGTCTCCCTCTCTATATTCAGATATTTCATAATCAAAACTCGCGTATCCGCTTGAAACAGATTTAAGTCTATCATTAAAATCAAAAACAACTTCATTTAAAGGTAAATCATATGAAAGCACTGCTCTATTTCCTGAATAAGAGAGATTAGTTTGAACCCCTCTTTTATCTTGGCAAATTTTTATAATTGATCCTAGATACTCATCTGGTGTGATAATAGTAGATTTAATCCAAGGCTCTTCGATTTTTTCAATCTGCGAAGGATCAGGCATATTTGATGGATTTTGTAAATCGAGTATATCACCTCTTGTGGAGTAGACTTTATAAATTACACCAGGAGTTGTTGTAATTAAATTTACGTCAAATTCCCTTTCTAGTCTTTCAGTTATTATTTCAAGATGTAAAAGCCCAAGAAAACCACATCTAAAACCAAGACCTAAGGCACTTGAAGACTCGGGCTCAAAAGAAAAACTTGCGTCATTTAATTTTAGTTTAGCTAGACCATCTTTTAATTTTTGATACTCTGAACTATCAACTGGAAACAAACCACAAAAAACAACAGGTTTACTTGGTTTAAAACCTGGCAGAGGATCATTAATTGGATCATTAGCATCGCATATTGTGTCGCCAACTTTTGTTTCTGATAAAGATTTTATTCCAGTTGTTATAAATCCAATTTCTCCTGAATTTAATTCTTCTATATCAATTGGTTTAGGTGTAAACACACCTACTTTCTCAATTAAGTGTTTTTGGTTATTGGACATTAACTTTATATTCATACCTTTTTTTAATTTACCATTGATAACACGAATTAAAATGACTACACCCAAATAGCTATCGTACCAACTATCTACTAGCAAACATTTTAGTTTTTCACTTAATGTCCCTTTTGGAGCTGGTAACTTGTTTATTATTGCCTCTAGAATGTCATCTATTCCCTCTCCGGTTTTTCCTGAGCAAGGAATTGCATTAGTTGTCTCGATGCCAACTACATCTTCAATCTCTTTTTTTGTTTTTTCTAAATCTGAAGCTGGTAAATCTATCTTATTTAACACAGGTATTACTTCATGGTTTATTTCTAATGCTTGATAAACATTAGCTAAAGTTTGTGCCTCTACACCTTGGGTGCTATCGACTATTAAAAGAGATCCTTCACATGCTGAAAGAGACCTGCTTACTTCATATCCAAAGTCCACATGTCCTGGTGTATCAATTATATTTAATTTATAATTATGGCCATCTTTAGCTTTATAATTAAGTTTAACCGTTTGTGCTTTAATTGTTATGCCACGCTCTCTTTCTATATCCATAGAGTCTAGAACTTGTTGTTTCATCTCACGGTCTGTTAAACCTCCACACCTGTGAATTATCCTATCAGCGATGGTGGATTTTCCATGATCAATATGCGCAATTATAGAAAAATTACGTATTCTTTTAATATCTGACATTAGGACCTAATTGTGGCGCCTGTTTTATTATTGACTGTATCAATAATTTTCTGGCTAATTTGATCTAAATCCTTCTCATTCAAAGTTTTATTTGTAGACTGCAAAGTAACATTTATTGCAACTGATTTTTTATCTTTAGGAATGTTTTCTCCCTCGTAAACATCAAAAGTTGATACTTCTTTAATAATAGAGGTATCGATCTCTTTTATAATCTTTTCTAATAACCCTATCTTAAAAATTTTATCAATCACAAAAGCAAAATCTCTTTGAGATTTTTGAAAATCTGATGGTTGAAAACTTTTTTTTGTTTGCCTAATTTTTTTGCTTGGTTCTGGAATATTTTTTAGAAATATCTCAAAACCGTAAACATTTGGTTCTTTAAAATCTAATTTTTTAATTATTGCAGGATGTATTTCACCGAAGTAAGCAAGATGGGGTCCTTTTTCTGATTTTAAAGTAATAGAACCAGATCTGCCTGGATGGTAACAATGTTTTGTAATATCACTTATAAAAAGATTTTGCTCAGATACTCCTAGTTCTATTAAAGTTTTAATAACATCACTTTTAATATCAAATACGTCAATGTTTCTCTCTTTTTCAATCCAGCTTTTTCTTCCAACTTTTCCAGACTTTAAAGCGCCCGCAATAATTTGTTGTTCACCAGGGTTTTTTCCAAAAAATACTGGGCCTATTTCAAATAATGATAAGTCCTCATAGCCTCTGTCTTGATTTTTTTTAAGATAAATTGCAAGATTTGAAAAAATTGATCTTCTTAAGACATCAAGATCACTAGAGATTGGATTAAAGATCGTTATTTCTTTTTCACCTTTTGAAAATTGATTATCAATTTTGGAATCGGTGAATGACCAGGTAACTGACTCGAGATATCCTTTAGATGCTAGAGATCTTTGAGATAAATGAAATAATTTCTGTTTGAAATTCAAAGTTTCGTTTTCTCTTTTTCTTTCTGGATCAATTTGTTTAATATTTTTAAAACCTTTGATCCTTATAAGCTCCTCAATTAAATCAACATCTTGATTTACATCAGGTCTCCACGAAGGAATTTTGACATTGATATGTTTCTTTTCTTTTTTAAAAGTAAAACCTAGTGAACTCAAAATTTTTTGGACCTCATTGGTGGATATTGGTATGCCGATCAAATTTTCAAAATTTTTTATATCAAACTTTATAATTTTGTTTTTTTGAGAATTTTTTCCCGTTATTGAAAATTTACTCGCTTGTCCTCCACATATTTTCAATATTAGCTCAGTTGCAACTTCCAAACCCTCTAAAACAGAGTTTGGATCTATTCCTCTCTCAAATCTATATTTTGCGTCGGTATCGATAGTTAATTCTCTAGAAGTTTTTCTTATAGAAGAGGGTAGGAAATACGCTGACTCTAGCAAGAGATTTTTAGTGTTCAATTCAGTTGAAGTTTTAATTCCTCCAATTATACCTCCAAGTCCAAGAACGCTGGACTTATCTGAAATTACGCACATTCCTTTTTTGAGTTTATATTTTTTATTATCTAGTGCTTCAAACTCCTCACCATCTTTAGAGTCTCTAACTATGATCTCCCTATCAATTTTATCAGCATCGTATGCATGTAAAGGACGGTTCAAATCAAACATTACGTAATTAGTTATATCAACGACTGCTGATATTGGTTTTAAACCTATAGTGAGAAGTTTTTCCTGCAACCATTTTGGGCTTTCTTTATTAACTATATTTTTTATATAACAGCTTCCAAAAATATGACATCCTTGGTGTTTATCTTTAGTTATTGATATTTTAATATTTTGATTAGAGGTTTGTTTAAATTTTTTCTTTTTGACAGACTTTAATTTTCCAATTCCTGTAGAGGATAGGTCTCTTGCTA
This sequence comes from uncultured Pelagibacteraceae bacterium, assembly GCA_902601545.1. Lineage (GTDB taxonomy): Bacteria > Pseudomonadota > Alphaproteobacteria > Pelagibacterales > Pelagibacteraceae > Pelagilacustribacter. The sequence goes on along the minus strand of CACKNR010000010.1, from coordinate 35,133 downwards.
TTCCTCTAACACCTAAACAGTCAGGTCTATTTGGTGTGATTGCAATATCAATTAATTTTCCGATCTTATTTTTAAAATAACTTTTTCCTATTTCTTTTTCTTTTCCATTTAATTCTATTATACCCTCGCTATCCTCAGATAAGTTCAATTCGCTCCCAGAACATAGCATTCCTTTAGACTCAACACCTCTAATTTTAGCGATTTTTAATTCAAATTTAGTTTTAGGAATAACTGCCCCAGGTGGTGCATAAATTGTTATCAAACCGTCCCTAGCATTAGAGGCTCCACAAACTACTTTTAAAGTCTCTTTTCCACCAATTGTGACATCACAAACTTTTAATTTATCTGCGTTAGGATGTTTTTCTGCTTTAATTATTTTTGCAATTTTGAATTTACTAAGTTCTTCTGAATTTTCTTTTATAGACTCAACCTCTAGTCCTATACTAGTTAATCTTTCTACAATTTCATTTTCTTTTGCATCAGTTTTCAAATGTTCTTTTAACCATGGTAATGTAATGATCATTTGCTCAGCCCCCTATAGTTTGTTGGAACATCTAAAGGATCAAATCCAAAATGGCTCAACCATCGATAATCTGTTTCGAAGAAGGCTCTCAAATCATTAATACCATATTTTAACATAGCTAATCGATCTATACCCATGCCAAATGCAAACCCTTGATATTTTTTTGGGTCTACTTTTGCGTTTTTAAGAACGTTAGGATGTACCATTCCACAACCTAAAATTTCTAACCATTTGTCTCCGTCTCCGATTATGATTTTCTCATTCTCAATTTTGTAGCCTATATCTACTTCGGCGGATGGCTCGGTAAAAGGAAAATGACTAGGTCTAAATCTCATTTTTACATTTTTGACTTCAAAAAATTCTTTTATAAAATAATTCAAACACCCTTTTAAGTGACCCATGGTAATTTTTTTATCTATATGAAGACCCTCAAGTTGATGAAACATAGGGGCATGTGTTTGATCGCTATCACATCTGTAAGTTCTGCCAGGTACAATAATTTTAAAAGGAGGTTTTCCACCCAACATAGTCCTTATTTGGACTGGAGAAGTGTGAGTTCTTAAAAGTAATTTCTTATTTTTTTCTAAGTAAAAAGTATCGTGCATATCTCTTGCGGGGTGGTCTTTTGGAGTATTCAACGCTGTAAAATTATTGTACTCTGTCTCAACGTCAGGTCCCTCCGCAACTGAAAAACCAATTTCAGAAAAAATAGATGAAATTTCATCAATCACTTGTGATACAGGATGTATTTTTCCTTGTTGGAAGGGTCTTATTGGTAAGGTTACATCTACTTTTTCATTTTTTAATTTTTCATTTATTTCTGCATTGCTAAGTTCAAAGTCTTTTTGTTCTATTTGACTTGTAAGGTCGTCTTTAATTTTATTAAGATTAGAGGCAAACTCTTTCCTCTTCTCGGGTTGAAGAGAGCCTAAAGTTTTAAATTGATTTGTGATTTGACCATTTTTACCAAAAAACTCTGTTTTGATAATTTGTAAATCTTCCTTAGTTTTAACAGAGTCAATTTTAGCGTTAAAAATAGAACTTATTTTTTCCAAATCACTCATTAGGTAATTGATTTTTTATATTAAAGTTTGTGTTAATTAAAGGCTCTTTTAACCAAGGGATGATTGAACTTTTTTTACCACAGATTTAAAGACTTCTGGGTTGTTATAAGCTAATTCAGCTAAAACTTTCCTATCAAGTTTTATTTTGGATTTAGCCAGACCATTTATAAATTTTGCATATGTTAATCCTTCAGCTCTCACACCAGCATTAATTCTTTGGATCCACAGAGATCTAAACTCCCTCTTTTTTGCTTTTCTATCTCTGTAAGCATATTGCATAGCTTTTTCCATAGCCTGCCTAGCTACCCTAATAGTATTTTTTCTTCGACCGTATTGTCCTTTAACTGATTTCAGAACTTTTTTATGTTTTGCCCTGCTTAATACGCCACGTTTTGTCCTAGCCATACTACCCTCTTAAATTATATGGCATATACGATTTTACAATTCTTGTGTCTTGTTTCGACATAATCGTTGTGCCTCTTTGTTTCCTAATTTGTGAATTTGTCCTTTTAATCATTCCATGACGTTTACCTGCTTGAGGCATCTTAATCTTACCTGATGCAGTAAATCTAAATCTTTTTTTTGCTGAGCTTTTTGTTTTAAGTTTTGGCATAAATATTTCGGACTTATATAGACAATATCTTGTCTTAGCAAGTCGCTATTATGATTGATTTAAATGGGTTGTATAATCATCACCATTTGCTTGCCTTCAAATTTTGGCTGACTTTCTACTTTTGCTATATCTTTCGTCTCATTTATAATTTTGTTCATAAGTTCTTTACCTAAATCTGTATGTTGCATTTCTCTACCTTTGAATTTTACGGTAAATTTAACTTTATCACCTTTACTTATGAATTTTTTAGCGTTTTTAATTTTAAAATTATAATCATGTATTTCAGTTCCTGGTCTTAATTTAATTTCTTTTAAAGAAACTATTTTTTGTTTTTTTTTAGCTTGATTTGCTTTTTTTTGTAAATCATATTTATATTTACCGATATCCATTATTTTACAAACCGGTGGGTTAGCATTAGGAGAGATTTCGATTAAATCTAAATCTTCTTGTCTAGCTAATTCAATCGCCTTTTTTATTGGCATTGACCCAAGATTATCACCTTCACTTCCAATAACTTGTACATCAAGAGCTCGTATGCGCTCATTAGCTCTAGGGCCTTGAGGTTTAGATCTTCTTTGAAAGTAATTTGGTTTTGAGTTTGACACTTAATTTAAAGGCAGCTTATTTAATACTTGCATATTTTTTATTAGATCTTCTCTTTTCAATAATTCTTGTTTATCCGAACCAAGTTTTCTTATAGTGACTGTATTTTCTGCAACTTCTTTTTTTCCACAGACAATTATATAAGGAACTTTTGCGAGAGAATGTTCTCTCACTTTGTAATTTATTTTTTCATTCCTTAAATCCATTTCACATTTTATACCTTCTTTAAAAAGATCTTCAAATAACTTTTTAACATAATTATTATTGTCTTCAGCTATGGAACATACTACTGCTTGTGCTGGAGATAACCAAAATGGCAGTTTACCTGCATAGTTTTCAATTAAAATTCCAATAAATCTCTCTAAAGATCCAAAAAGAGCTCTATGAAGCATTACAGGGATTTTTTTAGATCCATCTTTAGCCACGTAAGTTGCGCCTAATCTACCAGGTAAATTCAAATCTACTTGCAAAGTTCCGCATTGCCAATCTCTACCTATTGCATCCCTTAATACAAATTCAATTTTTGGGCCATAAAAAGCTCCCTCACCTTTATTTATAGTATATTCTAATTTTGATTTTTTAATTGCATTTAATAGAGCTTCCTCTGACTTATCCCACACGCTGTCATCTCCTACTCTTTTTTTAGGTCTATCTGAATATTTTAGAATTACATTTTTAAAACCTAAATCTTTATAAATTTCCAAAATCAGTTTTGTTACAGATAAAGACTCCTCGGTAATTTGTTCCTCTGTGCAAAAAATATGAGCATCATCTTGGGTAAAAGCTCTTACTCTCAATAATCCATGTAATGCTCCTGATGGTTCATATCTATGAACCTTACCAAACTCTGAGAGCTTTAAAGGTAGGTCTCTATAACTTTTCAAACCTTGATTAAAAACTTGAACGCATCCAGGACAATTCATAGGCTTTACAGCAAATGTTTTTTCATCAGGTGTCTCTGAAGTAAACATATGTTCTCCAAATTTCTCCCAGTGACCAGATTTCTCCCATAATGATTTATCTAATAGTTCAGGTGTGTTTATTTCTTTATAACCTGCCAATCTTTGTTTCATTCTCATATACTCGACTAATCGTTGAAATAATAGCCACCCTTTTTCGTGCCAAAAAACTGAGCCCGGGCTTTCCTCCCTAAAATGAAAAAGATCCATCTCTTTTCCTAATTTTCTATGATCTCTTTTTTCTGCTTCTTCTAAGCGATGAAGATAGTCGTCTAATTCTTTCTTTGAACTCCAGCAAGTTCCGTAAATTCTTTGCAGCATTTCATTCTTTGAGTCACCACGCCAATAAGCTCCTGAAACTTTTGTAAGCTTGAATGCTTTACCTATTTTGCTGGATGATGTTAAGTGCGGGCCTCTACATAAATCATGCCAGGTGTCACCATGATAATAAACTGAGAGTTCTTCGTTCTCAGGTATGCTCTCGATAATTTCTGCCTTATATTTTTCACCTATCTTTTTAAAGTGGGATATTGCTTTAGCTCTTTCCCAGACTTCCCTTTTTGTTTTAACATCTCTATCAATAATCTCGGACATTTTTTTTTCAATTTTATTTAGGTCACTGCTTGTGAAAGGTTCTTTTCTAGAAAAGTCATAATAAAAACCATTTTCTATAACCGGTCCTATAGTTACTTGGGTTCCGGGAAACAATTCTTGAACGGCCATAGCCATTATATGTGCTGTATCATGTCTTATTACTTCTAAACCTTCCTTGTCTTTGTTAGTTATAATTCTTACTTTTGAATCTTTTTTAATTTCGTGACTTAAATCTTTTAATTCCCCATTCACCTCCATTACCAATGCGGACTTTTCAATTGACTTACTGATTTTTTTAGTCAATTCAATACCGTTAATAGATTTTATGAAAGATATTTTTTTTCCGTCTAATAATTCAATATGAGGCATTAGCTTTTTAATAATTTTCTATATTCTCTCAAATTCGAGTCACACATCACTTCGACATCAAATTTTTTTGTTATATTTTTTCTACCTTCGTTTCCCATTAATTTCAACTCTTCCTGACTTAATTGAATAACAGTATTTAAATATTTAGCAAGTTCTCTTGGGTCATCATGCTTGTATAAAAAACCAGATTTTTTATTCAAAATTGTTTCTTTTGAACCTCCAATGTTACTTGCAATAATAGGTTTGCTCATTGATTGCGACTCCACTGCGACTCTTCCAAAAGACTCTGGTTTGATTGATGCTGAAACCACTACATCTGCCAAAGAATAAGCTAAAGGCATGTCCCCACAATGATTTATAAATTTTATTTTTTTTGTAAGGCTGTATCTTTCGACTAAACTGTAAAGCCTTTTTGAGTAAACTTTTCTTCCTTGATCAGATCCAAGTAATATTGCTTGAAAATTAGTAATATTATAGTTTTCAATTAAAATGTTTAATGCCTCAATAAATTTTTCCTGACCTTTCCATGATGTGAGTCTACCTGGCATTAGGATTGTGAATTTATTAGTTTCTAATCCCCATTCTCTTTTAAGTTTTTCTTGTTTTAAAATTGAAATATTTTTTTGACTAAAATAATCTATATTTATTCCTCTAAATATAACTCTCAATTTTTTTTTTTTACTCAGATATTCGTTATAATTTTCATTTATGTGCTCAAAGATAAAATTTGATCCGGCTATCGTAAGTTTAGCTCTTAGCATTATACTGTTGTAAAATTTTTTAAATTTATTTTTAAAGTTATATGTACCGTGAAAAGTAGTTACGAAAGCCCTATTAGTTATTAAACAAGCTAGATAACATGACCAAGCAGGAGCCCTGCTTCGAGCATGAACGATGTTTATTTTTTTTAAAACTATTAAAATTGATAAAAATATTGCATTATACAAAATTAATATTGGATTTTTAGAATGAACAGGAAGTTTAAAAATTCTAACTTTATTTTTCTTAACAAATTTGATCAACTCTCCACCCGAAGTTACTATAAATGAACCGCAATCTTGCTCTGCTAAATAATGAGCAATATCGTAGCAACCAGTTTCGGCTCCACCGTAGCCAAGTTTGGGAATTACTTGTAAAACATTTATTTTTGTAACCATTTTCATATATATATATTAAGAATTAATTAACCGTTATATGAAAAAATTTAAGTATATAAAAATTTCCAATACTAAAAAGCTAAGATATATCGACAATTATTTTAAAAAGAAGCTTTATATAATTTTTCTTCCAGGTTTTATGTCTGATATAGAAGGTGAAAAACCTCAAACTCTTTTAAAATTTGCAAAAAAAAATAAATTGGGTTTTTTAAGTTTAGAATACTCTGGGCATGGAAAGTCTTCAGGTATTTTTACTAAAGGAAATATTAGCATTTGGTCAAAGGATACTAAAAATGTAATAAGAAAAATTGTAAAGAAAAATAATTTTATCTTAATTGGCTCAAGTATGGGATCATGGATAGCATTAAATCAATTTAGTTATTTTAAATCTAAAATTAAAGGGTTTGTTGGAATAGGTTCAGCTCCAGAATTTTTGACAAGATTAATGTGGAATAAATTTCCAAATAAAACAAAAAGAGAATTACTTAAAACAGGAAAAATTTTAATTAAGAATGGAGAGTATGAATACCCTATTACTTTGCAATTAATTAAAGACGGTAGGAAGAATAAGGTTTTAAATAAAAAAATTGATGCGAATATAAGGGTAACAATGATACACGGACAAAGAGATGAGGTTGTCCCAACTATTTACTCAAAGTATATATTAAATATATTTAGGAATGCCAAAAAGAAAAAAGTAATTATAAAAAATGGTGATCATAGTTTATCTAATCGAAAATCCTTGAAAAGAATAATTAATGAATTAGATATTATTATTAAAGATATATTCTAATCCCTCTACGTAAGTTGGAAATTTCAAATTATATTTAAAAAAGGTTTTCATCTTTTTATTGTCTACTTTTTTGGAGTCCTTATAAAAGTTTCGTAACATTTCACTTTCGACTTCCTCAAGTTTTACTGTATTTGGACTTTTAAGATTAAGTAATTTCGCACCGTATGCTGCTACATCACTCTGTGAAGCAGGTTTATCATCACAAATATTATAAATTTCATTATTTTTAAAATTATCAAGAGATTTGAATAAAATATTAGCTATGTCCTCAACATGTATCCTTGAAAAAAAATGATTTTTTTTATCTATGACTTGTAATTTACCAGTTTGTAATCTTTTTAAAATATTAAACTCATTAGAGTAAATTCCAGCTAATCTAAAAATTTGTAATGGATATTTATTTTTATTAGATAATTTTTTCCAAGTATTTTCTGCTACTAGTCTGCTTGACCCGTTCGGAGAAGTTGGTTTAGTAATGCTGTTTTCATTTACCCATTCACCTTTGTGGTCCCCATATACACTTGTAGCTGATAAATAAGTGATCCATTTGCAATTTGTAATATCTTGCAGATTTTTATCAAAGTATTTGGCAACTATATCTTTACCTTCAATGGGTGGAATTGAAATTAAAATATAATTTGCATCCTTTAATTTTTTATTTATAGAGCTGTCAAATTTATCATCAGTAAAATGATATGATGTTATTTTTAAATTATTAAATTCTATTTGATGAGTTTCTTGTCTAGAAGTAATACTTAAATTAAAATCTTTTTTTTCTTGAATTAATTTATTAATAAAACCTTCTGCTACTTGGCCAAAACCAAAGCAAAAGATATTTATTTTACTCATTAACCAGCCTTCTTAACATGAGGTTTTAAACTGATTGGATTATCAAGTTTATCAAGCATTTCTATTGGGCACACTTGCTTAAAATTTTTAAGTTCATTTTCAAAATTTTCAAGTATTCTTTTTGCTTTTTGGGAGGAAGTTTTGGACTCAAAATCTTTGATACTCTCTTTTAAGAACTTTTTCCAATAATCTGTTTCGACTGACTGCCAAATAATTGATGATGGATTTGCAAAATTTTCGAATTCATTTTTTTCATCATAAACAAATGCCATTCCACCTGTCATACCTGCTCCAAAATTATCTCCAACCGCTCCCAATATAATTGCATTACCTCCTGTCATATATTCACATCCGTGAGCGCCACAGCCTTCAACAATTGCAAAACTGCCTGAATTTCTTACCGCGAATCTCTCACCAGCTTGGCCTGATGCGTATAGTTTTCCAGAAGTAGCTCCATATAAAACTGTATTTCCAATAATCGTATTTTGATCTGCAATCAATTTACTCTTGGTTGATGTTTTTACAATTATTTTTCCTCCAGATAAACCTTTTCCCACATAATCATTACAATCGCCCTCAACTGTAATACATATTCCTTTTGTCAAAAATGCTCCTAAAGATTGCCCAGCTGAACCGGTTAATTTAATATTAATTGTCTCGTCATTTAGTTTTTCATTACCAAATTTTTTATAGACATGATGTGAGAGTCTAGTCCCCACGGACCTTGACGTGTTCTCAATTTCATATTCAAAATTATTTTTTCTTGAGGTACTTATTCTGTCTTTTATATCTGTCCATATTTTTTCATCTAGTGTTTCTGGAACTTTATTAATATGATTATCTTTGCAGTATCTCAAATTTTCACCTGGATCTGCTTGAACTAAGAGTGGATTTAAATCTAAATCATCTAAATTTGATGCACCTTTGTTTACTTGAGATAATAAATCAGTACGACCAATAATTTCATTAATAGACTTAAATCCTAGTGAAGATAAAATTTCTCGTACTTCAGTTGCAACAAATTTGAATAAATTTTCTACTTTTTCTGGTGTGCCAGTAAATTTTTCTCTTAAAGATGGATCTTGGCTACATACACCTACTGGACATGTATTTGAGTGACATTGTCTAACCATTATACATCCCATTGCGACTAAAGAAGATGTTCCCATACCATACTCTTCTGCACCCATCATAGCTGCGATCACAACATCTCTTCCTGTTTTTAATCCTCCATCAGTTCTCAGAGTAACGTTATGTCTTAAATTATTAAGAGTAAGTATTTGATTGGCCTCAGTTAACCCCATTTCCCACGGAATACCTGCATACTTAATACTAGTTTGAGGGCTGGCTCCAGTTCCTCCAGAATGACCTGATATCAAAATAATATCTGCTTTGGCTTTTGCTACTCCTGCTGCAATTGTGCCTATTCCTGTTGAAGCCACAAGTTTTACACCTACTCTTGCTTTTGGGTTTATTTGTTTAAGATCGTAGATTAATTGAGCTAAGTCCTCAATCGAATAAATGTCATGATGTGGTGGAGGTGAAATCAAAGTAACTCCAGGAGTTGAGTGTCTTAGTCTAGCAATTTCTTCGGTCACCTTAAAACCTGGAAGTTGTCCGCCTTCCCCTGGCTTCGCTCCTTGAGCAATTTTTATCTCTATTTCATTTGCATTATTTAGATAATCTACAGTAACGCCAAACCTAGCAGAAGCTATCTGCTTTACTCTCGAATTTGCACTATCACCATTCGGTAAAACTTTAAATCGTTTTGCATCCTCTCCACCTTCTCCGCTACAAGAAGCTCCTTTTATTCTATTCATACCCATTGCTAATGTTTCGTGTGCCTCAGCTGATAAAGCTCCATGTGACATGCTTCCACTTCCAAATCTCTTTAAAATTTCCTCGAGAGGTTCAACTTCGTCGATACTGATTTTTTCTTTAGACTTTTTAAATTCTAATAAATCTCTAATGTTAATAGGTGGAAGATTGTGTATACCCGCAGAATACTTTTTATATTGTTCGTAAGATCCTGTTCCAACTGCACTTTGAAGTAAATGTATTAGTCTTCCTTGATATTGGTGATCTTCTCCACTTTTTCTATACCTATAAAGTCCTCCTATAGGAAGGGTATATATATTTTTTGCATTAAATTTTGAGTGAAGTTCTTTTATCTTTTTCTCAATACCTATTACACCAATACCGGATATTCTTGACGACATGCCCGGAAAATAGTCAGAAACTATAGCTCTACTTAAACCTACAGCTTCAAAATTACATCCACCTCTGTATGAACTTATTACAGAAATTCCCATCTTTGACATGATTTTTAACAACCCAGCATCTATAGATTTTTTGAATTTAATTACACAGCTTTCAAAATCAGATTTACCAAATAATTTTTTTTCAAATCTTTGATATATACTATCTATAGCAAGGTAAGGATTTACAGTTGTTGCGCCTGCACCAATTAATACAGCAAAAGAATGAGTGTCTAATGCATCCGAGCACTCTACGTTTAATGAGCAATATCCTCTTAACCCATGTTTTACTAAATATGAATGCACAGCTCCAACTACTAAAATACTTGGAATACTTGCTTTCTGGTTATTAATATTTTTATCAGATAAAATTAGAAATGTGCTTCCCTCTCTTACTGATGTTTCCGCTTCTACTCTTATTGCTTCTATCCTATCTTTTAGAGATGTGGAAATATCAAACGTACAATCAATTACTTTTGTTTTTTTAGAAAAAAATTTTTTAAATTTTTTAAATTGAGAGTTTGTTAAAATAGGACTATCTAAAACATAAATATTTTCCTCTGTTAAATTATCAAAGTCTAAAATATTTCCTAGATTTCCAAATCTAGTTTTTAAACTCATAACTTTATTTTCTCTTAAAGAGTCGATTGGTGGATTTGTAACCTGGCTAAAATTTTGTCTAAAATAATGAGAGACTGGCCTAAAATGACTAGACAAAACTGCAACGGGTGTATCGTCTCCCATAGAGCCGGATGCTTCTTTACCCTCTTCAGCCATTGGATGAAGAATTAACTCAAGATCCTCTATACTTAATCCAGATAAATACTGTCTCTTTCTTAAATCTTCACCAGCAAAATTTGGTTTTTCATTTTCACTAGAAATTTTCTTTTCCAAATCAATAATCTGTTTATTATATTTTTTATAATCCTTTGCTAGTAAATCTTTAATTGCTTTGTCTTTAAATAGCTTTCCTTTTTTTAAATCTATAGCAATAATTTGTCCTGGTCCTAACTTACCTTTCTCTACAATTTTTTCTTCAGGAATCTTAATCATCCCAGTTTCGGAGCCTGCAAAAAACAAATTATCTGATGTTATGGAATACCTTAATGGTCTCAATCCGTTTCTGTCTGAAGATGCCAAAACCCATTTTGCATCTGTAGCGCATATCGCAGCTGGTCCATCCCATGGCTCTATTGTGCTATTTAAAAAATTAAATAAATCTTGATGATTTTTAGGAACAGTTTTACTTCTTTTTGACCAAGCATCAGGTATCATCATTAATTTGATTAATGGAGCAAGTTTGCCCGAATGGACTAATAACTCAAATACGTTATCAAGAGCACCTGAGTCTGAAGAGCTCCTAATTACTGGCTTTAAGTCTTTTACATTTTTAAATAGAGAGCTTGACATATCTTGCTCATGAATTTTCATCCAATTTATATTACCTTTTAAAGTATTAATCTCACCGTTGTGCGCTAATGTTCTAAAAGGTTGTGCAAGGTCCCAACTTGGAAAGGTGTTCGTTGAGTATCTTTGGTGAAATACGGCAAACCTTGAAGTCAATTTTTTATCATTTAAATCGGGATAAAATTCTGACAGCATTTCTGCTAGAAACATGCCTTTGTAAACAATTGAACGTGAACTAAAAGAGCAAATATAGAAGTCTTTAAGTTGACTATTTCTCGCAACTTTCTCTATTTTTTTTCGAGTTTCAAATAAATCTCTTTCAAGGTCGTTAGTTTTCAAATTTTCATTTTTTTTGAACATTACTTGGGCTATTTCAGGCCGGCTTTGATCGGCAGTTTTTCCAAGCACACTAGGATTAATTGGCACTTGTCTCCATCCATAAATATAATAATTGCCCTCCAATAGAGCAGACTCTATTATTTCTCTACATTTTTCTTGCTCTGAATAATCAGTTCTAGGAAGAAAAACCATGCCAACACAAATTCTTTTTTCCTCGTCAAGTGTATGACCTGTGTTTAGAATTTTTTCCTTAAAAAATTCTGGGGCTATCTCAATTTGAATTCCTGCACCATCACCGGATTTTCCATCTGCATCAACAGCACCTCTATGCCATATAGCTTTTAAAGCTTCAATACCATATTCAACAACATTTCTTGACTTTTTTCCATTTGTTGATGCTATTAAACCAACTCCACATGCATCATGTTCCATATCAGAGGAATAATTATAAGTTTGCTCTAAAAGTTGTTTATTTTTTTTATAATTATCCATTTAAGCTGCTTCCTCGGACTTATTTTTATTTATTTTTGATTGTAAATATTTCTCAATCTGTATTGCTGCATCTCTTCCATCTCTAATTGCCCAAACTACCAAAGATGCACCCCTGACTATATCGCCGGCAGCGAATATACCGTCCAAATTTGTTTGCATAGTTTTTAAATCAATTTTGATTGTGCCCCACTCTGAGATACCTAATTCTTTGGCGTTAAATAATTTTGGAAGATTTTCTGGATCAAATCCTAAAGACTTTATTACGAGGTCGGCATTAATTTTATATTCAGAACCAACTTCTATTTCAGGTCTTCTTCTTCCTGACGAATCCGGCTCACCTAATTTCATTTTATTGACTTCAACAGCCTCAACTTTTTTATTACCGATGAAACTTTTTGGACTAGAAAGCCAAATAAATTCTACTCCTTCTTCTATGGCATTGCCTACCTCTCTTGCTGAACCAGGCATATTTTCTCTGTCTCTTCTATATAAACACTTTACTGATTTTGCCTTCTGTCTCACAGATGTTCTTACACAATCCATAGCGGTGTCACCTCCACCTATAACAACGACATCTTTTCCTTCAGCATTTAGAGTACCGTCATCAAATAATTTTACTTTATCACCCAGACCTTTTCTATTTGATGCTGTTAAAAATTCCATCGCAGGGAAAATATTTATTAAATCATTTCCAGGTATATTTATCTCTCTAGCTTTATAAACACCAGTAGCTATTAAAATTGCATCGTGTTTACTTTTTAATTCATAAAGTGTTTTATCTTTACCAACTTCAAAATTCTGAACAAATTTAATCCCGCTTTGTTTTAAAAGTTTTGTTCTTCTTTCAACAACAAATTTTTCAAGTTTAAAATTTGGAATTCCATATATAAGAAGTCCACCTGGTCTATCATATCTATCGTAAATTGTTACTTGGTAACCAGATTTTCTAAGTTCCTCTGCACATGCCATACCTGCAGGTCCAGCTCCAATAATACCAATGGATTGTTTTAATTCTTTTTGTACTTTTACTGGTTTTACCCATCCTTTTTCCCAAGCAGTATCATTTATATATTTTTCTACCGATCCTATTGTTACTGTTCCGTGTCCGGACTGTTCGATTACACAATTTCCCTCGCATAACCTATCTTGAGGACAAATTCTCCCACAAACTTCGGGCATATTATTTGTGCTTTGAGAAATTTCATAAGCCTCTTTTAATCGACCTTCAGCAGTAAGTTTTAACCAGTCAGGTATGTTATTGCTTAAGGGACAATGTATTTGGCAAAAAGGAACTCCGCATTGAGAACACCTGCTTGATTGCTCTTTAGCTTTTTCAGTGATGAATTGATCATATATCTCATTAAAGTCACCCTTTCTTTTTACCGTACTTCTTTTTAGGGGTGTCTCTTGATCTAAATCAACAAACTGAAGCATTTTTTTTTTCATAAGCAAGTATCAATAGTTAAAAAATCAATTAATTAATACTATTTAAAGGTCAATAATAGTTACCTATAATAATTAATTCCCCAAATTTTTAGGTTTTTTTCTGCATAGCTGATATGCATTTCATAATGTCATTAAAAAAACATCGTTCAATCATAATCATTAATAATGATTGAGATATTGATTCTATCTTTAGTTCAAGGAATCACAGAATTTTTACCTGTAAGCTCATCGTCTCATTTAATTATAATATCTGAATTTATAGATTTTGATGAAAAAAGTCTTTCTATTGACGTAAGCCTACACATTGGGTCATTTTTAGCTGTACTTGTTTTTTTCAGAAAGGAAATAATTAATTTTATAGAAAATAAAGATCTATTAATAAAAATTTTGGTGTCCTCAATTCCTGTAATGATAGTAGGCCTAATTGTTGTCGAGACAAATTTAATTGCTGCGCTGAGAAATATTAAAATAATTGGATGGATGACGATTGTATTTGGAATTATACTTTACATAAGTGATAGATTCAAATTAGAAAAAGATATAGGTAAAAATTTTAACTTTAAATCTGCCTTGATAATTGGTTTTTTTCAAATTATTTCTTTAGTCCCAGGTGTGAGTAGATCAGGTATTACAATAACTGCTGCGAGACTACTAAATTTTAAAAGGTACGATGCTGCTAAAATATCGTTTTTATTATCTATCCCAACTCTTGGTGCAGTATCTTTCTTCGGGATAAGAAACATTATTTTTTTTGATGATGTAAGCTTTTCTCAATTGAACTTAATTTCAATAATTTTATCATTTGTATTTTCATTAGGAACTATCAAATTCTTTTTAAAATTTATACAATCATTTAGTTTAATAATTTTTGTTATCTATAGGGTAATTTTAGGTTCGGTTGTGCTTTATTTTGCTTATCTATAAGACTAAAGTTAAACAAACTAAAATTATAAGTACTAATATAAAAAATAAGATAACTGATTTTTGTAAAGAAATATTTTGTATAAATTTCATACTATAGTTTTATAATTTTTCGCTTGTTTTTCAACAAAAATGATGGTGCGCCTGCTAGGATTTGAACCCAGAACCTCCTGGTCCGTAGCCAAGCGCTCTATCCAGTTGAGCTACAGGCGCATAATATTTTATTTTTTTAAACTCTTTTATAAATTCTAAAAATAACATATTAATATAAAACTGTAAGTAAAAAATACCAAATGGCTGAAGCTCTATTTAGATACTTAAATCAAAAAAATATAATTAATTTAACGATTTCTTTTTTACCGGTAAGTTTTATTGCAGGAAATTTATTGATAAACCTTAACCTGCTTTTAATAATATTTCTCTCAATAAGTTTTTATTGGAGAGAAATAGTTGAAATAAAATTTTCATTATTCGATAAGATTTTAATACTTCTCTTTGTTTTGGCATTAATAACTGGTTTAACAAATAGTGTTAGATTATTTGAGTCTCCAGAATATATCATTGATAAAAATATTTTTCTAAAAAGTTTTTTATTTTTAAGATACCTCATTTTCTACTTTATTTTGAAATTTTTGGTAACAAAAGAAATATTTAACTTTCGTTTTTTTTTTCTATCGTCCAGTATTTGTGTTTTATTTGTGTCTATAGATTTGATAATTCAGTTTTTTACTGGAAGAGATTTATTTGGTTACGAAAAACAACCTCATAAGCTATCAGGGCCATTTGGAGATGAATACATAGCTGGATCTTACTTGCAAAGGTTTAGTATTTTTTTGTTTTTTATTTTTCCCTTTTTAATTAATTTTAAAAGTAGAAAATTACTTATTCTATTTTTATCGCTGATATTTTTAATTATTTTTTTCTCAATAATAATTTCAGGCAACAGAATGCCAATGATTTTATTTATCTTGATGTTTTCAACTTTGTTTATTATTGAAAGAAAATTATGGAAATATTTTTTATTTTTTAGCTTTTTATCTTTATTGATTTTTTTCCTTACTTATCAGTTTAGCTTTCAAGTTGAAAAGTTTACAATACATTTTATTGGTTTAATTAATCAAATTTTTTTATTTCTAGTTGAATTTTTTCAGGGAAAGGAACCACAATTAACAAATACATATATAAAGGAATTTTACTCAGGATATTTAGCTTGGAAGCAAAATATTTTGTTTGGAGGAGGAATAGATTCATTTTATCTTAATTGCGTTAAATCTATTGAATTTTGTGCCAGCCATCCGCATAATTATTATTTAGAGATATTGTCTGAACTTGGTATCGTTGGTTTTTTTATTTCAGTCTTTATATTTTTTTATGTCATATATTTTACTTTTATAAAAAGAGGTGAATTAACAATGAATTTTGAAAAAAATCTTATATATCCATTTCTTTTAATTTTTTTAGTGGAAGTTTTTCCCTTTAAATCAACTGGTAGTTTTTTTACTACTGGAAATGCTACTTTTATTTTTTTTATACTAGCAGTTAGTATTGCATTATCTAAAAAGGCAAACTAAATTGGTTTGATAAATTAAATCTATGAAAAAAAAAGAAGTATTTATTACATCCGCCTGTAGAACTGCTGTCGGCTCTCTTGGAAAAACTTTAAAAAATATTTCTGCGGCGCAATTAGGATCTTGTGTTATCTCTGAGGCAATTAGAAGATCAAATTCTAAAAGTGAAGACATTGATGAAATTATAATGGGGCAAGTATTAACGGGTGGCACAGGGCAAAATCCAGCTAGACAAGCTTCCATGAAATCTGGGATACCTAAGGAGAAGCCTGCATTTATTGTAAATCAAGTTTGTGGATCCGGTATTAGGTCTGTGGCATCGGGTTTTCAAAGTATACTATCTGGTGACTCAAATTTAGTTATTGCTGGAGGTCAAGAAAATATGTCTCTGGCGCCTCACGCAATACATTTAAGAGATGGAAAAAAATTAGGAGATACCGAATTAACTGACACAATGATAAAAGATGGATTGTGGGATGCTTTCCATGGATATCATATGGGTATAACAGCTGAAAATGTTGCAGAAAAATTTCAGGTTACAAGAGAAGAGCAAGATAAATTTGCACTCAAATCTCAAGAAAAAGCTATAGCTGCGCAAAAAAATAATAAATTCAACGAGGAAATAGTAAATTTTAAAATAAAATCGAAAAAAGCTGAGATAAATTTCAATAAGGATGAGCATCCCCGCGCAGGTATTAATTTAGACGCTCTTTCAAGACTAAAACCTGTTTTTAAAAAAGAAGGAAGTGTTACAGCAGGTAATGCTTCAGGAATAAATGACGGAGCTGCCGCAGTAACAATTATGTCAAGTGAAGAAGCGAATAAACGTTCAATTGAAAAACTAGTTTCAATTAAATCATGGGCTAGCTGTGGAGTTGATCCAGCGTTAATGGGCACTGGTCCTATTCCATCTGCTAAAAAAGCTCTAGAGTTAGCAGGTTGGTCAATTAAAGATGTTGATCTTTTTGAAATTAATGAAGCTTTTGCAGCTCAGAGCATTGCTGTGTTAAAAACACTTTCTATTCCCGAAGAAAAAGTAAATGTAAATGGCGGTGCAATAGCTATAGGTCATCCAATTGGGGCCTCGGGAACAAGAATTCTTGTAACGCTCATACACGAAATGATTAAGAGAGACGTGAAAAAAGGTTTAGCGACTCTTTGTATCGGGGGTGGAATGGGTATTGCAATGTGTATTGAAAGATAAATATTATCTTTTAATGGAATTACCCGTAGTAAATCACCCTGACTATGTTGCAAAAATTAATGATGATAACAAGTTCCCTATTAAAAAATTTGGTGCATTAGCAAATCATCTTTTAGATACCAAAGTAGTTACAAAATTTCATGTTCCAAAAGAATGTTCGATAGAAACAATGAAAACATCTCATTCTTTGAGATATATCAATGATATAAAAAATAAAACTCTAGAAATAAATGCTCAGAAAAAAATAGGTTTTCCAATCAATGATAGTGTTGTGAGAAGATCTTTCGTTGCTACTGGTGGAACAGTTTTGGCTAGTAAACTTGCACTTGATTCCAGGCTTGCTTGTAATACTGCAGGAGGTAGTCATCATGCTACTTTTAATTATGGAGCGGGATACTGTGTTTTCAATGATACTGCTGTAGCAGCTAATTATTTGAAAAACAAAGGCTATGCAAAGAAAATCCTAATATTAGATTTAGATGTACATCAAGGAAATGGAAATTCAGAAATATTTCAAAATGATAAAGATGTTTTAACTTTTAGTATGCATTGTGCTTCAAATTACCCTGCAAAAAAATCTAAAAGCGATATTGATATTGAACTTCAAGATAATATGGAAGATAAAGAATATCTTAATATTTTAAGTAAAAATCTTAAAGAACTTAATAACAATAATTATGATTTTGTTTTTTATGTTGCTGGAGTTGATATTCATCATGAAGATAGGCTAGGTAAACTTAAAGTCACTGACGAAGGCATAAATAAAAGAGACCAAATAGTAATTGAAAATTTTTATTCAAAAAATATTCCTTTGTGTGGGGTTCTTGGAGGTGGTTATAACAAAAGCTTTGATAAACTTATCGAGCTTCATTCAATGTTACATAAAAATTGTGCAAAATATTTTTAACAGGTCCTGGCTTTAGAATGGTTAAACTTAGGGACTAAAGCCAAGACTTAACTTCATTATAAGGATTTGAAATCTTGATTTAACTAATCAAACTGACGCGCTACAATTTTAACTGTGGTAAATCTTCAAAGAACTTTAAAGTTTCAGGATTTGCGATAGCCTCTTTATTATTAATTTTCTCACCATTTATTATTTGTTTAACAGCCAGCTCTACAATTTTTCCACTTTTAGTTCTTGGGATTTCAGGTACTTTTATGATCATCGCAGGTACATGCTTAGGGGAACAGTTTTTTCTTATCCTAGATTTGATTAGTTTGACTTTTTCATCATTTATTTCTTGATTGTTTTTAGTAGTAACGAATAAAATAATCCTTACATCGTCGTCAAAATCTTGGCCAACAACTAATCCTTCGGTAATAAAATCTATATCCTCAACTTGCTGATAAATTTCAGAAGTTCCAATTCTTACTCCCCCAGGATTTAATGTGGCATCAGATCTACCACGCATAATAAATCCATTATTACCAGTCCTCTCAATAAAATCTCCATGGTGCCAAATATTTTTAAATCTTGTAAAATAAGCTTTATGATATTTTTGACCGTCCTCATCTCCCCAAAACTTGACTGGCATGGAGGGGAAAGGCTGTTTAACAACTAACTCCCCTTTTTCTCCATCTGCTGTACTTTTTCCATCATCTGTAAATACATCAACGTCGATACCCAAACTTTGACCTTGGATTTCACCTTTATTAACATTCGAAAAAAGATTTCCGAGCACTAAACATCCAACCAAATCTGTTCCGCCAGCGATAGAGGCTAAGTGAACATCTTTCTTAATATTGTCGTATACATATTTAAAACTCTCCTCCGCTAAAGGCGAGCCAGTTGAAGTAATAATTTTTACAGAATTTAAGTTTAAATTTTTATTTCTGTAGTTTTCATTCTTTAGATGATCTATATATTTTGCACTAACTCCAAATAAATTGATTTGTTTATTCTGGCAATATTCCAAAAGGACATCTATCTTAGGAAAAACTGGGGCACCATCAAAAAGAAAAATTGATGATCCTGTCGCTAATCCACCTACCAACCAATTCCACATCATCCAACCTGTTGTGGTGTAATAAAATAGCCTCTCGTTATTTCTAATATCACAATGAAGCATAAACTCTTTATTGTGTTCAATTAATACATTTCCTGCTCCATGAGTAATACATTTTGGTTTTCCAGTCGTTCCACTGGAGAAAAGAATATAAATAGGATGATTAAACTCAAATCTTTCAAAAACTTCATCTAGGTCACTCAATAAAGTATCCTCAAAATTGATAAAATCTTTTAAGTTTTCTTTCTCCTTTTTATTGTAATTATATGCAATCACTTTCTTGATTGATGGTATCTGTTTAAGAATTTCTTCGACTTTACCTATAATATTTATTTTTTTTCCATTGTAATAATAGTAATCGCAGGTGATTAAAACTTTTGGTTTAATCTGCTTAAATCGATCTACAACACCTTGAGCACCAAAATCAGGAGAGCAAGAAGACCATATAATTCCATTTTTGGCACATCCTAGAAAGCATATGATAGATTCTATTTTGTTAGGTACATATGCTGCCACTCTATCTCCTTTTTGAAGATTTATTTTTTTTAAATAAGATGAAAATTTACAAACCTTTTCATATAAATCGTTCCAAGTTATATTTTCCTCAAAACCTTTTTCGGATAGAAAGTTTATAGCCAATTCTTCAGATTTTTTTATTAGGATATTTTCCGTATAATTTATTTTTGAGTCAGAAAAAAATTTTGTTTTATTAAAAATTTTATCTTTTTTTATTATTTCAGATCCCTTGTCTCCAATGATTTTTGAATAATCCCAAAACTTTGACCAAAACTCATTTGGGTTGTCTATTGACCATTGCCATATTTCTTTAAAGTTTGTCGATTTAAAATTTATAAATCTAGAAAAATCATTTAATAAAGAATTTTCTCTTAGTTTTTCAGAGGGTTTCCAGAGTGGTTTATTCATAAAGAGCTAATTTAGCTCTTATAAAATTATCTTAATAGATATTTTTTTAATAGAAATTTCTGAACTATTTGACCTTGATTGCTTCTTATTTCTTTCTTTTTAAACAATAAATTAATTAACCATTTCATACCCAATAGAAACACGTAGAGGTGACAAAAAATGGCAAAAAATGTGTCAAAAATTCAACTATTCAACTTATGAGCGCTATTCTTTCTAGTTTATTATTCAATAACTTTTTTATATGTTCCATCCAGTTTATAATAGAGTTATGGCTCAAAATATTTCAGTTCCAGATATAGGTGATTTTAAAGACGTAGAAGTAATAGAAATTTTAGTTAAACCTGGTGATCAAATAAATAAAAACGATCCTATAGTTACAATTGAAAGTGATAAATCCAGTGTAGAAATTCCGTCTCCTTCGGCTGGCCAAATAAAAGATTTAAAAGTAAAGATAGGAGATAAAGTATCAGAAGGAAGCTTATTAGCAACTATTGAAAATGGTCAAGCAGCTTCTTCTCCAAAACAAGAAATTAAAAAAGAAGCAGTGAAAGAGGAGGTGTTTAAAGAACAACCAAAATCTAATGGTAACTTAAATCCTGTAAAACAAGTTAAAAAAGTTTTTGCAGAACCGGCTTCAAAGGATGACATTGATCCAGTTGAAACTAATGAATGGATAGAGTCATTAAACTCTGTAATCGAGTCTGATGGAGCACCGAGAGCAAGCTATCTATTAAATAAAGTAATTGATCAAGCTTATAAGTCTGGTTTGGTTTTACCTGATACTAGAACAACGCCATATATAAATACTATTCCACCCGAGGCAGAGGCTAAATCTCCGGGTGATCAAAATATTGAAAAGAAATTAAGAGCAATTATCAGATGGAATGCCGCTGCAATGGTCGTAAAAGCTAATAAGAAAAGTTCTGAACTAGGCGGACATATAGGAACTTTTGCGTCAGCAGCAACATTGTATGACGTTGGTATGAATCATTTTTGGAGAGCAAAAAATAATAAATTTGGTGGAGACTTAGTATATTTTCAAGGTCACTCGGCTCCAGGGATGTACGCAAGAGCATTCTTAGAGGGAAGGCTCTCAGCAAAACAATTAGATGGATTTAGACAAGAGGTTGGTAAAGATGGTCTATCATCTTATCCTCACCCTTGGTTAATGCCTGACTTTTGGCAATTTCCAACAGTATCGATGGGTCTTGGTCCGATCATGGCAATTTATCAAGCGCGGTTTCTAAAATATCTAATTAATAGAGGTTTAGTCAAAGATGAGGGAAGAAAAATTTGGGTATTCTTAGGAGATGGAGAAATGGATGAACCCGAGTCAATGGGTGCAATTGGTTTAGCTGCAAGAGAAAAATTAGACAATTTGATCTTTGTAATTAATTGTAATCTTCAAAGACTTGATGGACCTGTTAGAGGTAATGGAAAAATTATTCAAGAGCTCGAAGGAAGTTTTAGAGGAACTGGTTGGAATGTTATTAAAGTAATCTGGGGTTCTTATTGGGATAAACTGCTAATGAAAGATAAATCTGGCCTACTAGTAAAAAGGATGAACGAATGTGTCGATGGAGAATATCAAGCTTTTAAAGCTAAAGATGGTTTGTATGTTCGAGAAAAATTCTTTGGGAAGTATCCTGAATTAAAAGAAATGGTGTCTACAATGACAGATAAAGATATATGGAGATTAAATAGAGGTGGTCATGATCCACATAAAGTTTATGCTGCCTACCATTCAGCGATGCAGCATACTGGTTCTCCAACTGTTATTCTTGCAAAAACAATAAAAGGTTACGGAATGGGAAAATCTGGTGAAAGTATCAATACCACTCATCAACAGAAGAAATTAGATGAGGAGGATTTACTTTATTATAGAGATAGATTTGGTGTGCCTCTTACTGATAAGCAAGTAAAAAATATTGAGTATTACAAACCAGACGAAAACTCTGAAGAAATTAAATATCTAAAAGATCAGAGAATTAAACTTGGTGGTTTTATCCCAGAAAGATCTTCATTTGCAAAACAAATAAAAGCTCCTCCTAAGGAAATATTCGATAACTTTATGAAATCTACAGGAGATAAAGAAATGTCGACTACGATGGCATTAGTTAGAATGCTAACTGCATTACTAAGAGATAAAAATATATCACCAAGATTAGTTCCTATTATCCCAGATGAGGCAAGAACTTTTGGGATGGAGGGTTTTTTCCAAAAAATAGGAATATATGCTCATGAAGGTCAAAAATATGAACCTGTAGACTCAGAACAGTTAAGCTCTTACAGGGAAGATAAAAGTGGCCAAGTTTTAGAAGAAGGAATAAATGAGTCAGGAGCAATGTCATCTTGGATTGCAGCTGGTACTGCTTACACAAATCACGATTTAGAAATGATACCGATTTATATTTTTTACTCCATGTTTGGTTTTCAAAGGGTTGGAGATTTAGCGTGGGCCGCTGGAGACTCTCAAGCAAGAGGTTTCTTGATTGGGGCTACTGCAGGTAGAACTACTTTAGCTGGAGAAGGACTTCAGCACCAAGATGGTCATAGTCATTTACTAGCATCAAATATTCCAAACTGTATCAGTTATGATCCCACATTTGCTTACGAAATGGCTGTTATACTTAGAGACGGTTTGAAAAGAATGCACCAAAAAAAAGAAAATATTTTCTATTACATAACTGCAATGAACGAAAATTATTCTCACCCAGAAAAGCCAAAGGGTTCAGATGAGGGAATTCTTAAGGGAATGTATTTGTTTAAAGAAAATAACAACAATAATAAAACTAAAGTGCAGCTTTTAGGATCAGGGACAATTTTACGTGAGATAATTTCTGCATCAGAAATTCTATCTAAAGATTACGGTATAGACTCTGATGTTTGGAGCGTTACAAGTTTTAATGAACTAAGAAGAGACGGAATGGAGACAGAAAGATGGAACCTTCTTAATCCAGATGAAAAAAGAAAAAAATCTTATGTACAAAAATGTTTATCAAAAAGAGATGGGCCAATTGTTGCTGCATCCGACTATACAAGATCATTTTCTGATCAAATAAGACCATATGTGGAAAAACCTTTTTATTCTTTAGGTACAGATGGTTATGGAAGAAGTGATACAAGAAAAAATCTGAGAAAATTTTTTGAAGTCGATAAAGAGCACATAGTTGCCTATACTTTAAGTGCCCTAGCAAAAGAACAATTAATTGAAACTAAAAAAGCTGAGAAAGCGATAAAAAAATTTAAGATTGATAAAGATAGAGATTTTCCCTCTAATTTATAAATATGGCTAATACAAAAATTTTAGTTCCAGATATGGGTGACTTCAAGGACGTAGAAATTATTGAAGTTCTGGTCAAAGAAGGTCAACAAATAAAAAAAAATGACTCTCTAATTACATTGGAAAGTGACAAATCAAGTGTTGAAGTACCATCAACACATGAGGGAGTTATTGAAAAAATAAATGTTAAAGTAGGTGATAAAGTCAACAAAGGAGACTTAATTCTTAGTCTGGATACAGAAAGTGATACTGAGCAAAAAAAAGAAGAAGTCAGTGAGCAAAAAGAAATTGAGAAGACAGAAATAAAAAAAGTCAGTCCACAAAAACCAAAAGAGATTATTCCTGTAGTGCCTACAACACAATCAGGCAGTAAGTCAGCTAGTCCAAAAGTTAGAAAATTTGCAAGAGAGTTAGGTGCCAATGTAGTTGAAATACCTGGTTCTCAAAGAGGTGGTAGAGTTTCCGAGGAAGATGTAAAAAATTTTGTAAGATCTCAGGTTACAGTCAGCGGTGGGAAAGTAGAAAAGAAAGTTCATAAAGAAGAGTACCCTCACGAAGAGTTTGGTGAAATCGAATTAAAAGATATACCAAGAGTGAAAAGATTGTCTGGTCCTCACTTAGTAAGATCTTGGACCGAAATTCCCCATGTAACGCAGCATGATGAAGTTGATATTACAGAAATGGAACAATTCAGATCCTCATTATATGACTACTATACTGGTGAGAAAATAAAAGTAACACCTCTTGCTTTTATAGCAAAAGCACTTGTAAGTGCTTTGAAAAAATTTCCAAATTTTAATGCCTCAATTGATAGTGCCAACGACAAAATTATTTATAAAAAATATTTTCACGTTGGTTTTGCAGTAGACACTCCTCATGGTTTAATGGTACCTAAAATAAGAGATGTTGATCAAATGAGTATAAAAGAAATTGGAAGTGCTTTAAGAAAAACAAGTAGACTTTGCAGAGATTTGAAAATTGATAAAAAGGAATTTTTTGGCGGTTCAATGACGATATCAAGCTTGGGTGGCATTGGAGGAACTTTCTTTACCCCAATTATCAATCCTCCTGAAGTAGCCATACTTGGAGTCGGAAAAAGTTTCGACAGGTTAGTAAAAGTTAATGACAAGTTTGTTTCAAGAAAAATTTTACCTATTTCACTCTCATACGATCATAGAATTATTGATGGCGCGGAGGGTGCTAGGTTTTGCGTTTATCTAGGGAAATGTCTTGGCAAGGACTTCGCTTTTAAACTTGCCGTTTAATCAATTATAAAATAGTACAAGGCATGAATAAAAAAGTTTTCTCTCTTATTTGTGCTATCAGTTGTTCTTTAATTTGGGGTTCAGCTTTCGTTGCTCAAGATATGGGAATGGATTATAACGGACCATTTACTTTTACTTTCGGCAGACTCTTTCTTGGATTTCTTACGCTAGTCCCATTTTTATTTATTTTCGAATATAAAAAGGTTAATTCAATAATTTTTAAAAAAGTTAACATTTTAAATCTATTGCTTATTGGATTTCTTCTTTCAATGGGTAATGTTTTACAGCAGTATGCCCTACTTTACACAGATGTAGCTAATACAGCAGTATTCACAATTTTTTATGTAATTTTAGTTCCATTTGTTGCTTACTATTTTTTTTCAAAAAATATTCATAAATCTGTTTGGCTATCTATTATTATTTGTTTATTTGGAGGTATCCTTTTAACTGAGTTCGATAATATTCAAGTAAGAATAGGAGATAGTATTGCAATTTTTAATGCATTATTTTGGGCGTTTCATATTGTTTTTATTTCAAGATTTTTGAGAATATTTAATTATCCAATTACTATTGCATGCCTTCAATGCTTAATTGCATCTATATTTGCATTGATGCCAGCTTTTGTTTTTGAAAGCGTTAAATTTTCAAATATGGTTTTGGATGGAAAAGAGATGTTATACGCTGGAATTCTCTCGAGCGGAGTAGCCTTTCTTCTTCAAATTTACGGACAACAAAATCTTTCTCCAGCGCCTGTAGCTATTATATTTTCTCTTGAAGGTGTATTCGCTTCAATTTTCGGATGGATAATTTTAAGCCAGTTTCTAAATGAAATAAAAATTATAGGAATAATTCTCATTTTATTTGCAGTTATTTTTTCACAATTGGCACCGTTATATGATAAAAAAAAGTATGGACGAGTCTAATCAAGGATTTATGAAATATCTCGGCGGGTTAGAGCTAAAAAGGATTAGCGAGACTCAATATGAGTTTACGGTTGAGGTTAAAGAAATTCATTTAAACACTGGTAAAATTGCACATGGTGGATTCCTCTCTACTATTGCTGATACTGGGATGGGAACTGCTGCACATAGAGTTGCTGGTGACAAAAGATGTGTAACAATTAATTTAGATATGAAGTTTATCTCGGTAGGTCAACTTGGAGATCATCTTATTGGTAAAGTGAGAATATTAAAAAAAACTAAGACACTAGTTTTTATAAATTGTGAAATTTCTAATAATAAAGAAATAGTTGCTTCTGCTTCTGGTACTTGGAAGATTCTTTAATCCTTTTTTCTAATTTTTTTAATTCCACAATCTCTGCATTTTATCGTCTCAGTTGAACCTCCTGGTCCAAAACTGAAATTAATATCAATTTTTTCATATCTATGAATGCCAACTTTGCAAAACAACAAATACAACCACTTAATCATAATTTTAACAAAAAAAAATATTAAGTATTATAACAGGAGGTAATTAAATGTCAGGTTTGGAAATTTTATTAGTTGTAGCTATACTTTACGCATTAGCTAATTAAGCTTATTTAAAAAGCAAGAAGATTAGAAAATTTTAATTTGGAGTAATTTTTCCAGATCTAAAATTCCTATATCCAACAATTAGTAAAAATAACAAAGCGAAAGGATAAACTATTGCTTTGTTTGGCCTGTCTGGGTTTTCAATTTTAAAATTACTTATTATATCACCCATTTGTAATCCAGATTTTTTTGCTTCACCTTTCCAATTTAACTTATCGACAGTCAACTTATTATTTTGGTCTATTAAAGTCACACCATATTCTTCCAAATTGTAATTATTTTCAAATTTACCTTTATCGATAACAAATAGCTTGTATCTTTCTCCATATTCAGTAACTCGAGTTACTTTTATGTGAACCTCTTTTGACGGGTCAAAAGATAAACTTTGAATTTTTTCCGCTGAAAGTTTTTGCTCATTATATTTTGGGTAGAATTTACTTAAAACATAATCTGGAGCTAAAAAAGATAAAGATATAACTAAGAAAGCTATAATCTCATACCACCTTAATTTGTTTATAAACCATTGTTGTGTAGCTGCAGTAAACACTAAAATTCCAATTAATGAAGTAGCTATAACTAATAAAGCTTGCCAGATACTATCTACTCCGATTAATAATAGCTCGTGATTAAACAAAAAGACAATCGGTAAAATTCCTGTCCTTAAGCTGTACCAAATAGCTTGAAGTCCGGTTCTTAAAGGGTCACCACCAGAAATTGCAGCTGCTGCATAAGAGGCTAAACCAACTGGAGGAGTTACATCTGCCATTAATCCAAAATAAAATACAAATAAGTGAACTGCGATTAATGGAAAGATAAATCCAGATGCATTACCAACATCAACTAAGACTGTTGCCATTAATGATGCCACAACAACATAGTTTGCAGTTGTTGGAAGACCCATGCCAAGTAACAAGCAAAGAATTATAGTTAATAAAATAAGTATAATTACATTATCTCTTGCAATTGTCTCAATCACTATGATTAAATTTGTACTTAGACCTGTAGAACCCACTGCACCAACAATTATCCCTGCTGTAGCGATTGCGATCCCTACCCCTACCATGTTAATTGCACCTTTTTGAAGACCAACTATTGTTTGATTGTACCAATCAATCAAACCAGTTTTAAAATCTGAATTTTTAATTATACGACTTACTAAGTTTACTATTACTAAAGATAACGTTGCGTAGAAGATAGAAAAACCTGCTGTGTATCTCATATAAACAAGTAAAAAAATTAAAACAAAAATAGGTATTAAAAAATGCAGTCCAGATAAAAAAGTTTTCTTAAGATGCGGGACATCAGCGTCATCCATCCCTTTTAATCCTAATTTAAGAGCCTCTAAATGAGAGATGTAAAATAAAGCAATATATGAAATGATAGCAGGTAAGAAAGCATGTTTAACAACTTCAAAATAAGTTACTCCGATAAAGCTTGCCATGACAAATGCAGCCGCTCCCATAACAGGAGGCATTATTTGTCCATTAACAGATGAAGAAACCTCAATAGCTCCTGCTTTCTCTTGTGAGAAACCAGTTTTTTTCATTATAGGAATTGTGAAAGTTCCCGTTGTTACAGTGTTAGCAATTGATGAACCTGAAATCATGCCAGTCATTCCTGATCCTAATATTGCTGCTTTAGCTGGGCCTCCTCTCATTTTTCCAACCATTGCAAATGCTAAATCTAAAAAATATTTTCCACCGCCTGCGGTTTCTAATAAAGCTCCGAATAATACAAATAAGAATATGAAATCTACTGAAACACCTATTGGAATTCCGAATATTGCTTCTTGATCGAACCATTGGAATCCTACTAATCTTTTCACAGAAAGCCCTCCATGAGAAATAATGTCAGGTGCATATTTCCCAAAATAAGAAAATAAAAGGAAACAAACTGCAATTATAACTAGAGGTAAGCCAATTGCTCTTCTAGTTGCTTCTAATAAAATTAAAATACCTGTAGCACCAATTATAAGTTCAATTGGAACTTTAAAACCAAGTATTTCTTTTACTAAAAGAATCCCGCCTCTATTTACTAAATCATCATAAAAAAAATAAATATATAAGCAACATAATGCGCCGGTAATACTTATAAGAATATCAAATAGTGAAATCTTTTTTCCTCTGACCGAAGGAAAAATTAAAAAAGCTAGTGTTAAAGCAAAACCCAAATGAATAGCTCTAGCAGGTAAACCTTTAAACATTCCAAAATTAAACCAAAAAGGAAATGGAGATGCATACCAAAGTTGAAAAAATGTCCAGAGTATTGCGATCCCAAAAACTATTTTTAAATGGATACCTGATAAGTTTCGAGTTGGAGAAATATCTTCTTGTATTTTATCTTTTATCTTACTTTGAATGTTTTGATTCATTATAGCTAAGATACCTTATTCTAAAAAAAAAGGCCCAAAAAATATTGGGCCTTTTTTAATTAAACTATAAAGTTGAATTACATTAATCCAGCTTCTTTGTAGTACTTAATTGCACCTGGATGTAATGGAGCTGATAAACCATCAGCTATCATGTTTTTCTTTTCCAGTGGTCCAAAAGCAGGATGTTGAGCTCTGAAATCATCAAAGTTTTCCATTACCGCTTTTGTTACTAAGTATACAAGCTCTTCAGAAACATTAGCGCTTGTAACAACAGTAGCTTTTACACCAAACGTTGTAGCGTCTTTTTTCTGATTTGAGTAAGTTCCTTTTGGAATAACTGCTTTAGCGTAATAGTCTGCTCCATCAATTAAACCTTGAACTGGTGCACCTGTTAAATTAATTGGGCTAGCTTTAGCTTTACAAGTTGCCGCTTGCTCCATTGCGCCATTTGGAAATCCTACTGAGTATCCAAAAGCATCTATTTTACCGTCGCAAAGAGCTTTTACTTGTTCAGAAGAAGTAAGTTCAGTAGTTGCTTTGAACATACTCATATCTGCTCCCATAGCTTTCATTAATTCTTCCATAGTTCCTCTTTGACCAGAACCCGGGTTACCTATGTTTACTGTTTTTCCTTTTAGGCCTTTAAAATTCTTAATTCCAGATTTTTTACTTGCCCAAATTTGGAAAGGTTCATTGTGAACAGAAAATACAGCTCTTAAATCACTAAACTGTTTTCCTTCCCATTTGCTTGAACCATTGTAAGCATGATACTGCCAGTCTGACTGAGCAACACCAAATTGAAACTCACCATCTTTGATTTGTCCAATATTGTAGTTAGAACCACCTGTTGAAGGTGCAGTACATCTATAAGCTTTAGCTGTACCTTTTTTTCTACCGTGATCAGCACTAATTGCTGACTTGTGTAACATTTTGCAGATAGCGTTACCCGTTTGGAAGTAAACTCCAGTAGGTCCGCCTGTTCCTATTGTGAAGAACTCTGCTGATTTAGCAATTGAAGTAATGGGGCTTGAAAAAGCAAACATTACTAACACCGCTGAAATCAATGACATCATTTTTTTCATGTGTACTCCTCTTTTATTAATAATTAATTTAACTATGTTATTTAATTGACGTCAAAGAGATTCTTACAAATTTTTAGCCCAATTTGAGAGCTTACTTACCCCTTCAACTACATTTGGGGCATAAGTCTTGACCATTTCATCACTTATAGAATTATGATTATTAACATTTTCAAAAAATTTTATTCCATTAAAGTCGGTAAAGCTTAACCTAGATAACATTTTATTTGGTTTAAATCCAAAATCAGAACCTGGTAACATTGCAACACCAGTATCATTGAGTATTGCCTCGCACATTTTTGAGGAAGTTTTAAATTTTTTATTTTTGAATTCAGGCATCAAATAAAAAGCTCCTTGAGGGGGGTTGATTAATATTTTATTTGATCTCAAATTATTGTACACAAAGTTTCCTACAGCATTTAAAATTCCTCGAACCTTTAATTTATAATTTTCGTAATCTCCATTATAAGCCTCAACTGCAGCAAATTGAGTAGGTGTATTAACTGTTGAATATGACTCACTTGCTAACGATTTTAAACTTTTCATAAATTCCTTTAATTTATTAGGAACTGCTAAAAATCCCAATCTCCAACCACCAGCTCCACACCATTTACTTAGGCCTCCACTAATAAATGTTGACTCAGGGTAAAATTTGGAAATAGATTTATAATTATTATCGAATGACAGATCAGTATAAATCTCATCAGACAAAACGATTAATTTATATTTTTTTGCTATTCTCGCTAAATCTTTCAAATTATTACATATTGCTCCTGAAGGATTATTAGGTGAGTTTAAAATAAATATTAAGTTTTTTTTTCTTCCAATTTTCTTTAGCTTATCTTCAAGTTCTTTTGCAGTGGGAAACCAATTATTTGCACTTGATGTTTCTATCCAATGAATTTTGTTTAGGCCAATTTCAGCTTGTGGCTCATAAGACACCCAACTTGGAGCCGGAGTTAAAATTTCTCCATCAAATACTACATGCATTAATAACATTGCTTCTTTTGATCCTGGGGTGATTAATATGTTATCTTTTGAATAATTAACTCCAGTTTTTTTTAATAAATATTTAGAAATTTTTTCTCTTAGCTCTGGCAGTCCTTGAATTGGTAAATATTCTTTTCTATGTGCATGATCTTTTAATTTTTCCACAATTTTATTTGGTATGTGGAAAGGAGATTGTCCAAATCCAAACTGATAAACCTTTTTGCCTTCTTTGATAAGTTTTTTTGATTTTTCGTTTATTGCTAAAGTTGATGACTCTTTTAATTTTAAAATATTTTTTTTTACTTTAGATTTCATTTCTCATATTTACCTATACGGGGACTGCCTAATAGAAGTCAATTCAATTGTTAAAATAGGAACATTTGACAAATTGATTCGGTCATGTTTTAATCTTATTTTGTTCTCAACTTTGGTCTACATATAGTATAATTAAATTTAGCTAACACAAATATGGAAAAACAATCTGAAAAAATTATTGCTCTGCTTGGGCCAACTAATACTGGAAAAACTCATGTAGCTATTGAGAAAATGCTTGATCACAACACTGGTATTTTTGGATTACCTTTAAGGCTTTTAGCTAGAGAGGTGTATGACAAATGTGTTGATAAAGTAGGCACCGAGAAAGTTGCTTTAATTACTGGAGAAGAAAAAATAATCCCAAGCACGGCTGCTTACTTTGTGTGCACTGTAGAGTCGATGCCTAAAGGTAAAAAAGTTGAATTTGTTGCTATTGATGAAATTCAAATGTGCGCTGACAGGGAAAGAGGTCACATTTTTACTGAAAGACTATTAGAGTCCCGCGGCTCAAAATTAACAGTGTTTTTAGGGTCTCAAGTAATGGGAAAAATTATTAATGAACTAGTAGAAAATGTAAAGGTTGAAAAAAAAGAAAGATTTTCAAAACTTAGTTACTCTGGAATAAAAAAAATATCGAGATTAGATAGAAAGGTTGCAGTTATTGCATTTTCAATTGAAGAAGTTTATGCAATTGCTGAATTAGTAAGGCGGCAAAAAGGTGGTGCTGCTGTAATAATGGGTTCCTTAAGTCCAAAAACTAGAAATTCACAAGTGGGATTGTATCAATCTGGAGATGTAGATTTTCTTATTGCGACAGATGCAATAGGTATGGGTCTTAATATGGATATAAATGAAATTTATTTTTCTAATTTAAAAAAATTTGATGGAAAAAAAACAAGAAGGCTCAATCTAATTGAGATGTCTCAAATAGCTGGTCGTGCTGGTCGATACAAAAATGATGGGGGATTTGGTACTACTGGTGATTGCGAGGCACTTAATTCAGATGAGATTGAAAATATAGAAAAACATCATTTACCGGAAACTAAGATGATATATTGGAGAAACTCAAATTTAGATTTTAAGAGTCCAGAACTACTAATTGCCTCACTTGAAAAAAAACCTAATAAAAGAAATTTACTTAGAACGAATGACTCTTTAGATGAAAGTGTTTTAAGGTTTTTTTTAAAAAAAGGTACAAATAACATCATTTATAGAAAAAATTTAGAATTACTTTGGGAATGTTGTCAAATTCCAGATTTTGAAAAAAAGGCATATGGTCAACATATAAATATTGTTGACAAGGTATTTCAATTTTTAACCACCAAAAAAAATAGAATACCAAGTACATTTATGAAAAATCAATTAAAAGGACTTGAAAAGGATCATGGTAATGTGGATTTATTATCTCATAGATTGTCTAATGTGCGAACCTGGTCTTATGTTGCAAATAAAAAAAATTGGGTTGAGAATTCAGATTATTGGATACACCTTACAAAAAGTATTGAAGATAAACTGTCCGATAAACTTCATGAAGAATTAACTAAAAGTTTCATTGATAAAAAGATAAGCATTTTATCTAGAAGTCTTAAACAAGATTTAGTTTTAAATACTGAAATTAATGAAGATAATAAAATTTATATTGACGACCAATTAATTGGTGAATTAAAAGGTCTAAAATTTTTAATTGAAGTTACCTCAAAAACTTTAGACACCGATATAAAATCCATAAAAAAAGCAGCAAGAAAAGGAATCGAAGAAGAACTGATAAAAAGAGTAGATAGAATAATTAATGAAAAAAAAATAGAGATCGATACTAATGGACAAATTACATGGCAGGGTAATCCGATTGCCAGACTTAAAAAAGGAAACGACTATTTAAACCCACTAATTGAGATAATCTCTGATGAATCTCTTAGAGAAGATTCAAAAATTAAATTAAGTGGATTCATCAATTTGTGGTTAAAAGAGAGAATAAATGAGGTTATAGGGGATTTGATAAAGCTATCTACTTATAAAATTAGCAACCAATACTTAAGAGGTTTAGTTTTTCAATTATATGAAAACAATGGAGTAATAAAGAGAAGTGAAGTAGAAAAAATAGTAAAGTTAATTCCTGCAAATGAAAGAAAAAAATTATGGGGTATGGGAATAAAAATTGGAAGGTATCACATATATCTTCCAAAAATGCTTAAACCAAAAGCAGTTGAGTTTAGAGTTTCTTTGTGGAAAATTTTTAATAATTTATCCTCAAATAATAAAGTTCCTAAATCTGGCTTAAACTTTTTTTTAGATAACAGTTATGAGAGAGAATTTTT
The DNA here is from genome assembly GCA_902601545.1 of uncultured Pelagibacteraceae bacterium. Classification (GTDB taxonomy): domain Bacteria; phylum Pseudomonadota; class Alphaproteobacteria; order Pelagibacterales; family Pelagibacteraceae; genus Pelagilacustribacter. Next base: position 1,891 of record CACKNR010000010.1, on the reverse strand, counting down.
ATTATTATGTGGTTTTGAAAAGTTTAAGAAATTTTTTGTCAGGATAGATATTTTGGAAAAACTTTTCATAAAAATAATCGAAGTAACCAAAGATAAAAAATTTAAAATTAATACTGAAATGATAAATTTAATTGGATGTTCAAAAGAAAATTTTTACGAATTAATGAAGTATATGGATTATAAAAAAGACAAATCAACAGATACTTATATTTTTAGGGGTGAAAAGAGGAAAAAAGAGAAAATAATACGATTTGACAAAAAAGAAAATCCATTTAATAAACTTCTTTCTTTAAATTTAAACAAATGAATAAATTAGACAAAGACAGCATTATTGGTATATCCGCCTTGTTAGTTCACGCTGCAAATATAGATGAAATTTATTCAGATCATGAAAAAGATCTAGTTAAAAATTTTATAAAATCCTATTTAAAAAATGAAAATACAGATGAAATTTTAAAGAAAGCTGAAAATTTAGAAAACAACTCAAACCAATTATTAAAATATACCAATATCATAAAACAAAATTCTTTGGACGTTAAAAAAGATATTATTGAACACCTTTGGAAAGTTATTATTTCTGATAATTCAATTGATCAGTATGAGTCTAATTTAATGAGAAGAATATGTGGTTTAATATATTTTCCTGATAAAGAATGTGCAGAAATAAAACTAAGATTAATTAATTCAAAATGACATATATTGTAAAAGATGAATGTATAAAATGTAAACTTACTGACTGTGTTGAGGTTTGTCCTGTTGACTGCTTTTATGAAGGTGAGAATATGTTGGTTATAAATCCTGATGAGTGTATTGATTGTGGGGTTTGTGAACCGGAGTGTCCAATAGATGCTATTAAAGCGGATACAGATGACAGTGTGGAGGACAAAGAAAAATGGTTGTTGCTAAATAAAAAGTTTTCTGCATTATGGCCTAATATTTCTAAAAAAAAGGAACCTATGGTGAATCATGAAAAGTTCAGGGATATTAAAAATAAATATAAGGAGCATTTTTCCGAAAAACCTGGAAAGTAAATTTTTATGCCGAAAAAAAAGAAAGTTAAAAAAAGTAAAAAAGTTAAAAAAGTTAAATTAGTTAAAGACAAAATTAAACAATCTTTAAAAGCATCTGAAAAAAAAGGCTCTTTAAATAACCCTGATGATAAACCAGAAATTAAAAAAATTAAAAAACAACCATCTGAAAAGAGAGTTTACAATTTAAAAGATTTTGTTGTTTACCCAAAACATGGGGTCGGTAAAGTAGTGGCGATTGAGAAAGCAACTATTGGTGAAATTGAAATTCAATTTTACAAAATTCTAGTTGAAAAAGAAAAATTAACTCTGACAGTTCCAATAAATCAACAATCAAAATTAAGACCTATCTCATCGATAAATCAAATAAATAAATGCATTTCCATACTAAAAACAAAACCAAAAATTAAAAGAACTATGTGGAGTAGAAGAGCCCAAGAGTATGACCAGAAAATCAATTCTGGTAAAATATATGAATTGGCAGAAGTAGTTAAGGATTTAAATAAAAATACAGATATAATTGCTGATCAATCTTACTCGGAAAGACAATTATTTGAAAAAGCTTACGAAAGACTTAAATCAGAGTTTGAAGCAGTTTTAAAAACCAACCCTGAAGACGTACAAAAGAAAATGGATAAAGCTTTGGGTAGGGCTAAAATTTCAGAAGACGCTTAATAAAAAAACGCCCTTTTTAAAATTATAAAAAGGGCGTTTAGTTAAAGAGAAAACTATCTTCTTCTTCTTCTCTTTTTTGCTTTCTTTTTAGTTTTCTTTTTAGCTTTTTTTCTTCTTTTAGCCATCTTTTCTCCCTTGTTTAAAACAAATCTTAATGATTCGTTTGTTAATTAAACATTAATTATTAA
>CACKNR010000009.1 GCA_902601545.1 uncultured Pelagibacteraceae bacterium | reverse complement strand
AGATGGTAAAAGACTAGCTGAAAAAAATAATAAATTTGATGAGAAATTTATTGAGCTTGCTAGAAACGTTTATAAATTTAATGACAAAAGAGCTAAAATTAAATTAGAAATCAACATCTCTTTAGGTTCAAATATTAAAGAAGTTAAATCTTACGAATAATCAGTCACTTTTCAAACTTGGAATTCTTAATCTAAGATTTTTGGAAAAATTTGGATTAATCGAAGCTGTTATTAATCCCTCTGATTTTTTTAATTCTTTTAAAATCTGTCCGTCTGGAGAAACTATTAAAGAGTGTCCAAAGGTTTTTCTACCATTGTAATGAGTCCCGCCTTGAGCAGGAGCGAATATATAACAAAAATTTTCAATCGCTCTTGCTTTTAACAATGAGTGCCAATGTTTTTTTCCTGTTGTCTCTGTAAAAGCTGACGGAACAGTTAAAAATAAAGATCCAGCTTTTGCAAGCTTTCTGTAAAGGTTCGGAAATCTTAGATCATAGCAAATGCTTAGGCCAAGCTTTCCCCAAGGTAATTTAAAAGTCTTAATTTTTTTTCCTGCAGAAAAACTTTTAGACTCAAAATATTTTTCTTTTTTGCTTAAAACTACATCGTACATATGAATTTTATCATAATAAGTTTTTATTTTGCCTTTAGTATCTAAAAGTACAGATCTATTAACCAATTTGCTGTTTGAAAGTTTGATTATCAGCGATCCTATTAGAATCCACTTTTTATATTTTTTCGCAAGCTTACTTATCCCTTTAAGATAGAGGTCATTTTCCATAGAAGTACAAACTTTGAGTAATTCTTTTTTATTTAGAGAAAAATGAGATGAAACTTCCGGGGTTATTATAAAATCTGCTTTTTGTTTTACTGCTTTGATAATTAGTTTGCTTGTTTTATTTAGATTATTAAGAATGTTATTATTTGATTTTAATTGAATGCAAGAAACACGAAACATTACTTCATTATAGATGAAGCAAAATTCCATTTACAGTCAAAACTAGGGATATAAGCCCCCGATAATTTAACGTTTCCAAAGCTTTTTTCTAAAACCTTACACCAGTTATCAACTTGTTTAGGTTTTTTATCCTTACTTCCAACTTGAGCAGTTATCACGCCACCTTTTTTAAGAATTCTTTTTAAACCTTTCATATTTTTTTTTGCTAAATCAATACAATATTGATCATCGTTTAAATCTACAAAAATTTTATCATATTTTGAGTTTTCTATTTCTTTTATACTTTTAAATGCATCTCCCCAGAACTTTTTAATTTTATTGCTTTTTTTAACCTTTGAGCAAACTTTTGGTAAGTGACGATAGCAAACATCTACTATCTCGGGATCTAGTTCAAACCAATCGATGTAGTTAGAGTTATTCTCTAAACAGGCTCTAGCAACACCTCCGTCCCCTCCGCCAATTATCGCAACATTATTATTTTTTTTACTCAAATCATAACTGGATTTAAAAAAGTTTGAGCTATAAATTTTTTCATCTTTTTCAGCTACTTGAATTTCATGATCTATAAATAGGGCGTGACCAAACTCTTCTAGATCCATTATTTCAACAAATTGACCGACTTTAGAAGTGAACTTTTCTAAAACATCTTTGACCACATAGAATTTCTTTTGACCTGGGGTGCTATAAATATCATCATAAAGACCTACACTACTTCTATCGAAAGCATTGGTCACTACTCTTTTATGATCTATCTCTTTTCTTAAAATTTTTAAAGCAACTTTAGGGTTTACTTTTCCGCATGTAAAAAAATCAAAGCTGATAACACCTCTTTCAGGGAAGGTATGAAAACTAAAATGGCTTTCTGACAATAAAGCAACTAAGGTAAAGCCTTGCGGTTCAAATTTGTGAGATGCAACGTTTAATATTTCCACCTTTGCGGCTTTTGCTATTTTGTAGATAACCTTTTCATAAAATTCAGGTGAATAATCTTTTTTTACACCAAGAAAATCAATGGTAATGTGTTCACCAACTTTTATCATTAAAAACTATCCTTTTTTATAATTTTTAAATTTACCTAAAACTATTTTCATTTCTTTTTTTGAAAGAATCTTAGGTATTCCAATTCTTATGGCATTTATATATTGATGGCAAATATTTTCGATTTCTTGGGCAAGCTCAAAAGTCTTTTCTAAATTTTCTCCAAAAGCAACCTGACCGTGATTAGCAATCAAACATGCTGTTCTATTTTTCAATGCTTTTAAAATATTTCTTGAAAGATTTTTTGTTCCAAAAGTTGCGTATTTACTGCACTTAATGTCTTCGCCTCCTGCTACTGCAACCATATAGTGAAAAGCTGGAATACTTTTTTGATGGGTAGAGACAGCTGTAGCACAAGTTGAATGAGCATGAACTATAGCTTTTGCATCTTTTTTATTCACATAGATATCTTGATGAAATCTCCATTCTGAAGATGGTTTACCCTTTTTTTTGTCATAAATACCTTTAAGAGAAACAAAGACGATGTCTTTCTTTTTTAAAGATGAATACTTTCTCCCCGATGGAGTTATATAAAAACCATCCACTCCTTTTTCTTTTGCTCTTGCAGAAATATTTCCTGATCTTAAGGCAGATAAATTAGTTATATTTAATTTTTTGGAATATTTTATTACTTCAGCTTTTAATTTGCTCACTTAAATAAACCTTTTAATCCTTTTTCTGAAGCCTCGCAAATTCCTTTTTCCGTGATTAAACCTGTAACTAGTTTAGCAGGTGTAACATCAAAGGCTAGATTTAAAGACTTACTTTTTTGCGGGTAAATTCTTATTTTTTTAATTTCATTATTTTCATCAATTCCCTCAACATGCGATAGCTCTTCTGAATTTCTCTCCTCGATAGGAATTTGTCTATGATCTTTAATACTCCAATCTATAGTTGAGCTTGGCAAGGCTACGTAAAAAGGAACATTATTATCTTTTGCAGAAAGAGCCTTTAGGTATGTTCCAATTTTATTACAGACATCACCATTTGATAAAGTTCTATCAGTTCCAACAATACACATGTCTACCTGTCCTCGTTGCATTAATATACCTCCAGCATTATCAGTAATTACAGTGTTTGATATACCCTCTTCATTTAACTCATATGAAGTTAAGTTAGCTCCTTGGTTTCGTGGTCTAGTTTCATCAACCCAAACATGAACTTTAATCCCTTTTTGATGAGCATGATATATTGGTGAAGTTGCGGTCCCCCAGTCTATAGTTGCTAACCATCCTGCATTACAATGAGTTAAGATATTTACTGTATCCTTTTTTTTATTTGCAATTTCCTCAATAATTTTAAGACCATTCAAGCCAATATACTTACAAAATTTTTCATCCTCTTCTGTAATAGTCTTTGCCTCATCTAAAGCTATTTTCAAAATATCTTTTTTATCGTTCACTCCAGATAACTTGTTCATCATTCTATCTACTGCCCATTTAAGATTAATTGCAGTGGGTCTTGATGCAATTAGTTCCTCGCTGGATTTCTTTAGAAAAGATAAATCATTTTTTTCAATTATAGATAAAGCTAAACCATAGGCAGCTGTTGCACCAATTAATGGAGCGCCTCTCACTTCCATAATTTTAATTGCATTAATTGCATCTTTTACTGTTTTTAAATCTTTAATTACAAACTGATGAGGAAGTTTTGTTTGATCAATAATTTTTACTTTATTGTTCTCAAACCAAATTGTTTTATATGCTTTGCCATCTATTTTCATTAATTTTGTTCCATCTTTTTTAATCTTTTTCTTAAGCTTGGTGATAAAGAATTTAACCATTCTTTCTCCTGTCCTGATTTGGGCAAAACCTCTCCGTACTCAATCATTTGATCTGGAAGTAAATCTTCTAAGTAAACCCAAACAAAATCGCTCCTCAAATTTGTGTTCTTAGTCAAAATTTTTCTTAAACCTAAAATTAATTTTTTTTTTACTTTTGACGTTCGTCCAGCTCTTATTTGACCATTTAAGAAAATTTCCTTTGTTTTTACAAGTTTACCGCCCATGTAGTGAGCATTTTTTTGATTTTTTTGAAATATTACTTGAGCAAAGAAAGTATTTGCGCCGGTAAATTTATTGTGAGTATTTGTTATATCGTTTGCAATAGAATTTTTTTGTTTTTGTGAAAGATTTATATTTGAATATTTTACAGTATATGTTGGCATTGAGATTATTTTTTATTTAAAACTCTTCCAGCAATATTCTTTAACTTTTTTATTGATTTTTTGGATCTGAATTTTGGGTCAGTTATTATTGCAACATCTAAACAATCATTTGCAGGATCTTTTTCCACAGAATACTCTTTAAAGGTTTTAATTATTTCTTTAATCATGTTTTGTGCATTAGATGCATTTTTCATTAAAGTTTGTATTACCATGTTTACATCAACTTCATCATGATCTGGATGCCAACAATCATAGTCTGTAACCATTGCTACCGTGGAGTACCTAATTTCAGCCTCTCTTGCTAATTTAGCTTCTGGCATGTTAGTCATACCAATTACGTCTGCTCCCCAAGTTCTATATAAATTTGACTCTGCTAGTGTAGAAAATTGAGGTCCTTCCATAACTACGTAAGTACCTCCAACTTGATGAGAAATATTCAACTTTTTCAAAGCATCCTCACAACATTTAGAGAGCCCTTTGCTTGTGGGATTTGCCATCGAAACGTGGGCAACTATTTCCTCATTAAAAAATGTTTTTATTCTTGAAAATGTTCGATCTATAAATTGGTCTATAATTACAAATTTTCCTGGCTCTAAATTCTCTTTAAGAGATCCAACAGCTGACACTGAAATGATATCTGTGACACCTAATTGTTTCATTGCATCAATATTTGCTCTAAAATTAATATTTGTGGGACTTATTTTATGACCACGAGAGTGTCGTGGAATAAAACAAATTTCCTCTTTACCTATACTAGCTATTAAAATTTCGTCTGAAGGTTTTCCCCACGGAGTGTTAATTTTTTTCCATTTAGTTTTTTCAAAACCCTCTATTTTGTAAAGACCACTGCCACCAATTATCCCTAGTTTTCTTTTTTTCATTATTTAATTATTAATGCTTTTTTGCTAGAACTTGAAGCATAATTATGGATTTAAAAAAATTTATTAGATCAATTCCTGATTATCCCAAAAAAGGGATTTTATTTAGAGATATAACAACTTTAATTAAGGACGCTGAGGCTTTTAAATATACAAATGATAAAATTATTGAAATATCTGAGAAAATAAAATTCGATAAAGTAGCAGCGATAGAATCTAGGGGTTTTGTTTTTGCTTCTACTGTATCTTATAAATTAAAAAAACCTTTTGTGCTCTTAAGAAAAAAAAATAAACTTCCAGCTGAGACACATTCTGTAGATTTTGAATTAGAGTACGGAAAAGCTACTATTGAAGTACACAAAGACTCAATAAATAAAGGTGAAAAGGTATTAATTATTGATGATTTAATAGCAACAGGAGGCACTGCTGAAGCTGCTGCAAAACTTATAAAAATTTCAGGCGGTGAAGTTGCCGGTTTCATATTTGTTATCAATTTATTCGATTTACCTGGAAATAAACTTCTTAAAGAAAAAGGCTACAAAACATATAATTTGATTGAATTTCCGGGACATTAATTATTTTTTTTAAATTCATTTATGTAATCTTTTAAATTTATCTTTCCAAAATACTTAAAAATTTTATTTGACAAGTTGCTATTTGACAAAGCTGAACCATATCTTTCACCTGGTCTTTTAGACAAGTATTTGAATTTAGAATTAAACATTTTTGCTACTTCAATTATTGAATAAGATTTTTTGTGAGCAATACTATAATGGCGGCAAAGATTTTTTTTCCATGCATGATAACAAATATTTACTGTGTCATAAATATGAGTAAACCTTCTTGTCTGAGTTCCTGGTTTTACAACTGGTAGAGGTTTTTTTCTTTTATAATGATCCTCAAAAATTCCTATTACGGTAGACATAGATCCCTTGCTGATTTGATGTGGCCCATAGACATTATAAAAATAAATAACCTCATATTTAAAATTAAACCATTTTTTTAAATTTTCTAGCAACTCTAAATTTTTTGCTTTGGTAAAAGCATAAGGTGATAAATTTTTATCTTTACCTTTATTTCCTAAAGATGCTGAGGTAGCAGAATATATAAGTTTAATTTTATTTTTTAGACAAAAGTTAAAAACAGCATTCGAACCAATTGAATTAAAATCAATACATTCATTCATTTTGGCAAAACTTTGATAAATTCTTGCAAACTCTCCGAAATGAAAAATTGTTTTTATTTCTTTTGGTTTTTTTATAAGATAAGAAATATTTACAGTATTACCTTTTAAATATTTCACTCTGAAATTTTTAATATGATTTTTTTTTGAACCCGAGGAATAATTATCAATACTTATAATTTGATATTTCGTTTTTTTGATCAGTAGCTTTATTAAATTTGTTCCTACAAATCCCGCTCCTCCAGTTACAATAATTTTTTTTCTTTTCATTTATTTGAATTATATTTTATAATTTGAATAATCAAGACTTTATTCAATTTTAGTTCTATGCCAAGATTTTTTTCCTTGCATCGCATTTAATATTCCACTTAATCTCGCCAAATAAATTCTTTTTTTTATTTCCTTTCTTAATAAAAAGAAATATGAAAATTTGAAACACGCAGTAATTAGTTTGAAAATTGATTTATAATAAGCAAAAAAAATACCATAGTGCTTTTTGTGAAAATAAAAATTAGACCACATTAAGTGCCAGTTTCTATTAATTTCAATTTCCTCTTTGTTCAGTAAATCAGTTGAAACATTACCTATGTGTTTGATTTTGGCTTTTTCATTTAGGTAAATCTTAAAATTTTTTTTTAAACTTCTTACATACAAATCGTTTTCTTCATAATATAAAAAAATATTTTCATCGAAATTTCCTATTTGATTAAGAACGTTCATGTTAAAAAATAAAGCACAACCTGTTATGAAGTTCATGCTGTGAACTTGGTCGATAACATTTTTTTCAATAAAATAATTTTTTTTATATTTTAATCCATCAATACTTGGACCAATAATCGAAAAATTTTTTAATTCATTTGCTGAATTATATAATTCTTCAAGAGATGATTTGGTTAAACTTACATCAACATCAAGATAGAGAGCATATTTACTTTTGACTAAATTAAGTGCGATATTCGCTCCACCGCCGTTACCTGAGTTGTAATCAGGGATTACAACTTTTACATTTGGGTACTTTTTTTCTAGATGCTCTTTTAATTTTAAGTCCTGAGAATTTTCAACGACTATAATTGGTATTTCTCTGTCAATTTGCCCGATGGGTTTTTCAATTATATTTTTTGAATAAAATGAAACAAATAGAACGGTTAAATCTTCTTTTAGACTCATTTGATAATTAATTTAATATTTATTAAACTATATAAATTATTTTTTCACTATACATTTGTATTGTTTTTATCGCTATGATAAATAAATTTTATGTCCTTTAGAGAAATCCCACTAATGAAATTAAATGAGGGCACAGTATTGTTTCACCCTTATATTTCTAAAAATTCGTTCAAAAACGTAAAAAAAGTATTATCTGGAAGATGGATCGGTCAAGGACCATTGGTAGATAAATTTGAGTCGAGATTTAAATCTATGTTTGCAAAAAAAAATCATTGTTTAGCTACTGGTTCTGGAACAGATGCGCTTCACTTATCATATATTTTAGCTGGTTTAAAAAAAGGAGATGAAGTCATTGCTCCATTATTTACTTGTACTGCAACAAACATTCCTTTTCTTTACATGGGTGTTAAGATCAAGTTTGCTGATATTGATCCTGAAACTATGAACATAAGTATACAAAGTGTAAAAAAACTAATAACAAAAAAAACTAGAGCAATAATTTGTATGCACTATGGTGGCTTACCTTGTGATCTTGATGAGCTTCAAAAATTAGCTTCGAAATTTAAAATTCCTTTAATAGAAGATGCAGCACATGCACTTGGAGCAACTTTTAAAGGGAAACCAATTGGAAGTATAAGTGATTTTACGATGTTTAGTTTTCAAGCAATAAAACATATCACTACTGCCGATGGAGGAATGCTCTGTATGAAAAACAAAAAAATTATAAATAAAGCTAAAAGAATTAGATGGTTTGGTATTGATAGAGAGAAAAAACAAAAGGCTACTTGGGAAAATGATATTTATGAGATTGGTTATAAATATCAAATGACAGATTTAGGTGCTTCAGTAGGAATTGAGGGATTAAAAGATTTTAGAAAGATATTAAATCATCGTAAAAATATTTTTGATTTATATCTAAATAAATTTATCAATAATAAAAACATTCACTGCGTTCATAGAGATGATGGAAAAAGAACTCATGCTGCATGGCTTTTCACAATTATTTCAAGAAAAAAAGATTTAATACAAAAAAAATTAAGAGAAAAAAGAATCGAAACTAATCAAGTTCATTTTAGAAATGATAAATATTCAATTTTTAAAAATTTTGTAAAAGGAAAAAAATTTCCAAACATGGATTATGCTGAGAATAAGTATTTAGCAATTCCAGTGCATCATAAGGTATCAATTAATAAAGCAAAATACATTGCTGATTTAATTAATAAAATAGTTTAATGGCAAAGTTTATAGTAACCGGTGGTCTTGGTTTTATAGGAAGCAATCTTATAGAGTATTTAATAAATTTAGGTCACTTTGTAATTAATATTGATAATGGCAGCTACTCATCAAATTTTTATAATGTTAAAGATTTTAAGAATAATCCAAATTATCGATTTTATAAATCGAGTATCGATAGCCAGACAAATATTATAAAAATTATAAAAAGATATAATCCAAAATGTATATTTAATTTAGCAGCTGAGACTCATGTGGATAGGTCAATTGACTCGCCGTCAAAATTTATTAAAACAAATATAAATGGTGTTTACTCGCTTCTTGAGACACTAGTAAAATTTAAAAAAGTAAAATTAATACATATTTCAACTGATGAAGTATTTGGAAATATCAAAAGTAATTTGAGAGCTGATGAGAGGACAGCTTATAAACCCAAAAATCCTTACGCGGCTACAAAAGCAGCATCAGACCATTTAATACGTGCTTATATAAATACTTTCAAAATTAAAGCAATAATTACGAACTGCTGTAACAATTATGGGCCTAGGCAAAATCCTGAAAAATTAATACCAAAAATAATTACAAATATTTTTAAAAAAGAAAAAATACAAATTTATGGAAAAGGGCAAAATTCTAGAGAATGGATACACGTTTTAGATCATTGTAAGGCTTTATATCAAGTATTTAAAAAAGGAGTGAATGGGGAGACCTACAATATAGGATCTAATAAGAATATTAAAAATATAGATTTAGTAAAAAAAATTATTTTTTTTGCTAGAAAAAGAAATTTTTACAGCACAAAATCAAAAATAATTTTTATAAAAGATAGGCCAGGTCATGATTTAAGATATGCATTAAATAGTAATAAAATATCTAAAAAACTAAAATGGGTATCTAAAATAAACATCAATAATGGGCTAATTAACACTTTAGAGTGGTATGCAAGAAATAAAAAATTCTATAAATTTATAAAAAATAAAAATTTTAAAAGTCGCTTAGGTAAAAATAGATGATAAAAAAAGGTATTATTTTAGCTGGTGGTCTTGGAACAAGAATGAGTCCAATTACTAAATCAATTAATAAGCAATTGCTTCCTATTTATGATAAACCGTTGATTTATTATCCTATTTCAATTCTAATGCTAGCTGGAATTAAACAAATTTTAATTATTGTTAACAAGGGTTCTATTCCACAGTTCAAAAAAATTCTTCAAGATGGAAGAAATTTTGGAATAAAGATTTCATATGCTGAACAAAATCAACCTAAAGGTCTTCCAGATGCTTTTAAAATTGGTAAAAAATTTATTGCAAATGATAATGTAGCTCTAATTCTTGGTGATAATTTTTTTTATGGTCAAAGCCTTACTGAAAAATTAGAAAAAGCGTCTAAACTTAAAAAAGGAGCAATTGTGTTTGTTTACCCAGTCAAGAATCCTAATAGATTTGGGGTAGCAGAAATAAAAAAAAATAAGATTGTAACTCTCAAAGAAAAACCAAAAAAAACAAAATCAAATTTAGCTGTTACAGGTTTGTATTTATTTGACAATTCAGTAATTCAAAAAACTTTGAAACTTAAATTTTCAAAAAGAAAAGAATTAGAAATTATTGATCTACTAAATATTTATAAGAAAAATAAATTATTAAAATTTGAACATTTAGGTAGAGGGGCTGCTTGGCTTGATGCAGGAACTATCGATGATTTTAATCAAACATCAATGTTTGTTTCTTCAATTGAAAAAAGACAAGGTCTCAAAATTGCCTGTTTAGAGGAAATTGCATTAATAAAAAAATGGATAAACAGAAAAAATATTAAAGATGCGATTTCTTTTTATGGAAATTGTGAGTATTCAAAATATTTAAAGAATTTATTTTAGTTTTTTAAAAAATGTCTAGCACAAATATAAATCTTAAAGATCATCTATTTCAGATATCTATACTGCTTTTAGTATGTATAATTGTTGCATTTTCTTATCCTTATTTACAGTATGGCGTTGATGGAGGTTTAGTATTAGCAGGAAAAATTAATTATCCAGATTATCAATCTCCGATGATTTTTTATTTTCTAAATTCATGGACAGCTATACATCAAATCGCTTATTTTTTTATTAAATTTGGTTTTTCTGTAGAGTTAAGTTCTAAATTATTAATGTTTTTTTCTACCTTTTTTTTTGCATTTGGAGCTTTCCTATTTTCAAATTCAATTTCTAGGAACTCATATATAAGTTTAATTATTTCGATATTAGCAATAATATTAGGAAAAAATTTTGGGGATACAAACTATCCATCACTTATATTTTCAGAGCATACATACGGAATGATGAGTTTGGCTTTAACCACCTTCTCTTTTGGTCTTTTAGCCAATAACAATTTATTTGCTGCTTACTTATTTAGTTTCTTTCTTTTTACAATTCACCCTATCGTTGGTGCATGGGTAATTATTATTAAATCAATTTATCTTTTTATTCCCGGCATAGAAAAACTTTCAAAAAAAAGAATTTTTAAAGGAATAATTTGTGGTGCTATTTTAATAACTATTAGTTTCTTATTTTTTTTTATAAGCTCAATCGAAAGAGGGTTTACAGATATACAGTTACTTAAGGTGTATCTCGAAGTTTGGGATGGGCATAGAGCAATTTCTCCAAACCTACATTACGAATATCTACTAAAAACAATAGTTTTAATAATATCTTTATTATTTTTAATTAAAATTTACTCAAGTTTATCTTTTCGTCGAGGATATAATCACATTTTGATTTTACTAATTAGTGTTACAGCCTCAACATTAATATATTTACTTTATCAACTGCTCCCTGATATTTTCCCTGATAGTATTAGTAGAATAATGCCTGCTAGATTTATAATGCTTCATAGCTTTTTAGGTTGGCCAGTAATTCTAAGTATTTTGTATTTTTTTTTAGAGTCAAGACTCCCTAAAAAGAAAGTTTTTTTTGTGTTTTTGTGTTTTTTTTTATTAATATTTATACAAGGATATAAAAAGATAAACGTAATTAAAAATAACTTACTTATATCTTTTCAAAAAGAAGAAGATCTCAAAGTAGTTAATTATATAAAAGAGACTAATTTTGATGGTTATATACTTGTATCATCTAATATTTCAAATTTTATTTTCAAAAAAACACAAAAACCAATTTTATTGCATACCGAAGCTATAGATTTTTTACCATATCACCCTTATTTATTAGATAATTTTTTTGAAATATTAAAGATTGTTTACGATATTGAGAGTTTTAATCCTCCTGAAAAAAATAATCCCTCTCTTCCAGATAATTATATTAAAAAAAATTTTGAAGGTAAAAAAATTTCTGAGTGGAGTACAATTAAAAATAAATATAATGTGAATTTTATCATAGTACCTAATAACTGGGACCTAAAATTAGATTTAGTTGAAAAAGATGATAAATTTAAGTTATTTAAAATCTTATAATTTTTTTTTGATTTCTTTTATTATATAACGGTCTCTGCCCTGAGTTTGCTCAAAAATTTTAGATAAGTAAATACCTATTATTCCTAAAAATAAAAGTATAATGCCTGAAAAGAATGAAGTTGTAATTATTATTCCAGCTGTCCCAGGAACAGATAAATCTGAAAATTTTAAATACAAAGCATAAATGATTAAAATTAATGAAAAGCAAATTGAAAAGAAACCAAGGATTATTCCCAAATATAATGGTCTTAAAGAATGGCCAGTTACTCCAGAAACAAACTCTGTGATAGGTCCTTCGGAAAAAACTGGAAATTTAGATGTGCCAGATTTTCTTCCTTCTCTAACATATTCAATAAATGTTTGATTGAAACCTACCCATACTAGTAATCCTCTAAGATACGGTCTATGCTCGCTTTGCTCAAGAATTTTGCTAAGCGCGCGTTTTGAAATAAGCTTATAATCACCTGAGTCAGCTGGAAGATTTATATTTGATAAAGAATTTATTATTTTATAGGCTAACTTAGTTAGAAATAGTTTAAACCAGGATTCACCAAGCCTTTTTTTTCTGACTGTGTGCACAACATCAAAACCTTTTTCATATTTTTTTATCATTTCGGCCATTAGTTCTGGAGGGTCTTGAAGATCTGAGTCTATACAAATTGCGCAATCACCTGTGGCATGTCTCAAACCTGCTAACATGCATTGAGTTCTTCCAAACTTCCGTGACATATTTATTATAATTATTGGGTGTTTTTTTTGTAAATCTAATAAAATTTTTTCTGATTTGTCACTGGAGTCATCATTTACAAATATCAACTCGTATTTGTAATTTTCTAGTTTATTTAATGTGCTAGTTACCCGACTAATTAGTTCAATTAAATTTTTTTCCTCATTTCTAAAAGAAAATATTACTGAGATTGATTGCATATAAAGAACATTTAAACTATTTATATTAATTATTGAATAGTAAAATATTTATGAAAAAAGCCAAAAGCTTAGTTATTCTTGCAGGAGGAAAAGGCTCAAGAATAAGCAAATATTTGAAAAATATGCCAAAACCGATGGCAAAATTTAATAATTTTCATTTTTTAGAATATTTGATTAAAAACTTTTCAAAGTATGATTTTAAAAAAATTTATATTTTAACCTTCTACAGATATAAAGTTATCCATAAAAAATTTCATAAGAAAAAATATAATTTTGTAGAAATTAATTGTGTCAAAGAAAAAAAAGCAATGGGGACTGGTGGGGCTCTATATTTTTTAAAAAATAAAATTAAAGAAGATTTTATTTTAATAAACGGCGATACAATTTTTGATATAAATATAAATGAGTTAATTAAGGGTTTAAATAAGAATTCTCTTGGGGCTATTGCTTTGATAAAAAAAGATCATTTAAACAATAGTCATAAATTAAATGAACTATCATTAAAAGAAAAAAAAATATTTTTTAAGAAAAATGGAAAATTAATTAACGGAGGAATATATTTTTTTAGAAGAAAGATATTTAAATATATAAAGAATATACCTTCCTCATTAGAAAATGATATACTACCAAATCTTATTCAAAAAAGATTTATACAAGGAAAAGCCTTTGACAATTTTTTTTTAGACATTGGATCTCCAAAAAACTTTCTAATTTCTTCTAGGAAACTTTTTAATTATTTTCATAGACCTGCTGTTTTTTTAGATAGAGATGGAGTTATAAATTATGATTATGGGTATGTTCATAAGTTTAAAGATTTTAAGTTGAGAAAAAATGTAAAAAAATCATTAGAAATATTGATGAAAAAGAATTATTATGTTTTTATTGTTACAAATCAAGCTGGAATAGCTAAAGGTTTCTACAAAGAAATCGATTTTGAAAATTTACAAAAAAAAATAAAAACGTTTTTTTCTAAAAAAGGTATTTTCTTCAACGAGGTTCAATTTGCTCCCTTTCACAAAGAGGGAATTATAAAAAAATATAAAAAAGATTCCTCTTTGAGAAAGCCTGGAAATTTAATGATTAAAAATATTTTTAAAAATTGGCATATTAAAAAGAATAAGAGTTTTATGATTGGTGATAAAATTTCAGATAAAAAAGCTGCGAAAAAATCAGGTTTATACTTTGAGTATGCAAAAAACGATTTATTTTTACAAATTAAAAAATTAATTAAAAATTAATAATTATTGATTACTTTATTTCTATCGTTAGTAAAATTTTGAATTAACTCTGATATACCTGACTCTAAAGTGATTTTGGCTTTAAAACCTTTTCTTTCAATTTTTTTATTGCTCACAAAATAATCTCGTTTGTCAGGATCTTTTCTATTCTTAATAATTTCAATTTTTGTTTTTTTTAATTGTTTCTTAATTTTTTTAGCTAACATGATTTTACTTATGTTTGCCGAGGATAAACCTAAGTTATATACATTTTTTTTCATTTTATTAAAATTTTTCATTGTAAAAATTATTGCTCTTACAACATCTCTCACATGAATAAAATTTCTTCTAAAATGAGGTTCATATAGAGTCAGCTTGCCTTTTTTAATCGCTGTTTGAACAAAGTTATTCACTAATAAATCGCTTCTCATCCTGTAACTATAACCGAATACCGTAGCTAATCTGAAGCATACATAATTTTGTGACTTAGATCTAACTATGTCCTCTGCTTCACATTTTGTTTTCCCATAAAGTGAAATTGGTCTCAAAGGACTGTTTTCATCGCAATATTTATTTTTTTCACCCACTCCGTAACCAGAATTCGTTGTTAAATAAATAATTTTATTTTTCTTTGTTGCCATCTCACATAAAAGTTTAATAGACTTTGTGTTAGTGGAAATTGCATCTTTTTTATTTTTTTCACATAACGGCGCTCCTACAAGCGCTGCTAAAGGTATTATATACTCATGTTTTTTAAGAAGTGACTTTATTAGACTTTTTTTTCTTATATCTTCTTTAATAAGATTAAAATTTTTATAAAAATATAAATGACTCAATGATGATTTATCATACTTTAAAAGATCGATTGTAGTTACAGAATGGCCAACTTCTAAAAGCTTAGTGCATAACATGGATCCGATATATCCTGCTCCTCCTGTAATTAATATTTTGCTCATTAAGTTAATAATTTACTTTTTTTATCCCTCTTGCTCAAAATTGGTTTTTTAACTGGCCATGAAATTTTAAATTTTGGATCATTCCATTTAAAACTTTTTTGATTTTTTGTATCAGGATACTTTCCTTTATAACTCCATTTATAATGAAATACACAATATTCTGATAAACATAAATAGGCATTTGCATAATTTGGTGGAATTAAAATAGATACAGGTTTTTTAAAACTCAGTAAAAATTTTTTAGAATATAAGTAATTTTTATCTCTCTTATCAACATTTACGACTGCTAATACTATTTTTCCAAATACACAAGTTACTAGTTTCCAAGATTTGAAATCGCAATGAAAACCTCTAAGAACATTTTTTTTTGATATTGAAAACTTATCGTGATTAAATTTGATAGTTTTAAAATTATTTTTTTTCCAGGTTGTCCAATAATATCCTCGATAATCTTTAAAAATTGAGTTTTTTAGAACAAATATTTTTTTTTTCATTAACGAAAGTTTCTAGATGCTTTATAAATTTCTTTTTGAGATAAACCAAATTTATTTAACAAATAGGTTCGTCCGCCATTCTCAAAAAAATATCTTTCTGGTAATGATTTTGAAATTATTTTTGGGAAAAATTTATAATCTCTAAATCCCTCATAAACACAAGAGGCTAGACTTCCTGAAGGTGTTTGCTCATCCACAACTAAAAAGTTTTTAATATTTTTAACTAATTTTACTAATTTTTGAGGAAAAGGTTTTGATCTGAATAAATTTATAAATATATATTTCTTTTCATTTTTTTTAAATGCATTTAGACAATCATGAAATATTTTTCCATGGGAAAGTATTGCAATTTTATTTTTTTCAATTTTTCCAAATATTTTAAAACCATTTTTGTAATCCTGATTGTTAATCTTTGGGTTTAAGTCTTTCTGTGCATCTCTATCCAACCTCACATAGGAAAATTTTGGCTTTTGTAACATATCTTTTGCAATTAGTTTTGTAGTCTGATTGTCTGAAGGAGTATAAATAGAGGTTCCTACTATTGACCTGAAGCATGAAAAATCCTCATTAGCATAATGAGTTGGCCCAGCATCTGCGTAACCTAATCCGATACCAACAGAAATCATACATATTGGTAAATTCATTAAACCTGGACCGCATTTGGCCTGCTCTATTGCTCTTAATGACAAAAAAGGTGCCATCGCATAAACAAAAACTTTATTTTTTTCTAAAGCTAGGCCAGAGGCTATATCCAACATTGCTTGTTCTGAAATGCCGCAATGTACAAAGTTTTTTGGAAACTGCGCTCTTAATTTGTCCAAGGAAGCGGCTCCAAAATCTGCACTCAAAAAATAAATTTTTTTATCTTTACTCATTTTTTTTGTTATTTCGTCAATGAATATATCTCTCTGTAACATTACTTAAGATCTTCCCTCGTTTTTTTAATTTCTTCTTTAGTCATGGGACTCCAATAGTGCCAATTTTTTTTATTTTCCATCACTGAAGCACCCTTGCCTTTTACAGTGTTGGCTAAAATACAAGAAAAATTTTTTGAGTCATCAGTGGTTTTTAAAGCGCTTACTAGATTGTCTATGTTATGACCATCAACTTCATGAGTTTCAATTCCTAATCCAGAAATTTTATCTTTTATTGGGTTTAAATTTACACATTCAGTAGTATTACCTAAAATAATTAAGGAATTAATATCAATTATAACTGTTAAATTATTTAATTCTCTATGTTTTGCAAATAATAAAGCCTCCCAGGTCGAACCCTCGTATAATTCACCCTCACTGATAACGACATACACCTTTTTATCTTGATTATTATTTTTATAACTAATTGCCATTCCTGCGCCTGAGCCAATACAATGGCCCAGTGAACCTGAAGTTATATCTATTCCAGGTATGGATGTATTTCCAAAAATCCTTAATTTTGAATTATTTTTTCCCCATTTATTCCACTCTGTATTCGATATAACACCGTAATCTCTCAAAATAGGGTAAAGCGCAGATGTTGCGTGTCCTTTGCTAATCAATAATTTATCTAAAAACTCTTTTTTATTTTTATCAAATCTCAAGAAACCTCCATGATATAAGCTTACAACAATTTCCATCATAGAAAAAATTGAACCTGGATGGCCTTGTTGCGTTTCAAGAAACTTTTCAAATATTTCGCGTCTATATTTTTTTGCTAAACTTTCTAGATCATTAATTTGCATTTATATGCTCTTCGATAATTTTTCTGTTTAATTTAATTTTTGTCATATTAAGTATATTATTTACTGCTTCACGTCCAAATTTTTTTTCGATTAAATTTAAAAAATTCTTATCTGTGTGATATTTTATAAAAGCTTCGTCTCTAAGTTTTAAAATTTCATATGCCTTCAATTTTTCTGTCGGAAGTGGGACTGTTTCATAAGAATGAAAAGAATAACCCTCATAATTTGATGGTAGTTCAATATTATTCTCAATAGCATTTTTATATAATAAGCTTCCAGGCAGAGCCATAGCCGCATAAGTGTTCCATCCTGCTGTGCATAACTCTAAACTAAGATCAAAAGTCTTTTGAATTGTTTTTTTATCATCACCAGGTAAACCGAAAATGTAGTTAGCCATTACATCTATTCCAGCCTCATGGACCTTTTTAATAACGTCTTTTACGTCCACGTCCTCGAATTTTCCTTTAGCTACCTCTAACCGTACTTTCTTATCTCCACTTTCAATTCCTAAACACAGCCATTTGATTCCAGCTTTTCTTACAAGTTTTAAAATTTCAGGTCTTTTTACTGTGTCAATTCTACTATAGCTCCACATTCTTAAGGTATCATCCTTATTTAATTCTGCTAACTTTTCACAGAGGGGAACATAATATTTTGGGTTTAATAAAAACATTTCATCTACTATTCTGATAGTTTTTACTCCCATGTTTATTAATTTTTCAAACTCTTTAATAATAAAATCCGGCGACCAAAACCTCATGTTACTGTAATCAGAGGCTACTCCAATCTCATCATTATTATTTCTATTAATTAAATTAATCATACAGAAATTACACTTAAACATGCAGCCAAGACTCGTTTGAAGACTTGCGTAGGGAGACCTTTTTTTAAAATCATATTCAGCATGCCACATTGGGGCTCTATACAAATCTAAAGGAGTCTCTTTGAAGGGGAGTAAATCCCATGCATATCCAGGTAAATCAATATCCATTCTACTTGTAGGGACAACTTTTTCAGGTAAATTTATGATAATTTCATTATTTTCATTTCTATAGGCCAAACCTTTTATATTTTTAAGATTTTCAGTTTCGAAATTTTTTAATTTCAAAACATTTCTAAGTGCATAAACACCTTCATTAGTAAAAACAAAATCAATACTTTTTTCTTTTTCCAAAGTTTCTTTTGGTAAAGCTTGAACATGTGAACCAACAAAACATATCTTTTTAGAAAAGTTTTTCTCTTTTAAATATTTTGAAACATGTATCGCTCCACTCATATTAGTTGTACCTGCATTAACGTTTTGTCCGTATACTACGAAACATACGAGTTCTGGATTTAAAAATGTTATTCTCTCAAAAATTTGATTTTCGGTTAATTTTTCTGCATTGGCATCAAGAATTTTAACTTCATTTCCATCGGCTCTCATTGATTGTGCTAATAATAACGCCCATGTTGGAGGTTCAATTGCAGAATAAGTTTCTGATAATTTTTGATAAGATTTCTTTGAGCTTGAAACCACCAGAAAAAGACAATCTAATTTTTTACTCATTAATATTTCAAATATTTATTTTATTTAGTATATCGCAAATTTTTTTAATTTTTGTACGTTTTAGATCGGGATAATTTCCGATATAGTAACCAAAATTATGTACCCTTTCAACATTTTCAAAATTTTTGAAGTTTATTTTTTTTAGGAATTTTTTTAAGTAAGGTTGCCTTAATTGATTACCTCCTCCAGCATTGCCCCTCCTAAACTCAATTTCTTCTTTTAATAGTATTTTTTCAAATTTATCTCTTTTACGTATTGAATTTGTTTCTAAAATAATTGGAAAAGCGTAATTACAACTGCCTTTTAAATCATATTTAGTAAAATATTTTTTTGGATTTAATAAATCCAAAAAGTACTTTAAGTTTAAAATCCTTTTTCTATTATTTTTATCTAATCTTTTCAATTGACTTAAACCAATACATGCCCCGATTTCATTATTTCTAAAATTAAGCGTTGGATATAAAAATATAAATTGTGGAGATAGATAATTAAATTTCTTCTTAATTTTCTTTTCGTATTTAGGATTATTGGCTTCTCTTAACATCCCGTGTGATCTAAAAATTCTTGATAATTCATAAATTTTTTTATCATTTGTAGAAATCATTCCACCCTCGATAGTTGTCATATGATGGGCAAAATAAAAAGAAAAATTGGATATTTTTCCAAAAGTGCCAAGTTTTTTTCCTAAAAATGTTGCGCCATGGCTTTCACATACGTCCTCAATTAATATAATTTTTTTTTTCTTAATAATTTTAATTAAATCTTTATTGAGCCCATTGAAACCCTGCGCATGAGTTATAAAAATTGCTAGTGTCTTTTTGTTAATTTTTTTTTTTACCTGCTCTATATTCATAGAAAGATTCTTTAAATCTATATCTACAAAAACTGGTTTAAAATCATTCATTATTACTGAATTAATATCAGAGACCCAGGTTAAAGACGGAACTATAATTTCATTCTTTTTTTTATTTTTATTAAGCGCTTTTAAAATTGAAATTGAAATAAAATTTGCAGACGAACCAGAGTTTACATATGTAGAATATTTAACATTAAGCCATTTTGACCATTTTTTTTCAAACTCTTCTACTTTCCTTGATTGAGTGAGAACTGGGTTTGTTTGATTTAGTAATTTTTTAACTTCTTTAAAATCATTTTTATTAAAATTATTGTGCATTAATTTATGTTTCATTTTTATCCTTGTCTTTTTAAAATAGTTTCACTTCCATTTTTAGAAAATTTAAAAGGAATTTCTACTATATTCTTTATTTTTCTTAATAGAGTTCTTTGTTTATTTTTTTTAACATACAAAAGCATGAAACCACCTCCCCCTGCACCTAATAATTTTCCCCCTAATGCGCCATTTTTTACCGACAAATTGTAAAGTTCATTTATCTTATTGTTCGTAATTCTTGAGCTTAACTTTTTTTTATAGTGCCAAGACTCATTAAGCAACTCACCAAAATTATCTATTTCATTTGACTTTAGGATATCCTCAGCTTGATTGACAAAAGAGATAATTTTTTTAATATCACTTTTTTTTTCTTTTTGAAGCTTATGGACAAATGTTTTTGCTACAAAATGTGCAGTTCTTCTAATACCCGTATAAATTAAAAGCAGATTATCGTTCAATTTTTTTAAATTTTTTGAGGAAATTTTTTTTACCTCAAATTTTTTATTTTTAAATATAATCTTATTAAAACCCCCATATGATCCAGCGATTTGGTCTTGTGAACCTACAATCTCTTTCATTACATTTTGTTCTAAAAAAATACTTTTCTGAGCTAAAGTTTTTTTATCAATTTTTTTATTCTGTAATTCATAAATGGCCTTTAATAATCCTACTACAAAAGATGAGCTAGAGCCCATCCCGCTACGAGCAGGTAAATCGCCATCATAATGAATCTCAAGACCTTTGTTTATTTTCATATATTTCAAAATTTCTCTTACAGCGTTATGTTTAATTTGATTTAAATTTTTTGTTTCTTCAATTTTGGACCATGCAACTCTATAATTGTGATCAAAAAAATTTGGCAAATACCTACACGATATATAAAGATTCTTATTTATAGTTGTTGAAATTACTTTTCCCTCGTTTTGCTTATACCAAGATG
The DNA here is from genome assembly GCA_902601545.1 of uncultured Pelagibacteraceae bacterium. Taxonomy (GTDB): domain Bacteria; phylum Pseudomonadota; class Alphaproteobacteria; order Pelagibacterales; family Pelagibacteraceae; genus Pelagilacustribacter. Next base: position 27,624 of record CACKNR010000009.1, on the reverse strand, counting down.
GATAATCACTCCCTCCGCCAAAAAAAGAGATTCGATATGGTGTTTTAGTTATAATCATAAATTTTTGGTAGCGAGGGGCGGATTCGAACCGCCGACCCCAGGCTTATGAGTCCTGTGCTCTAACCAACTGAGCTACCTCGCCAAAATTATTTAGTTATTTATAAACGATAAACAAAAATTAGACAGACCAAAAAAACCTAAGAAATACCTTAATAATCCTTAGTTTAAATTAGATTTAAATATTAATTAATTATATTGTTAGAATAATACCAAATACAGTCACTGCTGAAACTGCCGCTACACTTAAAGCTAAATTCCTGTTTCTCTCAAGCTTTTTCTCTTCATTAATTCTAGTTAATAAGTCTGTAAGCTTAACCTTGCTTTGTTGTCTGATTTCCTCAGCTTGATTTTCGTACTTGTATTGTGAACTCATCCTCTTATTAGATCACAATGAGTAGATATTGAAATAAGTTCTTCGATCATATTGGTCTAGAAGTTAAGATTCGGCCCAAAATGAATAAAAATAGTTATGATTTGATATGATCCGAAATTCCCTTACGCATTTTATCAATTATTTCATCAATATCTTTTTTTTCACAAACAAATGGTGGTGCGATTATTAAGGCATCCCCAGTTGGTTTGATATTAACACCAGCGTCATAACATTTCTTATAAACGTTAAAACCAGCTTTTCCTGGTTTATCTCGCATTGAAATGTCAATACCACCTAGCAATCCATAATTTCTAATACTTTCAACACAATTTAGATCTTTTAAAGAATGTAAACCTTCCTGAAAATAATTTGATAATTTTTTAACGCGATTAAAAATATCTTCTTTCTCAAATATTTTTTGTACTGCTATCGCAGCCGACACGGCAACAGGTATTCCAGAATAAGTATATCCATGAAACAACTCGACTGCTCCATCGGGAGACGCATCTATAACGGATTTATATATTTTTTCTCTGACCGCAACTACTCCCATAGGAACTATTCCATTAGTTGTGGCTTTAGCCATGGTTATAATATCAGGTGTTACTCCAAATTCTTGAGATGCAAATGCTGATCCTGTTCTTCCCCAACCTGTAACAACTTCATCAAAAATTAAAAGTATGCCATACTTGTCACAAATTTTTCTTAACTTTTGCAAATAATATTTTGGAGGAATTAAAGTGCCAGTAGATCCTGCAATTGGTTCAACAATACATGCAGCTATGTTTTCACCACCTAATTTTTTAGCAATAACCTCTAAATCATCTGCAAGCTCAGATCCTGTATCGGGTTGGCCTTTAACAAACTTATGTTCAGGTAAAAAAGTGTGTCTCATATGTTCTACACCTGGCATTAAGATATTTTTAAACTCTTTCGAATTATTTGGTATACCGCCTACAGTTAAGGCTCCGATGTTCATGCCATGATACCCTCTTTCTCTTCCAACAAATTTAAATCTATTCGATTGACCAATTGACCTAAAGTAAGCTACCGCAATTTTTATTGCTGTCTCTACTGCAGTAGATCCACAAATAGTATAAAAAATTCTATTTAAATCCTCTGGAGTTTTTTGAGCTATCATCGTTGCTAATTCGAAAGATCCACCATAACCTTGTTGGAAAGGCATTGTGTAATCTAAATTTTCTAATTGATTTTTAATTGCTTCGATAATCTCTTTTCGACCGTGACCAAGAGGATTGCAATATAATCCAGAACTACCATCAATTAAAGTTTTCCCATCATGAGTATGAAGATGAATACCTTCTGCTTTTACTATGATACGAGGGTTTTTCTTAAAATCTTTATTAGACGAAAATGGCATCCAATGTTCATTTAAAGAATTAGGTATTTTTGATTGAAATGAGGTACTCATTATTAAATTATAGCAAAGTAATTTTTTGAATGCTATCTAAATATTATGAGAAAATTAAAAAATTGGGACAAAAAAACTTGGTTGTCTTCAAAAAATTATATTTTAGAATTCAATAAATTTTTAAATAAAAAGGCAAAATTTTATAAAAATACGACGATACTCGATATTGGCTGTGGAAGAGCAAATATTATTAGTGCCCTTCAAAAGAAATATAAATTTAGAAATCAACCCATAGGGATTGATATTGTTGCAAATAAGGATGTTAAAAAGAATATTATATTTAAGAAAATTGGTGCCTTAAAATATTTAAAGAAGCAAGAAAAATACGATCTAATTTTAATCAAACAAACTATTCATTTTTTTTCAAAATCAAATTTAAATCATCTTCTTAATCTTGCTAAAAAAAGTTTAAATAACAAAGGTAAAATATTGATTTTTTCACTAAAAACAAACAATAATAAAATACCTTGTTTTAAGAAAATGAGAAAAAATTTGGAAAAGAGTTTAAAAAGAGATGAGGTTTTATTTAAGATTATCAAAAAAAACTTAAAAAAAATAACCTACACAAACTTTAACTTTAAAGTGAGTATCTCTAAACAAAAATACATTAGAATGATTAAAGAAAGATATATTTCGTGCTTATTAAATATGAGTAATAAAGAAATTAAATTTGGTATCAGTGAAATAAAATCTAAATATAAAAATCAAATAAAATTCACTGATACCTTAAAATGTATTTGCTACAGAAAATAATTATTTTCCTGGCTCATTGTATGATGATGCCATTTTCTGAGCAGTTTTAGCTATTTCATTTAGATTTACATCTTCCAAAATTGTAAAATCTGAAACAGCACCACTAGAAACAGCAACCATTGCAGCTGCAGCAGCTTGTTCAAAAGTTCCTTCAATCACTGCCATAAAATCATATTTTCCTCTTAGGCCTGAGTATTGAGTTACTTTCGCTCCTACAGAAGCGGCAAGAGCAGATGTAGCAGCTTTTCTATCAGTAGAAGGATTACTTACAAATCCTCCAAGACCTTTAGCTGTGTAACATCCTAATGTATAAAATTTTGCCATATTATTTCTCCTTTCTTATTTCTCGATCACAACTGTTCCAGAGTGAGGATCTGTTACTCCTAAATCTGATGACAGCTCTTCTAAAGTGTGCCGAAGTGTATCCAAAAATGCAATCATTTTTGGTCTTGCTTTAGCAATGTCATCTTCAGAATTCCATTCGCCTATCATAAAAAATTCATTGGGTTTCGTTTCTACGTATTTTGCTGAAATTTGCCCATCGAACTTTGGCATTTCATCTATTTTTTTTAAATATTCTTCTCTGCCAGACGATTTCACTTTACATCTAACAATATTCATAAACTTTGCCATGTATTTCCTTAAACGTAAATTTTATCAGCCAAACCGTAACAAAGAATAGCACTGATAATAACTAAAACTAGTGGAGCATATATTCCATCGTTTCTAGTTTTTTTAGTTAAACCTGTTTTATCAATTTTTAATGTATAAAAATTTACGACTAATATCGAAACATTCATTATAAAAACTAAGTTAAAGAAGGCCCAAGTAGCTTCTACACCGCCTGATCTAATAAAAGCGATATATATTGCCATTAAAACAGTAGCGATCATAAATGAACCTGCAAATCTTGTAATTAAAGTTGCAGTTTTATCTACCCCTCTACCCTTTAGAAATTTTTTAGTATCAAAGACTAACTGGTAAGCGTAGCTACCAACTATAATAAAATGTGCTAAGTAAATTATTAAATAAAATGCGTTTCCAAATTTGTCTATCATAAATATCCTATGCGTTATAGTCCATGACTTGATCTGTGCACTCCACAAATTTATGAGGAATGAAAAAATCGTTCATTTGACCTAATTGATTAATAATTGCTTGCTCATCTTTTCCTTTCCACCAACAGTACATTTCCATTGTATCTCCCGGTGTATTCCAAGTCATTTGACAAGCTGCATTGTCACTTTTCATGCTCTTAACAATATCTTCCATCTTCATAGAAGCCACTGTTTCAGTAAATTTTTTCTTCATTTCGGCAGACTTAAAAGTATGCGTTACCATATAGTTTTTCATTTTTCCTCCTTTATAGATTTATTTTTGATAGCTCATATAACTGAGCACTATCTACACATTCTGCATAAATCGCTTTAGCTGTAGGATTGTTCCCAGTTACAAACTCTTTCATCCCAGCTTCGTTATGAACATTAACTTTAAATAACATTCCGCTTTTATCAGGAATCATAGCCCCGACGGTTTTTTCTGGGTAAGCAACACTCTTTCTAACGCCCATACCTTCATCTGATTGCATCCAGCTAGTAAAAGTTTCTAATTTGCCCTCTTTGAATTTAAGATGTACTAACATTTCTTTTTCCATTTTTTTTCCTTTTATTTAAATTCCTTTAATTATTATTCCATTAGCAACTGAATTTGCTAATCGAATTGGTTTTACCGGTTTATATTCCTCAGAGTCATACCACTCTAAAGCTTTTTCATAAGTTGGAAATTTAATTACTACTGTTCTAGGGTATTTCCACTCACCATCTATAACTTTGTACTCGCCGGCACGTACTAGGTATTCACCTCCGAATTTTTGAACAGTCGGTAACACCTTACCAACGTATTCCTTATAAGCCTCAGGATTTTTAACATCTATATTGGCTATGACGTACCCGCTCATTTAATATAATGTTTGTACTACTTTTTTTACTCTTTCAGCTCCATTAGGAACTAAAGCTTCAACAAAAGAATGACACTTCTCAGTTTTGGCCTCATCATATTTTGAACCGTAATGCTTATCTACTGCCTTGTTAACTCCTGCATCCCATTCTTTTTCTGGTATACCTATTTCAAGTGCGTATGTTTTTAATACCTTTACAGTTGATATAGATTTTTCTTTCATACCATACTCAAATTTTTCTCCTGATGGCAGAAAGTAATTAGCCATGTAAATCCCGACGCAATCCCAAGCTTTTGATTTGTCTTTATCACTCATTCCTGCGTTTGCAGAAGTGAAAATAAGAAAAGATATTACTAAAATAATTTTTTTCATAATTAAGTTTATTTAAATTAACCTTACATTAACTATGTTAAAATTTAATTACAGGTATGCAAATTGTCTACAACTTGAAGATGATTTATTTCCAATTAGGCTTTGTTTTATTAAGAAAACTTTTTATTCCAATTTTTTTATTTTCACTATCAAGCAATTTATAAAACTCTTGTCTCTCTTTTATTAAAGATTTTTTTAAATTATCCTCTGAGTTAACTAAATTTTTAATAACTTGAAGTGACTTTTTTGGCTTTGACGAAATTGTATTTAAAAATTTTAAAGTAAATTCTTTAAAATTTTCCTTAGGAATAACCTGTGAAACAATTCCATACTTCATCGCCATCTTAGCATCAATAATTTCTCCAGACATAGCCAAATATTTTACGTTTTGATTTGATGTAAATTTTTTTGTTTTTTGTGTTCCGCCAATACCTGGAATTAATCCTAAATTAATTTCAGGTAAACCAAATTTAGCCTCTGAACTTGCAATAATTATATCGCTTGAAAGCGCAAGCTCAAAACCACCGCCTAAAGCATAACCCTCAACAAATGAAATAATTGGAATATCTATTTTTTGTAGATCATCAACTTTAGAAAAAAGTTTTTGTTTTTTTGCTTTTTTTGAGTCAAGTTTTTCAAGTTCTTTAATATCGGCGCCAGGTGAAAAAAACTTTGGACCTCCGATTATACCAATGCATTTAATCTCTTTTGATTTATTCAAATTTTTGGTTGCATCACCAATTTCATTAAGGGTTTTTTGATCTAAACTATTATTTTTATTGTTAGCAATTTCGATTATTGCGTAATTTTCTCGCTTTTCTACTTTAATATTTTTATAGTTCATTAATTAATAGAATATAAATTTCATTATGACAGAGCAACTAATTATATTGATAGAAATCATACTAATAGACTTAGTCTTGGCAGGGGATAACGCAATTATTATTGGGATGGTTGCCTCAAAATTTGAAGACTCAAATAGGAAAAAAATAATTTTCTGGGGTATTGGTGGGGCTGTAGTTTTAAGAATTCTTTTTACTTTTATTACGGCTTATTTATTACAAATCTCAGGTTTAAGATTGATTGGTGGAATTTTATTACTTTATATTTGCTACAAACTTTATAGAGATGTAATTCAAAATAAAATTGAAGAAAAAAATATCGAAGTAGACAACTCAAATCTTAAAAAAGCAATTTTTACAGTAATTCTTGCGGATGTTACAATGAGTTTAGACAATGTTTTAGGTGTAGCTGGCGCAGCAGGAGATCATTATACTCTCCTTGCTTTTGGCTTAGGTCTATCAATATTATTAATGGCTTTTGCAGCTAATTATACTGCGAAACTGATTAAAAAATATTCTTGGATTAGTTGGGTTGGATTAATTGCAATTCTTTTTGTAGCTGTTCAATTGATATATGAAGATTTACGAATTTTATTATGATTAAATTTATAATAATCTTTTTTTTAATATTTAATGTTTCCCAAGCGGTAGAATTTTTTGGAAACTTTAAACAAGGTTCTTTTATCTTAGGAAAAACTGATCCCAATTCAAAAGTCTTTATTGATGGTAGAGAAGTAAGAGTTTCAAATGATGGTTATTTTGCTTTTGGTTTAGATAGAGATAGAAAAAATAATGTCTTAATTAAAATAAAAGATAAAAGAGAAACTAAATTAATTGAAAAAAAAGTTTTTAAAAGAAAATATAAGATACAAAGAATTGATGGTTTACCACAAAAACAGGTAACACCTCCACCAGAAGTTTATGAGAGAATTAAAAAAGATAATATTTTAATTGGAAAAGCGAGACAAATAGATAGCAAATTAATTTTTTTTAAAAACAAATTTATTTACCCGATTGATAAATATATAATTACAGGTGTTTATGGAAGCCAAAGAATTTTAAATGGTAAACCAAGAAGACCTCATTACGGAATAGACTTTCATGCTCCAGAGGGAACGCCAGTAAAATCAATGATGGATGGAGTGGTGACATTAGTAGAGAATGATATGTATTTTACAGGCGGAACAATTATTTTTGATCACGGTCATGGAATTAGCACGCTGTACATGCATATGAAAGATATAAATGTAAAAAAAGGCCAAAAAGTAAAAAAGGGAGAAATAGTTGGCACGCTAGGTCAAAGTGGAAGAGCAACTGGCCCACATTTAGATATTCGCTTGAATTGGTTTAATGTTAAATTAGACCCCGCTTCTATTTTAAATTTATATTAATCTAATTCAAATTTGTTTTTATAATCTTTTAATAAAGATTTATCTTGCTCATTTTTTAAAAGTACAAAATCTTCTATCACCAGAACATCTAAATTAGTTCCCATAAAACAATTGTAAGCATCTTCTATTGAGCAGACTATTGGTTCTCCACGAACGTTAAAAGATGTGTTTATTAATACAGGGCAGCTAGTAATTTTTTTAAATTCTTTGATTAAATCGTAATATCTAGGATTTGTTTCTTTGTGGACAGTTTGTATTCTAGAGGAATAATCAACGTGAGTAATTGCAGGTATTGTAGATCTTTTTACATTTAATTTATCAATTCCAAACAACTTCTTATCTTCTTCGGACATACTTATTTGTTTATTTTTTTTAACATCTGAAACTAGAAGCATATAAGGGCTGTCACAATTAAGATCAAACCAATCATTCACATCCTCTCTGAGTACAGAAGGAGCAAAAGGTCTGAAACTCTCTCTAAATTTAATCTTTAAATTTAATTCCTTTTGCATTTTTTCAGACCTTGGATCTGCCAAAATTGAACGTCCGCCTAGAGCTCGAGGTCCAAACTCCATTCTTCCTTGAAACCACCCAACAGTTTTACTTTTTGAAATTTCTTTTGCAATGTAGGGAGTAATTTCTGTCGGTGATTTTTTATGAAAATTAGCTTTTAGTGACGACAGTTTTTTTTCGATAAAATTATTATCAAATTTTGGTCCAAGATAAGTTCCTTTCATTTGATCCTTAAAATTTTTTCGAGGCTTATTCAATTGATTATACCAAAATGCTAAAGCTGCCCCGATAGAACCCCCCGCATCGCCAGAGGCTGGTTGTATCCAGATATTTTCAAAAAAATTTTTTTTTAGTATTTTTCCATTTGCAACACAGTTTAAAGCAACGCCTCCTGCCAGGCACAAGTTTTTTATTTTATAATCTTGAGCAATATTTTTAGTTAACCTCAGTATTATTTCTTCAGTTACTGCCTGAATTGAAGATGCTATATCCATATGAAAATTGTTCAATAAATCTTTTTTAGGATTTCTAACTGAATGACCAAAAAGCTTTGAAAATTTTTTATTGATCATCTCTAAACCTGTTGTGTACTCGAAATATTTCATATTTAATCTAAATGACCCATCTTTCTTCAAATCAATCAATTCTTGCATTATTGTATCTTTATATTTGGGTACACCATAAGGGGCTAACCCCATAACTTTATACTCCCCACTATTTACCTTGAAACCTAAGTAATAAGTAAAAGCTGAATAAAGTAATCCCAAAGAATGTGGAAAATGTATTTCTTTAAGTATCTTAAGATTATTATTTTTTCCTATAGCAACAGTAGTTGTTGCCCATTCCCCTACTCCATCTAAAGTTAAGATAACTGCTTCGTCAAATGGTGAAGGGAAAAAAGCACTAGCGGCATGACTATAATGATGTTCAGAAAACATAATTTTGTTAATATTTTGAAAGTTTGAGTCTTGTTTCTTCAAATTTTCGAATAATAATTTTTTTTGAAATAATTTTTCTTTAATCCAAACCGGCATCGATTGACTAAAAGATTTGAAACCGATAGGAGCAAATGCAATATATGTTTTTAATAATCTTTCAAATTTTAAGTAAGGTTTTTCAAAAAAAACAATATGATCGATTTCGTTAAGTTTTTTTTTACCTTCTGCTAAAACAAATTCAACTGCTTTGAGAGGATATCTGGCATCATGTTTCTTTCTCGAAAATCTTTCTTCTTGAGCTGCTGCAATAATTTCTCCATCAATAATCAATGCGGCTGCGCTATCATGATAAAATGCTGATATACCTAAAATAGATGTCACTTAAAAACTTTATAATTTAAATTTATTTTAAATTGAAAATTTTTCATTAAAATAGTTTACTCATATTTTCTAATTGTTTCTTTTTATCCACCCAATATGAATTTTTTTTATTTGAAAATTTTAATGAAAGATAGTCACGACCGAATACTCTTATTAATAAACTTATGGGTGTTAAGATTATAAAATAAACAATTGCCAGAGCTGTAGGGACAAGAATAGAAATTAAAGATTCTTTTAATTTAAAGAAAATTGATAGATTTTTTCGCATAAAATTTGTTAATTATCCTAATTAAAACTTCATATCATTTTAATTGGTTTTATGTAAAGTATAATCAACTGAAATTAAACTTTGTATGGAATTTCTAGAAATAATTAATTTATCTTTTTTTGAATTTTTATTCTTTTGTGGGATAATTCTTTTTGCATCAATTGTAAGAGGATTTAGTGGTTTTGGATTCTCAGCTTCAAGCGTATCTTTACTTGCGTTCATTTTACCTGCTAAACAGATAGTCCCAATTATTCTTTTATTAGAGATTATTGCAAGTTTTTTTATGATTCCAAGTATTTGGAAAAAAATTAATTGGAAATTTGTTTTTTATTTACTCTTAGGTGTAATTTTAGGTACGCCAATTGGGATAAATCTTTTATCGATTTTGGATTCAAAATTTACTCATCTGATAATAGCTTCCACGGTTTTGATCTTCGCAATTTTATTATTAAAGGGTTATAAAAATACCAAGCTTAACCATAATGTTTCTAAATTTTTTGTTGGAAGTGTAGCAGGAACAGTTAATGGATTTGGAACACTAGCTGGACTACCGATAGCTCTTTATTTTTTAATAATTTCTGCTGAACCTGCAGTAATAAGAGCTTCTTTAGCTGCTTTGTTTTTCTTTACTGACTTTTATGCTTTAATTCTTGCGTATTTTAAAGACATCTTAAATTTAACTGTAATTTATAGAACTCTTCCTCTCATACTTGTTGTACCTATTGGTGTTGCATTAGGTACAAAGCTATTTACCGATAGCTCAAAAGAGAGTTACAAGAAGTATGTATTATATTTTTTAATAATAATTTCTATTTTTGGTTTTATTAAAGTTTTTAGCTAATTTTTTTTAATTAAAAATAAGCTCTTATATTTACTTAATAATCTCCTTGCTCCGGCACCGATCATCCCTAAAACAATTGCTAGTATAATCGCAAAAGAACCATAAAGAAGTGGATTGTTATCAGAAAGTTTAGAAATAAATTGAGAAAAGAAATTTAAATTTTTTACATTAATAATTTCTGTATCTTTAATTTGCCTTGCTCCTTCATAAAAAAAGGTATCATAAGCAATTGCAATGGCAACTGAACATAATAACATTGCAAACAATGTTTTTAAGTGAGAGCTATCTAGATATTGACCAACTTTTTGGCCAACTTGCACACCAATTATTGACCCAAAAATTAAAATGATAACTAAAATTAAATCAATGGATCCATAATTAAAGGCGTGTAAAACAGTAACCAACGCACTTATAAATACAGTAACAAACAAAGATGTTCCTGGTATTAGTTTTATTGGCATTCCGATGAGATAAATCATTGCTGGCACCATTAAAAAAGCTCCCCCTACACCAATTAAAGCAGCAACAAAACCAACAAACACTCCGAGAATAATCGGAGTAAAAGCGCTTTCGTAAAGTCTTGATTTAGAAAATCTAAGTTTAAATGGAAGTCCGTGGATCCAATAGTGGGTATGGAGTTTTTTTTTCAAAACAATTTTTTTTCTAGCTCTATCTATCTCACTAGCACCTTCGATAAGCATTAAAGTTCCAATTATTGCTAGAAGATACATATAAGATAATGAAATTATTAAACTAAGTTTTCCTGTTTCTTTAAAAAAAGTGAAAGTGATAATACCAAGGATGGTGCCGACTACACCTCCAATAATTATCATTAAGCCCATTTTATAATCTAAAGTATTTTTAAACCAATGAGTCATTGATCCGGAAACTGATGTTGCTAAAATATTATTAATTTCATTGGGTACCGCATATACCGGTGGAATTCCCAAAAAAATTAAAAAAGGTGTCATTAAAAAACCACCGCCCACACCAAATAATCCAGACAGAACACCTACAGCAAAACTAATGAATAGAATTAAAATAATATCTATGTGAACTTGAACAATAGGAAGATAAATTTCCATACCTTGTTCATAGGTATTCCTCTTATTCTAAATTGTCAATCTAGACTTTAAGTTAGGCGGCTAACTGAAGTTTATGCTTAGACACCATGCCGCTTAAAAAGTTCCATAGATATCTAGCGGTAAGTAATGAAGCGTTTTCAGCCTTTTTCTGCTCTTCTTTCGTAAGCCCGTCTAACAGCTTTTCACACTCTGCTCTATGAATTACATCTGCAGATTTATGAGCCTCAAAAAATTCCAAACCTTCTTTTGTATTAACCCCATAAAACTTTTTTAAGCCCTGAATTTTAGTTTCGGCGATTTCAGGAATTTGTCTCTCGTAAGTATAGAGAGATGCTAATCCTTCAGCGTACGATTTTCTTGCTTGAGCAAAAAAGTTCTCGATCATATCATTTGTGAACCAATCAAGTTTTACGTTTTCAATAGACTCATCCGCACCTAAGGATTTTGCGAAATTTTTCCAAAGTTTTGGGTGATCGCCATCTTTGTTTTCCTCATCTTGTAAATTTTCAAGAAGAATTCTTCTCTTTTCAATATCATCACAAATTGAATGAGTGGCGCTTATATATCTAGGAAAAGCTTTTACATGCTGATAATATTGTTCTGCATAATCTTTAATAATTTCTCTATTCAATTTCCCTTCATTCCAATAAATTTCATAGAATGGGTGCTTAAGTAAATGATATTTGTCTAATTTCTTTCCTAAATCTTTTGAAAACATATTTTCTCCTTTGTTATTTAGCAGCCTATAAAAAAACTTTGATAGATTAAATAAAAAAATTATCCACAATTTAAAGTTGTATATAACTAAATGTTCATGTTTTGATTCACTTTTGATTCACTTTAAGACTCAAAATACAACTTTAGATAGTTTTATCCACAGTAGCCAGAGGTTTTTCGTCAATAGGTAGGTGTAATGCAGTGGCTATAAAAGATAAAACAATAGCTAAGTACCAAGCATAATCAAAACTTCCATATTGATCATAAAAATAACCGCCTAAATAAGCGCCTAAAAAGGAGCCAAATTGATGATTGAGAAAAACTATGCCAAACAATAATGTTAAATTTTTAGTTCCAAAAATTTGAGCAACTATACCATTAGTTGCTGGAACCGTAGCAAGCCAGAGTAAACCAAAAGAAGTTCCGAACAATACGGCTGATAAATTTGAAGCTGGCAAAAAAATAAAAAGTATTAAAGTTATTCCCCTTAAGAAGTATAGAGCACTTAATAGAATCTTCTTACTATATTTGTCCCCCAAATAGCCCATTATAAGAGTACCTATAATATTAAAAAAACCTATCAAAGCTAAAATTGCCATTCCCGTCCAATCTGCTAAACCTTTGTCTTGAACATACCTTGGCACGTGCGTCGCAATTAAAGTAATTTGAAATCCACATACAAAAAATCCTAAAATTAATAATCTAAAACCTTTATGTGCAAAAGACTCTTTTAAGACTTCACTTAAAGTTCGATTGTCTATATTAGAATTATCTGTCGTCACTTTTTCTTGCGGTAATCTGATAAAAAAGCCCGGTATACACATTATAAACAAAATCACAGAAAAAATAATGAAAGAACTTTGCCAAGTAGAAATATTTTCAAATAAATTTGATAATATTGGAAAAATAAACATACCTAAACCTCCGCTAGCAGTCACGAAGCCTGCAGCTTTACTTCTATTTTCATTTGGAAAATGTTTTGAGATCATTGGAGTAAGTATTGTCCCAGCTGCACCAGCTAAACCTAGCCCAACGAATAAGCCAAGATTCATCTGTAACCACATGCCTGAGATATAGTTATTGCCCATTAATAACATTGCAATTGAATAAAAAATTAAAGCTGGGACTATTACTACAAATCCTCCTAATTTGTCAGAAATTCTTCCAAAGATAGGAGTAAAAATTCCCCAAAATATAGCATGAACAGCGATCGCTAATCCAAATTCAGTATTAGATGTGCCACCTGCTGTTTCAAATTCACTGGAGTAAAGTCCAAAAGTTTGCCTTATACCCATTGTAGTACAAACTACAAAGCATGCGGCAATTAATGAGTATAAAGCAGTTTTATTTGGAAAAAAATTTTTTATCATTTAATTTTTTTTAAGCCTTTTTTTAGATCATTTATTAAATCTTTTGGATCTTCTAAACCTATATGTAACCTTACAATAAACTCATCTTTATCAAATCTGTAAAATTGTCGTCCTTTTAAATATTCATCTTTTTTAGAACTTTTAATCTCTTGGAGAATAGCTAAGCTTTCAAATCCACCCCAACTATAACCTATTCCAAATAATTCAAGAGAGTTAACAAATGCTATCACAGACGATTTTTTTTTACTTTTTATAACTATTGAAAGTAATCCTGTAGCACCGGAATAATATTTTTTCCAAAGTTTATAATTTTTACTCGATGGATTATGCGGATAGAGGATTTCCCTAATTTTTTTTTGTTTTTTTAAAAATTTAATTATAATTTTTGTATTCTCGCTATGTTGTTTCAATCTGGTATCTAAAGTTCTTAAACCTCTTATTATTAGGTAAGCCTCATCTGCAGACATTCGGTAACCTGACAATTTATAGAAAAACATTATTTTTTTATAAACTTTTTGATTAACTGCTAATGAGCCGCCCATGGCATCAGAGTGACCTGAAAAATATTTCGTAGCAGAACAAAATGACATATCAAACCCAATTTTTAATGGTTTAAGGTAAAGTGGCGTCCCCCAAGTATTGTCTAGTAAAGTATAAATTTTTTTTCTTTTTGCAAGCTGAGTAATTTTTGATAAATCTTGGAACTCAAATGTATTACTCCCTGGATTTTCTACTAAAAGCATTTTTGTTTTATTAGATATTTTATTTTTTAAATCTTCAAAAGATGTGGGATCATAAAATTTGGCATTAATATTAAACTCCTTCATTAGTTCTTGTGATATTTCTTTTGTCGGACCATACACATTATCGGAAACTAAAATTTCATCACCGGGTCTACAAAGAGACATTAAAGCAAGAGCTATACCACCAAATCCTGTCCCTGTTAAAAAAACATGATAAGCTTGCTCTAATTCTTTTAAAATATTTTCAAGCTCAACAGTTGTGGTGCTACCGTATCTTCCATAAGTATAATGAGATATTTTCTTATGTTTTTTTACTTTAAGTTCGTGCTTATACATTTCTTGCATTGAGTTAAATAGAATAGTAGAGGCTCTAGTTACTGGAGGGTTTGCAGATCTATTAGAGCTATCTTTAGTTGGATGTTTAAGAAATGTGTATATAGACTTTTTCATAAAATAAGTATAATTGAACTTTATATATAAATTTGCATATAAAAATAGAAAAAAGGAGGCAAAAATATGGGTTACCCAAAAAAGCACCGCGGTAGAAGAAAAATTGGCTCAAAAAAAAGAAGAGCTAGAAAAAGAAATAAAAAGAAATAATCAAAATACAAATTATGAATGAAATAACTCAAATTCGAAAATTGAGTTTATGGATATTTATCATCCCATTAAGTGCTATAAATTTATGTCTCTTTATTTCACAAAATCCAGAATTTTTAGAAAATACTATTTTCACAGTAGATCAAATTGGTAGATCAAATTTTTCAATTCCTTATTTGGATGGGAGTTTATCTATAAGTAGGGCATCAAGAACTTTTCCGCAGTATTTGATTTTCAAACCTTCGATGATCTTAACAGCGGTTTTATTATATTATTATTGGAAAAATAATAATGATTTAGTTAATAAATTATATTCTACTGAAATAAATTACAGATTTAAAACATTTGGAATTTTATCAGCAGTTTTTCTAGCCATTCACTCAATATTTTTAGGTATAAAATTTGATATTCAAATCTACAAATTATTTAGAAGAGTGATATTATTACTATTCATTGTATTTGAATTAATTGCACAGGGATATTTGGTTTATCATCTTTTTAAGTTAAAAGTAAAAATTGAAAAGCTAATTAATAAAAAAGTTTTAATAATGAAGATTTTGCTTGTGAGTGTATTAATTGTAGTTGCTTTGTTAAGTGTTCCAACTTTAGTTACAAAAGGTAATACTCATTTTAAACATATGTTAGAATGGAATTATTTTGTAGGAGTGATTTTGTTCTATTTATTATCTAATTTTTTCTGGAGAAGAACCACATAAATTTCTAGGCTTTCGCCCAGAAATTTAGTAGTTTTGGCTCGTCGTTGTAGGCGCTACCGCCAAGCCATCCCGATGAACTATTCTAGCGCTACTAGGTTCACCTTTCTGCCCTTTAAGCTTGAACCTCTCGGTTTTTCCTTAAATGGCCAGTTAAGAGTTGCCTCTTAATTAAAAATATTAAATCATGTCTGATTTTAAAAATGTATCACTTAATACGTGTTGGATAATTGTCTGTTAACTATGTGGATAAATTATTATTAAAAGTCTTATCTATCCATCCACCTCCTAGAACTTTATCCCCAATATCATCTTTTAAGTAAAACACACAAGCTTGTCCTGGGGAAACTCCAGTTTCTTTTTCTAAAATTTCAACTTCAGCGTAATCATTTTTAAAATTTACTTTTGATTTTAATAGTCTGCCAGTTGATCTAACTTTGATGTTTATTGCTTTATCAAATTCTTTTTTCGAAGCTAAAATGTTTAGATTTCTTAAATGTATTTTTTTTATTTCTAAATTTTCTTTCCCTCCCACAATTATAGTATTTTCGTCAGCATTAATATTAACAACATATAATGGTTTCTCACTCGAAATTTTGATACCTTTTCTTTGTCCAATTGTATAATTAATGATACCTTCATGTTCTCCAAGTTTATTTCCAGATAAATCTATTATGTTTCCTTTTTTAAAGGACTCCGGTCTAAATTTTTTAATCACAGAACTATAATCGCCATTAGGAACGAAACATATATCTTGACTATCAGGCTTATCAGCTACATTTAAGTCCAATTTTTTTGCTAATGATCTAGTCTCGTATTTTTCTATTTCGCCTAATGGAAATCTCAAAAAGTTGAGTTGTTCCTGGGTAGTGGTGAATAAAAAATAACTTTGATCTCTGTTGTAATCTTTTGCTCGGTACATTCTTGCAAAACCATTATCTTGAATTCTAGATACGTAGTGACCAGTAACTAAAGCATCCGCTTTGAGGTCTTTTGAATATTTGAAAAGATCTCTAAATTTTACTGTCTGATTGCACTGTACGCAAGGAATAGGAGTTTCACCCGCAGCATAGCTATCTATAAATGAGTCAATTACTTCGGTCTTAAATTTTTTCTGATAATACAAAATCTCATGATTTATATTTATTTTTTCAGAAACTCTTTTAGCATCCATTATATCTTGACCTGCGCAACATTGTCTTCCCTCTTTAGATTTTTTTGCATCATCGTAAAGTTTTAAAGTTATTCCAGTAACATCATAGCCTTCTTGTTTCATTAATGCAGCAACTACAGAGGAGTCGACTCCCCCGGACATTGCTACTACTACTTTAGTTTCTTTTTTTGGTTTATTAATTCCTAGTGAATTCATATTTAAGAGTGTATAGTATATTTATTATTTTTTTTCCATAATGCTTATTGATTTTGAACCAGGTGATTATGTTAAAAATCCTGCTAATAAGGATTGGGGAATAGGTCAAGTTCAATCAATTATAGGTAATAAAGTAACAGTAAATTTTGAAAATTACGGAAAAAAAGTGATTAATGTTGAGAATGTTAAGTTAGAAAAAGTAGAGAATGAATAACAAAGATCTCCAAGGTTTAGCTGAAAGTTTAATTGAAAATTTTAATTTTGCCGGCAAAGAGTCAATTAGACTTTTTAAAGAGGGTTTAAAAATACAAATTAAGGAAGATAATTCACCTGTAAGCAATGGAGACTTAAGGGTTAATGAATTGGTAACAAATAGAATTTCAAATTTAACACCAAATATCCCTATTATTTCAGAGGAAACAGTAGATTTAACTAAGAAAAACAATGCGAAAATTTTTTGGTTAATTGATCCAATTGATGGAACGAAAGAATATATTGCTGGTAAAGATGAGTATACACTCAATGCTGCCCTTGTAATAAATAAGATACCTGTTCTTGGTCTAGTCGGGGTTCCGAAAAAAAATAGACTTTTTTTTTCATACGGACTTGGAGAAAGTTATTTGATTGAAAATAACAAAACAATTAAAATTAATTGTGAAAAAAAACAGCCAAAGAACGAAATAGTTGCGTTATCAAGTGTGATTAAACCATCTGATATCATTTTAAATAAATTAAAAGAGCATAATGTTACTTCAATAGTTAAAATGGCGAGTTCTTATAAATTTTGCGTAATTGCAACTGGTGAGTATGATATATATGCAGCTAGAGAGAGAGCAAATGAATGGGATTACGCTGCAGGCCACGCTATAGCTCAAAATGCAGGGGCCATAATTAAAACTTTAGATGAGAAGCCTTTTTTGTATGGAAAAGAGGATTACGGGAACCCAAGTATTCTGATAAAACGTTCTAAAAACTTAAATGATTGAAACAATACTGATTATCATACTATCTGTAACTTTTTTCGGAATTTTATTTTTTATTCTTGTGAGAAATATGCTTAAAAGAAAACTTGATTTGCTATTAGAAGAAGAGAAGAAAAAAAAATTAGATAATCTTAATTAATTTTTTGAATTCATCACTATCAATATCTAAAACTCTTTTAGATAAATCAAAGCTAAAACCCCCTCTTGCTAAAATCCCCATATCTTTTTTGTAGAATAATTCTCTGTTACTTTCTGGTCTCACAGGTCCAATCCTCCTTCTTTTACATAGTTTTAAAGCTGAAACAAAATCAGGCTCAATTTGATTTTCTTTTATTTTTTCAATACTTTGTTTAACGTATTTATCATCGATACCTTTACCTCTTAAAGATTGATTTATTTTATTTAAAGAGTATCCACGCCTTAAAAACATTCTTGCTTTAGAATCTGCGTACATTTCGTCATTTAAAATTTTATTTTTTTCTAGATTAAAAACAATTTCATCAATAATTGAAGTAACTTCTTTTTTTGATTTACTGCCTTTAATTTTTGTTAAATATTTCTTTAGTAAATAGACTTTAAGCTGCTGCTTTGACGGGCTGTACTTTTCTAAATATGAGTATGCAAGATCTTTCAAATTAGTCGCAAGATCTTCAAAATCACTTTTATTTGATGTGGGATTCATTAATTTAATATACTATATTATTTTTTATGTTAAATAATCTATTAGATATTATTGACTCAAACACTATATATTTATTAGCGAACTGGGGGGTAGTACCTTTTTGGCTGTTATTAATTTTTGCACCAAATCAAGGAGTGACCACTTTTTTTGCACAATCAATAATAGCCCCGTTGCTTTTAGCATTAGGTTACATTTTTTGTAGTTATAATCTTTACAAGGAAGGTAATTTCTTTGAGGGATTTGAATTGTACAATGGTTTAGATGGTTTATATTCTATGTTTGCAAATGAAACTTTATTATTATTATTTTGGCTACATTTTCTTGCAATTAGTTTATTTGCCGGTGCATGGATAGTAAGAGATTCAAAAAAATATTTAATTCCAAGAATAATTGTTATTCCATCTCTTATTTTTACTTATTTCACTGGACCTGTTGGTTTAGTTATTTATTGGTTTCTAAGAATTTTCTTTGCTAGAAAAATTAGCTTTAATGATTAGACCTTTTGACTTTTATTTCGACTTTGTAAGTCCATATTCGTTTCTTGCACATAAAGAAATTAGAAAAATTGAAAACAAATCTGCCGTAAAAATAAGGTATAAACCAGTTTTATTGGGAGGGCTGCACAACCTACATGGAATTAAACCTCCAGCTTTTATTCCTGCAAAAGCTAAACACATGATAAGAGACTGTAAATTAATTGCCGAAAAAAACAATGTAAAATTTAAATTTAACTCTTATTTTCCTATAAGAAGTCTTAATTTAATGCGAGGTGTTTTTGTTGCAGAGGAAGATAATTTTAAAAGTTATTATGTAGACTCAATTTTCGACTCTATTTGGCAAGATGGGCTTAATATGAATGATGATAATATTATTTTTAAAGTATTAAAGAACCTTAATATTAACCCAAAAACATTTGCATTAAGATCAACTTCGGCGTCTATCAAAGATACATTGAGAAGAAAAACCAGTGAAGCTTATGAAAAAGGAATTTTTGGGGCGCCAACATTTGTATCGAATAATAAAATTTTTTGGGGTCAAGATAGAATTGAGTTTGTGGTAAAAGAGGCAAGTAAATAATTTATTATTTTTCTTTTTTTACAACTTTTAAACCAATTTTTTTTAAAGAGTCAAAGCCACCTTCAACATGTGCAACATTTTCAAATCCCATATCTACTAATGACTTAGTTGCTAAAGCAGAGCGAAAACCTAAAGCACAAAATAAAACCATTTTCTTAATATCTTTTATTTTATTTGCTTTATAATATGAGCTATTAGGATCTAGCCAAAATTCCAGCATTCCTCTAGGGATATGTACAGAATTTTCTATAGTGCCCTCTTTCCAAAGTTCTCTTATATCTCTGATATCTATAAGTGTTATCTCACTATTTTTTGATAAATTTTTAACTTCGTCTGAAGTTAAGGTTTCAATGCTTTTTTTAGCCTCATCTACTAAGTCTTGGGAAGATTTTATATTCATGGTATTAAAATACATATTCATGAAAGAAATTAAAAGGTCAAAAAACACAAATATTTTTAAGAAAATATTTATTAAATTATGCAGGGTATTAGGCTATGAACTAATTGATCAAAGTAATTTTTATTTTCCAGTATCAAACACTGAAAAAGTAGAGCTACTTAGCCAGCCTGGAAAAAAATCAATTTCTATAGGCATTGGCGAAACTCCTATTACAAGAAAAGTAACTGAAATTGAAATTATATTAAAAACTTGCACAGGTGTTCATCTTGTTACACAAAATAAAAAAAGAGTCTTTGAGAAAGAAAAATCTGATTATACTTTTAGAACAGCAAAATCTCTTCATAATTCTGCGCTTTTTTTAAAAAAAAGATTTCCTAAAATTTCTGTAAAATTTAAAATTATTGATATTGGTTCACCTGAATATGATCAAAAAAAAATTATGTCTTTTTTCAATGATTTTGAAAGCCAGTTGATAAAAATTGATGTAAATAAATTGAATTTTCAACCGAAAACAATAGATAAAAATAATAAAACAATAGAACAAAATATGGCTTCAACTATGGCTTCTATTCATCAATCATTTTTAGAAGCTAAAAATTGTAAAGACTTAGTATATTTTGTTGAGGATGATTATATCCATCAACGTGAGGCTTTATCAGAAATGATTTTCGCATACGAAAAATTTTCATCTATATTTGAAAAAGAACTATTTTTACTTTCGACAGATTACCCTTATCTTTATAAAAAATTTGAAAATTCTAAAATTCTTATTGGAGAAAGATATCATTGGAGAACTATTAATGAGTCGTTGTTAACTTTTTTGACTAGTAAAAAAATGATACAAAAATATTTTGAAAAGTTCGAGCAAATGTCAAAAATTGAAAATAACCCCTTTGAGAAAAAATTGCATGAAATATATGAAAAGGAATTATGTTTGTCACCGATACCCTCTTTAAGTCTTCACTGTACAAATATTAATTCGGTTTTTGGTTTATCACCAAATGTAGATTTAAAACAATTATGGGATGAAAATGAAGTTTAGAAAATATTTATTTATTTTATTTTTTATATTATTTAAAAGTGCTTACGCAAGCACGATTAATTTAGAGAAGAATTCTATATCATTAAAAGATTTTCTTTTTCTTAAACTCGATTTATTTCTACAACAAAACATAGTCAATATGTTTAGAGGTGGAGGGATTACAAATATTAAATACCAAAGTATAGATTACGATTTAAATATTGATAAACAAGACAATATTTTCATTAAAATGAATGCAGTAATGGATAAAAAACGTTATAAAGCAAAAAAATATTATCCCAAATTAAGAGATTGTACTCAAATAAGAAATAAAATTTTTACTGACAATTTCGGTTACTCATTTTTCACACAGAAAAAAAATAATCTTGTAAATGAAGTTAGTTTAACCGAAGCTATAAATGAAAAAATTTTAAACATCTCATCAATTGATGAAGGTTTTAAGCTGAAAATTATAGATAGAATGCAAATTCAAATAGAAATAATACATCCTTTAGCAAATAAAAGTATCAGTTGTTCTGGGAAACTCATAGATTCAGAACTTAAATAATTATAGGCCCTGTTAAGGGCCTATAATTCAGAAATTTTAGTCTCTAATTGAGTAAGCTGTGACACCTACCTCAGCTTTATCTGTTCCTAATTTCTCAGCAGCTTTACTTATTCTTAAGCCAATCGTTGACTTTAGAGCAGTAAAAGTAGCCCAAGATAATGCGAAACTAAATATACATACAGATGCTGTACCTATTAATTGAGTTCCAAAAGATGTGTCTGGATTAGTTAGGGGAACTACTAGAGTTCCAAAAATTCCTGCAAACATGTGAACTGGAATAGCTCCAACTACATCATCTAAACCATAGCTTTCTAACATCTTTGTACCAAAATACATTATGATAGCTCCTATAGAACCTATAAACATTGCTGTAATAGGACCTGGTGTTAAAGGTTCAGCAGTGATAGCAACTAGTCCAGCTAATGCACCATTAAGCATCATTACAATATCAGTTTTACCACCAATTAGTCTTGTAATCGCCGCTCCTGTAAAAGTCCCTGCTGCTCCAGCTAAATGTGTGTTTACTGCAATTTTAGAAATAGCATTTACATCGTCAAATGTTCCCATTGCTAGTTGACTAAAACCATTAAAACCAAACCAACCAAACCAAAGTAAAAAAGTTCCTAGTGTTACTAATGGAATACTTGAAGCTGCAAATGGTTGCATAGATTTCTTTTCACCTTTTCTTCCAAATCTACCTTCTCTGGCACCTAAGACTATTACGCCGGCAAGTGCTGCTGCACCACCACATCCATGTACTAAAGTTGATCCAGCAAAATCTGAAAAGCCACCGCTTGCTAACCAGCCGCCTCCCCATTGCCAACCCATAGAAATTGGATAGATAATTCCTGCCATGACAGCTGAAAAAATGAAGAATGGCCAGATCTTAATTCTCTCTGCTACTGCACCAGATACGATTGAGGCTGTTGCACACACAAACATTGTTTGAAAGAACCAGTCTGAATAACCTGAGTAACCAGTTTCGGCATCTGTTGAGTCTGTCCAAATAGTAAATGAGCCTACATAACCACCTTCTGGCACCCCGTAAGCTAAATTATAGCCTACTAAAAAGAATACGAGCGAACATATAGCGAATTTACCTATATTTTTCGCGGCAATTGTCGATACACTTTTTGTGGTCACTAATCCACTCTCCAGCATACAGAAACCTGCTGCCATAAAAGCAACTAGCACTCCACCCAAATAAAATCCTAGCGAGTTAAAAATATATTGTCCCTCTTGTGACATTGTAGTTTCTGCGTAGCTTTGAGAGCTAATTAGTAAAGCTGAAATACAACCTGATAAAATGAAAGTTAATTTTTTCATGTTTCCCCCTTTTTTTTGATGACTTGATATCAAATTTAAAAGTTTTGAAGCATGAATTTAATGCATACGAGGTTTGTAAAATAAATAAGGCCTGGACGGGGGATCCGAACCAGGCCTTATAATTTTTCCCAACTAACGAGGGAGGGAACTGTTTAATTAGTCTCTTATACCGTAAGCTATTACACCGACTTCTGCTTTGTCAGTTCCTAGTCTTTCAGCTTCTTTACTAATTCTTAATCCAATTGTATTTTTTATGATTTGGAAAACAATTAGCGAGACAACAAATACGAATACCACAACTGAGATAGTTCCTAAGAATTGTGCTCCGAAAGTAACATCTCCATTTGTTAATGGCACTGCTAGTGTACCCCATACTCCAGCTACTAAGTGTGCTGGGATGGCTCCAACTACGTCATCAATTTTCATTTTAAACAATAGTTTTGTTGAGAAGTACATTAATACCCCTGCTATTGCTCCAATGAAGATTGCAGCTAACGGACTTGGTGTTAATGGCTCTGCCGTAATACCTACTAATCCAGCAATCGCGCCGTTTAGCATCATCACTACGTCAGTTTTTCCACCAATTACTCTTGATACTGTTGCAGCGGCTAATACACCACCACCTGCAGCTAAGTTCGTATTGATATAAATTGTTGCAACTGCTGAAACGTCCTCTAAAGTTCCAGAAGCTAACTGTGATCCACCATTAAATCCGAACCAACCTAACCAAAGTATAAATACTCCTAGTGTCGCTAATGGAATTGATGATGCTGCAAATGGTGCCATCGGTTTAGCCTCGCCTTTTCCTGAGAATCTGCCACTTCTAGCACCTAATACGATTGCACCTGCAAGAGCCGCAGCTCCTCCAGCAGCATGTACTAATGTTGAACCAGCGAAGTCTGAAAATCCAGCTACCGATAACCATCCGCCACCCCACTGCCAACCCATTGAAATTGGATAGATAATTCCAGTTAAAATTGCGGCAAATAAGAAAAATGGCCAGATCTTAATTCTTTCGGCTAACGTACCAGATACGATTGACATTGTAGTAGCACAGAACACCATTTGGAAAAACCAATCAGAACCATCAGAATATCCTGTTTCTAATGATGAATTATCACTCCATGGTGTGAATGAGCCTATATATCCGCCTTCTGGAATACCGTAAGCTAAATTGTAACCAACCAACCAGAACATTACTCCGGCGATTGAATATAAACCTATATTTTTTGCACAGATTGCTGATACAGATTTTGATGTTACTAATCCTGACTCTAACATTGCGAAACCTGCGGCCATCCACATGACCAAGAAACCTGACATTAAAAATAATAGGGTATTAAAAATGTATTGTACTTCTGCAGACACTGTAGTCTCGGCATATCCAAGACCAGCAAAACCAAAGTAAATGGCTGTACCTGCTAAAAAGTATCCTAAGTATTTTTTCATAACTAACTCCCTTGTTAAGCGTGCGTTATAGGGTTTAAACTATTGAAAAAGAATTGAATTGTCTTAATTTGAGCTATGCAGTTTTTGCAAGTAGTTTAGCCCTTATTTGATATTTTTCAAATAAGGGCTAAATAAAACGTTTAACGATTAAACATTTCTTTTAAGCTTTTAGCAGGTAAAAACTTAACTTTCTGAGATGCAGCAATTTGAATGGACTCACCCGTTCGAGGGTTTCTTCCAACCCTAGCTTTTCTTTTTGCTACTTTATAAGTACCAAAACCAGCTATCTTTACAGTATCGTCATTCTTTAAAGCATCTAAAATTATAGTCGTTATTGAATCAAAAGTTCTTTCAGCATCAGCTTTGCTTTGACCCAGTGTGGACGATATTTTTGCTACTAGTTGTTTTTTATTCATTTATGCCCCTTAGTTGTTTCTAATCTCTATAAAAATCTAATAAAATCAACATTTTTTTGGTGTTTCACGTAAATATCAACACAATATCTTGTATGCTTAAAAAACGTTGAATTTATTGACTTTTTTAATAAAAAAAATGGCTTAAAATAAGCCTAAATCCTTGAGATCATTAAATGTTGTAAAAAACATCAGAGAAAGCAATAAAAAAAGACCGATTCGAAAAAATCCTTCTTGCGTTCTTTGAGTTAAAGGTCTGCCTAAAACTTTCTCAAATGCGTAAAACATCAAATGTCCACCATCTAACATAGGAATTGGTAATAAATTAATAAACCCTAAACTTATTGAAATGTAAGCCATAATACTTAGGAAGGCTATAAATCCTAGTTTAGCTACTTGACCAGTAATTTTAGCAATTTTGATTGGACCACCTAATTGAGTAGTGTCGCCTGTCCCTTTAAACATAGAAATTATAAAACTCCAAGAGGCATCAATTACGAACCAAGTCTCTTTGATGGCATAAAAAAGAGCTGTAGCTGGACCTAATCGTTGTCTTTTAATTTCTTCGTTAAGCGGGGCTATTTTAATACCAATTATTTTTTTATTAGTTTTATTTCCAAGAGCATCCTCACTTTTAATAACTTTGGGTTTTACAGAGAAGATTAATTCATTATTATTTCTTAAAATGCCAATATCAATTTTATCTGAAGAGGAAGAGTTTATAAAAGCTGAAACCTCCATAATGCTCACAACTTCTTTTTCGTTAATTGATTTGATTATATCTCCAGATTTAATACCTGCCTCATAAGCGGGGCTTTCAATCTGAACTTCTTGTATTTGCGCTGGTGTAAAATCTTTACCGGCAAACATATAAATGAAAGCAAAAATCAAGATTGCTAATAAGAAATTTGCGAATGGACCCGCGGCTACTATTAATGATCTTTGATACAAAGGTTTAACTACGAAAAGCTTTTTTTGATCTTCTTTACTATACTTTTTTAATAGTTCATTTTGCTCTGCTTGACTAAAAACATTTCTGTCACCAAAAAACTTAACATATCCACCTAATGGAATAGCACAAAATTTCCATCGGGTGCCCGACTTATCGTTAAAGCCAAATATTTCTTTTCCAAAACCTATTGAAAAATCTGTAACACCTACTCCATATTTTTTAGCATAGTAATAATGGCCATATTCATGGATAAATACTACAACTGTGAGTAGTATAATAAATGGTATAATAAATGAAATTAAAATTTCCACTCGTTAACCTTGCTAAAAAGAAAGTTTCTAAATGCCATTAGTCTTGCGTTATTTTTTAGAGAAGCTGGATATACAAAATGAGTTTCAGTTGGCTTACCTGGCTCATTTGGTAAAACTTTTGTAATTCCACTAATGTTATGAGTTATGTAATCTGGAAGCGCAGCTAAACCAACTCCACTTTGAACAGCTAATAAAAGCCCGTAGACGCTATTTACTTTCATCAAAGATCTTCTTTTCTTTCCATCTTTTGAACCAACCTTTAATACCCAATCAGGATTATAAACAGGAGATGGAGCTCCTTTACCATAAGTAATAAATTTGTGTTTATCTAAATCTTTAAGTGTTTTTGGATAACCGTTTTTTTCTAAATATTCATTTGAGCCATATATGTGATAATTGAAATCTACGAATTTTTTCTGTATTAAATTTAATTGTTTAGGTCGTCTCATTCTAATGGCTACATCAGCTTCCCGAGTTGCTAAATCGAGCTCTCTATCGTCAAATATTAATTCAATTTCAATTCCTGGATGAAGATCCATAAATTCTTTTATTCTGGGTGTAAGCCAAGTAGTTCCAAAACTTACAACAGTAGTTACAATAAGTCTTCCGTTTAATTTATCTTTATGACCGCTTAGGTTTGATTCAACATCTTTCAATTTGGAGATTACCTCGTGGGCTGATTTAAAAAGATACTCACCATT
Organism: uncultured Pelagibacteraceae bacterium; assembly: GCA_902601545.1. GTDB lineage: Bacteria > Pseudomonadota > Alphaproteobacteria > Pelagibacterales > Pelagibacteraceae > Pelagilacustribacter. Next base: position 1,023 of record CACKNR010000009.1, on the reverse strand, counting down.
TTCGGTAAGTACTAAACCTCTAGCGTGACGTTCAAATAATTGAACCTTTAAATCGGTCTCTAAACCTTGAATTTGGCGGCTTATTGCTGATTGGCTTAAGTTCAAGATTGTTGATGCCTTAGTAAAGCTCGATGCTTCAGCAACAGTATGAAAAATTTTTAATTTATCCCAATCCATAGTTTAAATGATTATAGTTTATTTATTTGGATTTACTATAGCTCTTCCAGAAAACTCGCCTTTTAAAAGCTTAGGATAAGTATCTAAAAGTTCAGCAAACGAGAGTTCTTTAGTAAATGATTGAACCTTAGAAAAATCAATCAATTTGGCTGCTTCGCCCCAGACAAACTCTCTTCGTTTTATTGAGGAACCAGACGAATCGATACCCCATAGTTTTACTCCTCTTATAATAAAGGGCATTACATTTGTGTTGATTTTTATTCCCCCTGCATTTCCACATGCAGCTACAATTCCACCAGGTTTTGTTTGTGCAAATATTTTTGTTAAAGCAGCGCCACCTACAGTATCAACAACTCCGTCCCAAACTCCCTTTTCTAAAAGTTTACTTTCTCCATCAAATTCTTTTCTGTCTATAATATTTTTTGCACCTAAACCTTTAAGATATTCATTTTTATCTTTTTTTCCTGTTACGGCATGAACATTATATCCCATTTTAGATAAGATCATTACTGCAATACTTCCAACACCACCTGTAGCACCAGTCACCAAAACATCGTTTACTTTTTCACCTAACAACAATTCTTCTTTAGCTTTGACTGCAAAAGAGCACAAAAGAGCTGTAAAACCTGCTGTGCCGAGCATCATAGACTTATGAGTATCTAAGTCTTTAGGTATTTTGATTAAAAAGTTAGCGTCAACTTTAGCGTACTGAGCAAAACCACCAAAGAAAGCCTCTCCTACCCTAAAGCCAGTTAAAATTACTTTATCGTCTTTTTTAAATTTATTATCTTCACTTTCAACTACAGTACCTGAAAAATCTATACCTGGAACGAATGGAAATTTTCT
>CACKNR010000008.1 GCA_902601545.1 uncultured Pelagibacteraceae bacterium | reverse complement strand
GGGCAGAAAAAATTGTATATTCACATTTTAATAATACAGAAATCAGAATAAAATGTACAAAAAATATAAAAGATAAAAATATTCCAATTTACTTCCAAAAAAATAAGATATATTTATTCGATAATAATAAAAATAGATTAAAATCATTATGAATTTCAAGATTTTAATTAAAACAAGGGCCACGTGGCGGAATGGTTACGCAGAGGATTGCAAATCCTTTTATCCCAGTTCGATTCTGGGCGTGGCCTCCAAAAAATTCAGTTGTTTTATATTATTAAAAAAAGTATGTTCGCATCATTCCTCGGTAGCTCAGTTGGTAGAGCAGTTGACTGTTAATCAATTGGTCGCAGGTTCGAGTCCTGCCCGAGGAGCCAATTATCCGACTTTTTCAAATTTTGAAGTATTGCTTAAAATCTGTAAAATTTTATCTTTTTGGGATTTAGATAATGATGAAAATGTTCTACTTAAAAAAGAATAATTTAAATCTCCATGAATATCATCTGATAAAGATACATCCTTAAATTCTCGATAATCCTCAAAAAAATAAATTATTGGCACTTTTAAAAATTGGGATAATTGCATTAATCTATTTGAACTTACACCGTTAGTGCCCTTTTCATATTTTTGAATTTGTTGGAAAGTAACATTTATAGCTTGTGCAACCTTTGTTTGTGTCAGTCCTAGTGATAATCTTCGCATTCTTAACTTCTTACCTAAGTGAATATTAAAATTTTCTTCCATAGAGCTCCCTAAATTTTCTATTATAAAACCTCAAAATGAACTTTTTGGCAATACATATAATTTTTTTTTTTAAGGGTCAGAAATGCTAAAAATACATATATTTGGTATTGACTAAATCAAAAAAATAAAGTGTTAAAATTTAACTATTTTACTGTTTTAAGTCTATACTCCCAATATCCTGTTTTATCAAAAGCTGCTTTAACCCAAAGAAACGTTTCCTCCTCATACCAAATATCTGTATTGAGTTTTTTATCTTTTGATAAGCTTGGATCAGACGAACTAAAATTAAATCTTAAAGTTTTGTAAACTTTATTTCCAATTCTTAATTCTTCTTTACCCTTAAATTCGACTTTTTGCTCAATAATTCTACCTGAAACTGCACTAATTTGTGCTTTCTTTTGAACAATTTCATGATTCCACCAGGTTCCAATAATCAAATCTTTACTCACTTTCCCCTTAAAAGAGGATCCGTCAATTATTAGAGCTTTATCAGTTGGATCAATAGAAATATTAACGAATTTTTCTTTTTTATTTTGATTGGTTTCTGAGTTAAAACCTGAAAAAATTCCATTTTCATACTTTTCAACTCCTTTTGCGTAATATTTATAAAGATCTACTCCTAATTTTGAAATTTTAAAGCTAACTTCATTATCTATAATTAAATTTGACCCATTTCTTTTAAAAATATATTTGTGATAACCAATAGATTTGTTGTTTCTGTATAATTCATATTCTAAGTAATTATATTTTGAATAATGGTCAACGTGAGCATTTATATTTAAAGATAAAAAGAATATTAAAGCAATTGAAAGTAAATATTTTTTCATATATTTAATGTTATGGAAACTAGTTCAGTAATATCTCAAATTGGAAATACACCATTAGTAAGATTAAAACAAGCCTCAGAATTGACTGGTTGTAATATTTACGGTAAAGCTGAATATTTTAATCCTGGAGAGTCAGTAAAGGACAGAGCAGCATTATTTATCGTTGAAGATGCCATTAAAAGAAAACTTATATCTAAAGGTGGCACAATTGTAGAGGGAACGGCTGGTAACACTGGAATAGGGTTAGCTGTAGTTTGCAAGGAGTACGGTCTAAAGCTAAAAATAGTAATTCCAAATACTCAATCTATAGAAAAAAAAGAAACTCTTAAAAAATTAGGTGCTGAATTAATTGAAGTTGATGCTGTTCCATATTCTAATCCTAAAAATTACATTAAACAATCAAAACAAATAGCTGAGGATTTAAATAAAGAAAGTAAGAATGGCGTGTACTGGGCTAATCAGTTTGATAATGTTATTAATACAGATGCTCATATCAAAACTACGGCAGAAGAAATATGGAACCAAACGGCTGGCTCCGTTGACGGTTTTACTTGTGCCGTTGGAACTGGTGGTACTTTAGCTGGCGTCTCTATAGGATTAAAAAATAAGAATAAAAATATTAAGATTGCTTTATCCGATCCAATGGGATCTTCGTTATTTTCACATATTAAGAATAATAAATTAGAAAGCTCAGGAAGCTCGATTACAGAAGGTATTGGCACTGCAAGAATTACCAAAAATTTTGAAAAGGCATTAGTTGATGATGCTTTTCAGACTAATGATACAGAAGCTCTAAATATAGTATATGATTTAATCGAAAATCAAAAAATTGTTCTAGGTGGATCTTCAGGAATTAATATTGCTGGTGCAATCAAACTCGCTAAAAAAATGGGTCCTGGAAAAACTATAGTTACTATATTGTGTGATCATGGGAAAAGATATGCTAGTAAAATTTTTAATAAAGAATTTTTAGAAAGTAAAAATTTACCAATACCTAAATGGCTATAATATTTGACTTAAAAATAGTTTAGTTCGATCCGATTTCGGATTTTCAAAAAACTCTTTTGTTTTTGCTCTTTCAACTATTTTTCCCTCATCCATAAAAATCATATAATCTGCAACCTCTTTAGCAAAACCCATTTCGTGAGTAACCACTATCATTGTCATTCCTCCTTTTGCTAAGTCAACCATTACATCTAAAACTTCTTTAATCATTTCTGGGTCTAATGCAGATGTAGGTTCGTCAAACAACATTATTTTAGGTTCCATGCATAGCGCTCTAGCTATCGCGGCTCTCTGTTGTTGACCTCCTGAAAGTTGACCTGGAAATTTAAGCGCTTGATCGTCTATTTGAACTCTTGTTAAATTATCCATTGCTATTTTTTCTGCTACTTTTTTAGGCAATTTCTTAACCCAAATGGGTGCTAATGTGCAATTGTCTAAAATTGAAAGATGCGGAAATAAATTAAATTGCTGAAAAACCATTCCAACTTCAGCTCTAATCTTTTCAATATTTTTTGTATTTTCAGCTAATTTTGTACCATCAACAATTATATTTCCTTCTTGATGCTCTTCTAACCTGTTAATGCATCTTATCAAAGTCGATTTACCTGATCCAGATGGACCACAAATAACTATTTTTTCCTGTGAAGCAACTTCAAGGTCGATATCTTTTAAAACCTGAAATTTATCAAACCATTTATTTACTTTTTTTAATTCAATTATTTTTCCCATAATTATTATCTTTCAGTACTTAATTTTTTCTCTAAATTTTGACTATACCTGCTCATTGCATAACATATTATCCAGAAAACTAAACCTGCAAAAACATAGCCTTCCATAGCCATTCCAAGCCATTTTGGATTAGTTTTCGCCAAACCTATCATACCAGCTAATTCCATCAAACCTACCACAAAAATTAAAGGTGTATCTTTTACTAAAGCTAGAAGAGTATTTGCTATCCCAGGTATTACTAATTTAAGTGCTTGAGGCAATATAATAAGAATATTCATTCTCCAGTATCCCATTCCTAAAGACTTAGCAGCTTCATATTGACCTTTTGGTAAAGCTTGTAATCCTCCTCTAACAACTTCTGCCATGTAAGCAGCTTCGAACAATGTGATCGCTATTAAAACTCTAATTAGCTTATCAATAAAGGTACCATCTGGTAAAAACATAGGAAACATAACAGCTGCCATAAATAAAACTGTAATTAGGGGCACACCTCTCCAAAGTTCTATAAAACCAATCGAAATATATCTGATAGCTGGCAATGAAGATCTTCTACCTAATGCTAAAAAAACACCTATTGGAAAACAGAAAAGGATAGCAAATGCAGAAATAATAAAAGTTAGCGAGAGACCTCCCCACGCAGCAGTCTCAACATATACTAAGCCGAAGCTACCGCCTGATAGCAACTTAATACCTATGAAAGGATAAACAAAGAGTAAAAAGATTATAAAATATTTTTTAATTTTTTGAGGTACAAAAAAAGCTATTCCAACCAAAGCAAATAACAATATGAAGGCGCTATTCACTCTCCATTGCTCTACATCAGGATAAAGTCCATACATTAGTCTGTTAAACCATACTTTTATAAATACCCAACAAGCTCCATTACCAGTGCAATCATCTTTGGTTGAACCTACAAAATTAGCCTCTAAAATTAGCCAATTCATCAAAGGTGAAATTGCCTTGATTATTATGAATAATATTAGAAGAGTTAAAAAAGCATTAAAATTACTTGAGTTAATGTTTTTGTTTAGTTTGTCTAAAAATCTAATACCACTAAACTCTATTCTAATTAGATAAAAACCGACAAAGCCAAATAATAAAGGAATTAAGAAACTTAAAGTCTGAGGTAAAAAACCTGTTATGTTGCGATTTAAAAAAGTATTTGCCAAAATGTCTAAAAAGGCAAATATAACAAAAATGCTTCCTAAGGGTAAAAAAGTATTAATTTTATCTTTTGTTGGTTTTAAATAAGTTAATATCATTTATTTTTCCTTTATAGCCATTTTTTTATTATACCAATTCATAAATATAGATATTGATATGCTAAGAGATAAATAAGTAAGCATTGTAATTGAAATAATTTCAATAGCTCTTCCTGTTTGCATTAAAGCAGTTTTTGCAAAAACTAAAACCATGTCTGGATATGCTATAGCTGCTGCTAAAGATGAGTTTTTTGTTAAATTTAAATATTGGTTAGTAGTAGGTGGAATAATAATTCTCAATGCTTGAGGCATCACTACTAATCTAAGGATTTGGCCTTTGTTCAATCCGATACTCGCTGCAGCCTCTTTTTGACCTTTGCCTACACCCATTACTCCTGCTCTAACATTCTCAGCAATAAAAGTTGCTGTATACATTGAAAGTGCAAGAGCAAGCGCTATTAATTCTGGTATTATGCTAACTCCATTATCATAGGTATAAGATGTTTCTGATAATTGTTTTAATTCTGGATAATTAAAAGAAAGGGATACGCCCAGTAAAAGAAAACTTAATAAAGGTATCGAAATTAAAATCCCTAATGATAAAGTAACAGTTGGTAAAATTTTACCAAATTCTTCACGCTGTTTTTTTGCAAATCGATTTAAAAAATATATAGATATAAAAGCTAATATTAGTGAATAACAAAATATATCGAAATTGATCCATACAAACTTAGGAATATACCAGCCTTTAATTGTCAAAAAAGAAATATCATAAAAATTTATTGCATTTTCTGGTGGAGGTAATGCCCTAAGTGCTGCAAAATACCAAAAAAATATTTGTAAAATTAGTGGAATATTTCTAAATATTTCTACGTACCATTCTGCAGTCTTGGCTATCAAATAATTACTAGATAATCTAGCAACACCTACAATTACACCAAGAATTGTTGCTAAGAAAATTCCAATAATAGAAACTAAAATAGTATTTAATAATCCAACTAAAAAGGCTCTTCCATATGAGTAAGAACCATCGAACTCGATTAATGAAAAAGCTATATCAAATGATGCTTCTTGACTTAAAAAACCAAAACCAAAGGATATTCCTCTGTTACCCATGTTGATTTGAGCATTGGTCGCAAAATAAAAAATTACTGAGATTAAGGCTAATACAGTTAATGCTTGAGGTATAAAATCTCTAATTTTTTTGTTTTCAATATTTAGTTTTTTAAGATTCATTTTAAGATTGAGAATAAAAAAAAGGGCCAGATAAATCCAGCCCTTTTTAATTTTATTAGATATTATCTTGCTGGTGGTACGTAAAGAATTCCACCTTTAGTCCATAATTCATTTGGACCTCTATTCGGTAAAATTCCAGTATCAGCTATGTGTTTTTTATAGCTTTCACCATAATTACCAACTTGCTCGATAATTCTTAGGCTCCAGTCATTATCTAAACCGAATGCAGCACCTAATTCTCCCTCTGCACCAACTAATCTTTTGATAGCTGGGTTGTCAGATTCTTTTAGGCTTGAAGCGTTTGATGAATTAACACCATACTCTTCAGCTTCGATCATTGTGTTTAGTGACCATCTTACAATATCTTCCCACACTGAGTCCCCTTGTCTTACTACTGGTCCCAATGGTTCTTTAGAAATTGTTTCAGGTAATACTTTATGATCATCTGGTGCACTCAATTTTGTTCTTTGAGCAGCTAATCCAGATTTATCAGTTGTATAAGTATCACATCTTCCTGCATCATAAGCTTGAACTACTTCGTCTGCTTTCTCAAAAGCAATTGGTTCATACTTAATATTTTTAGAGTTAAAGAAGTCTCTCATATTAAGTTCGGTAGTTGTACCTGTATTTGTACAAGCAGAAATACCATCTTTGAAATCATTCACAGAATTAATTCCAGAATTTTTTCTTACCATGAACCCTTGTCCATCATAAAAATTAACACCAACAAATGTTAAACCAATGTCAGCATCTCTTGATAATGTCCAAGTCGTGTTACGTGCAAGAACATCTATTTCACCTGATGTTAAAGCTGTAAATCGCTCTGCAGCACTTAATGGAGTATATTTAACTTTATCAGCATCACCTAAAACAGCTGCTGCAACAGCTCTACATACATCCACATCAATACCAGACCAGTTTCCTGATGCATCAGCATTAGAGAAACCAGGTAGACCTTGAGAAACTCCACATTTCACAAATCCAGCTTTCTTAGTATTGTCTAAAGTTTTAGATTTTTTCGAACCAGATCCTCCTCCACCTTGACCGCAAGCAACCAAAAGCAAAGAAGCAAATCCTACTAAAATCCAAGTTTTGATAGATTTCATCATTTAAGATTTCCTTTTTTTATTGTTAACAATATTTTTGAATTATGAATTCAAAACGAGATTAATATAATTTATTTTATTCTTACTTCAATTTAATGATCGTCCATATATAGAAGTTTAATGCCAGTTATTTACTAGATACCTACATTTACAACCTAAAATAAAGAATTTTTTGATGCAGTCATTTCGTTAAGTCTACTAACTGTTCTTTTGAATGTTTCAAAATGTCTTCTTGAAGAACTAATTTTTCCAAGTTCTGAATCCATAGATAAAGTTAAGCTAATTTTTTTATCATACAAAATATCTATTAAAGTAATAAATCTTAATTGTTGATTAGAATTATATTCATCGAAATTAGGAATCTCTTCTATAAAAATATGACTACAAATATTAGCTAAATTTAAATAATCTTCAGCTCCTAAATTCTCATCACACAATTCTTTAAAATTAAATCTGGTAACACCTTCATAATAATTATCAATTTTAAATTTCCTTCCTTTTGTATTAATTGATTTTTCCTCTTTTTTGAGATTTCTCGTTAAAACTCTAAAATTTTGATTGATATTAAACAAGGTTTTTTCGTCTATAGGATAAAAAATTTTTTGGTTTTTATCTTTTTTTTGAATTCTATAATCATCATCTAAAAGCAATTCTGTTTGTATTGAATTTTTCTCAATTATACTGATAAAAGGTAAAAATTGATCTCTTTGTAATCCGTCCTTATAAAGTTTACTGACTCTTATGTTAGTTGAAATTATAACTTTAATTTCTTCTAAAAAAATTGTCTCAAATAATTTACCTAATATCATTGCATCTACGATATTAGTTACCTGAAATTCATCTAAATAGATCAATTCATATTTATCTTTTAGCTCTTTTACAAATTGAAGAATTGATTTTTCGTCTTTTTTTTCGTGTCTAAAATCATGAAATTTAATCATAAATTCATTAAAATGACTTTTCATTTTTTTTACTTTTGCCATGTCGTAGGCAAAATTAAGTATCATTGTTTTGCCAACACCGACGTTACCATGTAGATAAAAACAAGATTTAAAGTTTCTATTTTTAAAAAAAAGGAAGGATTTTGTTTTACTTCTAATGAATTTCTCCAATGAATTGACTATTTCAATTTGCTTTTCATTTCTCTCATATTTTTTTGATTTACAAAATTCTTCGAATTTCTTTTTAAAATTGATTTTAATCATTGTGAATGTTCACTTTAAGAATTGGCGCGCCCTGAAGGATTCGAACCTACGACCCTCGGTTTAGAAAACCGATGCTCTATCCAGCTGAGCTAAGGGCGCCAAATATTATTATATTTACTTAAAAACATACTAAGTGGTCAATATAAATCGGAGACTTTACTCCGAATTGTTCGGATTTTTCGTGTTGGTGAATATGATGGGAATGAACAAATACAGGTAAATGCTCCCCTTTTTTTGTTTTAAGAGTGTATATAAAATTAGTTCCCCTAAATTTTCTGTCTACTACTTCTAATTTTAATTTACTTTGATCATCATGAATTAAATCTTCAGGTTGCAAAAGCAATTTCACCATCGATCCCGAAGGAAAACTGTTTGATAATTTTCCCCTGATTTCGCCAAGCTCATCATGTTTTAACCTATGCACCGCACACTCACTGTCTACGACCTGAACATCGATAAAAATGCCTTTATTTAAAAAATTAGCAACATCAATCGAATTTGGCTCATGGTGAACATTATAAGGGACATCATACTGCTTTAATTCTTGATCTAAAATAATTCCACATTTATCAGCCATCGAAAAAGCTTCATATGAGTCATGTGTTACAATAATTGTAGTTAAATTTATTCTTTTTAAAAGTTTTTTAACGGATACTTGTATTTCTTCTTTTAAACTTTGATCTATATTTGAGAATGGTTCATCTAACAATAATAAATCAGGTTTAGACATTAACGATCTAGCTAATGAGACCCTTTGAGCCTCCCCAGCACTTATTTGATGAGGATATTTTTCTAATATTGGTTCAATTCTTAATAATTTAATTATTTCTTTAACATCTATATTAGATACATGGCCGTTAGATCTTTTTTCTCCAAATTTTATATTGTCAATAACTTTATAATTAGGAAAAAGAGAATTATCTTGGAAAGAAAGAGCCACATTTCTTTTTTCTGGCTCAATATGAATTTCATCAGAGGCTAAAATAGTATCTCTAAGTTTAATTTTACCTCCACTAAGTTTCTGTAATCCGGCAATCGTTCTCAGTATAGTGGTTTTGCCAATTCCAGAAGGGCCGAGCAAAGAAATAATCTCTCCTTGTTTTTCTATGACTAGATCAACATTATTTACTTTATTTTTTTCGCTTGCAGTAAAGTTACCATTCTTAATCTCAAAAAAATTATTGGCCATTTAGTTGATTATATTAATTTTTTTTTGAAAGTATATATCTAGATGATAGAAGTATCAAAATTGTTGACCAAAATATTAAAAAAAGAGATGGTAACGCCGCCGCTTCAAGTAAATCTTGGGAGGCATATATATAAGCCTGAGTAGCAAATGTTTCGAAATTAAAAGGTCTTAAAATCATTGTCATAGGTAATTCTTTAATTACCTCAAGAGAAATTAATAAAATTATCAAAATTATATTTGTGCTTAAATATGGGATATGGATTTTTAAAAATGTATTTATCTTAGAATAACCAAGAAGATAAGCGCTTTCATCAATGGAATTATTAATTTTTTCATAACTTGATTTTATTCCGTTAAAAGATAAAGAAAAAAATCTTATAAAATATGCCAATAATAATCCAAAAATAGATCCAATAAATAAACTTTTTGAGCTTTTAAAATTAAAATTATGTGTAAAAAAATCACTTAAATTTGAGAAGAAAGTTATAAAAGCAACTGCTAGAATAACGCCTGGTATTGCATACCCAGAAATGGAAAAAGTTGTAAGGTAATTTAGGATTTTGCTTTTTGATATTCTGCTTCCATAATTTATAAAGAGAGAAATAATTACAATTAAAGCACTAGCTAATCCCACTAAAATCAAAGTATTTAAATTAATTTTAAATATATCAATGTCCTGAATATATTTTGGAAATTTCACTGTCCAATAAATCATTTGAGAAACTGGAAAAATAAAACTTAATAAAAAGATCAAAGAACAGATAGCAACTGGAATTATAGACTTTTTTCCATTTAATTTAATTTTAGTAATTGACTTAAAACCCCGACCTGGTTGATGGTATTTTGCCTCTTGTCTTGAGTAAATTTCTATTGAAAAAAGCAAGAGGATAAAAATAAGTAATATAAAAGATATCTGATTGGCCGTATTTAAATCATCAAAAGACAGCCACGAATTGTAAATTCCAGTAGTTAATGTATTCACACTAAAAAATGATACAGTTCCAAAATCTGACAAACATTCCATTGATACTAAAGCTAAACCTGCAATGATTGCCGGTCTTGCTGAAGGCAAAACTATTCTTAAAAAAGTTTCCTTTGATGAAAGGCCAAGATTTTTTCCTACTTCAATATAATTATTCGATTGATAATAAAATGATGCTCTCGTCAATACATAAACATATGGAAACAAAGAAAACGATATAGATATTATAGCTCCAATTAATCCATCTATTTTTGGAATAACAGGATTATAATTATTTTCACCAAATAGAAATGTTAATAATGAAAAAGCTGTGCCATAATTTTCAAAAAAAGCAATTATTGAAAATGCATAAATATAACCTGGAACTGCGAATGATAAAATCAGTGCCCAACTAAAAAAGTTGGATAAAGGAAAATCATAAAAAGATACGAAGTATGCAGAAAAAATACCAAGAATAAAAGTAAAAAAAATAACGAATAATAAGATTGTTATTGAGTTAAAAATATAGTCAAGCAAAAAAGTTTCTTTTAAAATATAGAAATAATTACTTGTTTCGTTAAAAAAGCTAAAAAAAACTGTAACAATAGGCATAGCAACCACTGCAGCTACAATTAGTGATCCAAAAAACCATATATTATATTTCGTCATTAATTAATAACTACTTCCAACCTGCTGCTGTCATTACTTCTAAAGCATCTGCTTGTCTTTTTCCGTAATTAACAACTTTTGTTTTTAAATCTTGTTTAAAATCTAATCCCATATTTACAACAAGTGGATGTGGAGACACACCTTTTATCATTGGATACTCAAAAGTATTGTTTACAATATGATTTTGAGCTTCTTCACTTAATAAGAACTCAACAAGCTTAATTGCATTAGCTTTATTCGGAGCTCCTTTTACAAGTCCTGCACCGCTAATATTCATATGAGTTCCTCTTCCATCTTGATTAGGAAAGAAAGGTTTTACTTTTTTAGCAGCAGCTTGCTGTTCTGGCCCTTTTTTTCCAGAAAGCATAAGTGCTAAGTAATAAGTGTTAGCTACTGCTATGTCAGCTTCTCCTGCTGCAACAGCAAGTATCTGAGCTCTATCATTTCCCTTTGGAGATCTGGCCATATTTGAAACCATACCTTTAGACCAATCAGCTGTTTTACCTTTTCCATTATTTTTAATTAATGAGGCTACAAGTGATTGATTGTAAATATTGTTTGAAGCTCTAATTACTAATCTGCCTTTCCATTTAGGATCAGCTAAACTTTCATAAGTTAAACCAGCTAATTCTGCGCCACTTACTCTTTCTGGAGAAAAATATACGATTCTTGCTCTCTTGGCTATACCGGTCCATTTTGATGTTCTAAAGTTACTTGGCACTGCAGATTTAATAGTTGCACTAGTAAGCCCCCCTTGAAGATGAGCTTCAAAAGCACCAAGTCTTCCAGCGTCTGCTGTAATATAAAGATCTGCTTGGCTATCAGCTCCCTCTTCAATTATCCTTTTTTCTAAAGCACCTGATTTTCCTGATACAATGTTTACTTTAATCCCTGTTTTAGCTGTAAACTTTTCATAAAGTTGAACATCAGAGTCATAATGCCTTGCGCTAAATATATTTACTTCAGTTGCATATAGGCTTCCTGCAAATGCAACTAAAAATAGATAGCTGATTAATATTGTTTTTTTCATTTTTTTTCCTTTGTTGATAATGATTATCATTTACAATAACATGAGAATGATTATCATTAGCATAATTGCCGCACTTATAGATGGTATAATCTGTTGATAACTTTAGAAAAATAGAGTTAATAGAGGTATGTTACAAATTAATCCTAAAAAATTTAAAAATATTGAAAATAAAACAATTCCCTCGCCTTTAAGACCTAAATTCAGAAATAAAACTGAAACAAATATCTATTTCCTCTCCAAAAGAAAATTTCAAAGTGAAAAAAAACAGTCAATGCTAAAAAGTATAAAGCTTATCTCAGGAATTATTATTTTAGTAGTTGGTGGCTACTTACTGTCTAATTAATTTTAGTTTTAACTGATCCCAATTTTTCAATTTTACCTTTATAGATACCTTTACTAAGTATTGGAACAACTCCTACTGATGAGCCAGTGAAAACATAAAAATCCTTATAATGTTTGACTTTATCTCTCTGAAGTTTTTTTAAAACAAATAATAAAGAATTCATTGGGTTTACATAAACAGTATTGGTATTTCCATTCACAGATTGTTTAAACTTTGAATTAGAAATATTAGTTTTTAAGTTTTTGACATTATTGTTTCTAAATTTCTTTTTGGGACCAATTATAAATTTAATATTTCCACCAAAATCAGAACATAGGTCTCCAAAGCTCTTTATGCCCTTTTTTTTTTGCCTATAACCTACTACTTCAATGCATGGTGCAATATAATTGATGAATTTTTTCATATTGTTTTTTGATATCTTTTTTTTAAAGTCAAAAAAACTTTTTTTAAGAAGATAACAAACTTCAAGTTCAATACCTAAAGTATATTTATTTATTCTAACAGATTTATTATTTTTAAGTACGTTGTGCTTATAGACTGATGCGTAAAAAGGTTCTTTTTCTTTAAGTTTTTTTATAACAGGTATTCCCGTTCCTCCAGCTTTAAATCCAACAATAGGTTTTTTAATTTTGCTCTCACATAATTTTCTAAATTTTTGAGCATTCGATATCTTTTTTGTGTATCTACTTGAAATTGGGTTTATAGTTTTGTTTTTTAGAAAAGCTTTTACAAGTCTGTTAGCTACTAAATTTGAATTTTTATCTTTCATTAAATGTCATCTCCTAAATAAATTCCAAGCGAAAGTGCTGTCTCGACTAAAGAGTCTTTTCTTTCAACATTTTTATATGTTTTGATACCTTCATCGATAGGTACATCTACAACTTTTCTATCTCTCCATGCAACCATTCGATCAAATTTTTTTTGATTTAGCAAATCTACAGCGTAAACTCCGAAAGCACTAGCTAATATCCTGTCACTCGCTGTTGGAGGAGCTCCTCTTTGAACATGACCAAGTGATGTTACTCTGCATTCAACATCTGTTTTTTTCATCAATTCCTGAGCTATATAATCTCCAATGCCGCCAAGTCTTTGTTCGCCATCCATATATTTATGAACCACTTTTGAGCCATCCTCTTTTTTAACCGCTTCAGCAACTACGATTAATGAATGTTGAATATCATTTTTTTTCATAGAATTAAGTTTATTAATAATTCCGTGTATTGAATACTTTATTTCCGGTATTAAAATAATATCTGCGCCTCCTGCTATACCCGCATTGAGTGCGATGTGTCCTGCATCACGGCCCATCACTTCAAGTATCATAGATCTTCTATGACTAGCTGCAGTAGATTGTAAATTATCCAATGCCTGGGTTGCAACATCTACTGCTGTATGAAAGCCTATAGAACTTTCTGTTGCTCCTACATCATTATCTATTGTTTTTGGAATAGCGACTATTTTCATATTACCTTCTTTGGCTAATTTTTTTAAAATTTGCATACTTCCGTCCCCGCCAATAATTATTAAACCATCAAGACTCATTGAATGATATCCCTCAATAATTTCTTTTGATTTATCGACGTGTTTACCGTTACTTGTAGGAATTTTAAAAGGATTACCTTTATTAGTAGATCCTAAGAAAGTTCCTCCTTGTCTTAATAAGTATCCTCCAAAAGTTTTATGAGTTAGTTGCATAACATCTACTGGACGTTTGATTAGACCAGCAGTACCATCTCTTATGCCGTATACGTCCATTTTATATTTATTTTTTGCTCTATAAAAAATTGATCTTATCGCAGCGTTAAGACCCCCACAATCTCCGCCACTAGTTAAAATTCCTATTTTTTTATTACTCATTCAAATTAATTTTTCTTTAATATTCTTTTTTAAGAGAAGTAGTGTTATAACATAAAAACCTCTTAATGGAAAAAAAAGCAAAAATTATAGCTACTTTAGGCCCAGCAATTTATAGCGAAAATAAGTTAAAAAAGCTTGTAGATCTCGGTGTTGATGCATTTAGAATAAATTTTAGCCATAACACAAATGGGATTAATAAAATAATTTCACGGATAAGAAAAGTAGAGAAAAAAAATGGAAAAAAATTATCTCTGATAGCCGACCTACAAGGTGTTAAGCTAAGAATAGGTAAAGTTAAAAATGAAAATCAAAAAATTAGTTTTAATCAAAAATTTGTATTCGATAATAAAAAAATACCTGGTGACTCTAAAAGAGTAGCTTTTCCTTATCCAAAAATTATAAAAAAATTAAAAAAAGGAAATAAAATTTTAATCGATGATGGAAAGTATCTATTCTCTGTAATTGGAAAAAAAGGAAATTCCATAATAACAAAATGTCGAAGTCAAAATTGTATAATTAAAAGTAATAAAAGTTTCCATGTTCCAAATTTAGACATAACTTTCAACAAACTTACTGTAAAAGATAAGAAGGATATTAAAACAGCAGTTAAACTTGGATGTAATTGGATTGCCCTTTCTTATTTACAAAATGAAAAGTTAATTCTTGAGACAAGAAAATTAATTAAAAAAGATATGGGCATAATTTCTAAAATAGAAAATAAACATGCCTTAAAAAATATTAAAAAGATTATTCAATATACTGATTCAATAATGATTGCACGAGGAGATTTGGCAATTGATATTGGTCATAGCGAAGTACCAAAAGTTCAATTAAGTCTTATAAAAAAATGTTCTCAATTTTCTAAATCCGTAATTGTCGCCACACAGATGTTAGAAAGTATGATTGAAAATAACACTGCAACTAGAGCAGAAATAAACGATATTGCGACAGCAATATTCCAAGGTGCAGATACTGTAATGTTGTCTGCCGAAGCTGCAGTTGGCAAATTTCCAACTCAAGCTGTTTCAACAATGACTCAAACTATCCTATCAACTGAAAAATATAAAAGAGAACACATAGAAGATTTTAAAAATTCTATCATTACAAACAAAGATCCGGTTAAATCTATTCTCCTCTCTGTCAAAGATATGGCTTATAACCCTGACGTAAAAGCTATAATTGTTTTTTCTAATTCTGGAAAATCTGCGAAACTTGTTTCTGCTATGCGTCCAGCAGCTAAAATAGTAACTATTTCTCCAAATATAAACGTAAGTAGACAAGTGTCATTACTTTGGGGTGTACAATCAATAAATAGTAGAGATGCAAATGGATGGAAAGATATGATGTCTATTTCTAAAGAAATTATAAAAAAACTAAGATTTATTAAAAAAAATGACTTTGTAGTTATTACTGCTGGTTTACCTTTTGGAAAAGCAGGTATGACTAACATGGTGAGACTTTATAAAGTTGGTTCCTAATGGAAGACAATTATAGTATTGATGAGATTCTCTCAGCAGTAGATGATCTTCAAAATTTTAAAAGGAATAAAACTAAAAAGGTTTCTAGCGTATCAAATACTAAAACAGATGATTCTGGCATTCCAAAAAATACCTTAAGATTAATTGAGGAAGCTGAAAAATCAAATAACTAAATTAAACTGGATATTTGTATTGAAGTATCACACATTCTGTTAGAGAAACCCCATTCATTATCGTACCATGAAAGCACTCGACTAAATTTTCCTTTTATTACTTGAGTTTGGGTTACATCAAAAATCGAACTATGAGGATTATGATTAAAATCTTTTGATACAAGAGGTTTTTGGTTTACATCTAAAATTCCTTTTAATTCACCTCTCGCTGCTTTTGTCATAGCTTCATTAATACTTTCAGGTGTTGCTTCTTTATCGGTAACTAATGTTAGATCAATTAATGAAACATTTGGTGTCGGAACTCTTATAGCTGTTCCATCTAACTTTCCTTTTAAACTCGGCAGAACTAAACTCATTGCTTTAGCAGCTCCTGTTGAAGTAGGTATCATTGCTCCTTCTGTAGAACGAGCTCTTCTTAAATCTTTATGTAATGTATCTAGCAATTTTTGATCACCTGTATAACTATGGATTGTAGTCATATAACCATAACTTATTCCAAAAGTTTTTTCTAAAACCATTGCAACAGGAGCTAGACAATTAGTCGTGCACGAACCATTAGATATAATATTATGCTCTTTTTTTAACTCCTTACTATTAACACCCTGAACGATTGTAAAATCTACTTCTTTACCAGGAGCAGAAATTATTACTTTTTTTGCTCCGCCTTTTATATGTTTTTCTGCTGATGACTTGTCTAAAAATATACCAGTGCATTCTAAAACTACATCAGCACCTACTTTTCCCCAAGGGATATTAGCTGGATCCTTCTCTGCAAAAACTTTTATCTCTTGATTACCGATTTTAAACCCGTCTTTTGAAGTTTGAATATCCTCACTAATGATACCATGGGTGCTATCGTATTTAATTAAGTGTGCATTAGTTTCTATTGATCCTAAATCATTAATTGCAACGACTTGAATTTTATTTTTATAATTTTCTAAAATAGCTCTTAAAATTAATCTACCTATTCTACCAAAACCATTAATGCCAACTTTAACCATTTAATCTCCTTTAATGAATAATATTTAGACGTATTTAAATACAACAACTGCATAGCCAATGCAAATTATTGTTGCAATCCACAATACACTTCCAACTAGAGCTAACCAAAATAAATGAATGAACGCACTGCCTAGTAATGAAATAAATAATCTATCGCCTCTAGTTGTGTCTAATCCTAAAATTCCTTTTCTTGGATTGCCTCCTGGTGATTTTTTTTCCCAAATAACCATTGCTGTTAAACATAAAGCAATAAATATAAAGAAAGAGGCTGTTTGCCAGGTCCAGGCCATCCAAGTGATAAATTCAAAATCGAAGAGTCCCTTCTCTTTCTTTTTAGCCATGTCACCCCAAGTGGCGGCATTTAAAATATTAAACATCATCATACTCGTCCTAACGCAAATCCTTTCGCTATATAGTTTCTTACAAAGTAAATTACTATTGCACCAGGTATAATTGTCAAACTTCCTGCAGCAGCAAGAAGTCCTAATTCATATCCTGATGTACTAGCGGTTCTTGTCATTGTTGCAGCTATAGGTTTAGCTGCTACAGCTGTAAGTGTTTTAGCTAATAATAATTCTACCCAAGAAAACATAAAACAGAAAAACATAGTAATACCTATGCCTGCAGTAATAGTGGGTATGAATATTTTAAAGAAAAATCTCCAAAACGAATAACCGTCAACATAAGCTGTTTCATCTAACTCTTTTGGCACAGAAGACATAAATCCTTCTAAAATCCAAACTGCTAAAGGAATATTAAACAAACAATGTGATAAAGCTACAGCCACATGAGTATCAAACAAGTTTACTGATGAATAAAATTGAAAAAATGGCAAGGCAAATACTGCTGGTGGAGCCATTCTGTTAGTTAATAGCCAGAAAAATAAATGTTTATCTCCTAAAAATTTATATCTAGAAAAAGCGTAAGCTGCGGGTAGTGCAGCTGCCACTGAAATCACGGTGTTCATCACTACGTAATAAATAGAATTAAGATACCCAGTATACCAAGTACTGTCGGTAAAAATTTTTTTATAATTATCTAATGTAAATTCTTGAGGCCATAATGTGTAAGTGTTTATAATCTCAGTTGTCGTTTTAAAGGACATGTTAAGCAACCAATAAATTGGAAGCATCAAGAAAATAATATAAATTGTAGGAACTACCCACTTAGCTTTTTTCATGATTTTTCCTCATTTCTCATCATTAATGTGTAGAATACCCAACAAACTAAAAGTACTATAAAGAAGTATATTAACGACATTGCTGCAGCTGGTCCTAAATCAAACTGTCCTAATGCCATTTTAACTAAGTCTATAGATAAAAATGCAGTAGCATTACCTGGACCGCCTCCAGTTAAAACAAATGGCTCTGTATAAATCATGAAACTGTCCATGAATCTTAAAAGTATTGCAATAGTTAATACTTTTTTCATTTTAGGTAATTCAATTTTCGTAAAAATTGCCCAACGACTAGCCCCATCAATTTCTGCTGCTTGATAGTAAGCAGGTTGAATAGATCTTAATCCTGCATATGACAATAAAACTACTAACGATGTCCAATGCCATACATCCATAAGTATAGTTGTGAACCAAGCATCACCAATTTGTTGAGTAAAATTATAATCAAATCCTAAAGCATTAAGTGAATGACCTAAGAAACCAATGTCTGGTAACGCAAAAATATTCCACATAGCTCCTACAACGTTCCATGGAATTAAAAGTGGCATGGACATTAAAACTAAACATACAGGTACCCCTATTCCCTCCTTAGGCATAGTAAGTGCAATAGCTATTCCTAATGGAATTTGAATAAATAAAATTATAAACGTAAATAAGAATTGTCTACCAAGTGATGCATGAAATCTTTCGGATAACATGATTTGTTTAAACCATCTTGTGCCTTCCCACATAAAAACATTATTCCCGAAAGTTTCCTGGAAAGCATAGTTCACTACTGTCATTAATGGAATAATGGCATTGAAAGCTACCAGCACAAATACTGGTATTACAAAAAACCATGCTTTTTGATTTACTGTTTTATTCATTCAATTATCCAACTATCTCCATATGTATAAGTATATTCTTTTTTGAATTTTAAAAATCCAGAACCTGATGGAATATCTTCATTAGATTTTGCAATAATTTTAATTTTTCCGGTTTCACTTTCAGTGTCTACAATTTTATGCCTTCCAGTATTGCTTACCGATAAAACTTTAACCGGAATTCCTTCATTACTAAAAGATATAAATTCAGGTCTCACACCAACTTCTGTCTTGTTAAAATTATTTTTTTTAATTTCTTGGTGAGTTTCTATTTTTTTTCCATTAACAATCACATCATTTCCTTTAATTTGACAAGGCAAAACATTCATTCCTGGTGAACCAATAAAATATCCAACAAATGTATGTTTTGGTTTTTCAAACAAATCTACTGGTGTTCCTGTTTGAACAATTTGACCTTCATGCATTACAACTACTTGATCAGCAAACGTTAAAGCCTCTGTTTGATCGTGTGTTACATAAATCATTGTTCTATTAATCTTTTGATGAAGTTCTTTAAGTTTAGATCTTAAAATCCATTTCAAATGTGGATCGATTACAGTTAATGGTTCATCGAACATAATAGCATTTACATCCGATCTTACCAATCCGCGTCCTAGTGAAATTTTTTGTTTACCATCTGCAGTAAGACCAGAAGCTCTATTGTTTAATGTGGAAGATAATTCCAACATTTCAGCTATCTCATGAACTTTTACTTTGATTTCTTCCTCTGGAATTTTTCTATTTCTTAAAGGAAAAGCTAAATTATCATACACTGTCATCGTGTCATAAATAACCGGGAATTGAAAAATCTGTGCGATATTTCTCTCTACAGGATTCAACCCAGAAATAACTTTATCATCAAATAATATATCGCCTTTAGTTGGTGTAATTAGTCCAGAAATAATATTTAATAATGTTGTCTTTCCACAACCTGACGGGCCTAATAAAGCATAAGCACCCCCATCATTCCAATCAATGTCTACTCCTCTGATTGCCCAGTCAGCATCTGAAGACTGAGTTTTTAAATAACTATGGCTTAAGCCTTTTAATGTAACTTTAGCCATTTGATACTAACCTTTCATTTTGATCAAAATAAACAAACTCATCTGTATTCATGTATAAATTCATCTCATCGCCAACGTTTTTTTGAAAAACTCCGTTAGACAAAGAAACCCAATTCAAATTTCCATTTGTAAAGTGGATTAAGCTCTCTGAGCCACTAATTTCAGAGATTAAAACTTTACCTTTTATCTCAAGTGAATTGTTGCCCTCTTTATATGTGGTAATATTGTGGGGTCTAATACCTACTTTATATTCACCATCTTTGATGTTTAATTTAGTCTTCCATTGAATGTCATTCTGTAAAAATGAACACTGGTCTCCTAATTTTTTTATTTTAGCTATATTCATTGGTGGATCACTAAAGACCTGGGCTGATACTAGAGAGTTAGGTTTATTATAAGTATCTAAAGTTTTTCCATATTGAATAATCTTACCTTCCTGTAACGTTGCAGTATTACCACCTAAGAGTAAAGCTTCTGAGGGTTCTGTGGTTGCGTAAACTACAATACAATCTCTATTTTCAAATAATTTCGGTAATTCTTCTCTCAATTCTTCTCTTAATTTAAAATCTAGGTTGGCAAGTGGTTCATCTAGAAGAATTAAGTCTGAGTCTTTTACAAGTGCTCTTGCTAAAGCAGTTCTTTGTTGTTGTCCTCCGGAAAGTTCATTTGGTTTTTTATTCAACATTCCAGAGAGTTTCAGTAATTCTGCAACTTTCCCAACTCTTTGTTTTGTTTCATCTGAACTTACTCCAGTAATTTTTAATGGAGATGCAATATTGTCATAAACTGTGAAATTGGGGTAATTAATAAATTGCTGGTAAACCATTGAGACATTTCTTTTTTGAACTTTCATACCTGTCACATTCTCATTGTTAAACCAAATCTCACCTGATGTTGGTTTATCTAGGCCAGCCATAATCTGCATTAAAGTCGTCTTACCGGCTAAAGTAGACCCTAAGAGAATATTAATTGTATTTTTTTTTAATTTTAAATTTGTTGGATAAATATGAGTATCTAACCCTATTTTTTTTTCTACGTTTTTTAATTCTAAGCTCATATTTATTTGAAATCTGTTTTAAAAAAAGGGGGCCGTTAAGCCCCCTTTAAATTTAGATTAAACCTAAATTACTTCCAAGCTCTTTCGAATGGAACTGTTTTACCTTTAGGTTTCTCATTTCGTTTAGCTTTTGGTGATCCTGGTTGTTTCAACCAATAATCAGCGCCTTTCGGCTTAGCTAATCTTGGACCACATCCACCGTATGTATTGTTTGCTTTATCAGCAGCTTCCATACGAGACATAACTAAGTTCATCTCTTCTGCAAGACGATCCATAGCTTGTTGTGGAGTAAACGCACCTGAGTTTACATCTCCAATTTGTTGCCACCAGATTTGTGCAAGTTTCGGATAGTCCGGAACATTGATACCTGTCGGTGACCACAATACTCTGTTTTTAGATCTGTAGAATTCTACAAGTCCACCAAGTTTTGGAGCTCTTTGAGTAAAGTGCTTGTGATTAATTGTACTATCTCTAATGATAGTTAAACCAACATCACTTTTCTTAAGATCAACAGTTTTTGATACTACGAACTGAGCGTATAACCATGCAGCTTTTCTTCTATCAACTGGAGTAGACTTAAATAAAGTCCAAGATCCAGCATCTTGATAACCAAGCTTCATACCTTCATCCCAGTAAGGACCTTTTGGTGATGGTCCCATTCTCCATAAAGGATTACCGTTATCATCAACTGTTTTGTTTCCAGTACTCTTTGGAGCAACCATTGATGCCGTGAATGCTGTATACCAGAAAATTTGCTGTGCAACGTTTCCTGATGATAAAGCTGGCAGAGACTGATAGAAGTCCATCGCTGCAGCACCTGGAGGTGCATAAGCTCTTAACCACTCGTCCCATTTTCTGATTGCATATACGGCAGCAGGACCATTAGCAGCCCCACCTCTTGCTACGTCAGCACCAACTGGGTTACAAGAACCTTTTTCCATTCTTATTCCCCACTCGTCAACTGGTACACCATTTGGTTTACCAACTGAACCTGCACCAGCCATTGATAACCACGCGTCAGTCATTCTCCATCCTAAGTCTGGAGCTCTCTTACCGTAGTCCATGTGACCGTATACTCTTACACCGTCGATATTCTTTACGTCTTTTGTAAAGTATTCAGCGATATCTTCGTAAGCAGACCAGTTTACTGGTACACCTAGATCGTATCCGTATTTAGCTTTGAAACCTTTTTTGATTTCAGGTCTGTCAAACCAATCTTTTCTAAACCAGTAAAGATTAGCAAATTGTTGGTCAGGTAATTGATATAGATCACCATCTGGACCTGTAGTAAATGATTTACCGATGAAATCATCGATATCTAATGTTGGTAAAGTTACATCTTTACCTTCACCTTTCATCCACTTTGTTAAGTTTACTGCTAACTGAAGTCTTGAGTGCGTACCGATCAAATCAGAGTCATTGATGTATGCATCATATAAGTTTCTTCCAGTTTGCATTTGAGTTTGTACAGCTTGTACTACTTCTCCTTCTCCAAGTAACTGGTGATTTACTTTGATTCCAGTTATCTCTTCAAAAGCTTTTGTTAAAACTTTTGACTCATATTCGTGAGTTGGAATAGTTTCTGACAATACGTTTATTTCCATTCCTTTGAATGGCTTTGCGGCATCGTGAAACCAATTAAGTTCTTTCTCTCTTTCTTTTGCAGAAATTGTCGAAAGACTAAACTCACCATTTGACCATTTCTTAATTGCAGCTCCGTGTCCGTCAGCCACAGCGTTTGAAATAGTTAATAGAGAAATTGAAACAGCAACAGCTAAAATACTCTTCAATGTTTTAAACATAGATTATTTCCCTCTTTGTTGTTGTTATAAGTTTATATTCAACCAAAATTAATGTGAAAAGTACAGTGCAGAAACTTTTTAAAATTACAACTTAAAGGTGTGTGTTAATTTATTAAGGCTCTCTTGATTGCTTTTTCCCAGCCATTAATTAGAATTGTTCTAAATCTATTTTTCATTTTCGGTGAAAATTTTTTATCTAAGTTCCAGTTTTTAGAAATATCTTTTAACGATTTGTATATCCCTATGTGCAAACCAGCCATAAAAGCTGCGCCTAAGGCAGTAGTTTCTTGAACTTTAGGTCTTAATACTTTTACATTCACTATGTCAGATAAAAATTGTGAAAACCAATTATTCATTACCATCCCACCATCAACTTTTACAATTTTAGGTCTCAAACCGTCATGTTTCATAGCTTCAAAAAGATCGTGAGTTTGATACGCAACTGCCTCGATCGTAGCCCTGACTATTTCTTTAGGACTAGTATCTCTAGTAATGCCACTTAAAACTCCTCTAGCGTTAGCGTCCCAATATGGAGCACCTAATCCAGTGAATGCTGGAACTAAATAAATATCATTGTTGTTTTGAAGTGATTTAACTATTTTTTCTGTTTCAGGTGCTTTCTTAAAAAATTTCATTCTATCTCTTAACCATTGCACACCAGCACCAGCTATAAAAATAGATCCCTCCATTGCGTATATTGTCTTTCCATTAATTCTATAGGCAATAGTGGTTAACAATCGATTTTTTGAATAAATTTTTTTTGAACCAGTATTTAATAATACAAAAGCTCCAGTGCCGTATGTGCTTTTTAATGAACCTGGTTCAAAACAGCATTGACCAATAGCTGCTGATTGTTGATCGCCTACAACTCCATTAATTGGAATTGGTTTACCAGTTAGTGAGGGATGGGTTTGACCATAATCATCAGCACAATCTTTCACTTCTGGTAAAATATGTTTTTTAATTTTAAGGAGATTTAATATTCTATCATCCCATTTATTTGAGGAAATATTATATATCATTGTTCTGCTTGCATTTGTTGCATCTGTTGCATGAACTTTTCCCTTTGTAAGTCTCCAAATTAAAAAGCTATCAATTGTTCCAAATAACAACTGTTTCTTATTCATTAACTGCCGTGCTTTAGGGACATTGTCTAAAATCCATTTAATTTTTGTTCCAGAAAAATATGAGTCAATCAAAAGACCAGTTTTATTAAAAACCATCGTATCCTTGTTTTGCTTTCTCAGCTTTTTACAAAATTCTTCAGTTCTTCTGTCTTGCCAAACAATAGCTTTATAAACAGGTTTTCCAGTTTTTTTATCCCATAGAACAGTAGTCTCTCTTTGATTGGTGATTCCGATGCTTAAAATTTTACCTTTTATGCGTTTAGCTTTTTGTATTACATCTTTTAAAGTTTTAATTGTTGTTTTCCAAATTTCATCTGGATTATGCTCAACCCATCCACTTTTTGGAAAAAATTGTGTAAATTCTTTTTGTGAAGAAAAAATTGGTTTTCCTTTTAAATCAAATAAAATTGATCTATTAGATGTTGTTCCTGCATCAATTGAAATGATAAATTTTTTCATCTAAAAGCCTCCCAATTTAACTCAAGTTTTTTGTCTTCAACAATAGCATTAATCATACCTAGCATTAAAGGTAATTTTTTTTGATCAAAATCTTCATTTACTTTTTTTGCAATTTCTTTTGCTAAATCAGCCCCCTCAACAGTTACTTTATCCATTTTTGTTTTCTTAGCTTCAGAAAAAGTTAATCCTTCACCAATGTAAGCTCCCATTTTTGCGTTTCTACCTCCACCAGAACTTACATAAAGATCTCCTAAACCTGCTAATCCTTTAACAGTTTCTTTTTTACCTTTTAGGTGCTCCACAAAAATTTCCATTTCGTAAATGGATTGTTTGATTAAGGCTGATGCTGTATTTAAGTAGTTTTTTTCTCTTACTTCATCAGAAATATTTGTACTGCATAAACCTTTCGCAGCACCAACGGCCATTGAAAAGATATTTTTTATTGCAGCTGAAACCTCAACACCATTCAGATCATCTGAGTATGATGT
This sequence comes from uncultured Pelagibacteraceae bacterium, assembly GCA_902601545.1. Taxonomy (GTDB): domain Bacteria; phylum Pseudomonadota; class Alphaproteobacteria; order Pelagibacterales; family Pelagibacteraceae; genus Pelagilacustribacter. Next base: position 25,450 of record CACKNR010000008.1, on the reverse strand, counting down.
ATGGTAATAATTTGTATTTAACATATCTGCTATTTTCTTAGCAGTTTTAATGTCTTTATTTGCGATCACAACACTACTATGAACTCTATTAGCAAGACCAGTTGCTAAACAGGGCCCCCCTACGGCAGAAACATCAACTTTTTTGATACCTCTATCATCTAATAATCTTTCTAATTTATCTACTAACAATTCATATTTATTATTGTGAATGCTAAGGCCTTTTGTGAGCATTAATAATTTTGGAATTTTGCTTTTTTCAAAAAGTCTACTAAGTTGATCTGCCACCCATTCTATTCCTTTTGAGCTTATACCGAGTACAATTAAGTCAACATTAGACTTTAATAATCGATCAAATTCTTCAAATTTATAAATTTGTATTTCTTTTGGAATTTTTGTGTTTAATCCGGGATGTAAATTGTTATTATTTTTAAGTTGATCAATAAAATCATTCTCTAAATGTGTTCCAATAATATTTACATCATGATTGTTATCTAAACAAGGTAAAGCAAAAGCCGATCCCATTGCACCTACGCCGATAATTACAATTTTTGACATTTAATCCTTTAAAAATATTTTTTTGAAAATTAAAAAAATTGATATTAGCTCAATTTTACCGATAATCATAAAGATAATCAAAGTTATTTTTGATGATGTTAATAGGTTTAAAAAGTTAAAATTTTGAAGATTATACATCTCTGAATTTACAGTGTTAGTTATCGTTAATATAGAAATTTTGAATGATTTTTCAAATCCAATATTATCTAAAATCAAAAAACTAGATAAAATAAATAGGCTTATAAAAAAAGAAATAAAAATTAAAAAAGAAATCTTTATGTTTTCGTCTGTAATTTTTTTTTCTGAATTAAAAATTGTTTTATTAATAACATTATTTGGACTTATTAATTTAATTATTTCTGCAGATGTAATTTTTAGAAGAATATATAATCTACTTAACTTTACTCCGGAGGTATTAGATATCATTGAGCCTCCAATAATTGTTATAAATAAAAAATATAAGCTTAGATTACTCTCATTTTTGACTAATGTTAATCCAGAATTAGAAATGCTACTTAAAACACTAATGATTGTATTGAAACCATCAAAATTATTAAAATAAATTAATAGGATTAATATTATAGATAGAGATATAAGGTAAAAATCCTCTCTATGATCTTTAAAAAAGATTTTTTTACTAAAAAGGTTAAATATTAAATAAAAGTTTAACATTGATACAATTAATGAAAAAATTAAAATAATCTTTTGTGTATTTGTAACGATTATATCATTTAAGTTATCTGAAGGAAGAAAACCTCCTCCCGAAACTAATGTCATTGTCAAATTTAAAGAGTTAAAAAGTCTTACTCCAGAAATATTATATAAACAGAGTAAAATTAAACTTATTGTACAATAAATAATAAATATTTTTAAGATATTATCTTTAATGTTCTCTCTAGTTTTAAAATTATCATCTCCTGAATAAGTAATATTTGTCATCTTAAAATTAAAAGTTTTATTCGAAAACAGTAAAATTAAAAAAAATAAAAAATACAGCCCACCTATCCATTGAGTAGAAGACCTCCAAAGTATTAATGTGGGATCTAAGTATTTAATATTTTTAAAAATAGAAAACCCAGTTCCTGTTAAACCAGATATTGATTCGAAAAAAGCACTTGTAAAGTTTACTTGAAAATTGCTCAAATAAAATGGAATAGAAGTTAAAAAACCGATTACAAAGTAAACTAAAACAACTAAAATTAATTGTTCAATAAAATTAATTTTTTTATTGGTTTGTTTGCCAAAAAAATAAAATAACAAACCGAAAACTAGAGATAATATTAAAGTAGCAAAGTAAGCTTCTATACTTAAAAAATAATCGAAATAAGATGAATACAAAATATTGATTAATGCTAATAAGCTAATAGGAAAGCAAAATAAACTTAGGAAAAAACTTATGCTTTTGATATTCATCAAATATTAAATTGAACCTACGCTAAAAATATTTTCTACTGCTTTAAGTTGTTCTCTTTTTGCAAGAAAAACAACTAGATCATCTTTTTCAAATGCGAAGTTGGACCGGGGTATAATTACTTTTTCTTTTCTAACAATCGCCCCAATTCTTATGTCCTCAGGTAAATTTGAGTCTTTAATCTTTTTATTTAAAAGTTCAGATTTATCAAGAATTTTTGCTTCGATAAATTCATATTCACCATCCAATACTGAATACACTGTTCCTATAGTGCCCCGATGCACATGTTCCATAATCCTTGAGACAGTGGTCATTCTTGGATCTACTAGATCATCAATATTAAGTGAGTCTTGTAGCAAATTATAATTTGATTTGTTTACTATAGCTATAGTTCTTTTTTTTAATCCAGTTTTTTCAGCCAGTACACAAGCCATCATGTTATTCTCATCATCGTTTGTCAATGCAAAAACAGTTTCTGAGCCTTCTAAGTTTGCCTCTTTTAAAATCTCTTCATCTAAAGCGTCACCATTAATTACGATAGAGGAAGATAGTTCATTAGCAATTTCTTCAGCTCTTTTTTTATTTTTTTCAATAATTTTTACCCTAAGATCCTCAAAATTTTCCTCTAACATTTTAGCCAGATTTAAACCAATATTTCCACCACCAATAATTAAAACATTTTTAGAAACTTTTTCTTCATGTCCAAATGCTTTTAAAATTTGATTTAGTTGATCACTACTTATTAAAACATAAACATTGTCGTCCTCTAGGATTTGATCATTTTTTTTTAAGTATATAAACTTATCTTTTCTCAAAGCTCCAACAATATTTGCTTTAAAATCAGGAAATTTTTCTGTTAATTTTTTTAAAGGGATATTTTTAATTGGGCAATTTTTTTCAATAGAAATTTCCAGCATTTTTACTTTATTATTTCCAAAAGGAACATTATCTAACGCACCTGGCGCTTCAAGTCGTCTGTACAAAGATTTAGCAACTTCAACTTCTGGTGAAATTATTACGTCAATCGGAATATTGGATTTATTAAAAAGTTTGCCCCATTTTCCCTCTAAAAAGTCTTTAGTTCTAATACGAGCAATTTTTTTTGATACATTAAACAAAGAACTAGCTAACTGACAAACAATCATATTTGTTTCATCATTTCTTGTTACTGCAATAATCATGTCTGCATTTTCTGTTCCTGCATTCTCTAGAACAGTAGGCAGTGAAGCTCTACCTACAATCCCTTTAACGTCTTGTGTATCATTAATTTTTTTAATGTCCTCAGAAGATTGATCAATAACTGTAACTGAGTGACCTTGAGCTGATAATTGTTTACTAATTGAAAAGCCAACTTTACCGGCCCCACATATAATAATATTCATATTAATTTATACCTTTTATACCAAGTTCTTTTAGCTTTCTGTGAAGAGCTGATCTTTCCATTCCAATAAAATCCGCAGTCTTAGATATATTTCCATGATTTTTCTTTAGTTGAGTGACTAAATACTCTTTTTCAAAGTGCTTTCTTGCTTCTTTCAAGGGTGATGAAAATGATTTTTCTAAAAGATCCTTATTAGAAAACGATGATGAGGTAGGATTAAGAATATCTTCAATTAGTTTACTAATATGTGTTTTTGACTCGTTATCAGACAATATTGAAATTCTTTCTACTAAATTTCTTAACTCTCTAACATTCCCTGGCCATTCATAAGTATAAAGACTATTATTATTAATATCTATTTTTGGTTGTTGAACACCATTTATTTCCGATAATTTTTGCTTAAAATAATCAATTAACAATGGTATATCCTCTGTCCTTGAATTCAAAGACGGTAATTCTATTGGCATTACATTTAGACGATGAAATAAATCTTCTCTGAACTTTCTTATTTTAACCAATTCACTTAAATTTTTAGACGTCGAGGAAATAAGTCTTATATTAACACTAATAGATTTGGATCCGTTTAATCTTTTAAATTTCTGATCAATCAGAACTCTTAGTACGTTTGCTTGAGTTTCAAAAGGTATTTCAGAAACCTCGTCAATTAGAAGAGTACCTTTATTTGCCTTTTCAAGGGCGCCAATAGATATATTTCCATCTTCTAATTCTTCACCAAATAATTCTTTTTCATATGTACTTTCTTTAAGTAAGGCAGCATTAATAATTATAAAAGGTTCTCTTGATCTTAATGAATTTTTATGAATTTTTCTTGCAACTAATTCTTTTCCTGAGCCTGTTGGTCCATAAATTAAAACTCTACTTTCAGAACTTGATAATTTATCTATAATTTTTTTAACTTTCATCATTGATGGACTTTTACCGATAAGTTCAAACGAATGAAAAAGTTTATTTTCAATTATATCTTTTTCCTTTTTTAATTGAGAAGACTCTAAAGCTCTATTAACGTAATTTAATATTTTTTCTTTTGAAAAAGGTTTTTCGATAAACTCATATGCTCCTAGTCTTGTTGCCTCTACTGCAATTTGAACAGTTGCATGACCCGAAATCATTATAACAGGTATCAACTTATCCTTTTGTGTAATGAGCTTTAATAGATCAATTCCATCTTTGTCGGTTTTATCTAATTTTATATCTATGATTGCAAGATCCGGCAATTTTTTTTTGATTTCAAAAACTGCTTGATCATAATTAGCTGCTGTTCTCACCTCAAAATTTTGTTCTTTCAAGATGGAGCCAACCAAAGATCGGATGTCAGGATTGTCGTCTATTACTAAGATTTCTTTATGCATGAAATTTCGGTATAGAAATTGTTATCAGTATACCTTTTCCTTTTAAATTATTTTTTATTGAGAAATTTCCAGAATGTTCATTTATTATTTTCGATACAATTGGCAAGCCCAAACCTGTGCCCATTTTTTTTGTAGTGAAGTAAGGTGTCATAGCTTTTCTTGCGTCTGTAATACCTGGACCATTATCTGATAATCTACACACTATATAGTCTTTATTACTATTAATTTCTATGTCTATATTACCTTTAAATTTGGGGTTTTTTTTTGTTATTTCTTCAAACGCCTCTTCAGAATTCTTAATCAAATTTATAAAAACCCTATTAAGTTGATCTTCATCAGCGTTAATAAATACATCATCGCTCTTAACTTCTAATCTGATAGAATTTTTTGAGGTCATTTTAACAAATTCGAGAGATCTCTTAATTAAGTTCACCATACTTATTTTTTTCAAGATCGGTCTAGGCATTCTTGCAAAATTAGAAAATTCATTAACTAATTTTTCGATGTCTTTTATTTGCCTATTAATAGTTTCTAAATATTTTTCGAATTGTTTACCCTGATCATTTAACTTATTTTTATATTTTTCTCTTAGACTATCGATAGAGAGCTGTATTGGAGTTAAAGGATTTTTTATTTCATGAGCTAATTTTCTTGCTACTGTTTCCCAGGCCTCGTACCTCTCAGTAATTAATAGTCTGTTTTGTTGTTCCTTAAGTCTTTCTATCATAGAATTAAAATTTTTATTCAATTGTCTAAATTCCTCATCAGTTTCTAAATCTGGAACTTTAACATCTAAAGCACCTTTGCTTATAGAGTCAGATGCTCCGATTAAATTTATTATAGGTTTCGTTAATCTCGATGCAAAAGTAATGGCTATAGAGGTAGATAAAAATAATAATAAAGTTACAACAATTATGTATATTATTGCAAAAGTAACCTTTATACCTGTCTGACTATTTTCTACAGAATAGTAAAAACTCACAGCTTCTTCTGTTTCATTTAAATATCTTAAAATTTCTGGATCTATATTTCTTGATATGTACAAATAAGTATCTACTAAAGATGTAAGTTTAGTCATTACAGTTGTTTTATTTTCTAAACTATTGGAAATAAAAACAGGTTTTCCCTCTAAAACTTCATCATAATTCTCATCAGAAGGAATAATAAATTCGTCAGTTATATCTCTCACATCTGACATTAATATATTGCCTAAACTATCAATTAAATAAACATCGTCGATTCTTCTTAATATTTTTTCAGATCTCATTACGTTTTTAAAACGACTTGGGTTTGAATAATATAAATTTGAAACTCTGTTTAAACCAACGCTCATCAAAATTACATCGGATAATACATTTTGCTTACTTTCATCTAGATAGTTTTTGGCTACATCAAAAGAGTTATTTACAGCTTTAGTAATTTGTTTATCAAAATAATTTTGTACGCCAAAATTAAAAATAAATAATGAAAATATTGCAACAATAAGTGATGGGATAACTGTAAATAAAGAAAAAACAGAAATATATTTTAAATTTGTTTGAGACCCTTTTTTATTTTTTTTTCCAGTATAATAAAATCTATAAAAGTTTTTAAAAATAAGTCCAAAAAACACTAGTAGTAGAAAAATATCTATAATTAATAAATTTTGTAGATTTTTATCTGTTAATGGAACAAACCCCTCGTTTATAAATGTTAAAAAAGTTACTATCCCCATGAAAATACACAAAAATGAGGATAAAATAATCCAATTAAAGTTTTTGATAATCTTGAACATCTTAAATAAGCATTAAATATCTATATAAATATTATATAAGTTTATACCATGACTTTTTCTTTAATAATTCTTGCAGGAGGTAATAGCCATAGATTTGGGTCTAATATTGGCAAAACATATCAAAAAATTGGGGGCAAATCATTAATTGAAATTAACCTTATTAAAGCTCAAAAATTCAAACAAATTAAAAAAATTGTAATTGTTTATAACAAAAAAGACTCTAAACGATTAAAATCTTTAAATCTTAAAAATGTAAAATTAATTCGTGGGGGGAAAACTAGGCAAAAATCTACTTTTAATGCTTTAAAGTATTTGGTAAGCAAAAATGGGCCTAATAAAGTTTTAATTCACGATGCGGCTAGACCGAATTTTTCAATTAGATTACTTGATTCAATTTTAAGAAATATGAAAAATGCTAGAGCAGTGGTTCCTAAAATTATAATTCAAGATGCAATAAAACAAATAATAGACTCTAGTAGAGAAGAATACATAGTTGGAAAAAAAAGAGATAATATATTTCTAACTCAGACACCTCAAGCTTTCAATCTAAGAGAGGTATATCATTTACATAAAACTAATTCGGATAAATATAAAGATGATGATATTTCTTTATATATGGATCTTAATCAAGTTAAGTTTATTGATGGTGAAAAAAGTAATTTTAAGATTACTGATAAAACAGATTTTGAAAATTTAAGAAATATTTATAAATCTAAACAAAGTGTTGGTATAGGATTTGATGTCCATAGACTGGTCCCTAAGAGGAAACTTTTTTTAGCTGGTTTAAAAATTAAGTCTAAACTAGGAACACTGGGTCATTCCGATGGGGATCCAGTACTACATTCTATCACGGACGCGATTTTAGGAGCTTGTAAAATGGGAGATATTGGCCAAATGTTTTCTGATAAAAGTAAAAGATTTAAAAATATAAGATCAACTATTTTACTTAAATATGTAGTAGATCAGATAAAGTTAAAAGGATACCTTATCAACAATATTGATATAAATATAATTACACAAACTCCCAAGATCAAAAATTTAAAGAATAAGATGGTAAATAATATTGCTAATCTTTGTGAAATTTCTAAAGATCAAATTAATATAAAAGGAAAAACAACTGAAAAATTAGGTGTTATAGGAAAAGAAAAAGCAATAGCGTGTGAAGTTATTTGCTCAGTCATTAAATATGATTAAAACCATAAATTATTTATTTGTTACATGTTTTGGTATGGGATCTTTTAGATTTGCTCCAGGTACTATAACGTCTCTAGTAACAATAATTTTCTTATATAGCTTATTTCATATAGTTAATCTATCTAGCAGTATTATATTACTAATTTTATTTTTAGTTTTTATATATTCATTTTACGCAATATCTGAATATATAAAATATAATGAAAACAAAGATCCTAAAGAAATTGTTGTAGATGAGTTTATTGGCCAATCTATTCCAATTTATCTCTATGAAATCGCACACGGAACTACGAAAGGCCCTCAAGAGTCAATTTTATTTTATTTATATATTTTTATTTTATTTAGGTATTTTGATATTAAAAAACCCTTTCCAGTCAGTTTTTTTGATAAAAAATTTAAAAATAGTTTTGGAGTAATAATGGATGATGTAGTTGCAGGTCTTTATGTTGTCCTTACATTGATAATCTTTATGGTAATTAAATCAAAGTTTTTCTAATGAGTTTAAATAAAAAGATAATTTCGTTAATTAAAAGAAAGAGGATGAAACTTGCAATTGCGGAGTCTTGCACAGGAGGAATGCTGTCTAGCGCTATTACCTCTGTAAGCGGATCATCTAAAGTATTTACTATGGGATTAATCACTTACTCAAATCAAGCCAAAACAAGTATACTAAAAGTACCTAAAAAAATAATAAAAAAATATGGCGCGGTAAGTGTTCAATGTTGTTTATCCATGGTTAATAACCTAAGTAAAATTAGTAAAGCAAAATCCTGCGTTTCAATAACAGGAATAGCTGGCCCTAAAGGAGGATCTAAACAAAAACCAGTTGGATTGGTTTATATTGGAATTAAAGTTGGAAAAAAGGTTGTTGTTAATAAATGTTATTTTAAGAATAAAGGCAGAATTTTTATTCAAAAACAAACTGTAAAAAAAACTCTGAATTTATTAGCGCAGTTGATTAAACGGGATAGCTAAACTCTGGATTTACAATTACATCTAAAAGATGCGCTGTAAAGCTGTTAAGTAACAAGAAAATACTGAAAGCAATTATATACAGTATAAAAACTAAAAAATTTCTGGCCCTTTTCCTCTGTAATAATTCCTTGTCTTCAGGAACCCACTCTTTATTTTGTGATTTGAAGTCATATGAAAACATCCAGTAGGTTAAGTTAGTTTCATTCGGATCACCCGTCCTAATAGTTTTGATATATGAAGATAAAAATTTAAAAGTAAGAATAAATAAAATTAATAAAGCAGATATTGTAAACATTATTTATATAATTTAATTGCTCTTTCTTCGAAAGCCTCGGCAATTTTATTTAAACCAAGTTCAAAAGATTTCTTCATTATTCCATTCAAAATTGGATTTTTCAATTCAAAATCAATAAAAAATTCTAGCTGTGTCGAATTATTTACTTCTTTAAATTTCCACTCATTTTTAAGATGTTTTAATGGTCCGTCAAGGTTAGTGACGATAATTATATCTTTTTCTTTATAAAAAGATACATGACTTGAAAAAGTTTCATTGAGAATACTTTTACCTACTTTTAAATCTCCATTAAAAGTAATTAGATCAGCACTCTCATTTTTATCAAATACTTTACCTTCTATACACCAAGGAACAAACTCAGGATATTTTTCAATATCAAGAACCATTTCAACTAATTGTTCTTTTTTACAAGGGATAATCTTTTTTATTGACGCTGTTGACATTCAAGCTGTTTATTTCTTGCGTCCTGTAATTTTCTAAAATCTTCGTCTGCATGATAAGAAGATCTTGTTAGTGGCGAAGAGGAAACAAGTAGAAAACCTTTTGTCTTTGCGATTTGCTCGAACTCTTTAAATTCATCAGGATGATAATATCGATTTAAAGGATGATGCCTTGGTGATGGTTGTAAATATTGACCAATTGTAATAAAATCTACTTCAGCAGATCTTAAGTCATCCATAACTTGAATTACTTCTTCTTTGTTTTCGCCTAAGCCAACCATTATTCCAGATTTTGTAAAAACTTCTTTTTTAAATTTTTTTGCATTTTTTAAAAGTTCTAGTGAAGCGAAATATCGTGCTCCTGGTCTAACTGTTGTATAAAGTCTAGGCACTGTTTCTATGTTATGATTGAAAACATCAAGGTCGGCCTTTAAAACCTTTTTATAGGCTTCACCTTTTCTTAGAAAATCAGGAGTTAAAACTTCTATGGATGTCTTAGGATTTTTCTCTCTTGTTGCCTTTACAACTTTATAAAAATGTTCTGACCCACCATCATCTAAATCATCTCTATCCACAGAAGTAATTACTACATGTTTCAAATTTAGGGTACTAACAGCTTTAGCAATTTTAGCTGGTTCAAAAATGTCTAAGTGAGTTGGCTTACCAGTTTTTACATCACAAAACGCACATGCTCTTGTACATGTATCTCCCATAATCATAAACGTTGCATGCTTTTTGCTCCAGCATTCAGTAATATTTGGGCAGTTTGCTTCCTGACAAACTGTTACTAAATTGTTTTGGTTAACAACTTGTTTTGTTTTAAAGAAAATTTGTGAGTCTATAATTTTAGATCTAATCCACTCAGGTTTTTTTTTGATTGGATTTATAGGTTTGTTTACTTTCTCTGGATGTCTTGGTTTTTGGCTCATTTTAATTTAATAATAATCTCATCTTTTGTTCCATATCTGAACTTTTCTCGATAAAGCATATCTAAGAAATCAAGATCATTTTTTTTAACCAATGAAATCTTATTTTCTAAATCCTCTAATTTATTTATCAGTTCTTTTTCCTTATTTTGAAGTTCTTCATAAATTTTTTTTTTGTCAAAGTAGGAAATTAAACCTCTTTCACCTCCTATTAGATTTATACCAATATAAAGCGTGAAAAAGATATTAAATAATATAAATTTTTTTTTTTTTAAACTTTCAATAAGTCGCATGAGTTAGATTCTAGCCATTTTGGCCTCTTTGCCAAGTTCTTCCTCAATGCGCAATAACCTGTTATATTTAGCTACTCTTTCTGATCTTGCTAAAGATCCAGTTTTAATTTGAGAAGACATAGTAGCCGAAGCCAAATCAGCAATAAATGTGTCTTCGGTATCACCTGACCTATGTGAAATAATTGTTTTGAAATTTGCTGTTTTTGCCATTGAAATTACCTCTAATGTTTCAGTTAAAGTTCCAATTTGATTAGGTTTAACTAAAATACAATTGGCAGATTTTTCTTTTATACCTTTACTTAAACGCTTAGAATTAGTTACAAATAGATCATCTCCTACAATTTGAACATTGCCTCCTATTTCTTTGGTAATTTTTTTCCATCCATCCCAATCCTCTTCGGCAAAGGGGTCCTCTATTGATTTTATAGGATAATTAGAAGTTAGTTTTTTGTAATAACTAATATTTTCATCAACTGATGTATAACTTGTAGATTGAATAGAATATTCACCTTTTTCATTAATTAATTCGTTAGCTGCCACATCTAAACAAATAACGATATCTTTGCCAGGTTTAAGATTAGATTTTTCAATTGAACTCACAATTAAATCTAAAGCTTGTTCATTTGTATTTATAGATGGTGCAAACCCTCCTTCATCGCCTACGTTAGTAAGCATACTTTTAGATTTTAATAATTTTTTCAAATTCTGAATTACTAAGTAACACTTCTCAATAGCATCCATGAAATTTTTAGCTGAGTCAGGTCTAATCATAAATTCTTGAATGTTTAAGTCATTGTCAGCATGTGCGCCGCCATTAATAATATTCATTAAGGGTACAGGTAAAGAAAAAGAATTTCCTAGATGTTTGAATAAAGATCTTTTATTAGACAAAGCTGAGCATTTTGAATTAGCTAATGAAACCGCTAGAGTAGCATTTGCTCCTAAATTTTTTTTATTTTCACTTCCATCTAAATCTATTAATGTCTTATCAATTATTTTTTGATCATCTGAGTCTAAACCTTTTAATTTGTTTGAAATTTGATTATTGATATTTTTAATCGCTTTACTTACACTTTTACCTAAAAAGTTTTTATTATCATGGTCTCTCAATTCATGAGCTTCGAATGCTCCTGTCGATGCTCCTGAAGGTGAAATTGCAGTAGCAGAAATATTATTTTCTAAAAAAACTTCTGCTTCTACTGTAGGATTTCCTCTGCTATCAAAGACTTGCCTGCCTTTTATGCTGATAATTTTAGCCATTATTATTTTACTATTTTGTCAATCTCTATAAGTTTTTTTAACAAAGTTTTTACTTCATTTAATGGAACCATGTTTGGACCATCGGATGGAGCATTATCTGGATCTTCGTGAGTTTCCATAAAAATTGCTCCGACGCCCACCGCAATAGCTGCACGAGTAAGGGCGGGAACGAATTCTCTTTGTCCACCACTTTTCTCACCCATTCCACCTGGTTGTTGTACAGAGTGTGTAGCGTCAAAAACAATCGGAAAACCAAATCTTGCCATTATAGGTAAAGCTCTCATATCAGATACAAGAGTGTTGTAACCAAAACTTGCACCTCTTTCAGTTATTAAAATATTTTTATTTCCTGATTCTTCAATTTTTTTTACCACATTAGCCATATCCCAAGGAGCTAAAAACTGTCCTTTTTTTACATTTATAATTTTACCTGTTTTAGCTGCAGCGATTAATAGGTCTGTCTGTCTACATAAAAAAGCTGGAATTTGTAAAACATCAACGTGATTTGCAATAATTGCACACTGATCTGCTGTGTGAACATCAGTCAAAACTGGAACTCCAACTTCATTTCTAATCTTATCAAATATTGGAAGTGATTTTTCTAAACCAATACCCCTTTTACCTTTTAAGCTCGTTCTATTAGCCTTATCAAAAGAAGTTTTGTAGATAAGATTTATTTTTAAACTACTGGTAATTTTTTTTAACTCAGATGAAATTTTTATTGCATGAACCTCACTTTCAAGCTGACATGGTCCAGCAATTAAAGTAAATGGTTTATCGTTAGCGATTTCGAAGTTAGAGCATTTTATTTTATGAATTTTCATATTTTTGAATTAATTTTTGCGGCCTTGATAAATGACGAGAATAAAGGATGTGGTGTTAAAGGTCTAGATTTAAATTCAGGATGAAATTGTACGCCAATAAACCATGGGTGATCCTTTAATTCTATAATCTCCGGTAATTTACTATCTGGAGATAAACCCGAAAAAATCATTCCTTTGCTTTCAAATTTTTCTTTAAAATTAATGTTAACTTCATACCTGTGGCGATGTCTTTCATGTATTTTTAATGAATTATATATTTTACTAATTTTTGTGTCTTTTTTAAGTCTTGCTTCATAGCTTCCCAAGCGCATTGTTCCACCTAGATCTTTATCTGTGCCTTTCACTAATTTACCATCTTTTGTCCATTCACTCATAAGACCTATAACTGATGCTTTTGATGGTCCAAATTCACTAGAAGTTGCATTTTTTATATTCAATTTATTTCTAGCAAATTCTATCACAGCCATTTGCATTCCAAAACAAATTCCAAGAAAAGGTAAATTATTTTTTCTAGCATAATTTATTGCAGCAATTTTTCCCTCAGTGCCTCTTTTTCCAAATCCTCCTGGTATCAAAATTCCTGAAACATTTCTTAATCTATTTTTTATTTCACTTGGTTTTAAAAAGTCAGATTCTATTCTTACTAAATTTACTTTAAGATTATTAGCTATTCCTCCATGTGTTAAAGCTTCATCTAACGATTTATACGCATCTTTTAGTTCAACGTATTTGCCTATAATCGCAATATTCACTACATTTTTAGTATTTAGAACTAACTTTGTAATTTTCTTCCACGGTAAAAGATTTACTTTTTTTCTAGATTTAATTCTAAAAAATTTAAGCACTCTTGTATCTAATTTTTCTTTATTAAAACTTATTGGTGCTTCATAAATTGTTTTTACATCTACAGTTTCTATAACATCTTCAATAGCTACGTTACAAAATAACGAAATTTTTTTTCTTTGATCTAATGGAATAGTTCTTTCTGATCTACAAATGATTATATCCGGTTGAATTCCAATACTTCTTAACTCTTTTACTGAGTGTTGTGTTGGTTTAGTTTTTATTTCATCAGATGCTTTCATGTAAGGGACTAATGTAAGGTGAATAAATAACGTATTTTTTCTTCCTATCTCATTAGAAAATTGTCTTATTGCCTCTAAAAAAGGAAGGCTTTCTATATCCCCAACAGTTCCTCCAATTTCACAAATCACGAAATCTTCTTTTGATACATCGTTCTTAATAAATTCTTTTATTCTATTAGTAATATGAGGAATAACTTGAACTGTCTTACCTAAATATTTTCCCTGCCGCTCTCTCTTTAAAACATCGCTATAAATTTTTCCTGTAGTTATATTGTCAGACTTTTTTGCAGAGATTCCAGAAAATCTCTCATAATGTCCTAGATCTAAATCAGTTTCTGCACCGTCATTTGTCACAAAAACTTCTCCATGTTGAAACGGACTCATTGTTCCAGGATCTACATTTAAATATGGATCCAGTTTTCTAATTCTTACTTTATAGCCTCTCGATTGAAGCAAATAAGCTAATGATGCAGATGATAATCCTTTTCCTAAAGAAGAAACCACGCCGCCAGTTACGAATATATATCGCGCCATGGAAGTATGTTATACTTCAATAATTGATAATTACAAAGTCTTAATTATTTAGATTGAGGTATTTGTGGAAGATTTGAATTTTGTTCCTCTTCTTTTTCTAAAACTGACTGTGTTTCACGCAACTCATCTCTTGATATTGCTACTATCGCAATACTACAAATAATAAATAGTGTAGCTATTATTGAGGTGAATTTAGTTAAAAAAGTTCCAACCGATCGAGTGGACGTGAAATTGTCTTGTGAAACACCCAAGCCTAAAGCTCCGCCCTCTGATCTTTGTAAAAGAATTACAATAATCAAAATTATAGCTAGGACAATGTTTATTAAAATTAACAAATTTTCCATGATGACTATCTATAGTAATTTTTTATTATATCAATAAATTTTTTTGAGGATTTTGATGCTCCGCCAATCAAAAAACCATCAATTTCTTTTATTTCTTTAAACAATTGTACGTTACTGCCATCTACTGAGCCGCCATATAAAACTACAGGACTATTTTTTTTTAAAACTACTTTTAAAACTTTTTTTATAAATATAACTGTTTTTTCTAATTCAACTTTAGTTGGAATTTTTCCAGTACCGATAGACCAAATAGGCTCATATGCTACAATAATTTTATTTTTTTGAAACCTTTTATCTAAAACTTTCAAAAGTTGATTTTTAAGAACACTAAAAGTTTTTTTATTTTTTTTGTCTTTTTTATTTTCGCCAATACAAAAAACTACTACTAAATTATTTTTTAAAGCAAGTTCTACTTTACTTTTTAATATTTCATTTGTATCGCCATCATTACGATTATCAGAATGGCCTACTAGTGTATATTTTGCTCCAACGCTTCTGATCATGTACGGGCTTATAGCTCCTGTATCTGATGAAAACTGATCTTTTTGATAGCAATTTTGAGATCCGATTGAGATTTTCTTGTTTTTGAAAAATTTTGCATAGCTCTCTAGTAGAGTGTACGGAGGGGTTATAATAACTCTATATTTTTTACGATTTTTATCTTTTAAATAAAAAGTATTTATTTTTTTGAGCATATTTATAGATTTTGGAACACCGAACATTTTCCAATTGCCAATAAAATATCTCATCATTTGCCTTAATATTAAATTTAATTTATAGGTGTATTATTTTTAAAACTTAATAAATTATTATAATGTTAACTTCAATAGGTAAATTTTCGAAGTCTTTTTTTCTTAAACTGCTGGTTGGGATAATTATTCTTCCATTTGTTTTTTGGGGTATGGGAGATGTGTTTCGAGGCGGAAATCAAAATGTAATTGCTTCAATAGATTCAGAAAAAGTAGGGACACAAGAATTTGTAGAATATTTAAGAAGATTAAATTTAAATGAGGAGCAAATTAAAAATTTACCAAAAACTGATTTAATTGAAAAAATTTTATCTGAATATATAGGCAAGAGAGTTATGGAGCTTGAAATTAAAAAATTAGGAATAACTGTTAATGATAACGCTTTAAGAAATATTATAAAAAGCGATAAGCTTTTTTATAAAAACGATAAATTCTCAAGAACAGAATATGAAAAATTTCTTATCAAAAGTGGTGTAACAGCCTCGCAGTTTGAAACAAACATAGCAGAGCAAGAAAAAAGAAGACAATTTTTAAGTTATTTGTCGAGCGGAATTGTTATTCCTGAAATATTAGTTAAACAAGAATTTAATAAAGAAAATCAAATAAAAACGATTAAATACATTGATTTAGAAAAATTTCATTTAAAAAATAAACCAACTCAAAAAGATAAAAGGGAACTTTATGAAAGAAACAAAGATATTTTTTTTACTGAATTTAAAAAGATACGTTATGCAAAAGTTACTCCTGAAAATATTAGTGGTAGCGAAGAATATAACGAAAGTTTTTTTAATCAATTAGATAAACTTGAAAATAATATACTTGATGGGCAATCTTTTGGTGATGCAGCAAAAGAAAATAATCTTAAAATTATCTCACTAAAAATTAATGCAAAAAAAGAAGATGAAAATGGAAATATTTTTAAGGATCTTTCAGATAATTTATTTAAAAAAATTTACAATTTTAAATCAACTAAATCACCTGCAATAATTAATTTTGACGATAAATATTATTTAGTAGAATTAATAAATATCGAAAAAAAAAATAAATCATTTGAAGACCCAGATGTCCAAAAAGCATTAAATTCTCAACTAAATTTTAAAAATAAAATTGAGAGTAATACATCAGTCATAAAAGACATAAGCATGGGAGCATTTAATAAAGAAAAACTGGAAAAATTTGCATTAGATAACAACTTAAAAATAAATGATTATCAAATTAACAATTTGAAACAAAACGATATTTTTCCTGAAGGTATCATTAAAAGAATATTTATTACAAAAGATGGAGAGGTAGATTTAATTACTAATAATACTCTCACAAAAAGCTTTTTGGTACTTGCGGTTAAAACAAAATATAAAAATCTGAAAAAAAATAGCAATGAATTTGAAAAATATGAGGCAAAAGCTCGACTTAATTTAATTAATAAAATTTATCAATCCCATGATAATAATCTTAACGATAAATACAAAGTTGAGCTAAATCAAAGAACAATCGAACGGGTAAAAAATTCATTTTAATGCAAATAAATCTAAGTTTTAGTGATTTTAAAAAAAATCATTTGAGAAAAAAAAACCAAATTTTGTTTAAATCTTTAAATTGCAAAAATTACTTTAAAATTGAAAACCTCTATAAGTTTCTATTAGCTGAAAAAAATAGTTTTATTTTTGAGTCAGTTGAAAAAGGAACTGTAAGAGGACGATATACAATAATAGGTCTTAACCCAGATAAAATATGGGATATTCATAATAATATTGTTACTTTAAATAATGGAAAAAAAACTAAAATCAAAACTAATCCTTTAAAATTTCTAAATAGACTTATTAAGGAGTTTAAAATTAGTATGCCCAGTCAACTACCATCAATGTCATCAATGTTAGTTGGGTATTTTTCATACGATATTATTCGCTATATTGAAAAAATTCCAAATAAATGTAAGGACGATTTGAACATCCCTGATGTTAGACTTTCTAGACCAACTAATTTGGTTATTTATGATAATTTAAAAAAAAAAATTTATTATATTGAAAATGTTTATGCTGATACAAAAATCAAAAATTATAGAGAAAAATATAATTCTATACTCAAGAAATTTGAATTATATAAAAATTTTGAAAATATAAAACTACCGGATAAATTTACATTTACGAGTAATAAAAATAAAATTAAATCTAATATTTCAAAAATAAAATTTAAATCTCTTATACAAAAGGCAAAATCTTACATTAAAAAAGGAGATATTTTTCAAGTTGTTTTAAGTCAAAGATTTGAAAGAAAAATAAAAAAAAGACCAATTGAAATATATAATCACTTAAGAAAATCAAATCCATCTCCATTTATGTTTTATTTTAATTATGAAGATTTTAATATTCTTGGGAGTAGCCCTGAAATTTTGGTGAGACTAAGAAAAGGTGAAATCACTATTAGGCCAATAGCGGGCACCAGACCAAGAGGGAGAACACATAAGGAAGATAGCAAGTACGTTTCTGACCTTTTAAATGATAAAAAAGAGTTGGCTGAACACCTCATGTTGCTTGATCTTGGTAGAAACGATGTTGGTAGAGTTTCTAAAATAAATAGTGTTAAGGTAACTGAAAAATTTAAAGTAGAAAAATATTCCCACGTAATGCATATTGTCTCAAATGTGATTGGAAAATTTGATAATCGTACCTCGATTTTTGAAACACTTTTATCTGGTTTTCCAGCAGGAACGGTAAGTGGCGCACCAAAAATAAGGGCAATGGAAATAATTGATGAACTTGAAAAAAATAAAAGAAAATTATATGCAGGCGGTATAGGTTATTTTACACCAAATAATGAGTTCGACACATGTATCGCTTTAAGAACTGCACTAATAAAAGATGATAAGTTTTACGTCCAAGCAGGTGCAGGTATTGTTGCTGATAGCAAACCCGATAAAGAATATGCTGAAACAGTAAATAAGGCAAAAGCTTTAATGAGAGCTGTTGATTAAATGAAAATTTTGCTAATAGATAATTACGATAGCTTTACGTATAATTTATTCCATTATATCTCAAAAATTAAAAAAAACGTTGAAGTTATCAGAAATGATAAAATAGATAGTAAAACAATTTTAAGAAAAAAATACGACAAAATTGTTATATCACCAGGCCCGGGTAATCCTAATCAAGCTGGTAATTGTCTTAAAATCGTAAAAGATGTTTACAAAAAAATCCCTATACTTGGAGTTTGTCTGGGTCATCAAATCATAGGTCAGGTCTTTGGAGGAAAGATAATAAATGCAAAAAATTTAATGCATGGAAAAACTAGCAAAATAAGGCATAATAAAAAAGGTTTATTTAGGAATATACAAAATAACTTTGAAGCTACCAGATACCATAGTTTAGTTGTTGATCGAAAAAAATTTCCAAAAGAGCTATTAATCACGGCTGAAACTAAAAATAGGACAATTATGGGAATAATGCATAAAATATATAATATTCATGGATTTCAATTTCATCCTGAGAGTATAAGTACTAAAGTAGGTATGAAATTAGTTAAAAACTTTATAAATAATTAAATGTCGAATTTTGTAGAAAATTTAAAAAAAGGTAAAAGCCTTTCTTTAGAAGAAAGCAAAGGTCTTTTTAATGAGCTTATGGAAGGTAAGTATAGTGAAAACTCAATTATAGAAATTTTAGAGCTTCTTATAAAAAAAGGTGAAACTAAAGATGAATTAGCTGGCGGAATTTTTGTTTTAAGAGAAAAAGCTAAAAAAGTTAATACTGATCAAAATACTATAGATACATGCGGAACAGGGGGAGACGGGCAAAACTCTTTAAATATCTCCACTGCATCAGCCATAGTTTTAGCAAGTATGGGTGTAAAAGTTGCTAAGCACGGTAATAAAGCAGTTTCTTCAAACTGCGGCTCTGCTGATGTGTTAGAAGCTTTAAAAATAAATATTAATTTGAAACCAAATGAGGCTGAGGAAAGTATAAAAAAGTTTAATTTTGCTTTTATGTTTGCTCCAAATTATCATTCAGCAATGAGGCATGTAGGCCCTGCTAGAAAAAAAATGGGAAAGAAAACGATCTTTAACTTAATTGGTCCTTTAAGTAGCCCGGCACAAGTAAAAAGACAGGTCATAGGAGTTTTTGATAAAAAATGGATGAAACCTTTTGCTGAAGCTCTTAAAGAAAATGAAGTCGTTCATGCTTTTATCGTTCATAGTGAAGATGGAATGGATGAAATATCGCCATTTGCAAAAACAAATGTGGTAGAGCTAAAAGATTCGAATATTAAAGAGTACACAATTGATCCAAAAGCTTTAGGTGTCGACTCTGTAAATAAGGATAATTTAAAAGGAAAAAACGCTGAATATAATTCTGAAAAAATTATTGAAATATTTAAAGGACAAAAAAATGAGTTCGCTCAATCCGTTGCTCTCAATGTAGCAGCAGGGTTGATTGTTTCTGGTAAAGAAAATGATTTCAAAATATCATACGAAAAGGCTATGAAACATTTAAATTCAGGACAGGTATTTCAGCACTTAGTAAAAATTCAATCAAATTAATGACAAATATTTTAGAAAAAATTATTAAGGAAAAAAAAAACTCTCTAGACCTGATTAAAAAAGAAAAATCTTTAGATATTTTAGAAAAAAACATCAAAAATCAAAATTTTTTAAATTTTAAAGAAACAATTCAAAATAATCGGAACGTGTCTTTAATAACCGAAATAAAAAAAGCTAGTCCATCTGCTGGCGTTCTTGTAAATAATTTTGACCATTTAGACATTGCAAAAATGTATGTAGATAATGGTGCTACCTGTCTTTCAGTTTTGACGGAAGAAAAGTATTTTTTGGGAAAATTAGATTATATTCAAGATATAAAAAAAAAAATTAAAGTACCGATTTTAGCTAAAGATTTTTTTATAGATCCTTATCAAATCGTACTATCTAAAAGTTATGGTTGTGATTGTATCTTAATAATACTTGCGGCTCTTAATGGAAGTCAAGCTGATGAGATTTATTCTGAAGCGTTAAGACATAATTTATCTGTCATAGTGGAAGTGCACGACCATAAAGAAGCTGAAACAGCCTTAAAATTTGATCAAGCATTAATTGGAATTAATAATAGGAATTTGAAAACACTTGAAGTTTCTCTAAACAATACTGTTTCAATTTTTGAAGTTATTAAAACACATAAAAACCCTATTATTTCTGAAAGCGGAATTAAAACTGCAAATGACGCAAAATATATTTATGAAAAAACCGGATTAAAAAATTTTCTTATTGGAGAATCACTTTTAAAATCCAACAAACCTGCTGAATTAATGAGAAGTTTAATTCAAATAACTTAGTAAATTAGCCACTTATTTGAAGTTGTAATTCAAAAAGAACTTTTATAGAACATATATGTACGAGGTTTGTTCTATGCTAACAAAAAAACAAAAAAACTTATTAATATTCATCAATAAGAAGATTAGATCTTCAGGAATTTCTCCGTCTTACGAGGAAATGAAGAATTCACTCAACCTTAAGTCGAAATCAGGAATACATAGATTAATTTCTGCATTAGAAGAAAGAGGTTTTGTTAAGCGATTAGCGCATAAAGCAAGGGCGCTAGAAGTTGTTAAATTACCAGAAAACGCCAGCGCAAATGATATATTTAATACATTTACACCAAGTGTAATTAAAGGTGGATTAGATAAGAATAATAATAAATCTACTGATGTGTCAGTATTAGGGAGTATTGCTGCTGGTACACCAATTGAAGCTATTCAACAAGAAGTTGATAGAGTTGCTTTGCCAGAAGATCTTCAAAATAATGGTGAGCACTACGGTCTTAAGGTAAAAGGTGACTCAATGATTGAAGCAGGAATTGCTGACGGTGATACAGTCATTATAAAAAAAGTTTCCAATGTAGATAATGGTCAGATTGCAGTAGTCTTAATAGACGACCAGGAAGCTACTTTAAAAAGAGTAAGAAAAAAAGGAAACACTATTGCTCTTGAAGCAGCAAATCGAAACTACGGAACTAAAATTTACGCTTCAAATAGAATAAAAATTCAAGGTAAACTTGTTTCTTTATATAGAAACTTTCATTAAAATAGTCTAATTAATATTAATGTCTTTTAATTGTAGGTTTGCGCCCTCTCCTACTGGGCCTCTTCATATTGGTGGAGTTCGAACAGCCTTATTTAATTGGCTTTTAGCAAAAAAAAATAAGGGTAAATATTTTCTTAGAATAGAGGATACTGATAAAGAAAGGTCTAAAGATGAATTTAAAAAACAAATTATTACATCTTTAGCTTGGCTTGGTATTGAACATGATGGAGATGAGTATATTCAATCTAAAAACATATCTAAACACGTTGCAGTTGCAGAGGAATTGTTAAAAAAAGGTTTTGCTTACAAATGTTATTGTTCTGAGGAGGAAATTAACGAACAAAAAGAAAAATGTAAAAAACAAGGGATGCCATATGTTTATAATAGAAAATGGAGAGATGCCAAAGATTTAAAAATTCCAGAAGGGGTAAAACCTGTAATAAGATTTAAAAGTAAAATTTCAGGGAATACAATTATAAAAGATTTAGTTCAAGGGGATAGAAATATTTCAAATTCTACTATAGAGGATTTTGTAATTTTAAGAAAAGATAATACTCCAACATACCAGCTCTCAGCTACGGTTGATGATCATGAAATGAAAATAACTCATGTTATTAGAGGAGATGATCATATGATTAACTCTTTTAAACAGAGACAAATTTATGAAGCGATGGGTTGGGAGGTTCCGAACTTTGCACACATTCCTTTAATTCATAGTGAAAAAGGAAAAAAATTGTCAAAAAGAGATAATGCTTCCACTCTTGAAGATTATATTAAAATAGGAGTTATTTCAGATGCTTTAAGAAATTATTTGTTAAGATTGGGATGGTCTTACAAAGATAAAGAAATTTTTACAAAGCAGGAAAGCATAGATTTATTTGATCTAAGCGGTGTTGGAAAATCACCTTCAAAATTAGATATGAATAGGATTTATTCAATAAATGAAACTTACATAAAAACAATAGATGAAAAAGATCTTTTTAATTTCTTCAAAGAATACGTTTCGAAGTACAAAAAGCCTATAGATCAAGTTAAAGAAAATATTCTTTTAAAGTCAATGGTTTTCTTAAAAAATAAAGCAAAAACTCTAGAGGATATTTGGAATAATGCCCAATATATTATTAATGATAAAATTGAGATTGGCGCAGATGATAAAAAACTTATTGATGATTTATCTAAGAAAGTAATAAAAGACTTTACTAGTGAGTATGAAAAACTATCCGCTTTATCTAGAGAAGCTTTAGAGCCTATAATTAAATCTTTGATTGATAAACATAAGACTAATTTTAAAGGTGTGGGTCAACCTATAAGAATAGCACTAGTGGGTTCAAGATTTGGGCCAGGTATTTATGATGTTATTTTGTCTTTAGATAAATCAGAAGTAATTAAAAGACTAAAACAAATTTAGATGAAAGACGCTGTATCTTTCAGAACAAGAAAAACTTCTATTTACGATAAAAAATCTAATACTCCTTTTAAAATTAGTAGGTCTAAATTTTTCAATTTTCTTAGTTGTAAAAGATGCTTTTATTTAGATCGAGTAAAAGGACTAAAAGAACCCTCAATGCCTGGATGGGCTCTAAACGTTGCTGTAGATGAGCTTTTAAAGAAGGAGTTTGATCTTTATAGAAAAGAGCAAAAACCCCATCCAATTATGGTTAAGCATAATTTAAACTTTGTGCCTTATCAGCACAAAGACTTAGATAACTGGAGAAATTCTTTAAAGGGTGGAATTTCATATTTAGATGAAAAAACTAATCTTATAATTCATGGAGGTGTTGATGATATTTGGTTTGATTTAAATGAAAAAAAATTAGTTGTTGTAGATTATAAAGCCCAATCGTCTACTTATCCCGTAACAGTTTCTTCTTATCTCGATGCTGAATGGCATCTTAGTTACAAATTACAGATGGATATTTATGTTCATATCTTAAGAAAAATGAATTTTAATGTTTCAGACCGAACTTTTTTTTATGTTTGTAATGGAGAAAAAACAAATGACAAATTTGATAACAAAATTGACTTCAAAACTACACTAATACCTTACAGAGTAAACACGTCTTGGATTGAAGAAAAATTAATTGAAATGAAAGATGTTTTAAACCTAGATGAAACGCCTAAAATTGAAAAAACTTGCGAAAAGTGTGCTTATCTTGAAGGTGGAAAGAAATTTTAATTTATCTGTTATTATTTTCATCATCATTATTAGATGATTGATCTGTGTTAGATGATTGGTCTGTATTTTCTGATGGAGGTTCTTCTTGAGTAGTTTCTGTTGGTGTTTCCTCTTGAACTGGCTGTTCTGGTTCTGGCTGAGGTTCAGGAGTTGGTTCCTGTGATTGAGCTCTTGCAATATCTGCTGCAGTTTTTGGAGTTGGCTCTCTTCTCATAAAGAAATACATTCCAGCAGCGATTACTGCGATAGCACCAAGAATATATAGCATGATATTTACAATACTAATTCCCTCTTTTTCTTCTTCTATCGGAGTTTCTTCTGAAACTGGTTTCACTTCCTCTTCTTCAGGTTTAGCATCTTGTTCTTGGGTATCTTTAGCATTAACTTGTTCTTTAGGCTCTTCAGTTTGAGGAGTTGGTTCTGGCTCAGGTGTTTTTTCTGGTTCTGGTTCTTTAGCCGGTTCTGGTTCTTGTTCTGGTTCTTTAGCTGGCTCTGGTTCTGGCTCTGGTTCTGGTTCTTTAGCCGGTTGTGGTTCTGGTTCTTTAGCTGGCTCTGGTTCTGGAGTTGAAACTTCCGTTTTTATAATTTCAGCTAAAGTTTCTTTATCTTTAAAATTTGGGTCAACAGTACCTGTAGCAACAAGAACTACGCCTGCAGCTATAAATATAATTGGATCCATGAGTCGGATTCTAGACTTTTGATGCATTAAATCACCTTTTTATGTGAACGATTTGGGTGCTGTGTGAATAAAAAAATAAGAAAATATTGAGATTTTAATGATAAAATTTACTCAAAATTTGATAATATCAGCATATGAAATCAATTTTTCTATTTTTTTTGACGGCATATATTATTTATTATCTTTTTAGGCCTGTAACAAAAAAAGAAATAGAGAAATTTGAAAATCCCGATAACTGGTCAAATATGGGTCTTTAACCCTTTAAGGTGCTCAATTATACTTTCGGATAAAGCTTGTAGATCATAACCACCTTCCAAAAAAGAAATTACTCTTCCTTTTGAATGAATATTAGCAATTTCAATTATTTTTTTTGTAATCGTAAAAAAATCGCTAGATTCTAAGTTTATATTTGCTAGAGGGTCTCTTTTATGAGCATCAAAACCAGCAGAGATTAAAATAACTTCTGGCTTAAACTTTTCTATAGGAATTAAAACTTTTTTTTCAAAAATTGCATGAAATTCTTCGCTTTTCATGCCTGCTTTTAAAGTGGCGTTATAAATATTACCTACACCAGTTTCATTTTCAGCTCCAGTTCCAGGAAATAATGGAAATTCATGAGAAGATCCATAAGCAACAGACTTATCTTTATAAAATATTTCTTGGGTTCCATTGCCATGGTGAACATCAAAGTCAATAATGGCTACTTTTCCTATATCATATTTTTTTTGTAAATATCTTGCTGCAACTGCTACATTATTTATGAAACAAAAGCCGTTAGCACGAACAGTTTCTGCATGATGTCCTGGCGGTCTAACTGCACAAAAAATTCTCTCATTTTTCTCAATTAGATCGTCACAAGCGGCAATACCTGAGCCACAGGATCTTAAAATTGCATTTTCACTATTCGGACATAACATTGTATCTGCGTATGGCTCCTTCTCAACACCAATAATTCCTTCTTTTGGGATATTAGCAAATATCTGTTCAATATGTTTCTTAGGATGCACTAATGAAACTATCTCTAAATCCACCTTAGGGGCCTCTTTAAACTCTACTTTTAAATCGGATGATTTAATAGATTTTAGAATGCTATTTAATCTTTCTTTTCTCTCTGG
>CACKNR010000007.1 GCA_902601545.1 uncultured Pelagibacteraceae bacterium | reverse complement strand
TTCTGTTGCTTCAGGATGGAAAGTAATAATATCAGCCCCAGCGTTTGCAAAGTCTTTGATAAAACGATCTACTGGAGATATCATTAAATGCACATCGAAAGTTTTTTTTGTAAGTGGTCTAAGTTTTTTTATTACTTCTGGTCCAATGGTTAAATTCGGAACAAAGTGTCCATCCATTACATCAATGTGAATATAATCAGCCCCAGCTTTTTCTAAAGATATTACCTCGCTGCCTAATTTACTAAAATCAGCTGATAGAATTGATGGTGAAATTTTAATAGAACTACTCATGCTTTAGTTATATTTTAATACAACATTTTGTCAAAAAATAAGCTTAGTTAAACAGTTGATATAATTGTCTTGAAAAATCACTTTCTAATGGAAAAGCAAGCATTCCCCAAACATCATATCCGAGTATATACGGCATGGCATAAAACCTGAATAAATAGAAAAACCAAGCTACATATAACGCAATAAATGGACCAAATAAGAAACTTGGAGTAATAAATTTAAATAAATTAATAATGGGATTTGTATATTTAACAAATACTCTCATAAAAAAGAATTGAGAGTCTTCTTTTTGAAAAATATTCATGAACGCTCTACCGATTAAAGTCCACATAATTGTTCCCAATACATAATCTAAAACTATTGCCCAAGTTGGTATCATATTTCTAAATTATCATGATTCAGGTAAAAAAAAAGGGGCGAATAAATCGCCCCTTTTAATTTTAAATAATTGTTAATTAGTGTTGCTTACCAAGAATAGCCTTACCTGTTGGTATTCTTGTATCGTCTACTAATTTTTGTGTAGCTGGGCTTGGCTCTTTAGTCATTAAACTGACTACCACCATTACAACTAAACAAATTGGTGCTCCAATTAAACCAAATCTTAAGTGGTCAATACCTAAGAATGGAGTATTTACACCGCCCCATATTGGAACTGAGAATTTAGGGAACACCCACGTTAAGTAAACTGTTCCTGACACAATTCCTGCTATGATACCGGCGATTGCACCTTCTCTAGTAGCTCTCTTCCACCATACACCAAGTACAAGTGGGAAGAATAAGCCTGACATCGCAAAGTCGAATGCCCAAGCAACTGAACCTAAGATACTTGTTAGCCTGAAAGAGGCTATGTAAGCACCCGCAGCTCCGATGACAACTAGAAGTACACGAGCAACTAATAGTCTTTTAGCAGTTTCCGCTTTTGGATTTATGATCTTGTAGTAAATGTCGTGTGATAACGCATTTGAGATCGCAAGAACTAATCCATCGGCAGTTGACATGGCAGCAGCCATACCACCAGCAAACACTAGCCCTGAGATTACGAACGGTAGACCCGCTACTTCTGGAGTAGCTAATACTACAACGTCACCTCTCATGAACCATTCGTTCAACTGAAGTATTCCGTCACCATTAAAGTCTGCGATAAATACTTGTTTAACTTCAGACCATCTTTGTACCCACTCTATCGACTGAACTTCAGAAATAGATTTTCCGATAATTCCAGTTGGTAGATTTGGATCCATCAATGCTAATTTAGACAATGTCGCTAACATAGGCGCTGAAGAGTAAAGTAAGAAAATGAAGAATAGCGACCAAGCTACTGATTTTCTTGCTGCTCTAACTGTAGGAGTTGTAAAGTATCTCATTAAGATATGAGGTAACGATGCAGTTCCCACCATCATACAAATCGCTAACGATAAGTATTTCCATACAGCCATTCCACCTTCAGGTACTCCAGAGTGAGTTCCAGAGATGTATTTCAATCCTCCTGGTACTCCAGCTGCTTTCATATCTGCGGCGCTGTTTTTAACTAGTCCAAATTGTTGTTCAAGTTCACCAAGTCTTGCAACTTCATCACCTAACATTAAGTGAGGGAAGATTCCTCCACCTACGTTAGAACTAATCCAGAATACTGGTATTAAGTATGCGATGATTAATACAATGTACTGAGCAACCTGTGTCCAAGTTACGGCTCTCATTCCACCAAGCATTGAACAGATAAGGATACTTATTAATCCTACCCATACTCCTGCCTCGAACGGAATTCCAAGAGCTCTAGAAGCAATTGTTCCCGTAGCATTAATTTGAGCTGTTACGTAAGTAAATGATGCTATGAAAAGCACGAATACAGAGCAAGCTCTTACAAGATTACCACCGTATCGTGTTCCGATAAAATCAGGAACTGTGTAACATCCAAACTTTCTTAGGTACGGAGCCATTAGAGTTGCAACAAGTACGTATCCACCTGTCCAACCTACTAAGAAGGCCATATAAGTATAGCCACCAAAGTAAACTCCACCCGCTAAAGCTACGAATGATGCACCTGACATCCAGTCAGCTGCTGTTGCCATCCCGTTAAACACGGTTGGCACTTGTCTTCCTGCAACATAGTAAGCATCTACTTGAACGGTTCTTGATAAATAACCAATTAAGGCATAAATCAATACAGTGAAAGCTACAAACATCACTCCGATGTTTTTAGCTGACACACCTGCTTGCTCTGCTAATGCCATCAAAATGATGAACACTATAAAGCCACCAGTGTAGGTACCATATATTTTAGGAAGGTTTTGTATAAAATCTCCTTTAAACATTAGTCATCCTCTCTTTCTGAGTAACCATGTTCTTCGTCGATTTTTTCTTGTTTATTTGCAGTCCAAAACAAAATTATCACAAAGGCAAGAAGTGAACCTTGCGCAGTCATGTAATATGCTAATGGATAGCCAAGAAAAGACATCGTGTTCAGTTCTGAACCAAACATGAAGATCACTAATGAGAAGAAAGCCCAAAGAACCAATGTTACTATCATATGGTTTTTGGTCTTATTCCAATATGCGTCTTTATTTGACATATTTCCCCCTATTTATTTTTTAACTTTTTACGTAAAAAGTACTCTTATTGCTGGGGAGCATACTGATTATGAGTTGAATTAAAAGAGAAAAAAGGACCCCAAAACCAAATTGAAATGCTATAATACAAGTAAATAAAGGGTTTTTTAAATACAACGTGAAATTGAATCTAGATAAATTGCGAAACACTCTTAGAACTACTCTAATTGACCTGTGGGAGTATGTCATTCCAATTTGGAAAATTTCTGGTCTTTTTAAAAGCATAAAATCAAAAAATGACTTAGAAAATTTTATTCAAGAAAGATCAGCTCACGTAACTCAGACGACTTTATACGGATATCTTAAAACTAGAATTGGAGTAAAATATATCGCAATGATGGAAGACGAGAGGTTTCTTAAATCAATTAACATTGCTAAGTGGAATATTTACACTGTTGCTCTTGCAGACTGTTCTTTTTATGTTTTTTCATATTTAATTGCAGAAAAAAACCTAAAGGAAAATAATTGTAAAGAAATGTTCATTAAAATATTAGGAAAAGAAAGAGAGAACGGTATAAGTGACGAAATTTATAAAAATGGAAAATCTAATTTTCTAAAAAGAATTGAAGGTGTAAATTTCAATAATTACTATCTAAATGATCCGTTTAAAGAGAGCGGTGAGGCATTGTATTATTGGTCTCCAATTGCCGATGAATTGAAAATTTTGGATAAAAAGATAGTACTGAACTCTATTTCTTTAAAATGGGGATTAGTTAAAGAAGAGTTCAAGAAAAGAACTAAAGATTTAATTTTTAACTAACCTTTGTTTTGTCTATTTTCCACTAAAGAAGTTACGACGCTAGGATCAGCTAATGTTGTAGTGTCTCCTAAATTATTTGGCTCATTGGCTGCAATTTTTCTAAGGATTCTTCTCATTATTTTTCCAGATCTAGTTTTCGGTAAACCAGGAGCGAACTGAATAACATCAGGTGTAGCTATTGGCCCGATTTGTTTTCTCACCCATAACTTTAAATCTCTTTCTAAGTCACCTGTCGGATTTTCCCCTGCATTTAATGTTACGTAACAATATAAACCATTTCCTTTTATACTATGTGGGAAGCCCACAACAGCTGCTTCAGCAACTTTAGGATGAGCTACAAAGGCGCTTTCTATTTCAGCAGTACCAAGGTTATGACCAGATACTATAATAACATCATCTACTCTTCCCGTGATCCAGTAGTAACCGTCTTTATCCCTTCGACATCCATCACCTGTAAAATATTTTCCATCAAATTGAGAAAAATAGGTATCTATAAATCTTTGATGATCTCCATAAACTGTTCGCATTTGACCTGGCCATGAAGCAGCCATACAAAGTCTTCCTTTACCTTCTCCTTTAATAGTTTTACCATCTTTATCAACTAATACTGGTTTGATACCGTAAAAAGGTTTAGTTGCTGAGCCGGGCTTTAAATCTATTGCTCCAGGTTGTGGTGCAATTAAAATTCCTCCAGTTTCTGTTTGCCACCAAGTATCAACAATTGGACATCTAGAGTCTCCGACTGTTTTGTAATACCACATCCAAGCCTCCGGATTAATAGGCTCTCCAACTGTGCCTAACAATTTTAGTGTCTTTCTGCTTGTTTTTTTTACTGGTTTATCTCCCTCTCGCATCAAAGCTCTTATTGCTGTTGGAGCAGTATAAAAAATATTTACTTTATATTTATCTACTATTTGCCACCATCTAGAGCTATCTGGATAATTTGGAACTCCTTCAAACATAATAGTTGTTGCACCATTAGATAGAGGTCCATAAATAATATAACTATGACCTGTTACCCAACCTATGTCAGCTGTGCACCAATAAATATCATTAGCTTTATAGTCAAAAATATACTGATGGGTCATCGAAGCGTAAACCATGTAGCCACCCGTAGTATGTAGAACACCTTTAGGTTTCCCAGTGGAACCAGAAGTATATAAAATAAAGAGAGGGTCTTCTGCGTTCATTTCCTCAGGTTCACATTTTGAGGGAGCTGATGAAATAAGTTCTTTATAAGAAACATCTCTTTCATTATCCCAATCAACTTGATTTCCAGTTCTTTCAACAACTACGCATTTTTTTACTCCCGGACATTGGTCCAATGCTTCGTCGGCAATCTTTTTTAATGGAATTATTTTTCCACCTCTTACTCCTTCATCTGCAGTTATTAAATATTCGGACTCGCAATCAGTTATCCTTGTGGCTATTGAGTCGGGCGAAAAACCACCAAAAATTATTGAATGAACAGCACCAATTCTCGCACATGCCAGCATAATGTAAGCTAATTCGGGGATCATAGTCAGATAAATTGTAACTCTATCTCCTTTTTGTATACCTAAACTTTTTAAACCATTTGCAGCTTTACATACGTTTTGGTGCAATTCTTTGTAAGAAATTTTTTTTGTATCAGCGGGATCATCGCCGACCCAAATGATTGCTGTTTTGCTTGGATTTTTCTTTAAATGTCTATCTATACAATTCGCCGAAGCATTTAAAGTTCCATCATAATACCATTTTATTTTTACCTCATCTTTACTATATTTTACGTCTTTAATTTTCGTATACTTTTTCATCCAAGTAATTCTTTTTCCCTCTTTAGCCCAAAATTTATCGTTTTCTTTTATGGACATCTTATATTTCTTTTTATATTTAGAATCGTTTACATAGGCATGATTTGCCCAACTATCTGACACTCTTATAACCGAATTACCGTCACTATCTTTTGAGTATGTAGGAGCTTTAAAAATAATCCGTCTTGCTTTTCTAGCTTTTTTTCTAGATTTTTTCTTTTTTCTGGATTTCTTGTTTTTTTTTTCTGGGTCTGTTAACTTTTCTAGACTTTTTTACTTTTCTAGACTTTCTAACTTTTGATTTTTTCTTTTTTTTCTTTTTAGCCACAAATACCCCTAATTTTTTTATACTTTACCCATGTTACAAATAATTTTCCAGCTTTTATAATCTATTGGCATCACTGACAACCTGCTCTGTTTTATTAACGCTAAATGAGAAATTTTCTTGTTTTTTTTAATCTTTTCCAAAGAAATAGCCCTTTTGAATTTACTCACGAACCTAACTTGAACAGCCACAAACCTATTTTTCTTATCAGTTTTGTCGATAAATGCTGATTTAATTACTTTAACTATACCTACAATTTCTTTTCCAATGTTTGAATGGTAGAAAAAACATAAATCACCTTTTTTCATTCTTCTTAAATTGTTTGCAGCTTGATAATTTCTAACTCCATCCCAGGCAGCACCTTTAATGCCAGCTTTTATTTGTTGCTCAATCGACCAAACATCGGGCTCAGACTTAAGTAGCCAATATTTCATTATAACTTTAAACCTGGCCCTTTCATGTAGGGAGCATTTTCGTCCAAAGGCCACCTAGATTTAGCTTCTACATCAATTTTATTTAATAAATTTTTTTTGAATCTTTGAATACCAGCCCAGGCAATCATAGCAGCATTATCACCACAAAATTCTAAATTGGGGTATATTGTTGTAAATCCTATTTCTTTTGAGAGCTTTTTTAAATTATCTCGTATTGAAATATTGGCTGCAACACCTCCAGCTACAACTAAATTTACATTTGATGTATTAATTTTTTTTTTAAACATTTCAATTGCAATTTTTGTTTTTTTATAAAGAATTTTGTTAATAGTATTTTGAAAAGATGCTGCAAGACTAAATTTTAATTTTTCGTTTCCATTTATTTTTTTCGATTCTCTCAAAACCGCAGTTTTTAGTCCGGCAAAAGATAAATTACATCCTGCTTTATTTATTATTGGTTCAGGAAGTTTAAAAAAATTTTTATCTCCCATTTTTGAGGCTTTTTCAACACTTGGCCCACCTGGGTAACCTAGGTCAAGCATTTTTGCAGTTTTATCAAAAGCCTCACCTAAAGCATCATCAATAGTCGTTCCAAGCTGTTCATATTGATTTACATCTTTTACAATTAAAAATTGGGAGTGACCTCCAGAAATTAATAAAAGTAAATAAGGGAATTTAATATAATTTTCTAATCCGGGACTTAAAGCATGACCTTCTAAATGATTAACTGCAACAAACGGTTTATTTAAAAATGCAGCAATTGATTTACCTATGTTCAATCCAACTGTTAAGCATACAATTAAACCTGGACCTGCAGTAGCCGCAATTCCATCTATTTCTTTTAAGGAAACTTTACTTTCGTTTAAGGCAGCTTTAATTATGTAGTCAATATTTTCTAAATGCGCTCTAGCAGCTAATTCCGGTACTACACCTCCAAATTTTTTATGCTCTGAAATCTGACTTGAGACGATATTTGATAAAATGTCTGCAGTGCCCTTATCATTTTCCCTTATAACAGATGCTGCAGTCTCATCGCAGCTTGTTTCAATTCCTAAAAATGTAATCTTTTTTGTCATCTCTTCTAAAAATTAAAATAGTATAAAATACTTCTATCAAATATATAATCAATTAATGACAAAAATTACAATTGGAGCTAGAGGCAGCAAACTTTCATTAGCCTATGTGGCAAAAGTTAAAGAGCTATTGATAAAAAATAATAATGAACTTAAAGAGGAAAATATTAATTTTAAAGCCATAAAAACATCAGGTGATTTGAATTTAAGTAAGAAAATCTCAGAAATAGGTGGAAAAAGTTTATTTTGCAAAGAAATTGAAGAAAGCTTGTTAAAAAAAGAAATAGATATTGCTGTACATTCTCTAAAAGATATGGAGGCAAATGAAAATGAGAGTCTTTTGATTGGAGCATATTTAAAAAGAAACGATCACCGAGATGTAATAATCAGTCAAAAAATTGAAAATATTTCTGATTTAAGAAATGGCGTAAGAATTGGTTCAAGTTCAAAAAGGAGAGAGCTTCAATTAAAAAAAATTAATAATAAAATATCTGTAATTGATATTCGAGGAAATATTGACACCAGAATAAATAAAATCAACGAGAACAATCTTGACGGAATCATTCTTGCAGCTGCTGGAGTTAAATCGCTTAAACTCGAGAAAAAAATCAGCTTAACTTTTAGCTGTGAACAAATTTTACCAGCAGTGGGACAAGGAATAATTGCTGTGCAATGTAGAAAGGAAGATAACATTAAAAATTTAATAGGAAAAATAAACGATAGTGCAACTAGTTTATGTGCAACAGCCGAGAGAAAAATGCTGCAAACCATTGGAGGTGATTGTGATACTGCAATAGGTGGGTTAGCAGAAATTCAAAACCACAATTTAAAACTTAAGGCTCAGCTTTTTTCAGATAACGGTCAGGAAAGTTTTGAATACGAACTAACAGGAAGAGAAGCTGACGCATCTTTTATTGGAAAAAGTGTTGGAGAAAAATTATTAGATCTAGCCGGAGAAAAATTTAAAAAAAAATGAATATTATAATAACTAGACCCTTAATAGACGCTGAGGATTTAATGGGTAAATTACTTTCTTTAGGTCATAAAATTATTCATGTGCCTACTTTAAAAATCTCTAAAGCTAAACTTGATCCTATTGACTCCGAGAAATACAATGCATTTATATTTACAAGTGCAAATGCAATAAGGAGTCTGAAACTATTAAAACCAGATAGAAATAAACTTTGTTTCTGCGTTGGAGCAATTACAGAAAAGATTGTAAGACAACAAGGTTTTAACAATACTATTTCAGCTGGAGGGACGATAAATGCTTTAAAAAATATTATTCTTAATACAGGTGATTTAGATAAAAAAAAAGTCTTGGCGTATATATGTGGAGATAATATTACCTCAGACTTGGATCTAGAGCTGCAAAAGGACGGTTTTCAAATAGATAAAATTATCAATTATACTTCAGAAAAAATTAAAGAATTAAATGAAGATACTAATAATTTAATCAACGATCATCCTCCTGACATAATTTTTGTTTACTCAAAAAGGAGCGCAGAAAGCTTTATTGATTTAGCAAAAAAGTACTCACTCAATGGACTGATGACAGGCTCAAGAGTTATGTGTATAAGTGAAAAAGTTATAAATGTTTTCAAAGAAGCTGGATGGAAAAACTTAGAAACCTTCGAAGCTGGAGATGAACTTATAAAAATTGGTAATTAGATGGAAGTATTACAAAATTTTAAGATATTATTTTTAGATGTTTGGAATAAAGGTATTTCAGGAGTTAATATTTCCGAAATTATTATTGCTTTAATAATTTTTTTATTTTTTCTTTTTTTAAGAGGAATTTTTTCAAAATTCGTAATTAAAAGATTGGAGAATTACGTATCAAAAACCTCAAATAACTTTGATAATACCCTTGTAAAGTCCATGGAAGGGCCAGCTAAGTTTTTTCCGATTGTATTAGGTTTTTTTGTAGCTACCAGTTATCTAACTATTGAAACTAAAGCTGCAGATTTTTTAGAAACTATTAATCGTTCTTTAATTACAATTCTTATATTTTGGACCTTTCACCAAATCATTGGACCCTTTTCAACTGTTGTAAAATCAGTCAGTGATTTACTTTCAAGGGATTTAGTTAATTGGATTATCAAAGCTCTAAAGGTCTTAATAATAATTCTAGGATTAGCGGCTGTTTTAGAACTTTGGGGAATTAAAATTGGACCAATTATAGCCGGACTAGGACTATTTGGTGTTGCCGTTGCACTCGGAGCACAAGATTTATTTAAAAATTTAATTTCAGGCATATTAGTTTTAGTCGAGAAAAGATTTAAAGTTGGAGATTGGATATATGTTGAAGATGTTATTGAAGGCACAGTTGAGTCAATAGGTTTTAGATCTACAGTTGTTAGAAGATTTGATAAATCTCTTGCAACAATCCCTAATTTTCAGTTTGCAGAAAAAGCAGTAATAAATAATTCTTTAATTACCAATAGGAGGATTAATTGGATTATAGGCCTAGAGTATAGAACAACAAGCAAACAATTAATTGATATCAAACAACAGATAGAAGATTATATAAAAAATAGTGAATTATTTTCAAAATCAGAAAATACAATGCTATCAGTGAAAATCGATCAATTTGCTGCAAGTTCAATAGATATTAAACTAATATGTTTTACTAAAACCTCAAAATACTTAGAGTGGATGAAGGTAAAAGATCTTTTAGCCCTTGAAATAAAAAATATAGTAGAAAAAAATAATGCGTCTTTTGCTTTTCCAAGTACATCAGTTTATGTGGAGAAAAATTAATGAAGTCAATATTAATTCTATTCGACAATATAGTTAGCCTTTACATCTGGATATTAATTATCCATGTAATATTTAGTTGGCTGGTTGCTTTTAACGTTTTAAATACAAGCAATCGTTTTGTTTATTCTGTTTTAGACATCTCTTACAAATTGACAGCACCACCTCTTAATTTTATCAGAAGATTTTTACCTAACTTAGGATCTATAGATATCTCTCCAGTGATACTTATTTTAGGATTAATGTTTTTTAGAAATTTAGTTTTTGAAATGTTTGCACCAGGATTATTTTTAAGATGATTATTGATGGAAAAAAAGAAGCAGAGATTATTAGAAGTGAAATTAAAAAAGAGATTTCAGATTTAAAGAAAAAAAGCGGTAAAACACCCAGTCTTACAGTTATCTTGATCGGAGATTTTGCGCCCAGTTTGATATACGTAAAAAATAAAGAAAAAAGTGCTAGAGAAGTTGGCATTAACTCTGAAATAATTAGATACCCAAAAAATATAGGCGAAAAAGATATTTTAAAAAAAATTGAAGAACTGAATAAAAATGATGAAATTTCTGGCATCTTAGTTCAGCTTCCTTTGCCCAGCCAGATTAGTAAGGAGAAAATTATAAATGCAATTAACCCTTCCAAAGACGTAGACGGTTTTAATCCAATAAATGTTGGTAATCTCTCATCAGGTTATGACTCCATCGTTCCTTGCACCCCTTTAGGCTGTCTTTTATTGATTAAAAAGATAGAGCCAAATTTAGCAGGCAAACACGCTGTTATAATAGGAAGATCTAATTTAAATGGTAAACCAATGGCTCAATTATTATTAAAGGAAAATTGCACCGTAACTATAGTTCACTCAAAAACAAATGATTTACAAAATGAGTGCCTTAAAGCAGATATTTTAGTAGCAGCTGTCGGAGTTCCAAATTTAATCAAAAAAGATTGGGTAAAAAAAAATGCGATTGTTATAGATGTCGGCATTAATAAAGTAGGAGAAAAAATAGTAGGAGATGTTAATTTTGATGCATTAAAAGATAATGTTAAAGCAATAACTCCTGTTCCTGGAGGCGTAGGACCAATGACAATTGCATGTTTATTAAAGAATACTTTAATGTGTTTTAAAGCTCGCTTGACCTAGACTTTTCAATTTTTAAGTACCTACTATTTCTAAATCTTATAATAACTGTAGCAATCGCAACTATTAAAATAGCTAAAGAAATATAAATCAAGTTTGCAGGGTCACTCTCTTTATCTTGTAATATTATGAACCTAGCTAGCGCTGTAATAGCTATGATTAAAGGATATGTTATTCTTACGGATTGAGTTTCCCAATAAGATCTAACTAAACCAATTACTTCGATATAAATGAACATTAAAAGCAAATCAGCTAACGTAATGTCTTTGTTGTCGTACATTTCTTTCATTTCTAAAAAGAAAGCAATAATAGTTGATACAAGAACAACTATAACCGCAACTAACTGAATATTTCGAATCGAACTGTTCATTTAATATTAATCTATCAAAAATTTAGGCTTTATTTAACTGTTTAGAGTGAAATTTTATGAAATTTTCAACTTTTCTTTTATTAAAGGATTTATTCTCCTCAAAAGAAACTTTTTTCATTGAATAAGCTTTATTTTTTGTCCTTCTTGATAAAATAGTTATGTTACCTTTGCATAAACTTAAAACAATATCACCAGATACTTTGTTTCTTTTTTTATCAATTATTTTTTGTAATTTAAGTCTTCTTTTTGAAAACCAATAGCCGTTATATACTAGCTCAGCATATTCTGGCATTATTCTCTCTTTTTTATGAGCGGTCTCTTTATCAAGAGTTACAGACTCTATAGCTCTATGTGCAGTATATAACACAGTACCACCTGGAGTTTCGTAAACACCTCTAGATTTAATTCCAATAAATCTATTTTCAACCAGATCAACTCTCCCTATTCCATTTTTTCCAGCCAGAATATTCAATTTACTTAAAAGCTTTTCTGGACTTAATTTTTTTCCATTTACTGCAATTGGATCACTGTTTTTAAAAGTAATTTTTACTTTTGTAGGTCTATTAGGAGCTTTCTGTGGTGAAACTGTTCTCTGATAAATAAATTCAGGAGCAGAGTTTTTTGGGTCCTCTAAAATCTTGCCTTCAGTTGATGTATGAAAAATATTGTCATCTACAGAAAATGGCGGTGCTCCCTTTTTATCTTTAGGTATTGGTATATTATTCTTTTTAGCGTATTTAATTAAATCTGCTCTTGATTGTAATTTCCATTCTCTCCATGGCGCTATAGTTTTAATCTTATTTTTACCAAAATATGAGTAACCCAGTTCGAATCTTACTTGATCGTTGCCTTTTCCAGTTGCACCATGCGAAACCGCATAAGCTCTAAATTTTTTTGCAATTTCAACTTGTCTTTTTGCAATTAACGGCCTGGCAATAGATGTGCCTAATAAATATACTCCTTCATAAACTGCATGAGCTCTTATCATTGGGAAAACATAATCTTTAACAAAGATATTTTTCAAATTTTCAATAATTATCTTTTTTACACCTAGTCTCTTAGCATTTTTAATAATTTTTTTTTTATCTAAAACTTGTCCAATATCAGAGGTGTAAGCAATTACTTCAGCTTTATAATTTTCTTGTAACCATCTCAAAATTATAGATGTATCCAAACCGCCTGAGTAGGCTAAAACAATTTTTTTCATTTAGCTGCAAGCTTTTTTTGCTGTATTATACGCTTTTGTAAATCCCATCATAGAATAGTGATCAGTTGTCTCAGCTCCTTTTGTGGTTCTTGCTTTTACAATTATGTCAGTTGCTTTTTTCATCAATTGAATAAATTTTTTTTCTTCCTGATCATCCAATAGCCAAGCAAAATCTTTCTGTGAAAAAAAAGAGTATCTTCTTTTTCCAGAGCTAGCGGTTACACTAGATGTTTTATAATCATGGCCACTTGTTAAACTCACTTCATCTTTGATTTCTTCAGAGGGCCTGAAAGTTACAAATAACTTTGATTTATTTCTTTTTACTGCAGCTGGCGCTCTTTTAGTCGGAACAGTTTGAGCGAAGCAAATTTTTCCCTTATCAGTTTCTGCTA
The DNA here is from genome assembly GCA_902601545.1 of uncultured Pelagibacteraceae bacterium. Taxonomy (GTDB): domain Bacteria; phylum Pseudomonadota; class Alphaproteobacteria; order Pelagibacterales; family Pelagibacteraceae; genus Pelagilacustribacter. The sequence goes on along the minus strand of CACKNR010000007.1, from coordinate 37,845 downwards.
CAAAGCTTTCCCAGTTTTTATATTTTCCAGTTGATCTTGGCGTAATGGCAAAAGAATTCGCAGAAAATAAACATAGAATTAGTATTATAAAAATTTTTTTAACTGACATATTTTATTTTTATACTAAAAATTATCTATTTCAATGCTTAGTATTAAGGAGATGGATTTGGGTTATTATTATGGATAACATCAATCTTATTTAAAATTTCATCGGACAATTCAATATTTACACTATCTATATTTTCCTTTAATTGCTCCATTGTTGTTGCCCCTATAATATTACTCGTAACAAAAGGTCTAGTGTTTACAAAAGCCTGTGCTAACTGAACCATTGTCATATTACTTTCTTTAGCTAATTTATAATATTCTTCGTATGCTTTTATTGCTAAAGGATTTAGATGTCTTTCCCAACCTTTGAACAAAGCTTGTCTAGAATTCTTTGGCATTTGACCATTTCTATATTTTCCGGATAAAGCGCCTGTTGCAAGAGGGTAATAAACTAGAAGTCCACATCTTTCTCTTATTGAAATTTCAGACATTCCGATTTCATAAGTTCTATTAACTAAATTGTAAGGGTTTTGTACTGACATCATCCGAGGTAATTTTTTATTTTTAGATAATTCAATATATTTTGATAAACCGTATGGAGTTTCATTTGACATGCCAATGTACCTAATCTTTCCGCTCTGAATAAATTTTTCTAAAGCCTCGAGAACGCTTTCAAAGCTATTCCACTCTCCTTCATCACTATCAACAGTATAATCTCTTTTGCCGAAGTAATTGGTTGATCTTTCGGGCCAATGTAATTGGTATAAGTCTATATAATCTGTTTTTAATCTTTTTAAACTCCCATCGATCGCTTTTCCAATTTTTTTTTCATCAAAATTATTTCCTCCACCTCTAATCCAACTACATCCAGGACCCGCAACTTTTGAAGCTAAAATTATTTTTTCTCTATTTTTTCTTTTTTCAAACCAATTTCCAATCATTACTTCGGTTTTACCATAAGAGTCCGAGTTAGGTGGTACCGAGTAAAGTTCTGCAGTATCAAAAAAATTAACCCCCTCACTTAAGGAGTAATCCATTTGTTCGAAAGCATCTTTCTCAGTATTTTGTGTGCCCCAAGTCATAGTTCCGAGACATATTAAACTCACGTCCAAGTCCGTAGTGCCTAATTTTTTAAATTTCATAAAATTGTAATAATTATAGCTGTTTTTTAGGTCAATTTTTGCCTATTGAAAAGTACTTAAAAAAACTTATATATCTACCTATGGAAATCAATAAACAAAGATCTACCGTTCGTTCATCAGCGACCGAAGCTGTTATAGATCAAGGTTTAAGATCTTATATGCTTAAAGTGTATAACTACATGGCTTCTGGTGTTCTTTTAACCGGGTTCGTTGCTTTATTATTTTTCAAAATGGCAGTTGTTACTTCAGCAGAAGGTCAAATAATTGGATTAACTAGTTTCGGTAATTCAATATATGCTTCAGGTTTAAAATGGGTAATAATGTTAGCTCCACTCGCAATTGTTTTTTACATGAGCTTTGGAATAGCGAAAATGTCAGCAGCTAAAGCGCAAACTACTTTCTGGGTTTTTGCAGCTTTAATGGGCGCATCGCTTTCATCAATATTTTTAATTTATACCGGCGCAAGTATTACAAGAGTATTCTTTATTACAGCTGGTACTTTTGGAGCAATGAGTATTTATGGTTACACGACAAAACGAGATCTTACTAAACTTGGTTCATTTTTAATGATGGGCCTATTTGGAATTATTATTGCTTCATTAGTAAATATTTTTATGAAATCTTCTATGATGTATTTTGTAATATCAATCATAGGTGTGCTAGTGTTTGTGGGCTTGACAGCTTATGACACTCAAAAAATCAAAAACATGTACCTTGTAAGTGATAGCGGCGAATTGATGGGAAAGAAAGCTGTTATGGGTGCCTTAACGCTTTACCTTGATTTCATAAATCTTTTCATAATGCTTTTAAGACTTTTCGGTCAAAGAAGATAATTATTTTATAAGTTTTAATCTATTCCAGCTAGTTCTATCTATAAGAAAATTTAAACTTTCTGATTTTTTAATTACCTTTCCATCTTTATCTTTAATTAAATATTTTTCGTTAAAATAATTTGGTTTTAAGTTTTTTGTAATTCTTAACACAGGTTTTTCTGATGATCTTTGATAAACATCGAATGAAACTTCTTTTGTGCCAGTTGAAAAAGAGTAATCTTTCCAAGATCCATTAGATACCATTCTTGCATAAAGATTTAAAATACATTGAAGTTCTTTCTTAATAAAAAATTTCTGCTTTTCACTCTTCTTAATTTTATTATTAATAATTAATCTAATTTTGTTCATATTTTATACTTGTTAATTAATGGTACCTGAAAAGCCGTAAATATAAAAGTAATTGGTAGAATGCCCCAAACCTTAAAGTTTACCCAAGTGGCCTCTGATTGCGTTCTCCAAACAATTTCATTTAATAAAGCAAGAAATAAAAAAAAATAAGCCCATCTAAAATTTAATTTATCCCAACCTATTTCATTTAACTGAAAAGCAGATTGTAAAAAAAATTTTAAAAAGTTTTTTTGAAAAAAAGTTTTACTTATTATCAATATTCCAGCAAATATAATATTTACTATTGTTGGCTTCATATAAATAAACACTGGATTATTAAAATATAAAGTAAGGCCACCAAATAAGGTAATAATTACACCTCCAATAAGTGGGACATAAGGAATTTTTTTTTCTATAAAATATACCAACGCAATAGCCAAAATCGTTGTCACAATTAATGGAGGAATAGCGACTGTGAGATCATTGCCGCTTTTATAATACATAACGAAAAAAATTAATAATGGACCAAAATCTGTGATAAACTTTAAAAATGACTTATTCACAATAAAGAGACTAACATATTATTTATTTTTAACAAATTAGATATTGATTTTACCAAAAAAATTACTAACTTTAAGCTATGGCAGTTAGCAATAAAGCTAAATTTTCTATTGGAGAGGTAGTCAAACATCGTCATTTTGATTTTAGAGGAGTGATCTATGATGTTGACTTTCAATTCAACAACTCTGAGGAATGGTATCAATCAATTCCAAAAGAGGTAAGGCCAAGAAAAGATCAACCCTTCTATCATTTGTTAGCTGAAAGCAATGATGTTACTTATGAAGCTTACGTTTCAGAGCAAAATTTATTGTTAGATAATTCTAAGGAGCCAGTAAAACACCCTCTTATAGAGGAAATTTTTTCAGGCAAAAAAGGGGCTAGTTACTTCAAAATTTCAAACTAATTAACAAACGCCTAAAATAAAACATCATTTATTCAAATCTGGAACACAGATATTTAGTAAAAACTTAATGTTTCAGCCTAATTGAGAATAATTTTCCTTTATTACTCCCTCCAATTCTCAATTGGGCTTATTATACAGCTTCACAAAAAAAATTTATTATAGTAGTTAAAGCTGATGTTAAATTTTTTTTACAATAGCAATATTTTTATTTGGATTGAAAAATTACTTAGTTTTATAAATTCAATATTTTTTGCTTTACTTTTAGTGGGTCTTTCATTTGCTTTAATTTTTTCTCCCCCAGATTATTTACAAGGAGACAGCGTAAGAATTATGTATGTGCATGTTCCTGCAGCCTGGATTGGATTGGCATCATTTACACTAATAGCAATTTTATCTATTTTTAATTTTATTTTTAAAATCAAGAATTTAAAATTAATTACAAAAAGTATCGCACCGATTGGATTAATATTCACTTGTATTGCAATAGTAACTGGTTCTATATGGGGACGACCTACTTGGGGAACTTTTTGGGCTTGGGATGCTAGGATAACATCGATGTTAGTACTGGCACTTTTTTATGTTATCTTTATTGCAGTTCATAAATTAGTTTCAGAGGAGGACAATGCTAACAAAATTTCAAGCATTGTAGCAATAACTGGACTTATAAATATACCAATTATCAAATATTCTGTTTTATGGTGGAACACTCTCCATCAACCCGCAAGCATTAAGATTACTGGCTCTAGTACAATACATTCTTCAATGTTAACACCCTTATTACTTATGTTTTTTGTATTATTAATGTATTGTGCGTTAATTTTTCTAATGAAATACAAGACAGAAATCATTAGAATCAAGAAGAAAAACTTAAAAAGATTATGATTAAAGATTTAATTTTAATGAATGGATATGGTGTTTTTGTTTGGTCTTCTTTTATAATAACTTTTTTAGCTTGCGGAGTTTTTTACTACAAAACTCGCAAAACTCTCAAAAAGTATGAAAAGGAGTTTGCCAAAGAAATAGAAGAACTTTCAACTGAAAAGAAAAAAATAGTTCTTGAAAACTCTAAAATTGCCTCAAAAATTTTATCTTCATATAATAAATCAATTTAAAGCTTTTAATGCTTCCTAAAAAAGCAAAAAAAAGAGCATCACTATTAGCTGTATTTTTTTTAGTTTCTATAATTTGTGTTTTTTTAATTTTAAATGCACTTAATAAAAATATTTTATATTTTAAGACGCCAACAGATATACGGGTCAGTCAAGATATTGATTTTAATAAAAAGATAAGAGTGGGCGGTATGGTAAAAAAAAATACTTTAAATATAAAAGATCAAGAAATATTATTCATAATAACTGATTTGAAAAATGAGATAAAGGTTAGTTTCAAAGGAACTATACCCAATTTGTTCTCCGAAGGAAAAGGTGTTGTTGCCGAAGGAAAGTTACAAGATAAGAAATTCTTTATTGCTGATAGAATTCTAGCAAAACATGATGAAAATTATATGCCTCCAGAACTTCAGAACATAATGAAAGATAATGCTAAGTAATACCGGAAATTTATTATTATCAATAAGCATTTTATGTTCTTTTATCGTTGTATATCAATCTTTAATTTGTCTAAAAACACCAAATAATTCAATTTTTAAAAGTATTTATCAGACAAGCTTATTGCAAAGCACAGTAATATTGATTTGTTTTTTTACATTAGTAGCAGCTTTTTTAGTTTCTGATTTTTCTGTGATGAATGTTTATCAAAATTCACACTCACTAAAGCCAGTTTTTTACAAAATTTCTGGAACCTGGGGAAATCATGAGGGCAGTTTATTGCTTTGGGTAATTATTTTAACTATTTTTTCATTTTTATTTCTAATACAAAATAAAAATCATCCAAAAAATTATAGAATTTATACTTTAATAATTCAAAACATTTTAATTTTAGGTTTTTTATTCTTTATTTTTTTTAACTCAAATCCTTTTAGCTCTATAAGTCCTATTCCAAAAGAAGGGTTAGGATTGAATCCAATTTTACAGGATCCTGCTTTAGCAATACACCCTCCGTTGCTTTACATAGGATTTGTAGGATCTTCTATATATTTTTCCGCAGCAATGGCCTCAATTATTACAGATTATTCTGGTAAGTTTTTCGCACAGTCTATTAAGAGCTGGGTATTAATTTCTTGGTCATTTCAGACGCTTGGAATTTTAGTTGGATCTATTTGGGCTTATTACGAGTTAGGTTGGGGAGGATTTTGGTTTTGGGACCCAGTTGAGAACGCATCATTGTTACCTTGGTTTGCAATGACTGCCCTTTTACATTCCTTATTAGTTTTAGAAAAAAGAAATACGCTTTATTTTTGGTCTGTAATACTATGTTTATTAACATTCACCTTAAGTGTTATGGGTACCTTCTTAGTTAGGTCGGGAATATTAAATTCAGTTCATACCTTTGCAAATGACCCAACAAGAGGACTATATATTTTGATATTTTTAAGCTTAATGATTTTTACATCTGTTTATTTATTATTTGTTAAGTTTAAACAAACAAATGATCAAATATATCCTAACAGTAAAGAAACTTTTATTTTAATTAATAATTGGTTTATGATGTTTTATTTAATTACAGTTTTATTGGGAACTTTATATCCAATTTTTACAGACGCAATTTCTAATAACAAAATCTCAGTTGGTCCGCCTTTTTACAATTCTGTAATAATACCCATTGTAATTGTTTTTTTAATTTTTATGGCAATTGGACCTAAAGCAAAATGGATAAAGAATAAATTTTCAAATTTAAAAAATTTATTTCTTATTTTTTGTGGGGCAATAGCTATCAATTTTTTAATTATCTATTTTTTCAAAAGTTATAGCCTTATATCTAATTTGATAATTGTTTCATCATTATTTTTGATAATTTCAACCTTTTTAGATTTATTTAAAAAACCGAAATTTAATTTATCAAGGATTATCTCCCATTTATCATTCGGCTTATTAATTTTTTTTATTGGATTAAACCATAATTTTTCGGTGGAAAAAGATTTCAATATAAAATTGGGTGAAACCAAAAAAATTGATAGTTATAAATTTTTCCTTCAAGATCTAAAATTAGAACAGAAAACAAATTATAAAGCTGTTATTGGCAAACTTCAAATAAGTGATTTGATTACTAAAGAAAAAAAAACTTTAAACCCCGAGATAAGAATTTATGATAACCCTCAAACCTTGACCTATGAAGCTTCAATTAAATCGAATTTTTTCAGGGACTATTATTTGACAATGAGCAATATAGATCGTTCAGATTACTACAATATTAAATTTCAAAAAAAGCCTTTTATGATTTGGATTTGGATATCGGTAGTTATGTTGTCATTTGGAGGATTTTTAAGTTTTATGAGATATGCAAAAAATAATTAAATCTATAATAATTTTACTATTTTTTTTTATTTTAGGAATATTTTTCTTATCATTAAATAGAAGTTCAAATTATGATACTGAATATTTAGTTGGAAATAAGATTGAAAAAATTAAATTAGTGAGTTTTGAAGATAATAAAATTTATTCTGAACAAGACTTTAAAAAAACTAAATACTCTTTGATAAATTTTTGGGCCTCTTGGTGTGCTCCATGTAAAGTAGAGCATCCTTATTTAATGGAGTTATCAAAGGAGAGGAATATTCAAATTTTTGGTGTTAATTTTAAAGATAAAAAAACTAATGCTTCTAAATTTCTAAAAGTTTTGGGTGATCCATACGATTATCTTGCGCAAGATATCAACGGAAAAGAATCGGTTAACTTTGGAATATACGGTATTCCTGAAAGTATTTTAGTTAATGATGAATTGGAGATTGTGAAAAAATTTATTGGGCCGATAGATAAACAAGACTTATTAAATATAAAAAAGATTATAAATTAATTATGAAAATAAAAATTTTTCTTATAATTTTTTTCCTAAGTTTAAACTCTAGTTTATATGCAGAGAAGTCATTGGATGAAAACAAAATACATAAAAATTTGCGATGTTTAGTTTGTCAAGGTCAATCAATAGCAGACTCAAATTCTGATTTTGCAATTACCTTAAAAATGGTTGTTAAAGATCTTATCGATAAAGGAAAGACCGAGGATGAAATTTACAAATTTTTGTCAGATAAATATGGTGATTGGATATTATATAATCCCAAGTTTAATTTAGGTAATTTTGTACTTTGGAGCCTACCTTATGCGGTATTTATATTAGGTGGCATAATTATTGTTTTTTTATTAAGAAAAAAGTCAAAAAAAACATAAATTGCCAACTGTACATATTAGTCATTTAGTTGTATTTTTTTGAAATGAATTTTCGAATTTTTACGATATTATTTTTATCAATATTTATATCCACATCTGCGTTGACAGATGAGAATAATACTAATGTTTCATTTTATACTGGAACTTTCGATGTAATTGATAAAGAGGGTGATGATCAAACTTCTTTGTTCGGTATTGAACATAAAAACCCTGATTTATTTAGAGATACTTTATTAGGAAAATTTAAGCCTGTTACAGGAGCTTTTATTACTGGCAATAGTTCAGTTTATTTGTATACCGGAATCGAAGGCCAATATGGAATTGGACCAATCAAAATTTTACCTAGCTTCACGCCAGGCTACTACGAAAAAGGTGATGGTAAAGATCTTGGTAGTGTTTTGGAGTTTAAAAGCGAGTTAAAAGTAGGTTTTGACATTTTTGATAATTCAAAATTAAGCTACAGTTACAGTCATATTTCAAACAATGATTGGGGTGATAAAAATCCAGGAACAGACAATCAACAAATAACTTTCTCAAAAAATTTTTAATAACAATGAATTTAAAAGATTGTTATAATTTTGATGATTTTAGAAAACTAGCGAAACAGAACTTACCAGCTCCTATTTTTCATTACATTGATGGTGGAGCTGATGACGAAACTACATTAAAAAGAAATACTGAGTCCTTCTTAAAATGTGACTTGGTGCCAAATATTTTGGCAAGTGTTGGTGAACCAGATTTATCAACTACTGTTTTTGGACAAAAGATTGATTTACCAATTTTTTTATCTCCTACTGCTATGCAAAGACTTTATCACCATGATGGAGATAAGGCTTCAGCTAGAGCAGCAGAAAAATTTGGAACTTTTTATAGCATGTCTACAATGGCTACTTCATCAATTGAAGAAATAGCTAATATCTCTGGTGGCCCAAAACTATTTCAACTTTATATTCATAAGGACCAAGGACTTACAGATAATTTAATTGATAGATGCAAAAGCTCTGGATTTAAAGCCATGTGTTTAACCGTTGATACAGTTGTTGCTGGTAATCGAGAAAGAGATCATAGATGGGGCTTTACAACACCTCCAAAGCTTACTTTAAAGAGCTTAATGAGTTTTGCAATGCATCCAAAGTGGGCATTAAATTATTTGACGCGAGAAAAATTCCAGCTAGCGAATGTTTCGCACTGGACAAAAAAAGGATCAAGCATTGCTAAAGGAGTAATGGAATATATTAATGAGCAATATGATCCAGCAATGAGTTGGAAAGATGCAGAGTATGTTGTGAAAAAATGGGGAGGACCATTTGCTCTAAAAGGTGTTATGTCAGTTGAAGATGCAAAGCGAGCGGTTGAAATTGGTGCATCTGCTATTATGCTTTCAAATCATGGAGGCAGACAGCTTGATGGATCAAGATCTCCATTTGATCAACTTCCAGCAATTGCAGAAGCCGTGGGAGGCAAAATAGAAATTATTTTAGATGGTGGGATACGAAGAGGTACTCATGTTCTCAAAGCGCTTTCTTTAGGAGCCACAGCATGTAGCTTTGGGAAAGGTTTTTTATTTGCATTAGGGGCAGGTGGTCAGAAAGGTGTTGAGCAGATTTTAACAAGAATGAGAGACGAAATAAGAAGAGATATGATTTTATTAGGGTGCAAAAGCATAAAAGAGCTAAATAAAACAAAAATTGCATATAGGTGATGCAAAAAAACTAGTTTGCAAAAGTATTAATAAATATTAGGTTTAAAATATGAAATTAGCGAAAAATTTAGATAGACTTGGAACGGAAACAGCTTTTAGTGTTTTGGCTGAAGCAAAAAAACTTGAAGCTCAAGGAAAAGAGATGATCCACTTGGGTTTAGGTCAGCCAGATTTCATGACACCTAAACATATTATGGACGCAGCAAAAAAAGCTATTGATGATGGACATCACGGATATGTTTTAGCAAATGGAATAGTTGAATGTAGGCAAGCTGTCTCAAGAAAAATTAAAAGTTTATACAAAAAAGAAGTTAGTCCTGATCGGATTATGATTATGCCTGGCGGAAAACCAACGATGTACTTTGCAATTCAAATGATTGGCGAGCCTGGTGCAGAAATAGTTCATCCAACACCTGGTTTTCCAATTTATGAGTCTATGATCAATTATACTGGCGCCAAAGCAGTTCCGTATGATTTAACAAAAGAAAAAGATTTAAAATTTGATCCTGAAAAAATTTTATCTTTGATAACAGACAAAACTCGTCTTGTGATTGTGATTAATCCAAATAATCCAACAGGAAGTTTTGTTGAAAAACCTGCAATTGATTTTCTTGCTGAAGGTTTAAAGAAACATCCAAACGTTACAATTCTTAGTGATGAAATTTATAGCAGACAAATTTTTGATGGAAAAGAAATGCCGACTTTTTTCAATTATCCAGATTTACAAGACAGGTTGATAGTTTTAGATGGATGGAGCAAAGCTTACTCTATGACTGGCTGGAGAATGGGATGGAGCGTGTGGCCAGAAAATTTAATTCCTCATGTAACTAAATTAGCTATAAATAGTTTTTCTTGTGTAAATGCGCCTTCACAGTTTGCTGGAATAGCAGCACTAGATGGGCCTGACGACTCTATTCATCATATGATGGAAAAGTTTGATCAAAGAAGAAAATTAATACACAAAGGTTTAAACGATTTACCTGGTGTTGAATGCAGTATGCCTGGTGGAGCGTTTTACGCTTTTCCAAATGTAAAGGGAACAGGTATGAGTGGAAGTGAATTTTCAAAGAAATGTATGCATGAAGCAGGTGTGGCAATTGTTCCGGGAACAGCATTTGGCAAAACATCAGTAGATTATGTACGTTTTAGCTTCGCCGCATCGAGGGATAACATTCAAAAAGCACTAGATAAAGTATCAAAAATGCTTAAGTAGGATTGATTATGAGCAGTTTACAAATGCCAAAAGTTGATAATTCAATTATGTCTAAAAAAGACAAAATTGCTTTAGATCTTCGCGGGATTATAAATTCAAAGAATGTTCTCTCGAATCCTAATGAGCTAAGACCTTTTGAGACCGATGGTTTGACAGCGTATAGAAAAATGCCTCTTCTCGTAGTTATGCCTGAGACCGTAGAAGAAGTTAGTCAGATTTTAAAATATTGTAACGAGAATAAAATTAAAGTGGTTCCAAGAGGAGCTGGGACAGGTCTATCTGGCGGTTCGATGCCGTTAGAAGATTGTGTTTTAATCGCAATGGGAAAATTTAATAAAATTATTGAGATTGATTACGAAAACAGATGTGTAGTCACACAACCTTGTGTAACAAATTTAGCAATTACTCATGCTGTTCAAGACAAAGGTTTTTATTATGCTCCAGACCCATCAAGTCAGATTGCATGCTCTATCGGTGGAAATGTTGCAGAAAATTCTGGAGGGGTTCACTCTCTCAAGTACGGTGCTACTACTAATAACCTTTTGGGCATCGAAGTAGTCCTAATGGATGGAACTATAACGAGGTTTGGTGGTAAAGCAATGGATGCTGAAGGATACGATTTCTTGGGTTTGATGACAGGCTCGGAAGGCTTACTTGGTGTTATTACAGAGGTTACCGTGAAAATTTTAAAATCTCCTGAAGTTGTCAAAGCAGCTTTAGTGGGCTTTCCATCAATTGAAGATGCAGGAAACTGCGTTGCACAAATAATTGCAGAGGGATGTATACCAGCTGGTATGGAAATAATGGATAAAGCATTAACAAAAGCTACTAATGATTACTCAAAAGCAGGTTATCCAACCGATGCCGAAGCAATGATGATAATAGAATTTGATGGAACAGAACATGAAGTTGAAGCTTACATTCAGAAGGCAAAAGATATTGCTGAAAAAAATAATTCATCAAGTTTAAAAATTAGTAAATCAAACGAAGAGAGATTAAAATTTTGGGCTGGGAGGAAAGCTGCTTTCCCAGCTTGCGGAGTTTTAGCACCAGATTATATGTGTATGGATGGTTCAATTCCTAGAGGAAAGCTTGCTGAGGTTTTAAATGAAATCTCAAGACTGTCTAAAAAATATAATTTGCCAGTAGCTAATGCATTTCATGCAGGAGATGGAAATCTTCATCCTTTAATAATGTTTGATGCAAACGATAAAAATTCACTAAGAAAATGTGAAGAATTTGGTGCGGATATTCTCAAGTATTGTGTAAAAGTTGGCGGTGCGCTTACCGGCGAACATGGAGTTGGTATTGAGAAAAGAGAGTTAATGTGTGAAGCTTTCAATGATAAAGATATCCAACAACAACTAACAATTAAAGTAGCATTAGATCCCAATTCTTTATTAAATCCTGGAAAAGTTTATCCAATACTTAGAAAATGTGCTGAGGAAGGAAGAGTTCATGTCCATGGAGGAAAAACAAAATTCCCAGATATCCCTAGATTTTAATCAAAATATTTATAAACCGACTTCTAGAGAGGAAATAGTAGAGATAGTTAAAAATTGTTATAAAAAAAATATACCTCTTGAAATCAATGGATTAAAATCAAAAAATAAAATTGGAAGAAACTTTCAATCTGAAAAAACTTTAGATTTATCAGATTTTAAGGGTATAATTGATTACAAACCTGAAGAGCTCTATATAAAAGTGAAAGCAGGCACACCCCTAAGAGAAATAATAGTTGAACTAAATAAAAATAATCAACAATTAGCCTTCGAACCGAATGATTTTGGATATCTTTTTTCTGGAGAAAGTAATAGTGGTTCAATTGGTGGAGTAGTATCATGCAATTTCGCTGGTTCACGAAGATTTAAAGTTGGTAGCGTTCGAGATCACATACTTGGTTTTCAAGGGGTAAACGGAAAAGGTGAAACTATTAAATCTGGGGGCACAGTAGTTAAGAATGTGACTGGCTATGACTTGAGTAAATTAATATCAGGATCTTTTGGTACGCTCACAATTTTAACAGAACTTTCAATAAAAGTATTACCGAAACCTGAAACTAGTAAAACTTTGGTAATCAAAAATCCTCATCTTAAAAAAGCAATAGATTTTCTTGGGAAAGCACTGTCATCTTCTACAGATCCATCAGGAGGGGTATTTTATCCTGATTATTTTGGAAAAAATTTTGTTTTAAACGATCTAACTCATGAAGGCGGTTTAACAGCTATTAGGATTGAGGGCCCAATAAATTCCGTAGATCAAAGATTGAACAGATTGTCCAAAGAATTAAGTCTCTTAGATCAAGAGATATCTATTTTAGACAACGAACAAAGTAATATTTTTTGGAATAGAACAAAAAATCTAGAAGTTTTTAAAAGCTTAAAAAGCAATCTATTAAGAGTAGTTCTACCAATTAGTGAAACGTTGCAGGTTATTCAAAAACTTAAAAATTATGAGATTAAATATTTTATTGATTGGGGAGGGAGTCTAATCTGGGCTTCATTTGATCAATTGAATACAAAAATTCTTAGTGAAATTAAGGATATAGTTAAAAAACATCAAGGTTATGTTACATTGATCAAAGTTGAGGAGGATCTAAAAGCCTCTGCTGATATTTTTACAATAGATCCAATAAAGTATAAAATAAGTGAAAAAATTAAAAGGAGTTTTGACCCTAAAAGAATTTTTAACCCGGGAAAAATGTATACAGGAATTTAAATGCAGACATCATTTACTGAAAAACAACTTCAAAACAAAGACAATAAAACCAGTGAAACAATTATTAGGAAGTGTGTTCACTGTGGTATGTGCAATGCTACTTGTCCTACTTATCAAATAAATGGAGAAGAACTAGAGGGGCCAAGAGGCAGAATATATCTTATCAAAGATATGTTAGAAAATAAGAAACCGGCTACAAAAGAAATAGCCAAACATATAGATAGTTGTTTATCTTGTTACTCATGCATGACTACTTGCCCTTCAGGGGTAAACTATATGCATTTAATTGATCATGGTAGAAATTATGTTGAGGAAACGTACAGAAGACCTTTTTTGGATAGGGTATTTAGAAATATACTTTCATTTGTATTACCAAGACCAAAAGTCTTTTTGTTAATGGCGTTCTCTTCTAAATTAATAAAACCATTCAGTTTTTTATTTCCAAAATTTATTAGAAACGCGTTAAATTTAATGCCAGACAAGATCCCAGGAAAAAAATTGAAAGAGCAGAAAGTTTATGAAGTTAAAAAAGGTAAGAAGGTTTCGAGAGTAGCTTTACTAACCGGATGTGTTCAAAGAGTTATTTCTCCTGAAATAAATGAAGCCACTATAAGACTTTTAAATAGGCATAATGTTGAAGTTGTTGTGATGCCAGATATTAACTGTTGTGGGTCTTTAAATCATCATTTGGGTAAACAAAAACTAGCGCACGATTCATTTAAAAAAAATATTGAAAGCTGGCACGAAGAGTATCTACGAAATGGATTGGATGCGATAATAAGTAATACATCTGGTTGTGGTACTACATTAAAAGACTATGGTCATATTTTTAAAAATGATAAAGACCTGAAAAAGAAAGCCAAAAAAATCTCAGAACTAACTAAAGATATTACTGAGTATCTTGATGAAAACTTAAAGCTAAATATAAATTTAAACTCCGAAAAAAAATATAGAATAGCTTATCATTCAGCATGCTCAATGCAACATGGACAGAAAGTTCACGATCAACCGAAAGATTTAATTTCAAAAACTGGTAATGAAGTATTGGACATTCCTGAGGGACATTTGTGTTGTGGATCTGCCGGAACTTATAATATTTTACACCAAAAAATGGCAAAATCACTTTTAAAAAATAAAGTAAATAACATAGAAAAAGTTTCTCCTGATTTTATTTCAACAGGCAATATAGGCTGTATGACACAAATTTCAGCTGGTACTCGAATACCAATTATTCATACCGTAGAATTGCTTGATTGGTTTACTGGAGGTCCCAAGCCATATAAACTTAATAATTTTTAAAATGAAAAAAAAGATTTTTGTTACAAGAAGACTTCTCAAAGAAAATGAGGAGAAACTTAAAGAATTATTCGATGTTACTTTAAATAAAGATGATAAGATTTATAAACCTCAAGAAATAATAGATGGTTCAAAAAATTTTGATGGAATATTAAGTTCTGTTTCAGATCCTATTAGCGCTGACACCATCTCTAAACTTTCGAGCTCTATAAAAATTATTGCTAATGGTGCAGTTGGTTTTGGTAATATAGACATTCAAGCTGCAAAAGAAAAAGGAATTACTGTAACGAATACACCTGATGTACTTACAGATGCTACAGCAGATATTCAGATTTTACTTTTATTAGGTGCTTCTAGAAAAGCTTATGAAGGACGTTTAGCAGCTGAAACCCAAAGTTGGAAATGGTCTTGGGATTTCTTATTAGGAAAGCAAATGTCAAATAAAAAACTAGGAATATTAGGAATGGGTAGAATAGGCAGAGCAGTCGCTAAAAGAGCTAAGGCTTTTAATATGGAAATTCATTATCATAACAGATCCAAACTTTCGCCAGACTTAGAAGACGGCGCAATTTATCATAAAGATTTAAAAAGTCTTTTTAAGCAAAGTGAATTTTTATCAATAAACTGTCCCGCTACACCTGAAACAACAAAACTTGTAAATAAAGAAACGCTAAGCTATTTAGAGGAAAATACTGTTGTAGGTAATGCTGCTAGAGGAGATATAGTAGACGATGAAGCTATGATCGAAGCATTGAAAAGTGGAAAAGTATTTGCTTACGGTTTGGATGTTTACAATGGTGAGCCTAAAATTCATCCAGAGTATTTAAAATTAAAAAATATTTTTTTACTTCCACATTTAGGAAGCGCAACCAAAAGGACTAGATGGGACATGGCGTTTAGGGCTACAAAAAATTTAGAAGACTTCTTCTCTGGAAAGAAACCACAAGATCAAGTTAATTAGCACACCTATAGATTGAATCTATTATTTTTACTTTAAAATTATTCTAAAATATATCGAGACTCTGATTTAAGATTGTGCTTAAATATTTGAGTTAATTAACTAACGGAGGACATATGTCAAAAATAAAAAAAGGAGTAAAAACTCCATCAAGACGTAAGTTCTTTAAAGCAGCAGCAGCTACGGGTGCTGCAGCGGCAGCAACAGTTGCAATGCCTAACGTTGCATTTGGTGCTCCTCAAACTTTAAAGATGCAAGCGGCTTGGCCGTCAGGCGCTAACATTTTCTTTGAAATGGCTGGCGACTACGCAAAAATGGTAGGCGACATGTCTGGAGGTGAATTAAAAATTGATCTTCAGCCAGTTGGAGCTGTAGTAAAGACTTCGGAAATTGGACAAGCAGTAAGCTCAGGTGTACTTGATATGGGACACTGGGTAACAGCTTACTGGTATGGAAAAAATCCAGCGGCTTCTTTATTCGGTACTGGTCCGTCATACGGAATGTCATCTCAAGAAATTATGGGATGGATAGAGTATGGTGGAGGTAGAAAACTTTATGATGAAACACTTGCAAAAGTTGGTTTCGACTATATTGGTTTCTTTCACATGCCAATGCCTGCACAGCCTTTTGGGTGGTTCAAAAAGAACGTAACAAAAGTATCTGATGTAAAAGGTATGAAGTACAGAACAGTAGGATTAGCTACTAACGTATTAACAGCAATGGGAATGGTTGTAAGACAATTACCAGGAGGTGAAATTCAGCCTGCAATGAAGACAGGTTTAATTGAAGCTGCTGAGTTTAACAACCCAACATCAGACTCTCAGTTTGGTATGCAAGATGTTTCTAAGCATTATCACTTAGGAAGCTTCCACCAATCACAAGAGATGTTTGAAATCCCAGTAAATAAGAAGACATTTAACGGATTATCGCCTAAACACCAGGCTATCCTAAAAAATGCTGCTTATGCTGCGAACAGTGATAACTACTTTAAAGCATTAGTAAGATACTCAGCTGACTTATCTAAATTGATGAACCAGCACAAAGTAAATGTGTATCAAACGTCAGATGCGATCTTAGCTCAACAATTAAAAGGTTGGGATAAAGTAATCGGTGATTTCAATAAGAAAGATCCATTCTTTAAAAAGATTGTAGACTCACAAAAAGCTTATGCTAAGAGAGTTATGAAATACTTACTCATGAACCAACCTAATTATAAGTTGGCCTATGAGAATGAGTTCGGTTCAATAGCAAAAGTTAAAATTTAATTATATTTTAAACATAAAAGGGGGCGTATTTGCGCCCCCTTTTTTTATGGAAATTACAAAAAAATTAGAATAGTTTAAAATTTCATGAGAGGATTTATTCATTTTGCAGATACTTTAAGTACTTCCGTAGGGAAGGCATTTTCTTGGTGCATCGTAATCTTAATGGGAGGAACCTGTTATGAAGTCGTTATGGCTTATGCATTCAATGCTCCTACTTTGTGGAATTTCGATTTTAGTTTACAAATGTATGGCGCAATCTTTATGATGGCAGGCGCATACACATTATCTACAGAAGCTCACGTCAGAGGTGACGTAATTTACAGACTTTTTAAACCAAGAACACAAGGTTATATCGATTTAGTTTTATATTTTATATTTTTCTTCCCAGGCGTACTCGCGCTTGCGTTTTACGGTTATGAATATGCTTCGCTTGCATGGAAGATAAAAGAAACAAGCTGGAACAGTCCAGCACAAATCCAAATTTATATGGCTAAATCTTTGATACCAGCTGCCGGAATTTTATTAATTATCCAAGGTATTAGCGAAGTTTGTAGAGCAATTATTTGTATTCAAACCGGTCACTGGCCTGCAAGAATGGTTGTGGCAGAGGAAACAGAAAAAATGTTAATGAGAACTTCACAAGACGAGGATCAAAAAGATGTTATTTAGTTTAACCAATCCTGAAATCGCAATTCTAATGATGAGCATATTCCTATTTGCAGTTCTACTTGGTTTTCCAATTGCATTTACATTAATGGCAATGGGAGTTGGTTTTGGTTACTACGCTTATTTTGATCCCACTAGAATGGAACATCTTTTTGATAATAGGATTTTCCAATTATTTGTCCAGAACACCTATACAGTGATGGATAATACTGTTTTAACCGCCGTCCCACTCTTTTTATTTATGGGCTACTTAGTTGAGAGAGCCGGAATAGTTTCTAGATTGTTTTTTGCGATCAGACTAGCATCTCATAGATTACCAGCCTCTATGGCTGTTGCCGCGCTTGTAACTTGCGCTTTATTTTCAACAGCGACAGGAATTATTGGTGCTGTTGTTACACTAATGGGATTACTTGCATGGCCTGCAATGATAAGGGCAGGATATGATAAAAAATTTGCTTCAGGAGTAATTTGTTCTGGTGGATGTTTAGGAATTTTGATTCCCCCAAGTATCATGTTAATTGTTTACTCAGTTATTGCTCAGCTTTCACCTTTAAGATTGTTTGCAGCAGCAATTTTCCCAGGATTATTATTAGCTGGTCTTTATATAATGTACGCAGTCACACTTGCTTATTTTAATCCATCAATAGCGCCTAAACCTCCAAAAGAGGATATTCCGCCAAGATCTGAAATTTTAAAAGAGGTTATGGTTTCGTTCTTACCACTTTTCTCATTAATAATATTAGTATTAGGAACTATTTTAGGAGGACTTGCTACACCTGCAGAGGCTGCAGCAGTAGGAGCCTTTGGTGCATTAGTGCTTTCTTATTTTTACAAGACTTTAAAATGGAAAAATTTTAAAGAGTCTGTATTTCTAACAGCAAAGACAACTGCAATGATAATGTGGCTATTCATTGGCTCTTGGACTTTCGCATCTGTTTTTTCTTACTTAGGTGGCCATGAAGTTTTTGAGCATTTCTTTAAATCAATGAATTTACAACCATGGCAATTCTTAGTAATCACACAAATAATTATTTTCTTATTAGGTTGGCCATTGGAGTGGACGGAAATTTTAATTATATTTGTTCCAATATTTTTACCTTTAGTAGCTTTCTTCGAGGTAAATCCTTATTTTTTCGCAATGCTTATCGCATTGAATTTACAAACTTCATTTTTAACACCGCCGATGGCAATGTCCGCCTACTATTTAAAAGGTGTCCAATCTAAAAATGTGGAGTTAATGGAAATATTTAGAGGTATTATGCCTTTCCTAGGTATTGTTATATTTGCCATGTTTTTAATGTATCTATTTCCAGGAATAGCTCTTTGGTTGCCAGATACATTATTCGCTAATTAATAATTTAAATGATAGACGTTACATCTTTAAGTGCTTACGATTTATCGCAAAAACTTCGTTCTGGTGAAATTTCTTCTTTAGATCTTTGCAAAGCTTATTTAGATAGAATTAAAAAATTCGAAAAAGACGTCCAGGCTTGGCAATTTTTAGACAAAAAACTTTTATTAGAAAAAGCTGAAGAAGCTGACACCTATAGAAAATCTGGAAAACCTCTAGGACCATTGCACGGAATGCCAGTTGCAATTAAGGATATTATAGGTACGTATGATATGCCAACCGAATGTGGGACAGTCTTTAGAAAAAAAATGTCTAACTCACAAGACTCGGAAATTGTAAACTTATTAAAAAATTCAGGGGCAATTATCATGGGTAAAACTGTTACTTGTGAACTTGCATATATACATCCATCTAAAACAAAAAATCCTCATGATTATTCAAGAACACCAGGAGGATCATCAAGTGGATCAGCAGCAGCAGTTGCAGCTCATATGGCACCTTTATCTGTGGGTTCTCAAACTGGAGGATCAGTAATCAGACCAGCATCATATTGCGGTGTAGTTGGATATAAACCCTCGTATGGATTAATCTCTAGAAACGGTGTTTTAAAAGTTTCGGATAAACTAGATACAATGGGCGTATTTGGTAAAAGTGTGAAAGATGTTGCATTATTAGCTAAATCACTAATTAGAAAAGATTTACATGACCCCTCAACAATTTATTTCGCTGCTGACAACATGATCCAGGAATGTGAGAAAGGACCAGTTTTTGATCCGAAGTTTATTTTTTATAAAACGAAAAATTGGAAAAATATAAATAAAAAATCACAGCAAGCTTTTGAATTTCTTATTAAAAATTTCAAAAAGAATATCGAGGTTTTTGATACTCCGTCATACTTTGATGAAATACCAAAGTATCACCAAATCATTCATGAGGTTGATATGGCAAATAATTTTCAAGTTTACTATAAAAAGGATAAAACTAAACTTTCAAAAGAAATGAGAGAAGCTATCTCTAGAGGATTAAAATATTCAGCAAAGGAGTACGGAGATGCTGCAGATTTTATGAAACAAAGTTATGAGTCCTATAAAGAAGTTTTTGAAGATTACCACGGAATTATTACTCCATCATCAAGCGGAGTTGCTGACAAAGGATTAAAATCTACTGGAAGTGCGGACTTCCAAAAAATCTGGACTTATCTTGGTTTGCCCACAATTTCATTACCTTTACTTACAGGTGAAAATGACTTACCATTAGGCCTTCAGTTAGTTGGTGATAAACTTGATGATTTAAGATTTTTAGGTACAGCTAACTGGCTTGAGAAAAATTGTAGAGATGAAGGATAAAATTACAATAATAATTGGCGTTGGTCTCTGTACCCTTTTTTTAATTGGTTTAGCCACAACATTAACTAGATCAATGATGATAGGATTTTTTGATGTGCTTCCTGTTTATATTTTAATGGGTTTGGTAATTGTAATGATGTTCTATGAAGCCTTCATTGACAAAAAATAATCCTTACGCTCCTTATTTACTTTTGTTAATCCAGCCAATTTTTATGGCTACAAACACTATTGTAGCAAGAGGTGGAGTTGAGTCAGTACCTCCTATATCTCTAGCATTTTGGCGATGGTTTACTGTATTCATTATATTATTTCCATTTTTTTTTAACGAAATCTTAAAAAATAAAAAAGACTTCAATAAAGAGTTTTTTAAGCTTTTTTTCTTAGGCTCAATGGGTTGCGGTATATGTGGGGCTTTTCCAAATCTTGCAGGCATGACAACAACAATGGCAAATATTGGTATAATCTATACATCTTCACCAGTAATAATAATTTTTTTATCAATTTTATTCTTTAAAGAAAAAATTAATTTTTTTAGAATATTAGGCTTATTTATTTGTATTGCAGGTGTTTTTACAATTATATCTAAGGGTAATTTAGATTTTTTAATAAACTTAAATTTTACAATAGGTGACTTATGGGTTTTGGGAGCAGCTTTAGGTTGGGCTCTTTACTCAATTTATTTATTAAATTGGAAATCAAAATTTAGTTTAATGGCTCGATTTACTTTAATCGCAATGTTTGGATTTATGTCGCTTTTCCCATTTTTTATTTTGGAAAATATTTATTTTGCTAAGACAAATTATAATCAGACATTTTTGTTCTGGATTGTTTTTGCTGCTATTTCACCTAGTATTATTGCTTTCTCCTTATATACACGGTTACAAAAATATGTAGGCGCATCCTTTGCTGGGTTTACCTTATATTTATTCGCAGTTTATGGATCTATCTTTGGAATAATAATTTTTGAAGAACCTCTTCTAAGTTTTCATTATTTAGGTGGCTTACTGGTTTTTACTGGAGTTTATTTCGCTAGAAAAAAAGTATGAAGTATCTTTATTTAGCTTTATCATCAATTATATTAGCTTATATTGTAATTGTACTTTTTACTTATTTGTATCAAAGAAAATTACTTTATCATCCAAGCGAAAATAACTACACCGGAGATGAAATTCAATTTGAATATAAAGAAGTTTTTATTGAGGTTGATAAAGATATAAAACTTAAATCATGGTTTTTGGAAAAAGACTTAAAAAAATATAAAACAATTTTATATTTCCATGGTAATGCAGGCGATCTCACAAATAGGGTGCATAAGCTTAATGAACTAAATAAATTAGATGTAAATATTCTTATTATTTCATGGAGAGGGTTTAGCGGTAATCTAGGCAAACCATCAGAGAAGAATTTGTATAATGATGCCAGAAAATCAGTTGATTGGCTTAATAATACTGGAATTGAAAATAAAAATATAATTTTATATGGGGAGTCATTAGGCACTGGTGTTGCTACAGAGTTAGGCCAAGACAATTCTTTTGCTGGTATTGTTTTAGAGTCACCTTTTACTTCGATTGCTGATGCAGCAAAAATTTATTATCCTTATTTACCAATCGATTTATTAATAAAAGATAGATACGATTCTTCAAAAAAGATTAAAAATATTAATACTCCTATTTTAATCATGCATGGCAAGAAAGATGATGTTGTTCCTTTCAAAATGGGCGTAGAATTATTTGACAAGGCTAATCAACCAAAATTTAGTTACTTTTCCGAAAACGACGACCATATGATGGAATTTAACGATCAATTAATGAATTCTTTAAGAAAGTTTTTAGGCCTTAATGCCTAACAATGCTTTTGAAAAATATTCAGCATTAAAGGGTTGCAAGTCATCTTCTTTTTCACCCATTCCAATTGCAACTATAGGTAAATTATATTTTTTACAAATTGCTAAAACTACTCCGCCTTTAGCAGTACTATCAAGTTTTGTAATTATAAGGCCTGTAAGATTATGAATCTTACTAAATTCTTCAACTTGATTCAGTGCATTTTGACCAGTAGTCGCATCAAGAACTAGAATTACTTCGTTAGGAAATGAATCATCAATTTTTTTCAGAACATTGATAATTTTTTTATATTCTTCCATTAGATTTTTTTTATTTTGTAGTCTACCTGCAGTGTCTATCAAGGCGATATCAATTTCATTTTTTTTTGCAAATTCTGCAGTTTTAAAAGCAACAGAAGCCGGGTCACTATTTATTTCTGACTTAATTATATCTACTTTTACTTTTGCAGCCCAAACTTGAAGCTGATCTATAGCTGCTGCTCTAAAAGTATCTGCGGCACCAAAGACAACGGATCTATTATTGTCTTTAAAATACTTTCCTAGTTTTCCAATACTTGTTGTTTTTCCAACGCCGTTCACACCAGATACAACAATTACAGCAGATTTTGCATTCCCCATTAGGCTTAAATCTTTTTCGTACTTTTGGAGATTTATCGCTAACTTATCAGCTAAGAGTTTTAAAATTTCTTTGTGATCGTCTAATTTTTTATCAACCTTAAAGTTTTCTAAATCTTTTCTAAGCTCTTTTGCTACATCAACACCGGCATCAGAAGAAATGATTAATTCCTCAAATTCTTCGAGAATGGTGGAATCAACCCTTTTTTTAGAAAAGATATTTTTAAATCCTTCTGAAAAGCTCGATGAACTTTTTCCAAGTCCTGATTTAAACTTATCAAAAATTCCCATTTTATATTTCTACTTTTATATTCTTTATTTCTGACACTGGACCAGTCATAAATATATTATTTTTTTCATCTAAAACTATGTTTAAGATCCCCTCTTTAAATTTAATTGCAACTTTGTTTTCTACTAATTTGTTATTTTTTCCAGCAACGGCCGTTGCACAAGCTGCTGTTCCACATGCTTTAGTAAGCCCAGCACCTCTCTCCCAAACATTAACTAAAATATTTCTTTTATCTAAAATTTGAGCAAATGTTACATTTGTTTTTTCGGGAAATAATTCATGATTTTCAATTAAAGGTCCTATTTCTTTCAAATCGTGTTTAAAGCAATCATCTACAAAAAAAACTATGTGGGGGTTCCCTACGTTTAGACAAAATCCACCAGTAAATTTTTCGCCTTGTACATTTAACGAGACGTTAGCAGGATTTACTGTTTTTGATAACGGAATATCTTCAAAATTAAATAAAGGCTTTCCCATTTCAAGCTCTACCATTAAATTTCCAACAATTTTAGCATTAAGACTACGATTACTTGTTTTTAGTTTAATTTGGTTAACATTTAAATTTTTGCTCAAAAGATACGCAACACATCTTGAACCATTTCCACAAGCACTTACTTCACCCCCGTCAGAATTAAAAATTGTTATTGGAAAAGAATTCTCTTTCTCTTTTTCAATAAAAATTATTTGATCAAAACCAATATTGCTTCTTTTTCCTAACTCAATAATTTTATCTTTTGTTAAGTTAATAGGATTTGATCTTCTATCGATAATAATGAAATCATTACCCAATCCATCCATTTTATATGCGTTAATCGTTGCCATAATTGATTAGTATAATTATTCATTGACTTTTAAAACCCCAAATTGTAGTTTCCACAAACTTTCCGCAAATACACATGTTTTTGCGGTGCTCTTGACAACAAGAGTGTCGACACTAGTCAGCGAAGGTTCGCCCACTAGTGCAATAGGTGTTGGACGTTATAAAAATGTTTGAAAATTTAACAAATAAATTAGAAAGTATTTTTTCTAAGCTTAAAAGTGCTCCCTCATTGACAGAGGAGCAAGTTGACTCTGGTTTAAAAGAGATACGATTAGCTTTATTAGAGGCCGACGTAGCTCTTCCTGTTACTAAAGAGTTTATAGCTAATGTAAAACCTAAAGCTATTGGTAAAGAAATTATAAAATCAACATCTGCTGGCCAGATGATAGTTAAAATCGTTTACGATGAATTAGTTAATATTTTAGGCTCTAAAAACGAAGAACTTAACTTCAAAGCTGTTCCACCAGTCTCTGTTTTATTAGTTGGATTACAGGGTTCGGGTAAAACAACGTCTGCAGCAAAGTTAGCAAAAAATATAGAGAAGAATTTTAAAAAAAAAGTAATGTTAGTTAGTTTAGACGTTTATAGACCAGCTGCTCAAGAACAACTTAAATTTCTTGCCGAAGCTAATGGAATTCAATGTTTGCCTATAGTTGACAAGCAACAACCAATCGACATTACTAAAAGGGCATTAAATGCAGCTAATCTTAATGGCTCAGATGTTATTATTTTTGATACAGCAGGAAGAACTCAGATAGATTTACCCATGATGTCAGAGATTAAACAAATTAAAGACCTTACAAAACCAGCAGAAACAATTTTAGTAGCTGACTCGTTGACAGGACAAATAGCTGTAAATGTTGCAAAAGAATTTGACACTGCTGTTAATCTTTCTGGAATTATTCTTACGAGGGTTGATGGTGATGCACGTGGTGGCGCAGCATTAAGCATGAAACATGTAACAGGTAAACCAATTAAATATATTGGTGTGGGAGAAAAAATTACTGATCTTGAACTTTTCCATCCAGATCGATTAGCTAATAGAATATTAGGAATGGGTGATATAGTAACCCTAGTAGAGAAAGCCCAACAAGATTTAAGCGAAGAAAAAATTAAAGAAACAGAGGACGAATTAAAAAAAGGAATTTTCACAATGGACTCATATCTTTCACAGTTAAGGCAAATGAAAAAAATGGGTGGAATGGAAGGAGTTATGTCTATGTTGCCTGGTGTGAATAAAATGAAAGCAAAAATGGATCAAGCAAATATAGATGAAAAAATGTTAGTGGAGAATGAAGCAATTATTTTATCAATGACTAAAAATGAAAGAGAAAATCCAAAAATTATTAGTGGATCAAGACGGAAAAGAATTTCTAAAGGAGCAGGTGTAGATGTTTCAAAAATCAATAAACTATTAAAACAATTTAAAATGATGTCAGACATGATGAAAAAAATGTCTCAAGGAAAAAAAATTCCATCCGGGATGATCCCAGATGAAATGCTCAATCAACTAAAATGAAAGGTATAAAATGTTAAGAATAAGACTATCAATGGGTGGAGTAAGAAAAAGACCCATTTATAAAATTGTAATTGCTGACAGTAGATACCCAAGAGATGGAAAATTTATTGAAAAAATTGGCTCTTACAATCCGTTACTTCCTAAAGATAAAAAGGAAAGAATAAAAATAGAAGCAGAAAGAGTAAAATATTGGATGAGTAAAGGAGCTCAGCCAACGATGAGAGTTTCTAGATTACTAGGCGAGGTGCAGTTAATGCCAATGCCAAAACCTGGGAATAATCCTCAAAAGGCAATACCAAAAAAAGATAGAAAAAAAGCTGAAGGAGATAAAAAAGAAGAAACTAAAAAAGACGCTCCAGCAGCTGACGGTAAAAAGCCTGATCAAAAAGCTGAAGCAAAAAAAGAGGATCCTAAAAAGGAACAACCTAAAGCGGAGACTAAAAAGGAAGAGCCGAAGAAGGAAGAACCTAAAAAGGAACAACCTAAAGCAGAAGCTAAGAAAGAAGAGCCGAAGAAGGAAGAACCTAAAAAGGAACAACCTAAAGCAGAAGCTAAGAAAGAAGAACCGAAGAAGGAAGAGAAAAAGGCTTAACCAAAAGGTAATTAGAGATGTTAGAGGTAAAAATTTTTACTTTATATCCAGATCTATTTCCTGGACCTTTAGATATAGGGATATTTAAAAAGGCAAAGGAAAACAAGATTTGGAATTTAAAAGTGATAAATATTAGAGATTATTCAAAAGATAATCACGGCACTGTAGACGATACTCCTTTCGGCGGAGGAAATGGAATGCTTTTACGTCCAGATATATTAGCATCAGCGCTTGATGTGAATACAAAAAAAGGTGAAAAAATTATTTACTTATCTCCAAGAGGTAAAAAATTTGATCAAAGTGTTGCTAGATCTTTAAGTAAAGAAAAAAACTTAAATCTTATCTGTGGTCATTTTGAGGGTGTTGATCAAAGACTCTTAGAGACAAGAAATATTGAGGAATATAGTTTAGGTGATTATATCCTATCTGGTGGTGAGCCAGCCTCTTTTGTATTAGTCGATGCTTTAGTTCGATTATTGCCAGGAGTGCTTGGAAATAAAGACTCTGTTAAAGAAGAAAGTTTTGAAAATCATCTTTTAGAATATCCTCAATATACTAAACCACGAGAATGGGAAGGTAAAAGCCCACCAGAGGTCTTATTTTCAGGCGATCATGCCAAAATAAAAGGGTGGCGTTTATCTCAATCTGAGGCTATAACACGTCGCCAGAGACCCGATCTTTGGAAAAAATATTTAGAGAAAAAAAATGAAAAACATTGAAGACATAAATAAAGCAGCAATAAAAAAGATAGTTGCTAATAAAAAAATCACAGACTTTTCTCCTGGAGACACAATAAAAGTTGGTGTTAAAATTGTTGAGGGTAAAAGAGAGAGAATTCAATACTTCGAAGGCGTTTGTATTGCAAAAAAAAATAGAGATATAAACTCCTCTTTTACAGTAAGAAAAATTTCATTCGGTGAGGGAGTGGAGAGAACTTTTGCTCTTTACAGTCCAAACGTAGACTCAATTAAAGTAATCAGAACAGGAAAAGTAAGGAGAGCAAAACTTTATTATTTAAGAGATAGAAAAGGAAAATCTGCAAGAATTGCTGAAAAAATTAAAAAGAAAATCGGTGTTGATGTTTCAGTAAAGCCAGAGGAGCAAAAAGTAAAGCCGATCGAGCCTACTGCGCAAGAGACTAAAGCTGAAGAAATTAAAAAAGAGGCTCCAAAAGTCGAAGCTAAAGCTGAAAAGCCAACTAGCGAAAAAAAATAAAATTTAATGTCTAAAACTTTATACGATAAGATATGGGAAAACCATCTTGTTCATGAACAGAGCGATGGAACGTCATTAATTTATGTTGATAGACATCTAGTCCATGAAGTTACCAGCCCCCAAGCTTTTGAAGGGCTAAGATTACAAAAAAGAAAAGTTAGACGACCTGAGTTAACTCTTGCAGTACCTGATCACAATGTTCCTACAACTGATAGGTCTAAAGGTATTAATGATGAAGATTCAAGAATACAAGTCGAAACATTACGAAAAAATTGTAAAGATTTTGGAGTAGAGCTTTTTGATGTAAATGATAAGCGTCAGGGCATAGTACATATTATAGGACCAGAACAAGGTTTTACACAACCAGGGACAGTAATAGTATGCGGAGATAGCCATACTGCTACACACGGAGCATTCGGTGCATTAGCTTTTGGAATAGGAACATCTGAAGTTGAACACGTTCTTGCTACACAGACTTTAATGCAAAAGAAATCAAAAAATTTGAGAATAAATGTTAATGGCAATTTACCAAAAGGAGTTACTGCAAAAGATGTAATTTTAAAAATTATTGGCACGATTGGAACTGCAGGCGGAACTGGATACGTAGTTGAATTTGCCGGCGATGTAATTAAAAGTTTAAGCATGGAAGAGAGAATGACTGTTTGTAATATGACTATTGAAGCTGGTGCGAGAGCAGGGTTAATCGCACCAGATGAGAAAACATTTAGTTATTTAAAAGGTAAAACTATGTCACCAAAAGGTGAAAATTGGACTAAAGCTGTAGAATTTTGGAAGACTTTGTATTCAGATAAAGACTGCAAATTTGATAAAGAGGTAAATATTGATGGTAAAAATATAGAACCACTTGTTACTTGGGGGACTTCACCTCAAGATGTATCACCAGTTACTGGTGTTGTGCCAGATCCAGAAAATGAAAAGAACGAAGATAGAAAAATGGCCATGAAAAGATCTCTTGATTATATGGGGTTAAAAGCAAACACTAAAATCTCAGACATAAAAATTGATAAAATTTTTATAGGAAGCTGTACAAATGGAAGAATAGAGGATTTAAGATTAGCTGCAGATCTTTTAAAAGGCAAAAAAATTGCCAAAAATGTAAGTGCTATGGTTGTTCCAGGATCTGGATTAGTTAAAGAGCAAGCCGAAAAAGAGGGAATTGACAGGATATTTAAAGAAGCAGGCTTTGAATGGAGAGAGCCTGGCTGTTCAATGTGTTTGGGCATGAATCCAGATCAATTAAAACCTAGAGAAAGATGTGCTTCAACATCAAATAGAAACTTTGAAGGTAGGCAAGGTCGTGGAGGTAGAACACACTTAGTCAGTCCAGGGATGGCTATCGCAGCAGCAATCAAAGGACATCTAACTGATGTAAGAGAAATATAATATGGAAAAGTTTAACAATTTAAGATCAATACCATCATATCTATCATTACAAAACATTGATACAGACATGATTATTCCAAAGCAATTTTTAAAAACCATTAAAAGAACAGGCTTAGGAAAAAGTTTATTTTATGAAATGCGTTATGATGAAAATGGGAAAGAAATTGTTGAATTCATTCTTAATAGAGAACCCTATAATAAATCAAAAATTCTTTTAGCAGGAAAAAATTTTGGATGTGGTTCATCTAGAGAACACGCTCCATGGGCTTTATCAGATTTTGGCATAAAGTGTGTAATAAGTGCTAGCTTTGCAGATATTTTTTACAATAACTGTTTTAAAAATGGAATTCTTCCAATTAAGATTGATGACAAAATCGTGATTGAACTAGCCGAATATTCTAACAGGAAAGAGGAAATTGAAATTAGTTTAGAGAAGCAAGAAATAAAATATGGAAATAAAGTTGCAAATTTTGAGCTAGATCCCTTTAAAAAGAAATGTTTAATGGAAGGACTAGATGACATAGCACTTTCTATGGAAAAAATTTCCAGCATAGACAATTACGAAAAAAAATTACAAGCCTCAAAACCTTGGGTTCTTAATAATGGCTAATAAAACTAGGAAAATTTTGCTTTTACCTGGTGACGGAATTGGCCCTGAGGTGGTTGCAGAAGTTAGAAAAATACTTGAATGGATGAATAAAACAAAGTCTTTAGATTTTGTTTTAAGCCAAGAATTAATTGGCGGTGCATCTATTGACGCAAATAAAGTTCCAATTACTGATGAAGTTTTTTATAAGTCTTTGGAGTCCGACGCAGTAATATTAGGTGCTTGTGGCGGACCTAAATGGGATAATTTGGAATTTTCAAAAAAACCTGAAAGAGCTCTTTTAAAACTTAGAAAAGAGTTAAAGTTATTTGCTAACTTAAGGCCAGCTATTTGCTTCAAACAACTGGTTGATTCTTCAACTCTTAAACCGGAAATAGTTTCAGGGTTAGATATTATGATTGTAAGAGAGTTAACTGGTGGTATTTATTTCGGTGAACCGCGTGGGATTGAACCAATGGAAAATAACCAAAGAAAAGGAATTAATACTCACTCATACACTACTTCAGAAATTCACCGGATTGCACGTGTTGCATTTGATTTGGCAAAAAAAAGAAAAAATAAGGTTACTTCTTGCGAAAAATCTAATGTCATGGAGGCAGGTATTTTATGGAGAGAAGAAGTACAAGCAATTAAGGATAAAGAATTTAAAAAGGTCGAGTTAAATCATATGTTAGCTGATAACTGTGCAATGCAGCTTTTAAGATATCCAAAACAATTTGATGTTATTTTAGCAGACAACTTATTTGGAGATATGTTATCCGACGAGGCAGCAATGCTTACAGGCTCTCTAGGACTTTTACCTTCTGCATCATTAGGTGCAAAAGATAAAAATGGAAGAGTTAGATCGTTATACGAACCAGTTCATGGGTCTGCTCCTGATATTGAGGGGAAAAATATTGCTAATCCGATAGCTACTATTTTAAGTTTATCTATGGCATTAAGGTATTCTTTAGACCTTGGAAAAGAGGCAGATCAACTTGATAAAGCTGTTCAAAGTGTTTTAGACGATGGTTTAAGAACAAAGGATATAATGTCTAAAAATATGAAAGAGGTTTCCACAATAGAGATGGGTGATGCAATTATCGCAAAATTGAAATAAAGTACGAAATTATGAATTTTGCAATTATTGGCGCCTCAGGAAATGTTGGAAGAAAAACAATAGAAATTTTAGAAAAATCTAAATTAGCTATCAATAATCTTTTTTTAGTAGCATCTTCGAAAAGTGCGGGAAATAAAATTAAATTTAAAAATAAAGAAATTGAAATCGAAGATTTAGAAAATTACAACTTTTCAAGAGCTCAGATTACTTTTTTTGCAGCAGGAAGTAAGGTAGCTAAAGAATGGGTCCCTAAAGCAGCAAAAGAAACTATTGTGATAGACAACTCTAGTTATTTTAGAATGCAAAAAGATGTTCCGCTTGTTGTACCAGAAGTAAATTCAGAAGCACTTAATAAACATAAGAATATTATTGCAAATCCGAATTGTTCAACTATGCAAATGGTTCTTCCTTTAAAACCATTGCATGATGAGTACAAGATAAAAAGAGTTATTGTTTCGACTTACCAAGCAGTTTCTGGTGCCGGTAAAGATCCTATGGATGAGCTGTTTGAACAATCAAGAGATTATTTAGATGGAAAAAAAATTAAGTTAATAAATTTTACTAAACAAATTGCTTTTAACTTAATTCCACATATCGATTCCTTTGATCAAGATGGATATACTAAAGAAGAATTAAAAATGACGAATGAAACAAAAAAAATCTTGGATAATGAGATCGATGTTTCTGCGACATGTGTAAGAGTTCCAGTTAGAACTGGTCATTCAGAGTCCATTAATATTGAGTTTGATAATCTTTATGATTTCGAGAATATAATTAAAATATTAAAAAATGCCCCAGGTTGTAAAGTTATTGATGAGCGTAGTGATGGAGGATATATGACTCCCTTAGAGGCTGAGGGAAGTTACACGACCTACATATCAAGAATTAGAAAAGATAATTCAAATATTAAAGCGATTAATTTATGGGTAGTATCAGATAACTTATTAAAAGGAGCGGCGTTAAATACTGTGCAAATTGCTGAGTGTTTAATGAAAAAATTATAACTATAGTTTATAAATTTATTATGCAAAACAACAATCCATTAAGCCCACATCTTCAAATTTACAAATGGCATATATCATCTTTATTATCAATAACGCACAGAGTAGTAGGTGTAATAAATTATTTTGCATTAATAGTAATTTGTATTTGGGCTATTTCATTATTTTTTGGTGAAAATTTCTATCAACCCTTCGAAAACATTCTGAATACTTTCTTTGGAAAATTTTTGATTATTTCACTTTGTTGGACTTTTAGTTTCCAAATTTTAAATGAAATAAGACACTTGGCATGGGATGCTGGTTTTGGCTTTGATTTAAAAATTGCAAAAATAACTGGAGTTATTACTTTAATTGGATCTTTTATATTAACAATTTTATTTTACTTGGTCGGGAGAAATTTTTTTTAAAATGCATCACTCTACAAAAAAATGGATTTTTACCAAAATTAGTTCAATAATTCTTATTCCTTTTATGATTTGGTTTTTGGTGAGTTTCGTATCCATTTACGATAAAGGTTATTTAGAAATAATTGATTTTTTTTCAAGTAGATTATCTAAAGTATTATTCTCATTACTAGTTGTTATTGCATCCCTTTTTTACTCATTGACTATTAGTGAGATTTTTGAGGATTATTTACATGATGAGAAAACCAAAAATGTCGCAAATAAAGTATTAAATTTATTTGCTATAGTAGTTCCAATTTTAACATTAATAACTATATACAATCTTAATTAATGAGCACATATAAAATAATTGATCACGAATATGACGTTGTTGTTCTTGGAGCAGGAGGTTCTGGTTTAAGAGCAGCAGTTGGTTTGTCGGAAGCAGGATTAAAAACTGCTTGCATATCTAAAGTCTTTCCAACAAGAAGTCATACATCAGCAGCTCAAGGAGGTATTTCCGCTGCTTTAGGAAACATGGGTGAAGATGATTGGCGATGGCACATGTATGATACTGTTAAAGGATCTGATTGGTTAGGCGATCAAGATGCAATAGAATATCTTTGCAAAGAAGCTCCAAGAGCTGTCGTGGAATTAGAGAGATATGGAGTTCCTTTCAGCAGAACTGATGATGGAAAAATATACCAAAGACCCTTTGGAGGTATGACAAAAAATTATGGTAATGGAACTGCTCAAAGAACTTGTGCGGCTGCTGATAGAACTGGTCACGCTATTTTGCATACTCTTTATGGTCAAGCTTTGAAGCAACAAACAGAATTTTTTATTGAATATTTTGCATTAGATTTAATTATGAAAAATGGTGAATGCAAAGGTGTGATAGCTTGGAATTTAACCGATGGTACAATACATAGATTTAGATCACATATCACAATTATAGCAACTGGAGGGTACGGTAAAGTTTATTATTCTGCAACATCAGCTCACACATGTACTGGAGATGGAAACGCGATGGTGCTTAGAGCAGGGTTACCTTTACAAGACATGGAATTTGTACAATTTCATCCAACTGGAATTTATGGAGTTGGCTGTTTGATAACTGAGGGAGTTAGAGGAGAAGGTGGATTTTTAGTAAATGGCAAAGGCGAAAGATTTATGGAAAGATACGCACCTAACGCGAAAGACTTAGCTTCTAGAGACGTTGTAAGCAGATCAATGGAAATGGAAATTAATGAAGGTAGAGGTGCAGGAAAAGATAAGGATCATATAAACCTACATTTAGATCACATAGATAAAAAAGTTATAGATGAGAGATTACCAGGTATTTCAGAGGCAGCAAAAACTTTTGCAAATGTTGACGTTAGTAAGGAGCCTATTCCAGTTGTTCCAACAGTTCATTATAATATGGGAGGAATTCCTACTAATTACAAAGCTGAGGTGCTCACTTTGAATGGTTCAGAAAAAACAGTGCCTGGATTAATGGCTATAGGAGAAGCAGCTTGTGTTTCAGTTCACGGCGCTAATAGATTAGGATCAAACTCTTTAATTGATCTAGTGGTGTTTGGTAGAGCAGCTGCAAAAAGGGCAGCAGAGCTAGTGAAGCCTGGAAGTCCCCATGAAGAAGTTTCAAGCTCTGAAACTGATAAGTGTCTTGATAGATTTGATAGAATTCGAAATTCGAATGGCTCCACAAAAACATCAGAACTTAGGTTAAAAATGCAAAAAACTATGCAATCAAAGTGTGCGGTGTTTAGAACAGAAAAAACTCTTAAGGAGGGTGTAGATCAAATCCGAAAACCCTTTGAGGGAATGAGTGATGTCTCTGTAAAAGATAAGTCATTATTATTTAACACTGATTTAGTTGAAACTTTAGAATTCGACAATTTAATTAGCCAGGCTCTTACTACCATGGACTCGGCTTATAACAGAAAAGAAAGTAGAGGCGCTCACGCTAGAGAAGACTTTACGAAAAGAGATGACAAAAATTTTATGAAACATACTTTAGCTTGGCAAAAAGGAAAAAAAGTAGAAATAAAATATAGGGATGTTCACTCAAGAACTTTAACAAATGACGTGCAGTATTTTCCTCCTAAGGAGAGAGTATATTAATAATGGCTCAATTTAGCCTACCGCAAAATTCTAAAATTGAGGTAGGTAACTATTTTAAAGATAAAACTAACTCAAAAAATCTTAGAAAAATAAACGTTTATAGATGGGATCCTTCAACAGGTAAAAATCCAAGGGTTGATACATTTGAAGTTGATATGGATAATTGTGGTCCAAAAGTTTTGGATATTTTATTTAAGATTAAAAATGAAATAGATCCATCTTTAACATTTAGGAGATCGTGTGCTCACGGTGTTTGTGGTTCATGTGCAATGAATATTGATGGAGTAAATGGCTTAGCATGTATTAAATCTCATTCAGATATAAATGGAGATCTTAATATTTATCCTTTACCTCACTTAAAAGTAGTAAAAGATTTAATTGGTGATCTTTCAACTTTATATAAACAATATGAGTCTATTCAACCTTGGTTAAAAGTAGATCAAACTGGTCAAGAGAAAACTGAGCTTAAACAATCACAGAGAGATAGAGAAAAACTAGATGGATACTACGAATGTATTTTATGTGCTTGTTGTTCTACGTCTTGCCCAAGCTATTGGTGGAATGGTGATAAATATTTAGGGCCAGCAGTTTTATTACAAGCTTATCGCTGGATAAATGACAGCAGAGATGGTGATAAAAAAGAGAGGTTAAAGAAAGTAGCTGACGAATTAAAGCTTTATAGATGTCATACTATAATGAATTGTACTAATTCATGTCCTAAAGGCCTTAATCCTGCTAAAGCTATAGGATCTATTAAAAAAATGCTTGCAACAAGCTAAAACCTTATTTATTCAATTACATCATGAAAATAATTCAACATTTTGTTG
Source organism: uncultured Pelagibacteraceae bacterium (assembly GCA_902601545.1). GTDB lineage: Bacteria > Pseudomonadota > Alphaproteobacteria > Pelagibacterales > Pelagibacteraceae > Pelagilacustribacter. Next base: position 3,392 of record CACKNR010000007.1, on the reverse strand, counting down.
ATGGAAAAAACTTTTCAGGTGAATCAAAAAGGACTGGAAAAGTTTTTAATCCTGCAACTGGCGAACAAAGTGGTGAAGTAAAACTTGCATCTACAAAAGATGTTAGCTTAGCGGTTGAAAAGGCTAAAAATGCGTTTGACTCTTGGTCTAACAAACCGCCTTTGCAAAGAGCAAGAATAATGTTCAAATTTAAGGAATTAATAGAAAAAAATTCTGATGAATTAACTAAGATTATAGTTTCAGAACATGGAAAGGTATATGAGGATGCAAAAGGTTCTCTTAACAGAGGTTTAGAAGTAGTGGAATACGCATGTGGAATTCCTCAATTGTTAAAGGGCGAGTTTACTGAAAATGTTGGATCCAATGTTGATAGTTGGTCTATCCGACAACCTTTGGGTGTTTGCGCAGGTATTACACCATTTAATTTTCCAGCTATGGTACCAATGTGGATGTTCCCAATGGCAATTGCATGTGGAAACACTTTTATATTAAAACCTTCTGAAAAAGATCCATCATGTTCAATTAGATTAGCAGAATTACTCACAGAAGCAGGATTGCCTAATGGAGTTTTAAACGTTGTAAATGGAGATAAAGAAGCAGTCGACGCGCTTATTTTTAATAAAGATGTAGTTGCAATGAGTTTTGTTGGATCTACACCAATAGCAAAATACATATATGAAAATTGTGCTAAAAATGAAAAACGTGTTCAAGCTTTAGGTGGAGCAAAAAATCATTGTGTAGTAATGCCAGATTGTGATTTGGATCAAGCAGTAAATGGTTTGATGGGAGCTGCTTATGGTTCAGCAGGAGAAAGGTGTATGGCACAATCTGTTGCAGTCGCAGTTGGTGGCATTGGAGATAAACTAGTCAACTCTTTAGCAAAAAAAGTCGAGGCTTTAAAAGTAGGCCCAGGTATGGACAAAGAATCTGAAATGGGACCATTAGTGACCAAGGAGCACTTGAACAAAGTAAAAGGGTATGTAGATCTAGGTGTGAAAGAAGGCGCTGAACTAATAGTTGATGGCCGTAATTTTAAAATCCAGGGTTATGAAAAAGGATATTATATCGGAGGATGTCTTTTTGATCACGTAAAAAAAGATATGAGAATTTATAAAGAAGAGATATTTGGACCAGTTTTATCTGTCATCCGGGTAAAAGATTTTAATGAGGCTTTAAAATTGGTAAATGATCATGAATTTGGGAATGGAGTGAGCATTTTTACAAGAGATGGAGACTCGGGCAGAACATTTTCTACAAAAGCTAAAATAGGAATGGTTGGAGTCAACATACCTATACCGGTACCAATGGCTTTCCACAGTTTTGGTGGGTGGAAGAGATCCTTGTTTGGTGATCAACATATGCACGGACCTGAAGGAGTGAGATTTTATACAAAATTAAAAACGATCACATCTAGATGGCCGTCTGGATTAAGAGCAGATCCAGAATTTGTGATGCCGACAATGAAATAGCATAGATATGAGAAAGAAAATTACTTTGATAGGAGCAGGCCAAATTGGTGGAACTCTCGCTCATTTAATTGCTTTAAAAGAATTAGGAGACGTTGTTTTATTTGATGTTGCGGCCGGAATAGCTAAGGGTAAAGCTTTAGACATAGCCCAATCTTCCCCAGTAAATAAATTTGATATAAGTTTAGTTGGTACAGATAACTACGAAGATACTAAAAACTCAGATGTAATTATAATTACAGCCGGAGTTCCAAGAAAACCTGGTATGACTAGAGACGATCTTCTAGAAATTAATTTAAAAATTATTAAACAAGTTGCTAAAGGTATTAAAAATACATCACCAAATGCATTTGTAATTTGTATTACAAACCCTCTAGATGTAATTGTAATGGCTTTACAAAAGTATTCAGGTTTTCCAAAAAATAAAGTAGTAGGGATGGCTGGTATACTCGACTCTTCAAGATTTATTTACTTTTTATCAGAAGAATTAAAAGTTTCAGTTCAAAAAATAAAATCATTTGTTCTCGGAGGACATGGAGACACTATGGTAGCAATGTTAGGGTCCACAGAAGTAGAGGGTAAGAAAATTTCTGATCTAGTAAAAGAAGGAAAAATTACTAAAGAAAAATTAAAACAAATAATTGATAGAACTAAAAAAGGTGGAGCCGAAATAGTTAAATATTTAGAAACGGGTTCAGCTTTTTACGCTCCCGCAGCTTCTGGTGTCCAAATGGCTGAAAGTTACCTTAAAGATCAAAAGATAAAATTACCTTGCGCTGCGTACTTAAACGGTGAGTATGGTTTTAAAGATTTATATGCGGGTGTTCCAGTCATAATTGGAAAAAATGGTGTTGAAAAAGTAATAGAAATTGAACTTAATGAAGATGAAAAGGAAAACTTTAGGTATTCAATTAAAGCAGTACAAGATTTGTTAGCTGCAGCAAAAAAGATAGATTCTTCATTGTAATTAATCATTGAGTTTATAAATTATAATCGAAAATGAAAAATAAAATTTATGATATTTTAGTGGTAGGTTCTGGATTATCTAGTTTATGTTTCATTGATGGATATTTAAAAAAAAATAAGTCAATTAATGTAATTTCATTCAAAAAAAATAAAAAAAATTTTAACCAAATAAATAATAAACATATATTAAAGATTTTACCTCCACAAATGATTGGTCATGAGAAACAAGTTGAGGATTATTTTAGTATAAACAGAATTAAAATTGATCCGAAATCCAAGTTTTTTGGGGCGCTTGAGTTTGGAGGTTTGTCTAACTATTGGGGTTTGCAAATAGATCAAAATATTTCGGGAGATATATCACATTTGTCTATTTCAACACAAAATAAAATAAAAAATTCATTTATTGAAATTTTCAATAAACAACATTTACTTGGAAAAATTGATAAAAAAAATCAAAATTTATTTTTGCGTAATGAATATATAGATAAAAATTTGGTTATTAACGATAAAAGTATAATCCTTACAGAACCTGTAATTGCGTTTAAAAAAAAATCAAACAAGGGAGAAAAAATTGATTTAAAAAAAATTAACGAGGAAAAAGATAAGTTGACGGCAATAAATTTTTATAACAAAAATCTAAAAGATAAAAATATAAAATTTCATAATTATTTTGTAAAAAAAATCGTGAAACATAAAAAAGGGCTATCTTTACATTGTTCGAATGGGCACCAAAATAAAAATTTTTTAACAAAAAAACTTGTGCTAGGTTGCGGGACTCTAATTACTACAAAGCTAATAATGGATTATTTGAACTACTCAAAAGAAATTAAGATTAATCATCATCCTAGAATTTTCTCAGTTTATTTTTCGAAAACAAAATGGAAAAACAACATGAAATTTCAACCGTCTCATTTACATTTAAAATCGAAAAAAAAACAAGACTTATTTACTGCTGATTTT
>CACKNR010000006.1 GCA_902601545.1 uncultured Pelagibacteraceae bacterium | reverse complement strand
AGATAATCTCCTTTTTTAAAGCTTATATTTTTATCTTTAAACTCATCAATAAAAGCCTTTAATGAGTCTCTAGGATCTATTCTCTTTGTTCCAGTGAAATAAGGTTCAGTAACATTATCGTTGATTTTTAATTTAATTTTAATTTCATTAATATCTTTTGTATGCCAATTCTTTATCTCTTCTCCAATAATAATCTTACCTCCATTTCCATGATCAGAAATTCCAAGATACATTTGAACTAATTTATCAAATTTATTTTTTGAACTTTGTACATACCTTGAAGACGTAATATCAATAGCTGTATGTAATTTAAAATTATTTATCTTATTTAGTAATTCACCATCAATTTTTACATCTTGATTAATTTCAAATGCATATTCACATTCCAAGTTGGAGTAAGGGATTTCTGAATATTCAATTGAGCAATTAGAAGGTAAAATAGATTCTTTAAAAATTTTACCTGGTACAGGTCCATCAAAACCTTCTTCTCTTTGAACTTCTTTTGCGACTGCCCCTATTTTCCAACCTACTGTTTTTTTATCTAATTCTTCATAAAATGAATTTAAAGCCTTGTATGCTTCATCTCGATTTTTTGGAATTTCATTTTCGCTGAACCCATTTAGATCAACTAAAGTTTTCTTCATCCATGCATTAGCTAGTTCTGTGCCCAACTTGTTCATAATAAAAATTATATTTAATTGATAAACTTCTTCAAATGATATTAATAGATTATGGAATTAACAATCGAAAAAGCCAAGTTTCACCAAATTTCCTTAAAACAAGTAAGCGAAGCTTTAAAAAAAGGTTTATCTAAAAACTATGTTGAGGTTGATGTTTCGATTGTTGAATGCCCTGATCTAAGAAAATGGGATTGCCCTGCTGAAGGTATAAGTGGAAACCAAAGAATTATTGATGTTGGAGGTGAGCCATACATGCACGATAAAAGGTTCATAGGTAAAGAATTTGATTATGAAGAAATAGCAAAAAGAATAGGCTCTGAAAAATCATATGCTTTAGGCGCAGGTTCAGGAGCTATGTCGTGTTTAGAGGGTCACTGTGGAGAACTTATCATTAATGAGAATTTAATAACTAACGAGTCAAAATCTATAATTGCTCAAGTTGATGAAAATAAAAAATGCAAATCAACGTCATACACTCACAGAAAACATGGCGGACTAGGAAATATCTATTACTCTGAGGGGAAAAAAGGAGATGTTATAAAAATTAAAATTAAAAGAAGGTCAGGTGAGCAAGGCTCTTTACCTCAATCTATGAGAACTGCACTAATTGAAAATTTACAAACAAACTTTAGTGTTGCGCTGGGTGGTGTGTTTAGAATCTTAAATGGTAAGATTAAATCCCATGTCCAACCAGACTATGCAGATATAAAACACGAATATTATGATCCAAAACAAATGAAATGTGTAAAGGATTTTTTACAATTTTACGAACCTATAGGGCCACATTTTCAATGCTATTCAGTTTTATGGACTAATGATCCCTCTGGAGGAAAATTAGATTTAAGGGAGTCAGGCGAACATACACATTTTCACTCTTATAAAGGAACTCAAGATGCAGGTCATTATCATTTCGATGTAACCCCCAATGAAATTGAATATGAATGCTATTTCAATACCGCCGAAGAAGTTCATAGAGTAAATAATATTTACAAGGAATTGAAAAATACTAATTAGTTTGATTAAATATAAATATGAAAAATATTTATACGTGGGCAGCTAATCCTGCAAAAAGAACTGTCACTGTCGGTGATATTATTGAAGCTAAAGGAAAAAAAATTCTTACACAAGTAACTGCAAATAATTCATTAGAGGCAAAAGCAGCTGAAGAAGCAGGTTTTGATATGATAATAGGAAGTGCTTCAAATGTTAAGAAGGTTCGGGAAGGATCCAAGTCTCTTTTTTATACGGCAGCACTCGAACTACATAATTATCCTACAGGCGAGGATGTTTTACGTGGAGCCTTTAAAGCTTTAGAGAATGGTGCTGATGCGGTTATGACTGCCAGAAGTATGGATGTTGTTTCTATGCTTGCAAAAGAAGATGTTCCAGTTATGGGTCATTTAGGTTTGGTTCCTAGAAAATCTACATGGATTGGTGGCTTAAGAGCTGTAGGTAAAACTGCTGATGAAGCATACGAACTATTTAAAAAATTTAAACGTTTGGAGGATGCTGGGGCCTTTTCAGCCGAATGTGAAGTTATTCCTGAAAATATTATGGGGGAAATATCAAAAAGGACGAGTATTGTAACTGTATCTCTAGGATCTGGAAAAAAAGCTGATGTTATGTATCTATTCATGAACGATATCTGTGGAGAGCAAGAAAAGTCTCCTAGACATGCAAAAGCTTATACAAATTTAAAAAAGATGAAAGATGAAATTGAAATCGAAAGAGTTAAAGCTTTAAAAGCATTTATCAAAGATAGTTTAGAGGGGAAATTTCCTGGGCCTGAAAATTCAGTAAATGTTAGTGAAGAAATTCTAGAAAATTTTAAAAAGAAACTTTAATCTTTTTTAATAGGAATAGTTGGGTGTCTTGCTGTTGAAGTAACAATGTTTTTCTTTAATTTTACTTCTCTCAAAACGATATATACACCTGCTGCAATTATTATTAAGTTTCCTATATAATTATTAATTGTAGGTATCTCATTAAAAACAACATAACCCAAAAATACACCTGCAAAAATTTGAGTATATAAAATTGATCCAAAAATTGCTCCAGGCAGGTGTCTAGCAGCATTGATAACAAATATCATGGCTGTTCCTCTAGAAATTCCAGAAATAGCGTTCAACACTAAATCATTAAAAGCCATCTCTTTGAAAACAAAGAATACAAATATACCAGAAAACAATATCATAAAAATTTTTCCGAAAATTAAAAATGAGAACAAGCTCTCCTCATAACCATATTTTCTTACTATTAAATAACTTGCAGACGCAAAAATTGGGCACAACAAAGCTATAAATGCGTAACTATTAATTTCGGCTCCAAAAGGATTAATAGAAATAAGTGTTCCGATAAAACCAGTTACTATAGCAGTAAATCTTTTCCATCTAACAACTTCACCTAAAAATAAAACTGATCCGATGGTAATTAATAATGGTATTAAAAATACAATACTGTACATAGTAACCATTGGTAATAAATAGAATCCTGTGTAGGCAAAAAAAACGGCTAATACCATCGTTAAAGTTCTAAAAAAATGAATTTTTAAATTAGCACCCTTTAATTCCTTCCAGCCATCGAGGGTTTGGGTGTACAAAATAATAGGTATAAGAGCGAACAAGGAGTTGACGAAAATTATCTGTATTATGTCGTAATCTTCAGCAATATATTTTACTATTGCATCTTGAGTTACAAATAAAAAATACCCTAGGCAAGCTAGAAAAAATTCGGGAAGATAATTCTTCTCCGATAATTTTGAATTCATTAAATAATATTTGCTAAATCTCTTTTAGTTCCTTTGAAAGTAGGAAGAGGATATTTATAAGACCATTTTCTTGGAATGCATTTAACTTTAGCTTTTTCCCATAAAGCTATCCATTGTTTGTAATTTTGTACTTTAATTTTATTTTTGTTTTTGCTTTTGACAATAAAATTAGGTAATGGGTCTCTTCCAGAGGGTTGGCCTGCTTTATTATATCTCAAGTCCATACTTATTCTAAAATTTTTTGATTTATTTGGTAGTGAACAATGAAGTAGATATCTATTTAACAATATTATATCGCCGACATCAGCTTCAAGAGGCACGGTTGATAATTTATCAATTATTTCTTTGTCTCTAACTTCTACTTGTCCCTTACTTCCAAAATCGTGGTTAACAAGTCCAAATTTATGACTTTCTTTTACAGCAAGCATACAACCATTTTCTATTCTTGTTTTAGTAAAAGGTATCCAACACGTTATTAATTCAGTGCCCTTCTGTCCTTTTTTATTCATAACACCGGCATCTTGATGCCAAGGAGTTCTTCCAACTAGGCCGTCATTTAAATTCTTTTTTGCAACACCTTTTTCAGGTTGTTTGATTCTTGAATTTTGACAAGGATTAGAAGCTATTTCGGGACCTAGAATTTTTTCAATCTTATCTAAAATCTTTTTATTTTTAATTAAATTCCATATTGATTGACTTGCAAAAAAATCACTATTAGCGTTTATGTTTTTTTCAGGAAGTCTTATATTAAAATATTGATCAAGTTCAGGAATATCTAAAGAAACCAAATATGAGTATTTTTTCTTAAACTCATAATTTAGTACTTTTACTTTGTCACTTTTAGGAACAAATCTATGAATGAGCCTATCCATGATAAAAGCCATATCATTTAAAATTGGTTCTAAATCCTCTTTATAATCTAAAACACCCTTTAATCTTATGAAACCTTGTTTCTCAAAAATTTTTTTAATATTTTGGCTCATTGAATCGTAATGAATGGGAAAATATTATCAAATTCATTTTAGACTGCAAGTGCTTTTCTCATCTCTTCATCGTCCATTTTTTTACCCAAATACGCCTCGATTACAGCATTGTCATCTTTTACTTGAGCTGGAGTACCCTCTGCAATTTTCTGACCATGGTCAAAAACAGTTACTGAATTACAAGTATCCATTACGACCTTTAAAATATGCTCTATAATAATAAGAGTAAGGCCATATTTTTCTTTTAGCTGCATAATAATTTTCATTAAATTATCTACGTTGACTGGGGATAAACCTGCAGCTGGTTCGTCTAACATTAGTAATTTTGGTTTCATGGCGATTGCCCTTGCTAAAACTAATAATCTTCTCTGACCTCCAGAAAGTTCACTAGCATTTAGCTCTGCATAGTCTGCTAATCCTACAAAAGAAAGGAGTTCCATCATTTCCTCTTTGATAGCTCTTTCTTGATCCCAGATTTTTTTTCTTCCTATAACTGCATCGAAAAACTTGTAAGGAACTCTAGTATGATACCCTGACATAACATTATCTATAACTGTCATATCTTGATAAAGTCTTAGTAATTGGAACGTTCTTGATAAACCATAACCAGCAATCTCGTGTGGAGGTGTGTAAGTAATATCATGACCATCAAACTCAATATAGCTTCCAGGGTCGCTATCATAAATTCCTGAAACTAAATTAAAAAATGTACTTTTGCCTGAGCCATTGGGTCCAATTATTCCTCTAATTTCATTTTTTGGAAGTTCAAAATCAACTTTATTAATAGCTTTCAAACCACCAAATGATTTAGATAATTGTTTAGTTTTTAAAATCATGATGTTTTTTCTGTTCCAGTTTTCTTTTTAAATCTCTTTTCTAAGAAATATCTGTCAATAAAACCGCCTAAACCCTTAGGCATAAACAAAATAGTTAATACAATTGTTAAACCAAATATTAAAAGCTGATATTTATATAATGGTCTAGTTAAGTCATAAACAATTGTAATGACTATAGCGCCAATAATTCCGCCCCAAATATGACCGAGACCTCCTAGGACAACCATAGCTAAGAAGGTTACCATTTCTATAACTGTGTAATTATTAGGATGAATGTATCCTGGAGGCATATGAGCATAAACTGCACCTGCCGCACCAGCAAACATAGCGCTAAGAATGAAAGCTAAGATCTTATATTTTTTTACATTAATTCCAGCGGCTGCAGCACAAATTGGATCCTCCCTGATAGACATAAACGCTCTTCCAACTCCAGATCTTAAAATACTGAATGAGAAGTAAACCGCTATAATCATTATTGTCATTGAGATAAAATAATATCTATCTGGGGAGTCGAAGTTGTAACCCATTAAAGAAGGTGTTGGAATATCAGAAATACCAAATGTAGATCTAAAAAAGTTTCCGTTTTCAATAAATAATCTTATCGCCTCACCCCCACCTAATGTCGCTAAAGCTAAATAAGGACCTTCCAATCTAAAAGATGGAATTCCCATTGCTACTCCAAAAAATGCAGTAACTATTATAGCTATGGGTAAAGTTGCCCAAAAACCAAGTCCTAAATATAAAAACAATGTTCCAGCAGTATAAGAACCAACTGCAAATAAACCAACGTGTCCAACTGTAACTTGACCACAATAACCCTTAACAATGTTTAGTCCTGCGGCTACCACAATGTTCACAAATATTAAAGTAGCTAAATGTGACTGATAAACATCCGTGAAAACTACTGACGGTACGAAAGCTAAGATGATGAAAGCTATAATAAAAGCAATAAAAGGATAATCTCTGATAATCGATTTAAATTTTTCCATTATCCAACTTCTCTCATTAAATAATCTGAGTCATGTGAAGATGTGAGCATTCTTTTGTTTGTTTTCTTAATTTTGGGTAAATAGCTAACGTTTTTGTATCTCCATACAACGGGTTTACTTAAAGCATAACTTCCATAAATGAAAAATCTTTTCTTGCCTTTGATTTCTCTAAATAAAGATACACCATGGTAAGAGTTAGGTGTTGATTGGAAAAAAATTACACTCCCTTTTGACGGAGTAAATTCTTTAACTTTTGCTAGTTCAGAAATACCAGGAAATCTTTTAAAACTTTTTCTATATTTCATATCAGTTTTCTTTTTAAAAATTGATAAAGCTCCGCCATTTTTTTTTGGTATATCGTTTAAATAAATAAGAAAATTATAAAGTCTGGTTACATCATCTCTATGCGGCCTTAACCTATATCCGCCCCTAGAAACAGAAAAATCTATGTCTAAATTTACATTCGGGTTTTTGTAAGTTTTACCTAACATTTTCATTAATTCTTTTGAATTCATCAATTTTTTATTTGTAAATTTTTCCCTTAAAAATTTGCTAGGCAAGTATGCATTTGACCAACCATAATCCTTAAAAGTTTTTTTAAATCTATTTTCAACTTTTTTGTAAAAAGATTGGCTATTAAATTGTTTATATAATTTATTAGATAATTTTGATTTTTTTAAATAATTCTTAAAATTACTTGAACCTTTGTTAATTCTATTTCTTCCACCTTGTATTAAATCATCGAATGATTTTGTATTTCGAATTTCATCTATAAGTTTTTCACAATCTTTTTTTGAAATAGCGCCTTTGCCAACCATTACAGGAAAGTTGCTTTTTACTTTCTTCAATTTATTAACGTTTATCATTTTTGTGGTTTCCTTGAAAAAATGAGCGGTAGTTTTACCTACCGCTCACAATTTTTTTAACTATTATAAACCAGCACTAGCATTAAACGTTACAGTACCAGCAACTTTTGTTTTAAAGTTTTTTCCACCTTTAGTGTACTCAATCATAACAGGAGTTCTGTTACCATCTCTACACTCAGGCGTTCCTGATTTACAGAAATTGATTGGACCGGAAGCTAAACCTCTAAAGTCAGTTGTCGCAGCAATTGCGTCTCTAACTTTATTTCTGTCAGCTGCTAGATCTCCAGTGAATTTAACTTTTTTAAGAGCTATCTCTAGAATATCTAGTAAGTCCATCATTTGTGAAAAGTCGTGACCAGGTACAACACCATATTTGTCTTTTACCATTTTCACAAATTTCTTAGCTACAGGTCTAGTGTCAGATGCAGCGAATGCAGCTGAGAAAGTTACACCTTTTGCAGCAGAACCAGCATTTATTGGTATCTCTACTTTAGAACCAATAGAAGCTGTTACTCTGTGAACAGATTTTGGTATTCCAACTTCATATGATTGTACAAGTCCTCTAACTGTTTCATCCAATAAAGCTGAAATTACAAGAACTTCTGGATTAGTAGCTTTAGCTTTAGTTAAGTAACTTCTAAAGTCAGTTTCTTTTTCTCCAGATTGAACCATATAAGTTGGCTCAACGTTGTAGTTCTCTCTCATGTAATCAGCTAAAGATAATGCAAAATCTTTACCAGCAGCATCTGGACCGTAGATATAAGCTATCTTAGTACCTTGATTTTCTGCAGTAAATTTACCTTGTACGATTTTGTAAAATCTTGATGATACAGGTACTCTAAAAATGTATTCACTACCCTTTTTAGTAATGTCAGCATTTGTTGAGTGAGGTATGATTTGTGGAACTTTAGCTTTAGCTGAAACAGGTACCATAGGTAATGTTACAGAACTACAGCTAGATCCAATTATAACGTGAACTTTATCTTGGTAAGCAAGTTTTGTTGCGTTTGCTACACCTTTTTCAGATTTACACTCATCGTTATAAAGTGTTAAGTCGATTTTTTGACCGTTGATAGTGCCTTCTTTATTCCACTTTGCAACAGTATCAGTAATTAACTCTCCGTGTTTATAACCAACATCTGATAGCATTCTAAAAGAAACACCAATTTTGATTGTTTCTGCTTGAGCTAAAGTCGTGATTACTAAACCTGCGGAAAAGACAATTGCTGAAAAAACAAATTTAAGTTTATTCATTATTTCCCCCATTTGTTATTTAATTGTTGCTAAGGCTATAAAATAATAGTTATAATGTCTATGACTAATAGTTACATTTTTGGTAAATCAGAAAAAAAAATTGGAGGATGATTGCTTAAGATAGATCAACTAATTTCTGGATATGGCTCTGTACAAATTTTAAATGGAGCTAATATGAAAGTTGAAAAACAATCTATAGTTGCATTGCTTGGTGGTAATGGGACAGGTAAATCAACTATTCTTAGAGCTGCATCTGGATTGATTAGATCATGGAAAGGTACGATCGAATTTAATGGTGAGCAAATTCAAAACTTGCCTGCTCACGAAATAGTTGGAAAAGGATTAGTGCAAGTAACTCAAGGAAAGGATGTTTTCCCTGCAATGTCTGTTACCGAAAATTTAAAATTAGGTGGATTTATTTTAAAAAGTAAACAACAACTGTCAGATAATTTAGAAAAGGTTTATAACTATTTTCCAAGATTAAATGAAAGAAAAGATCAATTGGCCGCAACTTTATCAGGTGGAGAGTTGCAAATGTTATGTATTGGAAGAGGGTTAATGTCTAATCCTAAAATGATAATGCTAGACGAGCCCAGTGCTGCTTTAGCGCCTCAAATAGTTTTAGATATCTTTAAAAATATTAATAGAATTAGACAAGATGGATTAACAGTTCTTGTAGTAGAACAAAATGTTAGGATGGCATTATTGCTTGCTGATTACGGATATGTAATTAAAGACGGTGTGATCAATGTTGAAGGCGATAGTAAAAAATTAATGTACGACGAAAGTGTAAAAGAATCATATCTTGGAGGGACTAAAGCAAATGTTTAATAAACTTAGAATTGGAAAAAAAGGTGAAAATATCATATTTGGAACATTCGTACTTCTATATATCGGCTGGTGTGTGAATAGCCCCGATATGAATATTGAGTCGCTCAAATCAGTTTTAACAATCGGTCTATCTGTTGGTATTATTTATGGCTTAGTTGCCCTTGGAATTTCGTTAATCTACACAGGTCTAGATGTAGTTAATTTTTCTCACGGTGAATTTTTCATGATAGGCGCTTTTGCCGGTCTTACCATGTTTAATCTTTTGGGTAATCAAGATTGGATTTTTAATATATTTCCTGATGCTTATGGTTGGATAATTTATGTCGTTTGTTTATTTACAGCCTTTGTTTCAATGGGTTTATTTGGAGTTTTTATTGAAAGAGTTTTCTTAAGACCTCTAACAAAAAAAGGTGGTGGTTACACTGTAGCTGGAATGGGAATAATCATATGTGGATTTGGTCTTTCAGTAGTTTTAATTAATGTTGCTTATTTAATTTGGAATCCAGTAGCAAAACCTTTCCCTGCTGAATTAGGTTTGCCAATGGAAATTGGAGGACTATTTTTACCGATTACTTATATTTGGATGATTGTAGTTGGTTTATCTGTAGCTGCAGGTCTTTGGTTCTTTTTAAATAAAACAAAAATGGGATTAGGTATCAGAGCTGTAGCTTACTCCAAAGATGTTTCAAATCTGGTTGGAATAAATGTACCACTATACATATCAATTATTTTTGGTATTGCTTGCGCCATAGCAGGTATAGGAGGAACTTTAGTTGGTCCAACTTATCAAGTTGTTGTATTCATGGGTTATATCATTCTTATGAAAGCTTTCGCTGCTGCGGTCGTAGGTGGTTTTGGTAATCTGCCTGGTGCAATAGTTGGAGGCTTTACAGTTGGAATATTTGAAACAGCTTCTTCTTTTTATATTTCTGGAAGCCACAAAGATTTATACGCCTTTTTATTAATGATAGTTGTTTTAATGATCAAGCCAACAGGCTTCTTTGGTGTTCAAGTTAAAATGAAAGCTTAATGATAAAGAAAGATACAAAAGTTGCAGTATTGGGTGCTGGTGCTATGGGCTGTCTTTTCGGCGGGTTGTTAGCTGAAAAAGGTTTAGAGGTTCATCTTATTGATGTTTGGAAAGAACATGTAGATGAAATTAATAGCAAAGGTTTAAAAATGATGGGTCATGGCGGAGATAGAACAGTAAAAATCCATGCCACGACTGATCCAAAAACTTTAAAACCAGTAGATGCAATAATTATTATGTGTAAAGCCACTGCATTAGAGCAAGCTTTATCCAATTCAAAAAACATTATAGGAGATAATACAATGCTGATGTCATTTCAAAATGGTATTGGTCATGAAGAAATTATGCAAAAAATAGCTGGTAAAGAAAAAGTTTTAGGTGGTTCTACAACACAAGCTTCTAGTATTCAAGGTCCTGGAATAATTCAAAACCACGCAAGTTTGCCATCATGGATTGGTGAATACGAAGGTGGTTCAAGTGAAAGAGTAAAAGATTTAGCTGAAACTTTTACTGCACATGGCTTAGAAACTATTGCAGAAGAAAATATTAAAAGAAGAAAATGGATGAAATTATTTGCTTTAACAGCAATTGGTCCTTTATCTGCAATATTTGATTTACATCATACAGATTTATACATTTCTAATAAAAATCAGACTATGTCTCGAAAATTAGGTAAGGATATAATCCTTGAAACTAGAGAAGTAGCAAAAGCCGATGGAGTTGATGTTAGTGAAAGTGATTGTTTAGAAATGTTCAACAGAATAGTAGACTCAAGACAAACCAATAAATCATCAATGGCATTCGATGTTGTAAAGCATAGAAAAACAGAAATTGATTTCATAAGTGGAGCTGTTTCTAAAATTGGAAAAAAACATGGGATTAAGACACCTTTAAATGACCTCATGTATAATATTATTAAGATTAAAGAGGGTATGTACGTATAAGGCCTGTGTCTAAAGAAATTATTTGGCAACCATCAAAAGAGCAGATTGAAAATTCAAAACTAACTAAGTTTATACAACATTGTAAATTAAATAATTACGATGAGCTTGAGAAAAAAAGTTTTTCTGATCCTGGATGGTTATGGGACAATGTAATAAAATTTTCGGATTTAAAATTTTATAAACCTTACTCAAAAATATTGGATGAATCAAAAGGGACTCCTTGGACAAGGTGGTGTATCGGGGGAAAAACTAATATAGTTTTAAATTGTATAGATCGACATAAAGATAAGGAATTTTTTAAAAATACTTTCATTTTTGCTGAAAGAGAAGATGGGAAAGAAAGCTCAATCACTTATGAAGAATTTGATAAGCAAATCTCAAAAATTGGGAATGCTTTAAAAATAAATGGCTTTAAAAAAGGTGATGTGATCGCACTTTACATGCCTCAATTTATAGAAACTTATGTTGCTTACTTTGCTATTTTAAAAATTGGGTGTGTAGTGCTCCCTTTATTCTCTGGATATGGATCAAAAGCAGTTATTGAAAGACTCAACATAGCAAAAGCTAAAGGTATTTTTACTGTTGAAAAAACATTTAGAAAAGCAAAAGAAATAAGAATGTTCGATCAAATTAAAAATGAGTTAGATCAAGTCATTTCTTTAGAAAAAATTTTTTTATTGGGAAAAGAAAAAGGAAAGAAAATCTTTAATTGGAAAAATTTTCAAAATGTTTCTGATAATTTAAAGACAGAGGAAACTGATGCTGAAGATCCTGCTATTATCCACTTTACATCAGGCACAACTGGAAAACCGAAAGGATGTGTTTATACTCATATTGGTTTAGTTACTAAGATGTCTTTTGATGAAGGAGTTTTAGCAGACTTTAAACAAAATGATATTCATTTTTGTATGGCTGATATGGGATGGATGGTGGGCTCTAAGTCTGCAACAATAGCTTCTGCGCATGGAGCACAAATGGTAATCGCTGAGGGTGTTCCTGATTTTCCTGATGAAGTTCGTTTTTGGAAACTAATAGAAAAATATAAGGTTTCCTGGACAGAGCTTTCCCCTGCTTTCATCAGAACACAAATGATTAAAGATGAAAAACTTTTTAAAGATTTAGATTTAAACTCATTAAGAATGATTTGTACTGGTGGAGAACCTTGGACGGAAAAACCCTGGAAATGGTTATTTCAAGTCATTGGTAAATCTAAAGTTCCTATTATGAATTCAGCCGGGGGTACTGAGGTTTCTGGTTCTATTTTGCATTGTTGTTTACATCGTACTTTTAAGGTCGGATCTTTTAATGCTCCTATTCCTGGAATGAGCGTGGATATCTTAAATTTAGATGGACAAAAAGTTTCCACAAATGAGATGGGCGAATTAGTCATGAGAAAATCATCAATCGGATTAACTAAGAGCTTATGGAATGATGATAAGCGTTACATCGATAATTATTGGAGCGTAATTAAAGATTATTGGGTGCATGGTGATCTTGCAAGTAGAGATTCTGATGGTCATTGGTATTTACACGGAAGATCTGATGATACCATTAAAGTATCAGGTAAAAGAATAGGTCCTTCTGAGCTTGAGAGTGTAATAGTAAAAAGTGGAAAAGCAAAAGAGGTTGCTGCTGTTGGAATACCTGACGCTAATAAAGGGTCAAAAATAATTTTATCTATAGTTCCTACAGAAAATAATGATCAAAAAGAAAGTTTTTTTGAAGATTTAGTTATAAAAGATTTAGGGAAATCATTTAAGCCTGATAAAGTAATTTTTGTAAAAGATTTGCCTAAAACAAGAAATATGAAAATTATGAGAAGAGTTATAAAATCATGTTTAGCAAACCAAGATCCAGGTGATTTATCAACACTATTAAATCCGGAGTCTGTAGAGGAGATTAGATCTCATGCAATTTAAAGATATATTATATGAAGTTAAAGGTGATTACGCTCATGTCACTATTAATAGACCTAAGGTATTAAATGCTTTTACACCAGTAACTCTTCAAGAACTTAAGGCAGCTCTCGACGCTGCAGAAAAAGATAAAGAAGTTGGAGTAATAGTTTTATCAGGTGCTGGAGATAGAGCTTTTTGCTCAGGTGGAGATATGAATTGGGAAAGCTCTAAAGAATTTAAAGATCATGAATACGAATTTCATATTCACTTAACAAAATGTAGTAAACCAATCATAGCTAAAGTTGATGGATACGCGATTGGTGGTGGAAATCATATGGCTTACTTTTGTGATTTAACTATTGCAAGTGAGAATTCTATATTTGGTCAAAATGGCCCCAGAGTTGGTTCTCCAGCCGGAGGAGCTATAGTTGCCCACTCTGCAAATATTTTAGGACACAAACGTGCAAGAGAAATGTGGATGACTTGCAAAAGATATTCAGCAAAAGAGATGATGAATTGGGGTTTGGTAAATTCAGTAGTTAAGAAAGATAAATTAGATGAGGAAGTTAAAAAGTATGGCGATGAAATTTTAAAAGCTGCACCAACTTGTTTAAAAATATTAAAGGCCAGTTTTAGAAAACAATTTGAGGAAATTTTAAAAATTACCCAAAAAGGTATGGTCGAAGAAGTTGCTCCTGATTATTTTAAAACTGGAGAACAGGCTGAAGGCGCAAAGGCCTTTCTAGAAAAAAGAAAGCCAAATTTCAAAAAATTTAGATAATGAAAATTAAATCAATCAAAGCAATCACTTTGAGTATGCCGTTTAGCCATGGAGGAAAAAAGGTAATTTTTCATGGAAAAGAATGGAAAAGTTTAGAATTTAACTTAGTAAAAATTGAAACAGATAAGGGTATCACTGGTTGGGGTGAAGCTTTTGGTTATACAAGTTGGAAAGCAGTAAAAATAGCAATTGAAGAAATGGTGGCTCCTTTACTCGTTGGAAAAGATATGAGTAATATACCTGAACTTCTTTTGACTCTTCAAAAATCTTTACACTTATTTGGTAGATACGGGATTACAATGTTTGCAATATCTGGTGTTGAAATTGCTTTATGGGATGCTTTAGGCAAAGAAAAAAGTAAGCCAATTCATGAATTGTTAGGAAAAAAAAATAAAGATCTATTTAAAGCCTATTCAAGTCTTTTTAGATATGGAGATCCAAAAATTATAGAGCAAAAATGTAAGCAATCATTAGATGATGGTTACCAAGCTATAAAACTTCATGAAATAGAAAATGATTGCATTGAAGCTGGAAGAAAAGGAACAGGTAATCTTCCTTTAATGTTAGATACTAATTGTCCTTGGACTTACGAAGAAACACTATCCAAAAAGGATTTTTTAAAAAGTATGAAACTTACTTGGTTAGAAGAACCTATTTACCCACCAGAAGATTATGAAACTCTTGCAAAATTAAATGAAGAACTTGGGATACCTATAGCTTGTGGAGAGAATGCATGCACAGAATTTGAATTCAAATCAATGATTAAACAAAAAGCAATTACTTTCGTTCAACCGTCAGTAATTAAAGTTGGTGGAATTTATGAGATGTTCAAAATAATCCAGCATGCAGAAAAAAATAATATATCTGTAATGCCACATACTGCTTATTTTGGACCAGGTTTTTTAGCTACACTTCAATTAGCTGCATTAATGAAAAAGGATACTTATATTGAAAGATTCTATTTAGATATCGATCAAGAATTTTACCCTAATTTTAAAAGAGCATTAAATGGGAAATATAAATTACCATCAGGACCAGGTCTTGGTATTGATTTAGATTATAATAAATTAAGTAAATATGAAATATAGATCTGTTTTATTCGTTCCAGGACATGAAGAAAAAAAAATTAAAAAAGCTTATACATTAAATTCAGATTTAATAGTTCTTGACTTAGAATCTACCGTGCCTAAAGATCAAAAAGATCAGGCTAAAAAAATAATAAAAGAATGCAATGTTAATAAAGATCAAACATATATAAGGGTAAATAATAATTCAGATTTAGAATTTGTAACAGCAGAAAAATTCCCTGGAATATTTCTTCCGTTCACAGAAACAAAAAAACAATTAATTGAGATAGATACATTATTAAAAAAAACTGAGAAATTGAAAACTGATGTAATCCCAATTTTAGAAAGTATAAACGGTCTAGCTAATCTTGAGGAAATTTGCTCTTTTTCAGAAAGAATTCAAATAATATCTTTTGGTTCTCATGATTTAGCTAAATCAATAAATCTTAAGATTTCAGATGATGAAAAAGAAATATTAGAATTTAGAAAAAATATAGTAAATAAATCTAAAAATATTAAGAGCCCAATAGATACATCTTATTTAAACTTTAAAGATTTAAATGGATTTGAAAAATCATGTAATTTTGTAAAAAAATTAGGTTTTGGTGGTAAAGCTTGTATTCATCCAGACCAAGTTCAAATCTCAAACAAAATTTTTTAATGATAAATACTAAGAATCTATTGTACTTTGCTTACGGTACAAATCTTAATAAAAAAATTTTTTTAAAAAAATATAAAAACGCCAAATATTTAAGCAAGCATATTCTGAAAGGATTTGAATTAGTTTTTAGATCAAAATATAGAGTACCAGATATACAAAGAAAAAAGGGTTCAAGTGTAAAAGGCATAATCTATGAAATAGATAAGGTAACCGAGAAAAAATTAGATAGATACGAAGACTTTCCTAAGTTATATATAAAAAAATTTTTTAATAAAAATAGAAAAAAAGTAATGTATTATTTTATGAAACGAAAAACCCCTATCTTAAAACCCGCAAAGTATTATCTTAAAGTCATGAAAAGTGGTTATCGGCAAAATAACTATAAATTTAATCTTAAATATTAAAGTGAAAAACAAAATAAAGATTGCAGTTGTTGGAATTGGTTTGATGGGTAGTCAACATTTAAAAGCTTTAAGTGTTTCAAAAAAAGCAAAACTCCATTCAATTGTTGATGTAAATAAAAATTCAGTTATTCATGCTAGAAAGTTCAAAGTTCCATTCTATAAATCATCGACTGAATTACTTAGTAATAATAAACCAGATGCTGTAATTGTAGCTACACCCAATCAGTTTCACGAAAAGCATACGATAAGCTTTTTAAATGCAAAAATACCTGTTTTATTAGAAAAACCAATTTCCGATAACATCTCAAAAGCAAAAAAAATTATTCAGAGCTCAAAAGAAAATAAAACTCATCTACTTATTGGCTATCATAGAAGACACAACAGTATAGTTACTAAAGTCAAGAAACAAATAGACAGCGGTAATCTTGGAAAAATTGTTGCTGCTAATGTTATGTGCTGGTTATATAAAAATAAGGATTGGTACAAAGAAAAATGGCGTATTAAAAAAGGAGGAGGTCCTTTAGGCATTAATCTTGTACATGATATTGATCTAATTTGTTACCTACTCGGTCCTATAACTCATGTACAAGCAACATCTTCGAATAAAATTAGAAAATATGAAGTTGAAGATACTGCAATTGTCAATTTTACCTTTAGGTCAGGTGCTTTATGTACATTAAGTGTTTCAGATACTATTGTAGCTCCTTATAGTTATGAGCTCACAGCTGGAGAAAATCCAGCTTACCCTATAACAAATCAATCAGCATATTTTATTGGGGGGACAAAAGGCTCAATTCAATTTCCAAACTTAAAACATTGGTATAACAAAGGTGAGAGAAGTTGGTGGAAACCAATTTATCATAAGGATTTTAATATTAGACTAAGTAGATTTACTTTAATAAATCAAATTGATCACTTATGTGATGTTGTATCTAGAAAAGCTAAGCCAAAAGTAAGTGGAAATGATGGCTTGCAATCGCTAAAGATATTTGATGCCATACTAAAAAGTTCTAAAACTGGAAAAAAAATTAGAGTAAACTAATGAAAAAACTTAAACTTGGCATCATTGGTGGTGGCCCTGGATCTTGGATTGGTCATGTGCACAGAATAGCTTCAAGATTTGATGACAAATATGAAATTGTAGCAGGTGTTTTCTCAAGAAATTATAAAATCAATCAATCTTTTGGTCAAAGTATAGGATTAAAGAAAAATAGATGTTACAAAAATTACAAAGATCTTTGCTATTTTGAAAAAAAAATTAAAAATGGTATTGATGTAGTTGCAATTATGACACCCCCTGGGAGTCATCAAGAAATAGCTGAGTTATTCATTAAAAATAACATACATGTAATATCTGATAAACCTTTTGCAGGTTCTCTAACTCAAGCTAAAAAACTTTATAAAACAATTAAAAATAATAAAAAAATTGTTTATGGACTTACGCACAATTACTCAGCCTACCCGATGGTAAGGCATGCAAAAAAATTGGTAGAGGATAAGAAAATTGGAAATATTGAATATATTAACGTCGAATATGTTCAGGACTGGTCTAATGGTAAAAAAGTTACACCTGGTTCTGCAAAAAAAATATTTAAATGGAAATTAGATAAAAAAATAGCTGGAGTTTCCACTGTGCTTAATGAAATAGGATCTCATGCATATCATTTATGTAATTACATTACTGGTCTTAAAGGAAAAAGCTTATTTGCTGATATCAAACAATATTCAAAAAAAATTAGATTTGATACAAACGCTCAAGTTTTCATAAACTACGAAAATGGAGCTAAGGGTTTATTTTGGGCATCAACGACTGCTAAGGGTGGTGTTTATGGATTAAGAATAAGAGTATTTGGCTCAATAGGAAGTTTAGAATGGGTGCAAAATAATCCTAATTATCTAAAATATAATGCTGCTAACGGTGCAACAAAAATTTTAGAAAGAGGTTTCAATGAAAGTAGTTTCTCAAAAAACTTTTCAAGAATTAAATTCGGTCACCCTGAGGGATATTTAAGTGCGTTTTCTAATTTATATAAAGAAATAGCCTCTAAAATTAATTCAAAAAATATTAAAAAAAGGTTTTATTTTCCAACAGCCTATGAGGGATTACTCACAGCGAAATTTATTGATGGGTGTGTAAAATCATCAAAAAGAAAAAAATGGGTATCTTTTTAGATGATAAAATCCTGTGTAATTGGATTATCAAAAGTTGGGAAAATTCATTGTGAAAGTTTATTAAAGCTTAAAAAAACTTCTCTTAATTATGTATTTGATACCAATCATGAACTTAGTAAAAGTGTCTCAAAAAAATTTAAGTGCAAAACATCAAAAAACTTTGATGAAATAATAAAAAAAAGTGAAATTAAGCTTTTTATAATTTCTTCTCCAACTTCTACACACGAGTATTATATTAAAAAATTAATTAAATATAAAAAAATAATCTATTGTGAAAAACCAATTCTTAAAAATAATAAAAATTTAAAAAAAATTCACAATTCAATAAAAAAAAATAAAATAAAATTTTGTGTTGGTCTAAATCGAAGATTCGCTGAAGAGTACGTCCATTTGAAAAAAATATTGAATAGAAAGAGAGTTAAAATAATACAAATAATATCTAAATCAGCTAATCATAACATTAATTTATCAACAAGAAATGGAGGTTTGTTTTTTGATAAAGGTTTTCATTTTTTTGATTTAGCTTGCTGGTTAGGAAAATCAAAACCTCATCAAATGATCGTTATTTCAAGATCGATAAGCTCTAATGATTTTTTAAAAAAAAATGATTTCTCTGATGCAATAATTAATATGAAACTTAAAAATGGCGTAAATGTTGAAATGATATTCAGTAGAAAAAATAGAGAAGGAAACCTTGAAAATGTAAAAGTTTATGGGGATAAATTTTTCACGGAATTAAATAAGTACGCTGATAAAAAAAATTTATATAAAGATTTTTCAATAAGGTATAAAAATTCTTATTTTGAATGTTTAAAAAAATTTTTAGATAATAAAAAAAATTTATTACTGGAAGAGGGTTTGCTTACCCAAAAAATTTGTGCAGAGGCTTTATCTAAAGCTAATATTCAATAATTTATAAAAATTTACTAAGCGCTTTACTAGCAAGAATACTTGAGGATGTGTTCAATTTAAATTTATTAAGTATTGTTTGCGTTTTTTCAACTTGATCTTTTATTTTTTTAGGATCATCAATAAATGAACTTACATTTTTAAATAGGTTTTTTGAATTACAATTTGATTGTAATAATTCGGGAATAATTTCCTTTTTTGCTGCAATGTTGATGATATTTGCAAATCTTACTTTAACAAGAGATTTTACAATTAAATAATTTAAAAAATTCATTTTATAAAGAATAATTGACGGAATTTTTAATTTACAAATTTCTAGCGAGATGGTTCCTGATTTGGCCACTGCAAATACAGATTTCTTGAGGGTATGATGTTTAATTTTCTCATCACTTATAATTTCACAATTATCAAAATTTTTTGATTTTAGGTAGTTTTGAACTAAATCATAATATTGTTTTGTTGCATGAAATACAAAAATAAAATCCTCATAATTATGATTCATTAAATCGATAAA
Source organism: uncultured Pelagibacteraceae bacterium (assembly GCA_902601545.1). Classification (GTDB taxonomy): domain Bacteria; phylum Pseudomonadota; class Alphaproteobacteria; order Pelagibacterales; family Pelagibacteraceae; genus Pelagilacustribacter. The sequence goes on along the minus strand of CACKNR010000006.1, from coordinate 41,905 downwards.
TTCTAACAGTATAGGCATCAAAATATTTATTTCTGAAGCTCTACTACCAGGAAAAATTGATATTACGGCTTTATTTTTATCGAAGATTTGATTTATATCAATTTTACTTTCTGCAGTATCATCTAGTAGTGGATGACCAACTAATTCATTGCTCAAATTTTCTTTATCAAAATATGGCTTTTCAAAATCAAATAATAATAACATGTGATCTATAAATTTTTTAATTTTTTTGACCCTGCCCTCTCTCCATACCCAAACCTGTGGAGCAACAAAATGAATAGTTTTTATATTAGGATTTTTAGCTTTCACTTTTTCAGCAACTCGAAGTGTAAAATCTGGACTATCGACTGTAAATAAAATATCAGGATTAAAATCTATAATTGAATTGACGGTTTCATTAATCTTTTTTTTTATTTTAAAAATATTAGTTATTACATTAGTAAAACCTATGTAGGTAACCTCTTTTAAATCATAAATTGATTTTATACCTAAGGATTTTAGATTTTCCCCTCCTACACTTAAATATTCTACTTGTGAATTATTTTTTATGAATTCTTTTAAAACCTTTGAAGCAAGTTTATCACCTGATGCTTCACCTGTTAAAATAAATATTTTTTTCACTTATACATCCTCCAAAGTCCGCCTTGGTCTGATAATAAGTATAAATCTCCACTAGCATGTATTTTTATGTCTCTAATTCTACCAATGTTACCCTTAAAAATAATTTTTTCACTTATGAACTTTGATTTATCAAATTCAATTTTTCTTAATGATTGATCTTTTAACGATGTAATTAAAGCATCACCGTTCCACTCTTGAAAAGTTTTGCCCTTATAAATGGTCATAGCACTAACCGCAATAGAGGGTACCCAATATTTGATAGCTTTTGTAAAACCTGGTTTCCATTTAGGACCAATTTTAATCCCAGAATAGTTTGTTCCGCCCCAACCTAAAATTTTCCAACCATAGTTTTCACCAGTATTAACTGTACCAAACCAATCACCGCCTCTTGCACCATGATTTGTAATGTAAATTTTTCCATCAAAAGGAGATAGTGACATTCCTTGTGGGTTTCTTACCCCTATTTGAAAAATTTCTGGAAGCCAATTTTTGTTTTTTGTAAATTTTGGGTTATCATCAGGAATAGAACCATCCATATTTATTCTAATTATACTTCCAGGATGCTTAGTAAAATCTTGGGCTATCATCCCTTCGCCTCTCTCTCCAGCTGTAATATATAGATGCTTATTTTTAATTTCTAATCTTGAGCCAAAATGATACCCTGAATTAATTGGAGGTTCTGCACGAAATATATTTTTAAAATTAAGCTTAGTTTTATTTAAATAAGCTCTTGCAACAGAAGTGCTAGACATTCCATTTGATCTATTTTCAGAATAAGAGACAAAAACAATATTATCTTTATATAAGATATCTAATAGACCACCTTGGCCATCCTCTAAAACATCAAGGTTATGTTCAATTTTTTCAATCTTTTTTTTATTTAAATTTACAAAGTTTATATCACCTGATTTTTCTGTTACGAGAACGTTTTCTTTATTAATAAATGAAAGGCTCCATGGTTTATTAAATCCGTCAACAAGTTTTTCTAGTTTAAAGCTACCTGCATAAACTTGGGAACAAAATATTGATAAGATAATTATTATTTTGATCATTTTACTAAAATAAACATTTTATTTTTATTTGCGAATTGAATACTTTTTTTCATATTTAAAAAAATATTCATTTTGTTTTTTAAAACAATTCCTTTAATTCCGGCTTTTTTACATTGTTTGAATGTTTCTAGTCCTACAGTCGGAAGATCAATTCTTAAATCTTGTTTCTTTTTTGGAAATTTTATTAAGACACCATTTAAAAAATTTGATTTTTTAACTTTTTTAATCATTTTTTTTGTTCCATTTTTATCTTCAATTGCAATAATTTTTTTATTTCGTGATACAAGCCCTTGGACAAATGTATAGTTTCCTGTTCTTTTTAAAGCTTTAATACCATAGTGAATATCTTTATTATCATTCATATTTGGTTTTGTTTTTGTATAAATACCTTTTTTCAAACTTAATTCGGGTGTAAATATATTTGAATTTATAGTCTGAATTTTTTCAGATTTTAATATATTAATAATTTGTTTTAAAATTGCAGCATCGCCTAGTTTTGAACTTTTAATGATTTTAGGCATATAATAGATACCTTTTAAATCTAATTTTAAAGATTTAAAATTTGGCCTTTTTACCTTTCCTGCAAATAAAACTTTTCTGCATTTATTTGATTTCAAAATAGAAATAATTTTTCCAAACTGACCAATCGATACTGAATAAGAATTTTTTTCTCTTTTAAATAATTTCCTTTTCGTCAAATCTATTATTAGGTATTTGTATTTTTTCTTAATTGATCTTAAAATATATTTTGGAAATTCTGTTTCCCCAAACATTAATCCAATCATAAATAATCTAATTTTGTGGTGAACAAATTGGTCTTTTCTTATCTTTTTCAATAAATTTTATGACTTCACCTACTAACTCATTATCTTTGTATTCTCCGTTAATTTTACTCAGATTTTCATATAAATTTTTTGAAGCGAATATTTCTTTATAGGCTTTATCTAGTCCTATAATTTTCTGGTTATCATATTTTTGTCTTCTTAGACCTATCAAGTTTAAACCTTGTAAGAAATTTCTATTTCCTATTGATAAACCAAAAGGAATTACATCTTTTAAAACCCCGGTCATTCCACCAATCATTGCCAATCGACCAATTCGTGTGAATTGTTGTACAGCTGAATTCCCTCCAATAATTACTGAGTCTTCCAGAGTAACATGACCACCTAAAGGAACATTGTTAGCTATAATTACATTATTTCCAATTTTACAATCATGAGCTATGTGAGATGAAATCATAAATAAACAATTATTTCCTACAATTGTTTTTGACCCACCGCCTGCTGTACCAGGGTTTATAGTTACATACTCCCTTATTAAATTATTTTCTCCTATTTCTAGACTATTTTTTTCACCCTTAAATTTTAAATCTTGTGGTTGAGTGCCCAAGCATGCGAAAGGAAAAATTTTTGTGCCTCTTCCAACCCTTGTGTTACCCTCGATATGCACGTTTGAAATTAATTCAACGTTATCCTCTATAGTCACATTAGGTCCTAAAATGCAAAAGGGTCCAATTTTCGCTTTCTTTGAAATATTTGCTTTGCTGTCTATTATGCTCGATTTATGTATCATTATTTTTTATCGACTATTGTTGCTGACCATTCGGCATCGGCCATCCTTTTTCCGTTTACTTTTGCTGTCCCTTTATATTTCCAAACTCTTCCGTGAGATCTGATTGCTTCAATTTCAAGGTGTAACTCACAATCTGGAATAACTGGATTTCTAAATCTTGCTTTATCCACGCTCATTAAAAAAACTAATTTATTTTCATATTCTTTTTTATCAATACCATGAGCGGTCAATGCTGCTGCTGCCTGTCCAAATGCTTCTACAATTAAAACTCCAGGCATTACTGGTTGATCGGGAAAATGACCCTGAACATAGAAACCATTTTTTTTTACATACATTATTGCAGTTGCAGATTTAAGAGGAACTATATTAGTAAGCTTATCAATTAATAGCATCGGCTCTCGATGCGGAAGAAGTTCTTGAATTTTTTTTTTATCTATTTCTTTAACACTCATTTTTTTGAATTTTTAATAAAATCTTTTAAAGGTAAAGCTGGGTATCCCATCACGACTTGATTGTCGTCAATATTTTTAACAACTCCACTACCACCACCTATTTTTACATTATTTCCTATTACTATGTGTCCTGAAACACCAGCTTGGCCACCAATTGAAACATTATTACCAATCATAGCGCTACCAGCAAAACCAACTTGTCCCGCAATCATACAATTAGATCCAATTTTAACGTTATGGGCAATATGAACTTGATTATCTAAATAAGTATTGTTTCCTATTGTAGTATCCTCGATTGAACCTCTGTCTATCGTACAACCTGATGCAATCTCAACATCATTATGTATAATTACTTTTCCTATGTGGGGAAACTTAAAATTTTTTTTTTCCAAAGGAATAAAACCAAAACCTTTTTGACCTAATTTATTGCCATCTTGAATAATCACATTATCTCCGATTATTGAATTTTTAATATTAGTATTGGAACCAATAACACAATTTTTACCAATAATTACATCATGTTCGATGATTGTATTAGAACCTATCATAGAATTCTTACCAATTTTAACATTTTTTCCAATTAAAACATTATTACTAAATTTTACAGAGGGAAATTTTTTTAAATTTGGTTTTTTTAAACTTAAGTCAGGATAGTCCACATCTGCTAAAGGATAAATTTGTTTCAAAACATTGGCTAATTCAAATAAAACATTGTCTACTATAATTTTTTCTACTTTTAGGGGTAAAAAATGTTGTAATTTTTTTTTTGTTATACAAAAAGAGGCATTAGTCTTCGCGGCAAGATTTTTATATTTTATAGTGTCGAAAAATGTTAAATCTGATTTTTCGGCCGTATTAAGTGATTTTATATTAGTTACAATTATATCTTTTTTAAAAGAATGTTTTGGAAATAATTTTTTGATTTTGATTTTTTTTTTTTGAAAAAAAATAGCAGTCCTCATTAATTATTTTAAATTTATACTTTTCAATTTTTTATTAAGAATTTCAATAATATCTTTAGTTATATCTAAGTTCTGATCAGCAAGAAGTAAACTTTTTTTATCAACTACCATTCTTATCCCTTTTTCTTTCATGTAATCTTTAATTATAGGGTTTAAATTTTTCAAAAGTTCTTTCCTTGCTGTATTTCTTTGATTGGCAGTGCTTTCCAAGAGTTTACTTCTTTGAGCTTGTAATTTTGAAACTTTATTTCTTAACGCTTCAACTTTTGATTTGTATTCTTCTGGTTTAATTATTTTTTTTTGTTGAATTATTTTTTTTTCTTCTTCTTGAATAGATTTTTCTTGTTTTTTTAAATCATTAATTCCTTTTTCAAGTTTGTTTTTTAAAAAATCTTGAGCTTTCTTTCCTGCAACACTCTGATTCAAAACATATTTAAAATCCAAATAATATGGCACGTCCGCATTTAATGGAGTTATTAAAAGAAATATAAAAAATAGCGTTAGGAATTTTTTTTTCATAAGTTTAAAATGAGGTTCCTAAGTTAAAATTAAATGACTCCGTTTCATCAGTTGATGCTTTTGATAAATTTGTTGAAAACGTAAAAGTCATTGGTCCCAAAGGTGATATCCAACTTGCTGCAATACCTGTTGAAGATCTAATCTCGTTACTTTCATTAATTGTGCTATCATAGTCAACTCCCCAAACATTTCCAAAGTCCAGAAATAAACCAACATCAGTGTTGCTTGACTCCGGCAATATATTTGGAAGATTAGCTTCAAAATTTAAAGCAGCTGCATAATTTCCACCAATATGGTCTGCCCCGTCAAGCGGTCCAACTTTACCTCTTTGAAAGCCTCTAAGCCTTTTACTAGAAAGATATCTTCTTTTACTCAGTCTTACATCTTCATCATTTAAACCGTTTATGGTTGAAAGATAAAATTTACTAGCGCCGACAATATTTTCACTAAATGAATGATAAAAGCTTGATGTAAGTGTATTTGAAACAAATGGTTTATCAGCGTACAAAGGTATGCTTTGATTAAACCCTGAAATAAATCCATCGGTAGGCATAAAAGATCTATTTCTTCTATCTAAAGAGAAGCCATAATCAGTTGTAAGCTCTGTAAACTCACCAGCTTGTTTTTTTAAGGAAGAAGATGCACCCCCCGTTGTCCTTAAATCATCGTAAGTAGCATTTAGGCCAATATTTGTATAAATATCTTTATACTGCTCAAAAGAAGTACTCATACCTAAACCTAAAATTTTATTTTCATATCCCTGATCTGGTTGATCATTTGTAATATTGGTCAAGTTGAATCTTAAAGCATTACCTAATAAGTCGTAATTAGGATTCACGTAACTTAATTCACCTTTCACAGAATTTTCATTTGCCTCAAAATCAAGTGAAACCCTTTTTCCTTCCCCTAACCAATTATTTTCTTTTATAGAAAAAGCAACAGTTCCACCGTCTGTACCTACTCCTGCTCCTGCGCTTATTTCTCCAGTTGATTTTTCTTCAACAAAAATATCAATAATTTTTAAATTTTTTGCAGAGCCATTTCTAACTTTTGGTGTTACTTTGCCGAAAATATTTCTAGCTTTAATATTTGCAATCGATTTATCAAGTTTTAATTTTGTATAAGGATCACCTTCATCTAAAATTAGTTCACTTCTAACTACACTTTCATTAGTAATATTATTACCAACAATATTTATTCTCTCAACAGAGATTTTAGGTCCCTCTGAAATTTTGAATACTAGTGAAATATTATCACCTTCTATTAATTCTTGGACTGAATGTTCAACAAATTGTAAATTATTTCTCGCGATTAATTCATCAATGTCATCTAAAAGATTTTTTACTTTAAATGGAGAATAATATTCACCTGAAACTTTTTCGTAAGACTTTTGTAACGGATAAAAAATATTCTTATCAAAAACAGGGTCTACCTCGGTACTTATCTTATTTATTACATATCTTTGACCTGCATTAATAGTGTAAACCAGATTTATATTCTCTTGATCCAGAACTTCTGCTGAACTTGATGCAATCTGTACATCATAATACCCTAAGGATTTATAATAATTTCTTAAAAGTCTTTTATCTAATTCAACTAAATTTTCACTAAATCTTGTATTTCTAGTTACAACTTTCCAAAATTTATCTTCTTCACTAGCAATAACGTCTTTCAATCTTTTTTCTTTAATCTTTTTATCACCTGAAAAGGAAATTTTTGAAATTTTTGTTAGATTTCCTCTGTCTATCTCAAAAATTAAATCTACATTCTCTTTATCTATATTTTTGATTTTTACATCTATTTTTGCGTAATTATAGCCTATTGATGAATAAAGTTGTTTAATTTTAGTAATGTCGTTATTAATATTATTTTCTATATATGAATTATTTTCTTTAGAAGAAATTTGATTTTTTATTTGTTTTTTTATTTTGTTAGCTTGTTCTCCGAGTAACACAAGTTGATTTATTGTTGGATATTCCTCTAAATCTATAATTAAAATATTATTTTGAATTTTTACACTTACATTTTTAAAAAAATTAGTTTCATATAAATCTTTTAATATTTGGTCTAATTCTGAAGATGATAAATTAGATCCTAAAGGTTTGATATTTCCATAAACTTTTATTGTTTCATCGCTTATACGTTTATTACCATTGATGCTTATTTTACTAAAAATTTCAGCAAATACATTTGTTGTAAAAAAAATTATAAAAAGGAATATGGAAATTATTTTTTTCATTATTTCTATTTAAAATTATAAATAATTCTTTTTTTTACCCAAAGATCTATTTCTTTTATTTGATTTATATTTTTAGGCTTTCTTATAGCATATTTATAGTAATTTCTATCGTTCATAATGGTCAGAATAATTTTAGATATGCTTAAAAAAGGTAACTTTTTTTGAAGAAAATATTCAACTAACATCTCGTTTGCCGCATTAAGTATAATTGAAGTGGACGGATACTCATTAGCTCTATCTTTTATTTTGATAATTGGAAAATTCTTTTTATCAACTTTACTAAAAGTCAACTTATTAAAAACCTTTTGACGATTATTTTTTTTAAAAATTTTAAAATCTTGAATATCTAATTTTTTTTCGAAGATTGCATTCGCTAAAGGAATTTTCATAGTCGTATCGTGGTAAATAAATTGTGAGAGCCCATTTTTTAATTCAATAATTGCATGAACTAAAGACTCTGGGTGAATCAAAATATCTATTTTATTATTTGGAATATTAAATAATTTTTGAGCTTCTATGATTTCTAAAATTTTATTCATCATAGTTGCTGAGTCTATTGAGATTTTTTTTCCCATTTTCCATTTAGGATGTTTTAGGGCAGCTTTAGGTTGAACTTTTTTAAGGTCTTTATATTTAAAATTTAAAAAAGGACCTCCAGAAGCAGTAATATAAATTTTTTTAATATCTTCAATAGAATGATTTTCGATCAGTTTGAATATTGAAAAATGTTCAGAGTCTATAGGAATAATTTTTGTTTTATATTTATTTGCAATTTTTTTTATAAGACCCCAACCACAAATGACAGACTCTTTATTAGCTATCAAAATTCTTTTAGAAATTTTAGTCATAGAAATTGTAGGCTGTAACCCTTCTAATCCCGGTATAGCTGAAATAGTTATATCAATTTTTTTTTTCAGGTTGATTTCATCGAATTTATTTAGAAATTTAATATTTTTTTTTTTAAATTTCTTTTTTACTTTTGATAAAATTTTCTTATCAGAAATTATAAAATATTTTGGTTTATACTTATTAATTTGCCTACATATTATTCTAAAGTTTTTATTTGCTGCGAGTAAAAAAACAATAAATTTATTTTTTTTTCTATCAATTAAATCTAAGGAAGTAAGACCTATAGATCCGGTTGAGCCAAGTATTGATATAGTCTGTCTCATAAATTAAAATATTAAGATTAACGAAATAAACCCCACTGGTACACCGATAAAAATTCCGTCTAACCTGTCAAGAACACCTCCGTGACCTGGAAATATATTTCCACTATCTTTAATTTTAGCTTTTCTTTTTAAAAAAGAAAAAAAAAGATCGCCTAGTTGACAAGCTAATGAAATTAAAAAACCAATTATTAAAATTTTCATTGAAAAATTACTCGTATAATATGAGACAAGAGCTGTAAGTGTTGAGCATGTTAAAAAAAAAGAACCTAATGCTCCTGCTTTTGTTTTTTTTGGACTAATTTTTGTAAGCTTAGGACCTTTAAAAAATTTTCCAAAAATATACCCGCCAATATCTGATGCAACACAACTAAATAATATCACAAACAGTAAAATTTTAAGATGTAAAAAATTAGAAAAAAAGAAAAAAGTAAAGCAAAATATAAAAATAAAAATTATAAAAATAATATTTGATAAAAATTTACTAATCTTTTTTTTAAAAATATTTTTAGTTATACTTAAAAATTCTAGTATAGAAAGTACTCCTAAGACGATTAAACTAAACAATAATACAATTTTAGAAAAAAATATTAGATAAAGTAAAAATAGTAAAGCAAATGAGGTATATATTCTTTTTTTAAGATTTTTTGAAGTCATATACCTCCGAAATTTCTTTTTCTTTTTTTAAAATCTTTAATAATTCTTTTTAAATCATTAGAGTTAAATTCAGGCCATAATTTCTTTTCAAAAAACAGTTCTGTATAAGCTAATTGCCATAACATGAAATTACTTAATCTATAGTGCCCCCCTGTACGAATTAATATATCTGGATTTGGCATATTTTGTGTATACAAATTTTTTTCGAAATTTTTTATAGTAATTTTATTCTTAATTTTTTTTATCGTATTAATAATTTCATTTTTTGAACCATAATTAATAGCTAAATTTACGATTATTTTTTTATTCTTTTTTGTTAGTTGAGAACTTTTTTTAAGTGTAGTTTTAAGATCCAAAGATAACTTATTTATTTCTCCCAAAATATTTATTTTAATACCCTCAGATATTACACTTTTAATTTCTTTCGAAAAATAATTTTTAATTAACTTAAATAAAAATTTTACTTCTGATCTAGGTCGCCTCCAATTTTCAGACGAAAATACATAAAATGTCACTATAGGAACTTTGAGTTTAATTGCAGCACTTACAACCTTTTTTACAGTTTCAACCCCTTTCAAATGTCCATAATTTCTACTTTTATTTTTTTTTTTACCCCATCTTCCATTGCCGTCCATAATAAAGGCAATATGATTGGGTTTACTCATATTTGGATAATCTCTTTTTCTTTTTCTGCTAGAAGTTTTTCTACGATCTCTATATTTGTGTCTGTAAGTTTTTGTATGTTTTTTTCAAAATTTTTATTTTCGTCTTCTGAAATTAATTTTTCTTTTAATTTCCTTTTTAGTTCTTCATTAGCTTCTCTTCTAATATTTCTAATAGATATTTTACCTTTCTCCCCCATATTTTTAAGAATTTTAATCAGATCTTTTCTTCTTTCCTCAGTTAAATCTGGAATTCTTAGTCTTATAATTTGACCATCTATTTGAGGATTTATTCCTAAATCAGATTTTTGTATTGCTGACTCGATTATATTTAAATTAGATTTATCCCAGACTTGAATTGAAATTAATCTAGCTTCTGGAACACTAACAGTCCCAAGCTGTTCAATTGGCATTAATTGACCATAAACATCAACCTTAATTGTATCTAACATATTTGCATTTGCCCTTCCGGTTCTTAAAGTTGATATATCTCTTTTAAAAGATAAAATGCTTTTCTCCATTTTATTTGAATAGTTTTTTTCATTAAACTCTCCACTCATTTAAACCCCTTCTCCTACTTTAAATTTAACAAAATCTATTATTTTAAGTTCACTTTGAGATGAATTTTCTTTTAAAATATCAGAAACTCTTTTCTTAGGATCCATTATCCAAAGTTGGTTTATTAATGAATTATCATTCAAAAATTTTGCGATTTTACCTTTAGAAATTTTTTCAACCATTTCATTCGGTTTTCCAGAATTCTTAATTTCTTCCTTAATAATTTCGAGTTCCTTATCGACAATTTTCTTATCTATTTCACTTTTATCAATCGCTAATGGATTTGAAGCAGCTATGTGCATAGCTATTTTTGCCCCGATATCTTTATTATTTTCATTTACGCCATCAACCTTAACAATAGAAATAATTTTGCCTATATTTTTTTCCAATGCTGAATGAACATAGAAAAAGTTTTTTCCAATTTTATTATCAAAGAATTGAGAGCGTCTAATTGTAATTTTTTCTCCTATTTTGGCTATTAGGTTTACAAGATTATCTTTAACAGTTGTTTCATTCTTCATTTTCATATTGTTTAAATCATTTAGATTACCTTTTACTAAAAAATTTAATTCAGATAATTCCTTACAAAATTTTATGAAATCGTCATTTTTTGCTACAAAATCAGTTTCACTGTTAACTTCAATTAAAGATATTTCACCTTTAATTTCATTCACCAACACCAAGCCTTCTGATGCGGTCCTGCTCATTTTTTTTGATGCTTTAGCTATGCCTTTTTTTCTTAAAAATTCTATAGATTTTTCAACATCTCCACCTGTTTCATCAAGCGCGAGTTTACAATCTTTAAATCCCACGCCAGTCAATTCTCTGAGCTTCTTGATATTGTCTAAAATTTCTTTACTTGACATTGGAATTGACCGAATAGTTTAATTTTTCTTTTCAGGCTTTTTTTTATTTACTTCCTCAGAACCTTTAATAAATTTTTCCGCATCTTTAATCGTATTTTTTAAAAGTTCACAATAAAGGTTTATTGATCTTCTAGCATCATCATTGCCAGGGATAGGAAAATCAATTCCAGTTGGATCAGAATTTGTGTCTAAGACAGCAATTATTGGGATACCAAGTTTTTTTGCTTCTGCAACAGCCAACGACTCGATATTCGTATCAATTATGAAAATTAATTCGGGAATTTTTTTCATTTCCATGATCCCTCCTAGAGATCTTTTTAATTTTTCTCTTTCTTTTCCAAACTTTAAAATTTCTTTTTTGGTAAAACCTAAATTTTCTTTTGAAAGTTGATCTTCAAGTTTTTTAAGTCTTTTAATTGAATTTTGGATCGTATTCCAATTTGTAAGCATACCGCCTAACCATCTATAATTAACATAGTACTGTCCTGTATCTTCTGCTAATTGACTTACTTGTTCTGAGGCTTGTTTTTTTGTTGAAACGATTAGAATTTTACCACCGCTTGAAATAATTTTATGAACCTCTACTAAAGCGTTTTTTAAAAAATCTACAGTTTGAGTTAGATCTATAATATGTATAGAGTTTTTTTCTCCAAAAATGTATTTCTTCATTTTTGGGTTCCATCTCAAGGTTTTGTGACCTAAGTGAACTCCTGCTTCAAGCAGTTGCTTAATATCTATTTTTGGTACGTTCATATATTTTCCGGTTAATCCACCACAGCAACTCCACTTTCATGTACCGGGAGGGAATTACCCTTAAAACTGTGTGCGAAATTACTAACTGATATATACAAACAAGACAAAAAATCAATACTCTAAACTGTTATTTTTTTAACGTATTCCTTAGTTTTTAAAGCCTTGTAATCTTTTAAATCAAATTTACGACTATTTTGAAGTAAATAATGAACTTTTTTATTTTCATTATTTATTACTATTTCAATCTTAGTATTTCCTTTTTGACATAAAATTTCCTTGATTTCGTTAATTTTAAAGTTTTCTCTAAGTTCAATTATCACTTTAGAGTATGGTTTATTAGTTATTTCTTCAATACTGGTAATCTTTCGTACATTTATTCTTTTTTTTACATTTTCTTCTGTTGTTTTATCTTTTTGTAAAGTGAGAATGAAAGACTCTGACTCTTTTATTTTATCTCTGTTAGCTACTAAAATTTCAGCAAATAAAAATAATTCAAATTCCATTTTTTGATCACTAAATTTTACTATTGCGTAAGGTGTTCCTTTTGCACTTTTTTTTTCTTGAATTGACATTATCGTCCCCGCAACTAAACCCTCATTGTCATTATTTCTAAAAAATTCTTCGTAAGTGAGTATATTTAAGTTATTAAATAATTCTTCGTACTCATTTAGTGGGTGATTTGAGATATAAAAACCTAGAGCTTTAAATTCTTCAGAAAGAAGCACTTTTTGCTTCCAAGGCTTTGATGGCAGAAAGTCAAAATTGTACCCATGATTGTCATTATTAGCAAAAAGACTTGTTTGATTATTACTTTTATCCTCATTTATAATTTTGATTTGTTGTATTATTTTTGGTATTGATAAAAATATTTTATTTCTATCCTTTTCAAATTCATCAAAAACGCCCGCTTTTGTTAACCCTTCTAATTGTAATTTATTTACATCTTTCGAATTAACTCTATTAATAAAATCGAAAAAAGATTTAAACTTACCATTTTTTTCTCTTTCATCTACAATATTTGAAATTGCCTCAAACCCAACATTCTTTATAGCTCCTAATCCATAATAAATTTTTCCTCCAATAGCTTTGAATTCTGCAAAACAATTGTTTATTGATGGATTAATAATTTCTACCTTAAGTCTTTTTAGTTCCTCAACAAATTCTCTTAGTTTAGAGGTATTTGTAAGTTCAGTTGACATCGTTGCTGCAATAAAATCCTCTTTATAATAGGTTTTTAAATAAGCTGTTTGGTAAGCTATTAAAGCATAAGCTGCAGCATGACTTTTATTAAATCCATATTGAGCAAAAGGTTCTATTTTCGTAAAAACAAAATTAGCAACATCCTTGGCTATTCCATTTTTTATTGCCCCATTAATAAATCTCTCTTTTTGTTTATCGAGTTCTGCTTTCTTTTTTTTTCCCATAGCTCGCCTCAAAATATCTGCCTCACCTGCTGTAAAGCCTGCTAAAATTTGGGCAATCTGCATTACTTGCTCTTGATAAATTATAATACCGTAAGTAGGTTTTAATATTTCTTTCAGAATTGGATGAATGTAATCTGGTTCTTTTGTTCCATTTTTACAATCATTATAAATTGGTATGTTGCTCATTGGTCCTGGTCTATATAAAGCGACTAAAGCAATAATATCGTCAAATTTATTCGGCTTCATTTGTTTAATAGCTTCTCTCATACCAGCGCTTTCTAATTGAAATAATCCAGTTGTTTCACCTGTTGAAAGTAAAGAAAATACTTTTTCATCGTTTTGATTTATTTTACTGATGTCTAATTGTATCTTTTTTAATTTTAATCTTTTTATTGTTTTATCAATGACAGTTAACGTTTTAAGACCTAATAAGTCAAATTTAACTAATCCGGCGTTTTCAGACGAGTACATATCGTACTGTGTGGAAGGTAAAATTAAATTAGAACTATGGTCAACGTATAGTGGGAATTGATCAAACAATTTTTCTCCTGCTATCACTACTCCTGCTGCATGAGTTGCCATGTTTCTATTTAAGCCCTCCAATTTTAATGACAAATCTAATAATTTTTTAACTTTTGGGTTTAATTTTATTTCTTCTTTAAATCTTGGCTCTCGATTTATGGACTCTTGTAAAGTCAAAGGTCTTGATGGATCAAATGGTACCATTTTACAAAGTCGATCAACATGTCCGTAAGATAAACCTAGGACTCTTCCGACATCTCTCAAGGCCATCCTTGCTTTAAGTTTACCAAATGTAATAATGTGAGCTACACCATCTTGATATTTTTTTTTTAAATACTCAAAAACTTGATCTCTTTTTTCCTCACAAAAATCTATATCAAAATCTGGCATAGAAATTCTATCAGGATTTAAAAATCTTTCAAAAATTAGATTATATTCTATTGGGTCAAGATCTGTAATATCTAAAGAATAGGCTACTAAAGAGCCAGCACCAGATCCTCTCCCTGGTCCAACAGGAATAGAGTTTTTTTTGGCCCACTTAATATAATCTGAAACTATTAAAAAATAACTAGCGTAATTCATCGAGTTAATAATATTAATTTCATGTTCAAGTCTATCTACATAAATTTTTTGAATTTGATCCAGGTTTTTGTCTTTATTTTTTTTTGAAATAAAATTTTTTATTCTATTTGTAAGTCCTGATTTTGCTTGAATAGAAAGCTCCTCCTCAGGTGATAAATTTTTTTTATTTGATAAAGATGGTAGTATAGGCTTGGACTTTTTAGGTTTGAAATTAAATCTTAAATGAAAATTATAATTATTTTCTAATGCTTCCGGAATATCAGAAAATAAAGTCGCTAATTCATTGCTATCTTTTAAAAAATGTTGATTACTTAATTTAAATCTATTTTTATCATCTACAAAACTCTTCTCACCAATACATTTTAGTGCATCATGAGCTTCATACATATCTTGCGTAAGATAGTAAACTTCTTGAGAAGCAATGAGAGGAATATTCAATGACTTAGAGTTGTTTAATATAAAATTTTCAAAACTTTTCTCATCAATTTCATTATGTCTTTGAATTTCAAAATAAATTCTATCTTTGAAATGATTTTTGAATTTTACAATTGTTTCTTTTAAATCTTTTATTTTATTGGATTGGAAAAGATTTCCAAAAAAATTCCTGTAATTACCAGTAAGTAGTATCAAATCAGAATTATTATTGATTATGTCCTTAATTTCACAAGCTGGATCTTCTGTTCCTGAAGCTTTAAGATAACTTAATGATGACAATTTTGTTAAATTTTTATATCCCGCTTCTGATTTAGCGTAAAGTGTAACTTTTCCTATACTATTAAAAGCTCTAATATTTATTTGAGTTCCAATAATAGGATGAGTTCCAACTTTTGAAAGTTTCTCCGAAAATTCCAACGCACCACATAAATTAAAGCTATCCGCAAGACCTAAACATTTTATCTTATTTGATTTACAATATTCTGCAAGTTCATCAATTTTTATTGCACCTTCGCAAATAGAGTATTGAGTATGAATTTTTAAGTTGTTAAAATTGTTTTTGCTATCTAGCATTAACCCGTTTTATAACACCATCAGAAATAAACAACTTGTAATCAGCCCTGTTAGCAAGTTCTCTATTATGGGTTGCAAAGATAATTGTTTTTTTAAGTTTTTTTAATTTTAAAAAAAGTGAAAAAATTTCTTTAGAAGTTTTAAAATCTAAGTTTCCAGTTGGTTCATCAGCTAATATTAATTTTGTTTCTGCTATAAGTGATCTACCAATAGCTACTCTTTGTTGTTCTCCTCCTGAAAGTTCATTTGGAAAATGATTTGCTCTGTCTGCAATTTTAAGATCATTCAAAATTTTTTTTGCTTTTTCTAAAATGAGCTCTTTTTTTTTATTTTCTATAATTAATGGCATCATAATATTTTCAATTGCAGTGAAGTCTAATAATAAATTATTGTCTTGAAAAATTATTGAAATATTATTCTTTCTTAATTTATCTTTTTCTATACTCGAAAGACCCTTTGTATCTATCTTATCGAATGTAATTTTGCCTTTTGACGGTTCATCAAGTAAAGCTAACATATGGAGTAATGAGGATTTTCCAGAACCAGATGGACCTACCAAAGCAACTAGCTCTCCTTCTTTAATCTTTATGTTAAATCTATCAAAAAGTGTTATCAAACCACTTGTATGTTCAAAACTTTTTTTTAAATTTGTGGTCTCTAATATAATTTTATTCATATCTCAAAGCTCTAAAAGTATTCATTTTTGAAATTTTCTTAGCAGGTAAATAAGAGGCTATAGCTGAAATAATTATTGAAATAAAAAAAACAAGAAATATATAACTTACATTTATTTCAGTAGGGAGTTTATCTAAAAAATATATATCAGATGGAAAAATTTCTAAATCAAAAATATTTGATATTAAAATTCTTAATTTCTCAATATTTAAAGAGAATATGATCCCCAATATGATGCCAGTGATTGTTGCAAAAAAACCTATGGTTAATCCTGTCAAAAAAAATATTTTTTTAATTGAGTTGTTACTTAAACCTAAAGTCTTTAATATTGCAATTTCTTTTGTTTTATTTTTAATTAATATGGTTAATCCTGAGATAATATTAAATGCAGCCACGACAACTATAAGAGTAAGTATAATAAACATTACATTTCTCTCCAGCTTTAAGGCACTAAAAAGAGATTTATTCAAATCTGACCAAGTATAAATAAAATAATTTGGATTTATCTTTTGAATCTCTTTTTTGTATGAATTTGCCTCTAAAGGATTGTCTAAATAGATTTCGATATTTAAATCCTTATGCTCTTTGTCAAAAATTGATAACGCATCTTCTATGTTAAGATAAACAATATTTTGGTCAAATTCTAAAAATCCAGTTGAAAACACACCGGCAATTTTAAAACTTTCTTGTAAAGGCACGCTTCCAAGTGGTGTTGAAATAAAAGACGATGACATTAAATTTAGTGTATCTCCTTCCTTAAGATTTAGATTAAAAGCAAGTTCAGAACCAATAAAAACACTGTTTGTTCCAAAGTTGCTTAATTCTCCTTTTGAAATAAATTTTTTAAAAAAATTTTCAATATTTTTTTCTTTTGTATCAACCCCTTTTAAAATAACACCTTTCGCATTATCAATTCCAAATATTATACCCTCGCCGCTATAAGATTTGCTAATATCTATTTCTTTATAATTTTTTTTTAATTTTGATATAAATTTATCATTAATCTCAAAACTATTTGGCTCAACTATTACATGTGGGTTTAATCCCAAAATTTTCTCAGTTAAATCTGTTTTAAACCCGTTCATTACTGACATAACAATTATTAGAATTGAAACACCTAAAGCAATTCCTAAAAAAGAAAATACAGAGATGATTTTCAAAAAACTTTCTTTTTTTTTTGGTCTTAAGTTTCTTAATGAAATTAGTCTCTCAGCTTTTGTAAACAAGTTATTAATTCTTTAATTTTGATTTTATTTTATCAAGACTTAATATTTGGCTTGTATTGTTCACTTCCTTAAATTCAAAATTATCGTCATCTGATTTCGCTCCAACTATAATTTGATAAGGAATTCCAATTAAGTCATGTTTCTTAAATTTATTAGACATATTTTCGTCAACATCATCCAACAATACGTCAATATTTTGTTTCTTGAGTTCTTGGTATATTTTTATTGCTTTTTCCAAGTTTTCCTTATTGTTTTTGCTTATACTTGGTATAATTACCACTTTAAATGGTGCAATAGACTCAGGCCATTTCATAATATCGTTATTGTATTTTGCCTCAATGATTGCTCCTACTAGTCTCGAAACACCTATTCCGTAAGAACCCATTTTAACTGAAGTTTTTTTTCCACTTTTATCATCGATTAAACAATTCATGGGTTTTGAATATTTATCACTAAAGTAAAAAATATGACCTACCTCTATTCCTTTTGTAATTATTTGGTTTTCCTTTTTAACTAATTTATTAAATTCTTCTTTTTTAAATTTTTCATCAGTAACTGCGTAAACTTTAGTGAAATCTTCACGCATTTTTTGAAGTGATGAGTCATCAAATTTATATCGATTCAGATCTATTTCAAAAATATTTTTATCTGCATAAATATCACTTTCACCAGTATCAGCTAATATAACAAATTCATGTGATAAATCCCCTCCTATAGGCCCGGTATCTGCTGCCATTGGTATAGCCTTTAAATCCAGCCTATTAAATGTTTTAAGATAAGAATAAAACATTTTGTTATAAGATTTTTTTGCATCTTCATCAGATAAATCGAAAGAATATGCGTCTTTCATATAAAATTCTTTACATCTCATAACTCCAAATCTAGGTCTAATCTCGTCTCTAAATTTCCATTGAATGTGATACAAAAGTTGAGGAAGTAATTTATAAGACTTTACACTCGTCCTAAAAACATCTGTAATGAGTTCCTCATTTGTTGGCCCATATAAAATTTCTCTGCCTTGGCGGTCTTTTATTCTTAGCATTTCTTCTCCATAATCATCATACCTACCACTCTCTTTCCATATTTCTGAGGATTGAATAGTAGGCATTAACATTTCTTGAGCTCCGATTAAATTTTGTTCCTCCCTAACTATTTGTTCAATTTTTTTCATTACTTTGAAACCTAATGGAAGCCAAGAGTATATTCCAGCAGAAGACTGCTTGATCATACCTGTTCTTAGCATTAGCTGATGTGACTTAATTTTTGCCTCTGCTGGGAGATCTTTTGTTATTGGGATAAATAATTTTGAAAGGTACATTAGTTTAAAAGTTCTCTTAAATTTAAAAATTCAATATCCACTAGATAATATATGACTGAAAAAATTATAGTAGTAATTAATGTGGTAATGAAAAATTTTTTTGCTATATTCGGATTTTTTGGAGCACCAGGATCCATTCCCTCAATTTTTTCCTGAAAAACTTCTTTATTTGAACGAATTCCTATTGGTAATACTGAAAAAAATATTATCCACCAGATCATTACATAAACTATTATTGAGCCTGTTATACCCATTAAATCCTTGCAATATTAATATTTGTAAAAGGTTTTTTTCCAGTTTTCTCTCTTACGATTCTTCTACAATTTTGTTTTAAAGTTTCAATTAAATTTTGTTGTTGTTTTTTATTATCCATTGAAAAAGTTCTACAAATATTCATTATTTCATCTTCCATATCAAAAATAAAAGTATCATCCTCATTTTTTTCTGGTATCCCTTTATAAGAAATTACTGGTTTTTTTATACTGCCATTGTTTGAAACAATTAATGTAATTTCCAAGTATCCATTTAAAGATAAATTTTTTCTATCTTTTATAGATTGAGCATCAGTTTCTACGTTTATATTTCCATCAAGATAAATTTTTCCAGATGGTGCTTTATCAATAATTTCTGGTTTATTTCCAGGGAGAATTTTAATTATGTCACCATTTTCAATTAATAAAGTGTTTGGAACTTGCATTTCTTTAGCGAATAAAACGTGTTCAGCCATATGACGATGCTCTCCATGAACAGGTATTACACACTGGGGCTTGACCCAGTTGTACATATCTTTAAGATCGTCTCTGTTGGGATGACCAGAGACGTGCACAAAAGCATTTTCTTCACTGATCATTTCCATTTTGTTTCTTACAATTAGGTTTTGTAAATGATATAATTTTTTTTCATTTCCTGGAATAATTTTAGATGAAAAGATTACAGTATCTCCACTTTCTAAATGTACCTCTGGATGTACTCCATTAATAATTCTAGTCATGGCTCCCATAGGCTCTCCTTGGCTACCAGTTGCTAAATATAAAATTTTATTTTTCGTTACTTTTTTTGCATCTCTAGGCTCTAAAGGCTCAATAATCCCTTGAAGATATCCACATTTTCTTGCTGCTTTATAAATTCTTTGCATTGATCTACCGACTAAACAAATATTTCTTCCTGTTTTTTTTGCACAATAAAATATTGACTCCATTCGAGCTACATTTGATGCGAATGAAGTTACAAGAATTCTATTAGTTTTTAATTCCATAATTCTTAAAAGGCTATCCCTTACCTCTGACTCTGAACCGGCTCTACCAGGGCTAAATATATTTGTAGAGTCACATATCATTGCTGATATACCGCTATCTCCGATAGATTGTAATTTCTGTTTATCGATTTGGCCTCCTATCAATGGATTTGGGTCTATTTTCCAATCCCCGGTATGTAAAACTGTTCCTAATGGAGTTTTTATACTCAAGCCGTTAGGTTCTAGAATAGAATGTGTTAAAGTAACAAAATCAATTTCAAAACTCCCCAGCTTAATTTTGCTATTTAAAGGCACTACTTCTAAATATGGAGAAATATCAATTTTTTTTTCTTTAAATTTTTCAAGAATAAGTGCGGAAGTAAAAGGTGTGGCATACATTTTACATTTCAAACTAGGCCATAAATGAGCGACAGCGCCTATGTGATCTTCATGTGCATGTGTTAAGACAATGCCAAGTAGATCATCTTTCTTATCAATTATAAAACCTGCGTCTGGCATTATTAGATCAATTCCTGGCACGGAGTCATCAGCAAAAGAAACTCCCATATCTACTATAATCCATTTCTGATCATTCTCTTTCCCATAGGCGTATAAATTCATATTTCCACCTATCTCTCCTGACCCACCTAAAGGACAAAAAAGCAATTCTTCTTTACTCATAAAAATTCCCTATAAACTTTAGAAACGCCTTTAATTGTAATGTTTTGATCTGCAATAGTTTTACGTTTGATAATCTTTTTAAATAAATTTGCATATCCTCCTGTAAGTATAATTTTATAATTCATTTTCCAGTTTCTAGTTATTTTACTTATTATATTATTTATCAATCCATCATAACCCCAGATAAAACCTGCGTTTAGAGCATCTTTTGTATTCTTTCCATAGCTCTTTTGTTTGTTTTTTAAATTAAATACTGGAAGTAAAGCTGTGGACTGACTTAAATTCTTTATAGATGATTTAATACCAGGAGCTATAACGCCTCCTTCGTAAATTCCATTTTTAATAATATCAAAAGTTGTAGCAGTTCCAAAATCAATAATTAAACAATCTTTAAATTTTTTGCCTTCAATAGAATTTACGATTCTATCCGATCCCAGCTGTTTTTTATTTTTAACATTTAATTTTATCAGAGTCTTTAAATCAAAGTTTTTAATCTCTAAAACTTTATAATCAGTGTTTTTTAAAGTTTTTTTTATTTTTTTTAAAGCTAAAGGGACAACGCATGAAAATAGTATTTCTTTTTTAAATTTTTTTTTTAAAAGTTTATTAAAAATTTTTTTAAAATAATTTCTAAGAAATATTTTCTTTGTATCGAAAATAATTGATTTTATGATTTTTGATTTATTCAATAAACAAATTCTTGTTGAGGTATTTCCAATATCGCCAATAATATAATACATTTAAATTATTTATATTTCTTTTTTAATTCTGAAAAGGAAAATTTATCTTTTTCTTTAAGAAGTTTTTCATATGAAATTATAATATTTTTTAAGATATTTTTATTGTTAACTTTTTTATTCAATATATTTTTTAAACTGGTAGATTTAAAGCTTTTGTTTTCAGGCACTATATTGGTATTTAAACCTATTCCTACTATCAAATAATTAAAATTGTCGTTTTTAATTACTTCCTGCAAAATTCCACAAAATTTCTTACTATCAAGTAATAAATCGTTTGGCCATTTTATTTTTATTTTTTTTGAAATTATCTTTGAAATAACTTTTTTAAGCAAAAATGCATTAAGAACAGCAAACTGTTTGAAATTAATTTTTTTTTGGTCAAATTTAAAAAAAATGGAAATAAAAAGATTTCCTTTTTTTGAAATCCATTTTTTTCCAACTCTACCTCTCCCATTAGTTTGTTTTTCTGATGTAATAAGCGTTGGCTCCGAAATATTTTTTTTTATAAGTTTTAATGCAATATCATTTGTACTTTTTACTTTTTTATACTTTTTAATCCTTATCTTCATTAATTGGTGAATAATGTATTTACTAAATTGTTTAAAATAGAAGGATATAAAAAGAACGTAATTAAAATTGTACAACTCGTAAATATAGAAATTTGAGCTATCCTATTTTTATTTGGCTCAAAAGTGATAAGGCTATCATCAAAATAAATAGTTTTAATAATTTTAAGATAATAAAAGGCTGACATAACCGTTGTTAACAATCCAATTATTGCTAATGCGTACATTTCTTTCTCTAAGACAGCAACAAAAACATAAAATTTTGCAAAAAATCCCCCTAATGGTGGAACACCCGCTAAAGAGAACAAAATTATCAATAATGAAATAGCTAACAAGGGATGTTTTTTTGAAATTCCAGATAAATCAGAAATATTTTCTTTATATTCCCCATCTTTTTTAAGTAAATATAGACAAGAGAAAGCTCCGATATTCATAATTACGTAGATTGATATATATACTATTGCACTTTGATAACCGGATATTGCTCCAGTTGCAACGCCAGCAAGGGCATAGCCGATATGACCAATCGAGCTATAAGCCAGAAGTCTTTTAAAGTTTTTTTGAACCATTGCTGCGATCGCTCCCAAAATCATTGAAGCAATAGATATAAAAATAATGATTGTTTGCCATTCTAATAAAATATTTGAAAAAGGAATAAACATAAATTTAATCAATAATGCTAAGCCTGCAACTTTTGGAACTACTGCAAAATAACTTGTTATTGAAGTTGGAGCACCCTCGTAAACATCAGGTGTCCACATATGAAATGGAACTGCAGATACTTTAAAAGCGAGTCCAACCAAGATGAAAACCATTGCGAATACCGCGCCTGTATTATCTTTATTAAGTTGATTGGCAATTGACTCGAAATTTGTGGATCCAGTAAAACCATAAAGTAATGAACATCCATATAATAATAAACCTGAAGATAAGGCGCTTAAAACGAAATACTTTATTCCAGATTCTGTTGATCTTAAATTGTCTCTATCAATTGATGCAAGGATATAAAGTGATAAAGATTGTAACTCTAAACCCAAATAGAAAAGTATTAAGTCATTGGCGCTTACCATAAAAAACATCCCCAAAATTGATAACAAAATGATTATAGGATATTCAAATTTATCTAATTTATTATCTATAATAAAATCTTTGGATGAGTTTAAAACAAATAGTGATGATAAAAGTATCAAAATTTTAAAGTAATTTGAAAAACCATCTCTTGTAAAACTTTCTGAAAATATTTTTTCCTCATTATTCGAACTTGATAAAATAATTGAGGCGGTGATAATAATTATTAATGAAGTGAGGTTAAATACTAAATTAAAACTATTCTTTAAAAATACTCCAATCATTAAGATAGAAAAAATTGATAAAGATAAAAAAATTTCTGGAAGCAGTATATTTAGATTGAAAATCATATTTAATTTGAAATTAATGCTGTTTCATAATTGTTTATTAAACTGTTTACTGATACGCTAAAGGTCTCCATTAAAGGAGAGGGATAAAAACCAAAAAAAATAATAAAAAATGCTAATGAAACTAGCATTAAAATTTCTAGTTTGTTTATATCATTTAAATTCCTTATTTCTGAGTTACTAACACTTCCAAAAATTACTCTTTTTGTAAGCCAAAGCATATATGCGGCTCCTAAAACAACTCCAAAAGTAGCGAAAATTGCTGCTAAATAACTTTTTTGAAAAGCCCCCGTTAAAACAAGAAACTCACCTAAAAATCCAGAAGTTCCAGGTAATCCTAATGCAGCTAAAGCAAACACTATAAATAAAAATGAGTATTTAGGTATATAATTTAACAGACCACCATAAGTACTTATCATTCTTGAGTGCAGCCTGTCATAGACTACTCCAACACACAAAAAAAGTGCTGCTGATATCAAGCCGTGACTAATCATCTGATATATGCTTCCTTCGATACCTTGTTTTGTCATTGTAAAAATTCCTAATGTCACATAGCCCATGTGAGCAACAGAGGAATAAGCAATTAATTTTTTCATATCATCTTGCATAAGCGCAACTAAAGATGTGTAAATTATTGCGATGATACTCAAAGTATAAATTAATGGTGTAAAATATTCTGAAGCAAAAGGAAACATAGGTATAGAAAATCTTAAAAAACCATATCCAGCCATTTTCAATAAAATTGCTGCAAGTATAACTGAACCAGCTGTGGGTGCTTCAACATGAGCATCTGGTAACCATGTATGAACAGGCCACATAGGCATTTTTACTGCGAAAGAGCTCAAAAAAGCTAGCCATAGTATGTTCTGATATTCTTTGGGTATTTTTATTTCATATATTTGAGTAATATCAGTCGTACCTGTTAACCAATAAATAACTATTATGGCTACAAGCATTAAAACTGAGCCAAGTAAGGTGAATAAAAAAAATTTGAATGCAGAGTAAACTCTTTTTGGTCCTCCCCAAACCCCAATAATTAAAAACATTGGTATCAATCCAGCTTCAAAAAATAAATAAAAAATTACAAGATCAAGTGAACAGAATACTCCAATCATAAAAGTTTCTAAGATTAAAATTGCTATTAAGAACTCTTTGACTCTTACTTTGACACTATTTAAACATGAAATTATACAAATAGGGGTTATAAAAGTTGTTAAGACAATAAAAAGTATAGAAATTCCATCAACTCCTAATTTAAATTTAATGAAATTATTTATCCAATTTTTTTCTTCAACAAATTGAAAATCTGAAGAAGTTAAATCAAGTGAATACCATAAAAATAGTGAGAGAAAAAAAGTAGCGGTGCTACTAAATAAAGAAATATAAATAGAACTTAAATTATTTGTTTTGTCTTTAGATAAAAAAATGAATATCGAGCTTAATAAAGGTAAAAAAATTAACGTTGATAATATTGGAAAGTTCATTTTATTTTAAAATTAAATAAGTTAGGAGAATCGATAGTCCCAATAACATAACAAAAGCATAATCATATATAAATCCTGTTTGAAGACGTGTTGTTTTGCTTGAAATAATTTTGATCAGCTTTGAAATACCATCGGGTCCGAATCTATCTATAACGCCTATATCTCCTTTTTTCCAAAAAAAAGAGCCTGCTCTTTTTGCAGGGTAAACAAAAACCTTTTCGTATAATTCATCAATATACCACTTATTTAGTAAAAAGTTATATAGTGGTTTATTAGTATTCTTTAAATCTTCTAAAACTTTTGGATTTAAAATATACAAATAAAATGCGACAGGTATAGATAATATAACTAAAATAGGTGTAAGTAATAAAAACCAAAGAGGTATCGCATTATGTTTTATCTCGTTCAAAAAAAATATAGAGGTTTGCCAAAAGTCGCTACTATGGTGGCCTATAAAAGTGCTTTTAAAAAAGTATCCTGAAAATACTGCACCAAAACCTAAAAATATAAGAGGAACTAACATTACTACAGGGGACTCATGTGTTTCACCAATAGGTGTCTTATTATTATATGGCCCATGAAAAGTTTTGAAAAATAACCTCCAAGAATAAATTGATGTCAAAAATGCGGTAAAAATACCTACTGAGGCCGCATAATTACCTAAAGAAGAGCCTTTTAAATATGCAAATTCAATGATTGCATCTTTTGAATAAAATCCAGAAAGAAAAGGAAATCCGGTTAACGCTAAAGTTCCTAACAGCATAAAAACATAAGTATACGGTAATTTTTTTCTTACCCCACCCATATTTCTAATATCTTGCTCGTCCTTAAATGCATGTATTACGGAACCAGCGCCCAAAAATAATAGTGCTTTAAAAAAAGCATGGGTGAATAAGTGAAACATCGCGACATGATAAGCTCCTATACCAGCCGCAAAAAACATGTAACCTAGTTGACTACAAGTAGAATAAGCAACTATTTTTTTTATATCGTTTTGCACTAATGCAACTGATGCTGCAAAAATTGCTGTTATCATTCCTACCACAGTAACTAAATTTAAAGCTATTTGGGAATATTCAAACATCGGTGAACATCTTACAACTAAAAATACTCCTGCTGTAACCATTGTTGCTGCATGAATTAAAGCAGAAACTGGTGTTGGCCCCTCCATTGCGTCAGGTAGCCAAGTATGTAATAAAAATTGTGCAGATTTTCCCATCGCCCCAATAAATAGGAATACGCATATTAAAGTTAATAAATTAGACTCAAAACCAAAGAAAACTATTTTTTTTTCAGTGAACTGGCTTGTAGCTTGAAAAACTTCGTCAAAATTAATTGTGCCAAAAAAGAAAAAAATTAAAAATATTGCAATAGCTAACCCAAAATCTCCTATTCTATTTACTATAAAGGCTTTTATAGCTGCATTATTTGCCGTTTCTTTTTTAAACCAAAACCCAATGAGTAAATAAGAGCATAAACCAACTCCCTCCCATCCAAAAAAAAGTTGCAAAAAATTATCTGAAACAACTAAGGCCAACATTGAAAAGGTAAATAATGACAAATAAGACATAAATCTTGGTTTATGAGGATCATGGCTCATATATCCAATAGAATAAATATGAACTAATGCTGATACAAAAGTAACTACTACCAACATGACGGAGCTCAATGGATCGATATTAATCGACCAATTAGCAGTAAACCCCCCAGAACTTATCCATTCAAAAATAATATAATTACCGTAAAGTTCATTTTGAATTCCATTCCAAAAAACAAAAATTGATAGGACCGCTGAGATACTTACAAATAAGCTTGTAGAGATTTCAGCAAAAAATTTAGTTATAGATTTTCCCAAATATCCAATGATAGAACCAAGTAAAGGTAAAAATACTATTGCGTATTCCATTTAACCTTTCATACCATGAATATCTTCAACTCTAATTGACCCTCTGTTTCTATAGTAAACTACGATAATGGCCAAACCTATTGCTGCCTCCGCTGCTGCTACAGTTAAAATTAGCATTGTAAAAATTTGACCAATAATGTCACCAGAGAAAATTGAAAATGAAATTAAATTTATATTTACTGCTAACAAAATAAGCTCAATAGACATCAAAATGACTATTACATTTTTTCTATTTAAAAAAATTCCTATTACTCCTAAGAAAAAAATTATAGCCCCTAGTGACAAATAGTGTCCTAAACCAATCTCAATCATCAATCTTTACTCCTTGATTAGATTTTACCTCTACTAATTCTACCGCAGTTAATGGGCTCCTTGTAACTTGATTGATATAACTTTGCTTTTTTACTCCCTCTCTTTGTCTAAATGTTAGAAGAATGGCTCCAATCATTGCTAAAAGGAGGACTATTCCAGCTAACTGAAAATATAGAATATAATCAGTATACATTACCAATCCTAATTGATGAGTGTTTGAGATATCCGATAAAATCAATGTGCTGCTGGACATTATATCTTCTTTAAATTTCCATCCCCCTACTACAACTAATAATTCTAGTAGAATCAAAACACTTACGACCAATCCTGTAGGGATATGAGTTGATTTTCTGCCAATAAACCAAGATTGCTTTTGTTCTGCAACATTCAACATCATAACAACGAATAAAAATAAAACAGCGACGGCTCCTACATATACAATTAATAAAATCATTCCTAAAAATTCAGCCCCAACCATAATGAATAAGCAGCCTACTGAAATGAAATCTAAAATTAAAAAGAAAACTGAGTTAATTGTGCTTCTTGAAGTTATTACCATCAAAGATGAAAAAATAGCTATAACTGAAAAAAAATAAAAGAAAATTGAGTGAGCTATCATTTATCTATAGGGCTTATCTAATTTGATATTTTTTGCCAGAACTGACTCCCATCTATCACCGTTTTCCAAAAGCTTTTCTTTATTATAATAAAGTTCTTCTCTGGTTTCTGTAGCAAATTCAAAATTTGGTCCTTGTACAATAGCATCAACGGGACAGGACTCTTGGCATAGACCACAATATATACATTTAAGCATATCAATATCATATCTCGTTGTTTTCCTACTTCCATCTGACCTCTCTGAAGACTCAATTGTAATAGCTTGTGCAGGGCAAACTGCTTCACACAATTTACAAGCAATACATCTCTCTTCCCCGTTAGGATATCTTCTTAAAGCATGCTCTCCCCTCATCCGAGGGCTGATTGAGCCTTTTTCAAAAGGATAGTTTATAGTTTTTGATTTTCTAAATAGCTCTCTTATCGCCATATATAATCCTGAAACAAACTCTACAAGAAATACAGTTTTTAAAAGTCTAGTTAAATTCATTAAATGTTCACCTTAGGTAATTTATCAAAATAAAATAAGAAACTTGCTGTAAGAACAAGATAAACTAATGAAAATGGTAAAAATATTTTCCAGCCAAGTCTCATGAGCTGGTCATACCTATATCTGGGAACAATAGCTTTAATAAGTGCGAATAAGAAAAATAAAAATAAAATTTTTATTATCATCCAAACTGGAGCAGGAATTACATTTAGTGGATATACATCAATTATTGGTAACCAGCCACCAAGAAAAAGTATTGAGCCCATTGCACACATTAGAAGAATATTTGCATATTCTCCTAACCAAAACATTGCATACATCATACCGGAATATTCGGTTTGGTAACCAGCTACTAACTCCGCTTCTGCTTCAGGCAAATCAAACGGTGGTCTGTTAGTTTCTGCTAGCGCTGAAATAAAAAAAATTACAAACATTGGAAAGAGTGGGATCACATACCACAATTCTTTTTGCGCAAGAACGATATCGTTTAAATTAAGGGATCCAACACATAAAAGTACATTAATAATAATTATTCCAATTGAGACCTCATAAGATACCATTTGAGCTGCAGATCTTATTGCCCCAAGAAAAGGGTACTTTGAGTTAGATGCCCATCCTCCCATTATGATCCCATAAACGCCTAATGAAGAAACTGCAAACAAATACAAAACTCCAACATTAATATCTGCTAAAACTAAGTCTTCGCTCATCGGTATAACCGCCCAGGCGATCAAAGCTAATGTCATAGTTACTATTGGCGCAAGGATAAAAACTACTTTATTTGCACTTGCTGGAATAATAATTTCCTTAAAAATATATTTTAAAGCATCGGCTAGTGTTTGAAAAAGTCCAAAAGGACCAACAACATTAGGTCCTTTTCTTTTTTGCACTAAACCCCAAACTCTTCTATCTAACCATACGACCATGGCTACAGATACTAGAATTGGAATAAGTAAAAAGATAATTTTATAAACTTCTTGGCCTAAAATTTGTAGATACTCCATCATATATTATCTGTTCCAGTTTTTTTTGATTTTTCCCTAATTTGTCTACATTCACTCATGGTTTTTGAAGCTCTTGAAATGGCATTAGTAAAATAATAGTCTAAATCTTTAATATTTACCTCCTCACTTAAAAAAGTTGCGGATGTATTCTTAATTACAATTTCTTTAAAGTTTGGTAACTCATTAAGTTTTGTAAAATTTGGAATTAAATTTAACACTTCTTTTCTCAATGATTCAAAATTTGTTAAATGTTCTCTTTTGCCTAACGTTTTAAGGATTAGATTAAAAATCTTCCAGTCCTCTAGGGCATCGCCTATTGGGTAAGAAGCCTTTTTACATTCTTGAACTCTTCCTTCAAGATTTTCATAGAGTCCATTTTGCTCAGTAAATGCGGCGCTTGGTAGAATTAAATCAGCAATTTCTGCTCCTCTATCACCATGACTCCCTTGATATACAATAAACTCATTATTTTTTTTTATTTCTAAGTTATCAGATCCCAAAAGATATAATAATTTAAACTTATTGTTTTTTAGTTTGTCAAAAAATGAACTTTTTTTCTCATTTTCTTTGTTTAAGATATTTATGTCTATTAACCCAACTGTTGAAGCATTCTGAGGTAAAAAGTTGAATGCATTCCAATCTTTATTTATAAAATTATTTTTTTTTAAGAATTTTTTGAATTCCTCAACAATATACTCTCCACTTTTAATTTCTAAAGCTGACTCTCCGATAATAATTATAGGTTTTTTTGAGGATGATAATTTTTTTGAAAAATCTATTTGGTTGTTGAGAATCTTTTTAATATCATCTGTCTTATTTCCAATTATATTATATTTATATGTTAAATCACCTGGATTTCCTATTGAATAAATTGGAATTTTTTTCTTAGCAAAAACTTTTCTTATTCTTGCATTTAACATTGTGGCCTCATGCCTTGGATTGGTTCCAATTAAAAGAATTAAATCTGACTCTTCTATGCCATTTATTGTAGAATTGAATATATAATTGCTTTTTTCTGATGAGTTTATGTAAAATTCTCTTTCTCTAAATTCCAAATTTTCACTTTTGAGAACTTCAAAAAATTTTTTAAAACTTAAAGCACTTTCTAAATTTATCATATCTCCTATATGCCCAGCTATTTCATTTGGATTAATTGAGTTTATTTTTTGTGATAGAACTTTAAGTGCTTCATCCCATGAGGATTTTTGAAGTTTGTTATTTATTTTAATATAAGGCACATCGAGTCTTTGTTTGAGTAAGCCGTCGCAAGAATATCTTGTTTTATCTGATATCCACTCTTCGTTTATATTATTATTTAATCTTGGTAGTATTCTTTTTACCTCCCAGTTGTAAGTGTCGACCCTTATATTAGATCCAACAGCATCCATTACATCTATGGTTTCAGTTTTTTTTAGCTCCCACGGACGCGCTTCAAAAGCATATGGTTTTGAAGTTAAAGCTCCGACAGGGCATAAATCTATTACATTAGCGGAAAGCTCCGACTCCATTGCTTTTTCTAAATATGTGGTGATCTCCATGTTTTCACCTCGACCAATTGCCCCAATTTCTGGAACTCCAGCGACTTCAGTTGCAAATCTCACACATCTTGTGCAATGAATGCATCTTGTCATTTGTGTCTTGATTAAAGGGCCCATATATTTTTCTTTGACCAGTCTTTTATTTTCCACGAACCTTGATTTATCAACTCCGTAGTACATAGACTGATCCTGTAAATCGCATTCTCCTCCTTGATCACAAACTGGACAATCTAAAGGGTGATTAGCCAATAAAAATTCCATTACACCCTTTCTCGCTTTCTCAACGTAAGGAGTGTTAGTTTTAATGTTCATGCCCTCTGCTGCAGGCATTGCACAGGAAGCAATTGGTTTTGCAGATTTTTCCAGTTCAACAAGGCACATTCTACAATTACCAGCTATAGACAATTTTTCATGGTAGCAAAATCTTGGTATTTCTACATCAGCGAGTTCACATGCTTGCAGAACCGTCATGCCTTTTTCAAATTCTATTTCTTTACCGTTAATTGTAATTTTAGGCATTCTTATTCTCCAAGAGATGTTGGTCTACTAAATACGGATTGTCTGATTTCTTTTTGATAAGAGGTTCTTCTCTGCATCGACTCTCGATCTCTTTTCTAAAATGTCTTAATAATCCTTGTACTGGCCAAGCCGAACCCTCTCCAAAAGCACATATAGTATGACCTTCAATTTGCTTAGTCACGTCTGACAGTAAATTAATATCACTGAAAGTAGCTTTTCTTTTTTCTACTCTATCAAGTATTCTCCACATCCATCCTGCACCTTCTCTACACGGGGTACATTGACCACAACTTTCATGTTTATAAAATCTTGCTATCCTTGCCATGCACGTAACGATGTCTTGATCTTTATTGATTACGACAATTCCAGCTGTTCCAAGTCCACTTTTATTTTCAATTAGTGAGTCAAAATCCATTTTGATAGTATCACACACTTTTTTTGGTAATAATGGCATGGATGAACCACCAGGGATTACTGCTTGTAAATTTTCCCAACCTCCAATTACACCACCAGCATGTTTTTCTATTAAATCTTTAAGAGGTATGCCCATTTCTTCTTCAACATTACAAGGTGAATGTACATTTCCAGATATACAAAAAATTTTTGTTCCCGTATTTTTTGGTTTACCAATTGAAGCAAACCATTTTCCGCCTCGTCTTAAAATAGTTGGAACCACTGCAATAGTTTCAACATTGTTAACAATTGTAGGACATCCGTACAAACCTACTAATGCAGGAAAAGGAGGTTTTAGTCTTGGTTGACCTTTATTACCTTCGATACTTTCTAATAGCGCTGTTTCTTCTCCACATATATAAGCTCCTGCACCATAATGAATAAAAATATCAAAATTCCATCCTGATCCACAAGCATTTTTACCTAAAAAATTTTTTTCATACGCTTGATTAATGGCATCTTGTAATCTTTTACCTTCGTTTAGATATTCCCCTCTGATATAAATGTAGCATATATGGGCGTTCACAGCGTAGCCGGCTATAAGACATCCCTCTATTAATTTTTGAGGTTCAAATCTTAAAATATCTCTATCCTTGCAAGTTCCAGGTTCGGATTCATCTGCATTTATTACTAAATAGTGTGGTCTAGAACCAACTTCTTTTGGAGCAAAAGACCATTTGAGACCTGTAGAAAAACCAGCACCCCCTCTACCTCTAAGTTCGGATATTTTTACCTCATTTATTATCCAGTCTCTGCCTTTTGAAATAATATTTTTAGTATCTTTCCAATCTTCTCTTTTTATAGCGTTTTCGATTTCCCAACCATATTCGTTGTAAAGATTTTTAAAAATTTTATTTTCTTTTTTAAGCATGATTTTCTCCATTAAGAGTTTGTTTCTTTTCAGGAGATGTATTTGTTCTTCCCCTATAAGAACCAGGTTTTAAAGGCTTATCATTTATTAATGACTCTAAAATCTCTTTTGTGCATTTTTCATTTAAATCCTCATAATAATTTTCATTTATTTGAATCATTGGAGCATTGACACAAGCACCCAAACATTCTACCTCCATCCAAGAGCAATTACCTTTTTTTGACACTTCGTTTTCATTAGGTGAAATTTTTTCTTTACAAAGTTTTACAATTTTATCTGCTCCCCTAATTAAACAGGGTGTGGTTGTGCAAACCTGTACAAAATACTTCCCAACCGGCGCCAAATTATACATTGTATAAAAAGTTGCAACTTCATACACAGAAATATAGGGCATGGATAAAAAATTTGCTATGTACTTCATAGCTGATAGTGGTATCCAATTATCGTTTTGTTTTTGAGCTAAATAAAGAAAAGGCATCACTGCACTTTTTTTACTTTTTTTTGGATACCTATTTAATATTTCCTCGGCCTTCTTAAGATTTTCATTTGAAAATTTAAACTCTTTTGGTTGAATATCGTGAACTTTTTTAATACTCATCTATCAACCTCCCCAAAAACAATATCCAAAGAACCAAGTACCGCAGGCACATCTGCTAGCATGTGACCTCTAATCAAATAGTCCATTGCCTGTAAATGTGAAAATCCTGGTGCTCTAATTTTACACCTGTAAGGTTTGTTGCTTCCATCTGAAATAAGGTAAACACCAAATTCGCCTTTGGGAGCTTCTACGGCTGTATATACGTCCCCTGCAGGCACTCTGTATCCCTCTGTAAATAATTTAAAATGATGTATTAATGCTTCCATAGATTGTTTTAAATCGTCTCTCTTTGGAGGAGAAATTTTATTATCAATAGATTTGACAGGTCCTTTAGGTATCCTTTCAATACATTGTAAAATTATTTTCACACTTTCCCTCATTTCTTCTATTCTACAAAGATATCGATCGTAGCAATCTCCGTTTTTTCCAACTGGTATTTTAAAATCTAAATCTTTATAAATTTCATAAGGTTGCGATCTTCTTAAATCCCAAGGCACGCCTGAACCCCTTAACATTACTCCTGAAAAACTGTGATCGAGCGCCTCTTGTTTACTCACAATTCCAATTTCTACGTTACGTTGTTTGAAAATACGGTTATCTGTTAATAAACTTTCTAAATCGTCAATAATTTTTGGAAATGATCTGCAAAACTTTTCAATATCTTCAATTAACTTTAAAGGAATATCTTGATGAACTCCACCTGTTCTAAAATAATTCGCATGCAATCTTGACCCAGAGGCTCTCTCATAAAATGTCATCAAGGTTTCTCTTTCTTCAAAACCCCACAATGAGGGTGTTAAAGCCCCAACATCGAGTGCTTGGGTTGTTACATTTAAGATATGACTTAAAATTCTTCCAATTTCACAAAAAATTACTCTAATATATTTTGCTCTTATAGGTACCTCAATTTCTAATAATTTTTCTGCCGCTAGAGCGAAAGCATGCTCCTGATTCATAGGTGCAACATAATCTAACCTATCAAAATAAGGCAAAGCTTGAGTATAAGTTTTTTGCTCAATTAATTTTTCTGTTCCTCTATGAAGCAACCCAATATGCGGATCAGCTTTTTCAACAACTTCACCATCTAATTCCAGAATAAGCCTTAAAACGCCATGAGCTGCAGGGTGCTGAGGTCCAAAATTTAAATTTAATGATTTAGTTTTTTTTACCATCTTCCACTTTTTTTTTAATTTCTTTTAAATATTTCGTACCTTCCCAAGGACTCGTAAAATCATAATTTCTATAGTTTTGCTCAAGTTTGACCGGTTCATAAATAACTTTTTTTTCCTTCTCGCTGTATCTGACCTCATTAAACCCAGTTAGCGGAAAATCTTTTCTCAAAGGATGGCCTTTAAATCCGTAATCTGTCAAAATTCTTCTTAGATCAGGATGATTTTTAAATTTAATACCATACATATCAAAAACTTCTCTTTCCATCCAATTAGCTGAGGGAAAAATTTTTGTTATAGAATTAATAAGTTGATCACTATTAAATTTAATTATTACTTTTATTCTAATATTTTTTTCATGGGAGAGAAGAAGATAAACTAATTGAAAACGTTTCTCTTCATCAGGATAGTCTACTCCTGCTAAATCGATCAATTGTCTAAATTTTAATTCTT
Organism: uncultured Pelagibacteraceae bacterium; assembly: GCA_902601545.1. Lineage (GTDB taxonomy): Bacteria > Pseudomonadota > Alphaproteobacteria > Pelagibacterales > Pelagibacteraceae > Pelagilacustribacter. The sequence goes on along the minus strand of CACKNR010000006.1, from coordinate 7,020 downwards.
CATGTGATTTTAAAAATTGTAAAACCTCTATTAAATCATCATCGTTAATATTAATAGATAGTTCGTCGTTTAAAATTGAAGATTCTTGAATTTTACTTGAAAGCTCAGAGTTAATTAACTTTTCAATTTTGTTTAAATTAATTGTCATTTCTACCTTTCTGAACCCCCCTCTCTTCTAATTTTTTTTTGTAATTGTAATATTCCATACAAAAGTGCCTCTGCGGATGGTGGACAGCCAGGTACATATATATCTACTGGCACAATTTTATCACAACCTCTAACAACAGAATAAGAGTAATGGTAATAACCTCCTCCATTTGCACAGCTTCCCATGGAAACTACATATCTAGGTTCAGGCATTTGATCGTAAACTTTTCTAAGAGCTGGCGCCATTTTGTTTGTTAATGTTCCAGCAACTATCATTACATCTGATTGTCTCGGTGAAGCTCTTGGTGCGGCTCCAAATCTTTCCAAATCATATCTAGGCATTGAAGTTTGCATCATTTCAACAGCGCAACAGGCTAATCCGAAAGTCATCCAATGTAAGGATCCTGTTCTAGCCCAGTTGATTAGATTTTCTGAAGAGGTAGTTATAAAACCTTTTTCTGCAAAATCTTTTGCTAGATCTTTAAATTCCTCGGGTATTTTTTTATTTTTTTCCGAATAAGATTCAAATTTTATTCCCATTCTAAAGCTCCTTTTTTCCATTCATAAATAAAACCAATAGTCAAAATTCCTAAAAAAATCATCATTGACCAGAAACCTAACGCCCCTAACTCTCCAAGGGAAATAGCCCAAGGGAAAAGAAATGCTATTTCTAAATCAAATATTATGAATAAAATTGCAACTAAATAAAATCTTACATCAAATTCCATTCTCGAATCATCAAATGCTTCAAATCCACATTCGTATGCAGATAATTTTTCCGGATCAGGATTTGAAGGAGAGGCTAAAAAATTAGCAACGATGAAGCCAATACTCAAAAATAAAGCAATGAAAAGAAATATTATTATAGATAAATATTCAGATAAAAAATTATAAATCATTTTGTTTTTATTAATACCTACCTTAATGCACTTGGCTTAAGGATTCTTATATTAATTCTCACTTCTTATAACATTTAAGCTTAAAGTGTACAGGACAGAAAGAAGCATTAATGTTAATCAAAATAAGCCCTTTTATTAAATAGTTAATGAGAATCTGTTGCAACTAGAGAATTTTCATTATAATTAGAGTTTTATAGTCTAAAATGATGAATCAAAAAAATCTCTGACGAATGAGTAAAAAATTAAGTTGGGTCAGGCTTTAGAATTAATGTTTTTCAAAAAAAAATATATACCCAAAAATATAAAGTCACCAAACATCCATAAAAACAGAGATAAAATTTTTAATAACAATAACCCTAATCTATTGTTTTTGCTTAATAAAAGGTTTCAATGGATGGAAAAATACGTTTTGAGAAAGAAAAATGTATTTGAACTAGGTTCTGGTAATGGTTGTTTGAAAAAAGTCTTAAATTACAAAAATATTAAATTAACAGATATTATAAAATATTCTTGGATAGATAAAAAAGTAGATATGTTGAAGGTAAATCTAGGGAAAAAATATCACAAAAAAGTTGATGTTTTCATTATTAATCATTCGTTGCATCATTGCGCTAATCCTGCAATAGCTCTAGAGAAAATGTCTAAATATTTAAAAAAAAATGGTGTTATTTTAATAAATGAACCAGAAACCTCTTTTATGTTAAAACTCATTCAAATAGTTTTAGATGATGAAGGATGGTGTTTAACTGATAAAGTTTTTCAAAAAAAGAGAAATCTTTTTAATGCTAAAGATCCTTGGGTTTCAAATACAGCAATAGCTCAGCTTTTATTTCAAGATGAGACAAAGTTTAGAGAGTTTTTTCCTCAGTATAAAATTGAAAAAAATAATGTTTCTGAATTTTTAATTTTTTTGAATTCAGGTGGTGTGAATTCAGATTTTTTTCACATAAAATTAAGTAATTTTTTTTTAAATTTAGTGCATTGTTTAGATAAAATTTTGATTTTCTTTTTCCCTACTTTTTTTGCTCTAAATAGATCTGTAATTTTAAAGAAAATTAAATCTTAAATGAACCTACAAAAAAAAAATAACATATTAAATATTATTTTAATCTTTGTTTTAACTATCTTCTCAATTTCAATAAATCAATATTATGGATATCAAGGTATTTTACCTATAGATAGTTTTCTAATTTTTAATTCTGGTTATGATTTCTCTATAGGTTATTATCCCTTTAGAGATTATTGGACAATAAAAGAACCATTTATTGATTTCCTACAAGCGCTCTTTTTCAAATTATTTGGTGTATCTTGGTTTGTTTACGTATTGCATGCCTCTATATTTAATTTTTTAATTACGATTTCTACATTTTTTATACTCAAGTTTTTCAACCTAGATACTTTATCAAGTTTTTTTTATTCAATTTGTGTAGCAGCATTGACTTATCCGACTGCTGGAACACCTTTTAGTGACCATCATACATTAATTTTATCAATTTTATCTTTATATATTTTCTTTTTAGCAATTAAGAAAAATAATAATTTTTTTTGGTTTTTTTTACCGATATTATTAGGTTTTTCTTTTTTATCAAAACAAGCACCTACCAGCTATATAATTTTAATGATAAGTTTTTTATCATTATTATTTTTTTATAAAAAAAAAAATTTAAGAGCATTTTTATATTCAATACTAGGATCTTTTTCTTTTTTAATATTTCTTTATTTGATGCTCCTCTTTGGAAAAATTGAATTTAATGATTTTTTTACTCAATATATTTTATTTCCGCAGTCACTTGGTTCATCCAGATTAGATTGGGTCCTTCCCTTTGAATTTAAAAGATTTGTATGGAGATTCAAACTTCTCTACCTGTCGATTACAGTTTTTTTAGTTCTATTAATTAGGTATTTGTTAAATAAGAAAGTAAAAATTCTAATTGAAGACTTTATAATTATTTTAAGTATAGTTTTTACATGTCTTTTATTTATTTTCCATCAGTTAATGACGATAAATGCAATTTTTATTTACTGTTTAATTCCAATTTTTTCAGGGCTTTCTCATTCCTATTCAAAAATGTTAAATTTAAATAGGATTAGATTAGTAAATTATTCAATTATTATCTTAACTTTTTGTTCATCAATCTACTATTTTATAAATTACGTTCAAAATAGAACATTTATGGATTTAAGAAATGTGGATCTTGAAAATTCTACAGATGCCCAAAAAATTAATGCTATGTTTAAAGGTGTGAATTGGATTACGGTTTTTTATCCCAATGATCCAGAAAAAGAGATAAAAAAGATTAATTTAGCTATTAATATATTAAATCAAGATAAAGAACGAAAAATGCTTATAACCGATTATCAGTTTATTTCGGTTCTTTCAAATCAATATGACTTTTCAATTACAAGATTTTGGTATGATTTTCACGGTTATCCTGCAATAGATAATAAATATTTTAATTATTGGAAAAATTTTACTATTGAAAATATTAAAAGAAACAAGATAAAAAATATTTATGTTCTAAAACCATTACACGGTGAAGAAAAACCACTAGAAAACATTTTTGGAGAATGCATGTTAAAAAAAAGGTTCAATGAAAGTTTCTACAAAATTAGCTTAAAAAATTGCACTGAGTTCTAAATGGCGGGAGTGACGGGACTCGAACCCGCGACCTCCTGCGTGACAGGCAGGCGCTCTAACCAAGCTGAGCTACACCCCCGTATTTAATGGTGGGCGGTAAAGGACTCGAACCTATGACCCTCTCGGTGTAAACGAGATGCTCTACCAACTGAGCTAACCGCCCAAATTAAATAAAATCGAGATATACAATAAAAATTTTATAAAGTAAAAAAGTATTTAAATTGTAGTGTAATTTATATAAATAGCAGTATTATTGAACTTATATGATTTTAAATTGTAATTCATGCGGTAAAAAATTTGTTGTACCTGATAGCGCAATAACTGCGTCCGGAAGAATGGTTCAGTGTGGCTCATGTGGAAATAAATGGAAACAATTCCCTGTTGGAAAAGTAAAAAACACTCAACCAAACTCTCGCCCTCAAAAAGAGGGCTCAAGACCTAAGCTAGTTCAACAAAATATTCAAAAACCAAAAAAAATAAAAAAAACTGCTCCTAAAAAAACAAGGGAAATCAATTTATACTCGCCTGAATACTTGGCAAAGAAACATGGTATCAAAATTAGCGACGCTAAACCTGAAAAAAAAATTAATAAACAGGAAAAAGGGAAAGTTTCTTTTGGTTTCTATAATTCACTCATCGTATTTATTTTTTTTGTAATTGCTTTGTCACGTATTTTATATTTTGCTCAAGGATTCATAATCTTAAATATTCCAGCAACTGAATATTATTTAAATTATTTCTTTGAAAGTATTAGAAATTTATTTGAAATTTGGAGAGATTTAATTACCTATTAATCTCAAGGTCTTTAATATTTATTATATTTTTTGAAAGGTTTAGATTATTTTTTTTGATATCTTCAAAAAAATTCCAAGCTAATACAATAAGAGTATTATTTTTATTCTTTATATATGACTTATTTTTAATTGGTATTTTTACTCCAGGGATAAATTTATTATGTTTAAGTTTATTATCCTCAACAATAAAATCAATTTCATTTGAAATACCAAAAAAATTTAATGCTGTGGTAGCTTTTGCAGGGGCTCCGTAGCCAATAACTAAATTATTTTTATCTTTTAATTTTTTAATATTTTTTCTTACATTTTCCCTTATTTTATAAACTTTCTCTCCAAAATCTTTATAAGTTTTAAGTTTTTTTATTCCAAATTTTTCTTCTTCTTTAAGCATTTGATTAACACTTTTATCTACTTTAGTTTTTTTATCTTTCTTAACGTAAATTCTAATCGATCCCCCATGGGTATCTACCCTTTCAGATTTGACTACCTTTGCATTAAATTGATTGAAAAAATTAATCAAAGATGTGAGAGACCAGTAATTATAATGTTCGTGATAAATGTTATCAAAAGTTAGATCCGTTAAAGTATTCACCAGATATTGAACCTCAATAATTATAGTTCCATTTTTACTTAATAAACTAAGCATGCACTTAGCCATCTCTCTTAATTTATCTGAATGAGCAAACACATTTGAGGCTAATATTAAATCAGCATTTTTTTTAATTTTATTTAAATTCTTTTTTTCCAAAAAACCATTAAACGTTTTTATTTTGTTTTTATTTGCAAGTTTTGCAAGATTCTTAGCTGGTTCTATGCCTAAAACTTTTTTGAAACCTAATTCTAAGAAAGGTTTTAAAGCAACTCCATCGTTGCTTCCTACATCGATAATGTAGGTTTTTTTTTTATTTAATTTAAGTTGCTTAATATATTTTTTTGCAGATTCTATGAAGTGGTTTCTAAATATTTTAGAGGTAGATGATGTATATAAATAATTTGAGAACATTTTTTTTGAATCTACAGACACAGATAGCTGACAATTAAAACATTTTTCACAAAAATTAACTTCCAGAGGATATAGTTCACATTTTTCCTCTTTTTTATTTAATAGATTATTAGCTAGGGGTTGATAGCCTAAAGAGACAACTCTTTTTAAATCAGTATTTCCACAAGATCTGCATTCAAACTTATAACAGTTTAATAATAAGTTCTTTTCTTTTTCATCAACGAAAACATGTTTAATTGTATGTGTAATACCATAATTTTCATGATCCCTCTCTCCTCTCACCAAATTTAAAAAAGTTGTATCTTTTGTAAACACCATTGCATGTGCAACATTTGGTTTAATTACTGACAGTTGGCCTGCGTTCACTACTTGAGTAATTTTTGGAGAATTTGGATTTATGATGTCTTGAAAAACTTCAATAATTTGACCCTTTGTGAATAAGCATTTTTGTTCTTGTTGAGGATGATAATGGTTGGCTCTAATTGTTCCTTTTTTTGAGTCTATTAAACCAATTAAATTTATTGACTCTGTAAGTTCATGGTTGCTAATAGATCCTCTAGCGTCAATAAAATTATCTTCGCCATCTTTTACATATTCTAAATCTTTTCTTATATTTTGTTTAGACCATTTTGAGATCATTTCACCAATGCTATTATCAAGTCTATATAGAAACTTAAAACCAGTATTTAATAATTTCTTATTTGAAAGCGAAAAACCTAAGTTAGGTATTTCATCATTTGTTTCTCTTAATTTTAATTTCGAATTATATTTCTTACATATATTAGCTACTTCTTTAACAGTGACAGTATCTTTAGTTAGATTGAAAATTTCAGAATTTATTTCATCATTTTCCTCCATAAATTTAAAACATCTGGCAACATCAATTAATGGGACTAAGCTTTTAATTTGTTTTCCGCCTGCAAATAATTTTATAGTACCATTTTGTGATGCAATTCTTGAAAACAGATTTGGCATAATATCAGTTCTCATTGTATCTGAAGAATATCCATAGACAGATCCTAATCTTAAAATTACATAATTTTTTTTTGAGTTTTTAATCTGATCTTCATTTGATGCTTTAGATTGCGCATAGGATAATAAAGGTTTTTTTTCTTCATTTTCTTTAATATCTTGTTTGATTTTATCTACTCCTTCAAAAACTACATGCGTTGATGGAAATATTATTTTACATTTATCACTAACTGAATCTAATATATTTTGAGTTCCCTGTTCTCCTACTTTTTTTATAAGATTATCTTTTTCAGTGGATGATTCACTTTTAGTCCGTGGGACATCAGTAATTCCAGCTAAATGATGTACAATATCTGCATCTTTAAAGTGATAAGATATTAGATCTTTATCTAAAATATCTCCATGAACAAAATCCATGTTCCAATTACGAAGCTGATTTACTCTTTCGGAATTAAACCTGTTATCAATTACTAATATTTTATTATTCCAACTTATCCCAGAATAAAGTTTACAAAGCTCAGTGCCAATATACCCTAATCCACCCGTAATGATTATTTTTTTAGACAT
>CACKNR010000005.1 GCA_902601545.1 uncultured Pelagibacteraceae bacterium | reverse complement strand
TCAAATTTAGGAATTATTTTGAATTTTTGAATAATATAGTTATAGGTAAATAATGTAAAAATAATTAAGGTTATGTAACTTGAGATTAATGTTCCTAGAGCTACACCAAAAACCTTTAAATCATATGTTAAAACTAGAAGAGAGCTAAAAATAATATTCAGGCTTGATAGAACTATTATTAAAAAACTTGAAATTTTAGTTTTTTGAATACCTAGATAAAAACCTACTAGAACATAAATAATTAATTCTGCAGGAATTGAAAAAATTCTTACATTTAAATAAGTTTTTATTAATACCTCTGTTTCATCAGACGGTGAGAAAAAATAACTAATTGCAATTTTTAAAGTTGGAAAAAAAATAATTATTATAAATGCAGCAATTAGAGCAAGGGATATATTTCTTAAAATCGTTTTTACTATCTCTCTATAATCACTTCTACCATAAGCCTGTGCAACTATTCCAACGGTCCCCATTCTTAAAAAACCAAAACTCCAAACAATCATAGTCATTACTGATGTAGCAATACTGGTTGCAGCTAAATACTTGGTTTCGCTTAAATTACCCATCAAGCCCGTATCAACCATTCCTACTAATGGAATGGCCATGTTTGAAAAAAAAACCGGTATGGACAACAAAATTATTTGTTTTTTTGAAAATTTTGATGAGCTTTTGAACAGTTCCATTTTATTCTTTAATATATCTAAATAACCTTATATACATTGATTCTCGAATGTTAGAGCAAGTAATTATTTCAGTACAAATTATCCTCATAGATATTGTTATGGCTGCGGATAACGCGATCATAATAGGTTTAATTGCTGCAGGATTCGCAACAGATAATAGAAGAAAAATTATAGCATGGGGTGTTGCTGCAGCATTCCTGTTCAGAATTGTTTTTGCATCCGGAGCTAATTATTTATTTGAATTCGCTTGGATTAAAATCTTAGGTGGGGTTTTGCTTTTATGGGTTATAAATAATTTAAGACAAGATTTTTTTGGTAAAAATAAAATTAAAACACCACAAGTAAAATCAGCTGAAACTAAAAGCTTTAGTGTTGGGGTTTATCAAGTTTTAATTGCTGATCTAACATTAAGCTTTGATAACACTATCGCGGTAGTAGCTGCTTCGAAAGGTAATTTTCATTTAATGGTTATAGGATTGCTGCTATCAGTATTTTTAATCGCAACTCTTGCAAGTTATTTTGCTGATTATATAAAAAAACATATGTGGCTGGGATATTTAGGCTTATTTGTAATTTTAGTAATTTCAATACAATTGATAATTGGAGGACTTGTTAGTTATGAAGTTCTTTCAATTAATGAAAAATATAAATTTTTATTCTTATAATGTTAGATTTTTGTATTATAGGGTCAGGCATATCTGGCTCTACAATAGCTTACCTTCTCTCAAAAAAGTATTCAGTACATATTCTTGATAAAGCAAGAGGCCCAGGTGGCCGTGCATCAAATAAAAGATTTAAACAAAATTTAAGTTTTGATCATGGGGTTCAATATATTTCTCCAAAATCAAAAGAATTTTTAAAATTTATAAAAACTCTTTGTAAAAAAAAAGAAGCTAAAATCTGGAATGGAAATCATTTAGACTTTACATTTGAAAAAAAAGAAATTTCAGAAAAATTTATTGGTATGAAAGGTAATAATTTTATTTCTAAATTTTATACCAAAAAAATAAAAAAAAGTTTTCAATCTTCAGTAAAATCAATCTTTAATAATAAATACTTCTGGGAAATAAAACTAGATAACGGTGAATATATTCAAGCTAAGTCGATAATATTAACTTGTCCCTTCCCTCAATCAAAAAAGATTGCAGGGAAATATTTAGAAAAAAGAATATCAAATTTAAAAATAAATATGGAGCCAAATATTACAACAATGTTAGCTTTTAAAAATCAAAGAACTGTTCCTGTGAGTAGTATGAAATTTAATGATGACATTTTAACTTGGGCGGCTTTTGAAAATAGTAAAAATAGATTTAATTCTTCAAATTCACTTTGGACGTTACAGTCATCGATTGGATGGGCAAGAAAAAACATAAATCATTATAAAAAAAATAAAAAAGCAGAAAATACTTTAGTATCAAAATTTTTAAACTTTACAGGCTACAAAAAAAATAACATTATTTTTAAAAAAACTCATGGATGGAAATATTCTTATAATTTGAAAGGTTCACCTTTAAAGAGTTATTGGAATAAAAAATTAAGGTTAGGATTGTGTGCTGATTGGTTTATTGGTCCTAAAGTTGAGAATGCTTGGTTAAGCGCTAATGATTTAGCGAAAAAGATCAAATAATTAAAAAATACTTTTATTTTTTTTATTTCTTTTTCTCATTTTAGGTAAAATTTCAACATTAAGCCCTTTTAAATCTTTAGGTTTTAATTTTCTTAAATTTTGAACGCATTTTAAAAATCTATGTGACTCTTTTTTTGAAATGATATTATCTGTTAGAATTTTAAATTTATTAATATATTCTTTTCTGCCGAATGGTCGTTTTCCGGCTGGATGAGCATCTGCAACATTGATCTCTTCTGATATTGTTGAACCGTTTTTCATTTTGACAATAACTTTTCCACCAAAACATTTCTTTTTAGGGTCTTTGTTATGATATTTTGTTGTCCATTTCTTATTCTCTTTAGTTACTATTTTACGCCATAGTTGAACTGTACTTTTTCGCTTAGCTCTCTGAGGTGTATAAGATTTAACATGATGCCAAGCTCCGTCCTCTAAAGCTACAGCAAATATATACATTATAGAGTGATCTAAAGTTTCTCTACTTGCATAAGGATCCATTTTTTGAGGATCGTTAGCACCAGTTCCAATTACATAATGTGTATGATGACTTGTTTCTATTGTAATTTTTTTTATGTTATTTAAATTTTTAATTTTCTTATTTAAACTTCTTGCTAAATCAATTAATGCCTGTGACTGATACTCAGCAGAATGCTCTTTAGTGTAAGTTTCTAATATTGCTTTTTTTGGCTCATTAACCTTTGGTAAAGGAACAATATATTTTTTTCCAGGGCCTGAAAGAACATAAGCTATAACACTGTCCTCACCCTCATATATCGGACTAGGAGCTCCCTCACCTCTCATACATCTATCAACTGCTTCGACTGCTAACTTACCAGCATGTGCAGGAGCAAAAGCTTTCCAACTTGAAATTTCTCCTTTTCTTGATTGTCTTGTTGAAATAGTTGTATGAAGAGCTTGTTGAACTGACTGATAGATTGTTTCTGTATTTAATTTTAATAAACTTCCTAAACCTGCTGCAACGCTTGGTCCTAAATGAGCTATATGATCTATTTTATGTTCGTGTAAACAAATCCCTTTTACTAAATTAACTTGAACTTCATAACCAGTTAAAATTCCTCTAATAAGATCTAATCCATTACATCCTTTTTGTTGAGCAACTGCTAAAATTGCAGGTATGTTATCTCCAGGGTGGCTGTAATCTGCTGCTAAAAAAGTATCATGATAATCAAGTTCTCTCACTGCAGTACCATTCGCCCAAGCAGCCCATTCACAGTCAACTTTTACTCTAGGATTTAATCCAAAAACATTTGCTCCATTCTTTCTGGGGTGTGCTAGAGCCATTTGTCTTGCAGAAACAACGGGCTTCCTATTGTAAGACGCTATTGCAACCGATGCGTTGTCAATAATTCTATTAATGACCATCTCAATTGCATCTTTATTTAATTTTGCTTTGTCAGATGAAATTTCTGCAATTTTCCATGCTAGTTGGTCCTTCTTTTTTAAATTCGCTTTAGATGGATGAACTTTTACTGTGATATTTCTCATTAATTGAGCATGTTACGTAAAACATACTGAAGAATTCCTCCGTTTTTATAATATTCTATTTCATTTTCAGTATCTATTCTACTCAAAGCTTGTATCTTTTTAATTGTGCCATCTTTATATTTTATTTCACAGGCTACCTCTGCTCTTGGTTTAATTCCTTTTTCAATGTCAACTATTGTAATGAGTTCAGCTCCTGTTATTTTTAATTTTTTTCTATTAAATCCCTCTTTGAATTGTAGTGGCAAAACGCCCATACCTACTAAATTTGATCTGTGAATTCTTTCAAAACTTTCAGCTAACACAGCCTTAATACCTAATAACTTTGTTCCTTTGGCTGCCCAGTCTCTCGAGGATCCTGTTCCGTATTCTTTACCAGCAATGACAACTAAATCATTATTTCTTTTTTTATATTCCATGGCAGCTTCATAAACGCTCATAACCTTGCCATCAGGCTGTAGAGTAGTAAATCCACCTTCTGTTCCAGGCGCCATTTCATTTCTAATTTTGATATTTCCAAAAGTTCCTCTCATCATTACTTCATGATTTCCTCTTCTAGCACCATAAGAGTTGAAGTCTTTTTGTTGGATTTGATGTTCCATAAAATAATCCCCCGTTGGACTATCTTTCTTGATGCTTCCTGCTGGTGAAATATGATCTGTAGTTACTGTGTCTCCTAATAACAAAAGTATTCTAGCATCATTAATTGCCTTAAAACCTTCAGGTTTATCAGGAAGATTATCAAAAAAAGGTGGTCTTTTTACATATGTTGAGTTTTGTTCCCAGTTATAAATATCACTGTCAACTGTATCGATCTCTCTCCATTCTTTTGGTCCTTCTGAAACATTAGAATATCTTTTTTTAAACATATCAGCATTTAAAGAGGTAAGCATAATATCTTCAATTTCTTTGTTGCTCGGCCAAATATCTTTTAAGAAAACATCTTTGCCAGCTTTATCTTTACCAAGAGAAGATTTATATAAATCAAAATTCATATTCCCAGCTAAAGCATAAGCAACAACTAGAGGAGGCGAAGCAAGATAGTTTGCTTTTACATCTGGATTTATTCTACCTTCAAAGTTTCTGTTCCCAGATAAAACTGAAACTGCATATAAATCTTTTTCGTTAATTGCATCTGATATATTTTTATTTAATGGTCCTGAATTTCCAATACATGTTGTGCAACCATATCCTACAAGATTAAAACCTAATTCATCTAAATATTTATTTAAGCCAGCTTTTTCTAGGTAGTCTGTAACAACTTGCGATCCTGGCGCTAAAGAAGTTTTGACCCACGGTTTTACTTTTAAACCTTTCTCATAAGCTTTTTTAGCAAGAAGTCCAGCTCCGATTAGAACACTTGGATTTGATGTATTAGTACATGAGGTAATTGCTGCAATAACAATATCCCCGTCTTTTAATTTAAAATCTGCTCCTGCAACATCAGACTCTACAACTTTAGATCTTTTAGCGTTTTCTTTATAAACTTTAGCGAACGAACTTGCTGCCTCAGTTAGTAAAACTTTATCTTGAGGTCTTTTAGGTCCAGAGATACTTGTTACAACTGTGCTTACATCTAGAGATACTGTATCGGTAAACTCTACATTATTACTTGCCCATAGCCCTTGTTCTTTAGAATATTTTTCTACCAAAGCTATTGTTGCACTATCTCGTCCAGATAATTTTAAATATTTAAGTGACTCATCATCAACAGGAAAGAAACCACACGTCGCTCCATATTCAGGAGCCATGTTAGCAATAGTTGCTCTATCAGCTAAAGTTAAATTTTTTAATCCTTCTCCATAAAATTCTACAAATTTTCCAACAACACCTTTTTTTCTTAACATTTCCACTATTGTTAAGACTAAATCAGTTGCGGTTGTACCCTCTTTAAGTTTACCTTTTATTTCAACGCCAACCACTTCTGGAATTAACATTGAAATTGGTTGCCCTAACATCGCAGCTTCAGCTTCAATGCCACCAACTCCCCAACCTAATACGGATAACCCGTTAACCATTGTAGTGTGGCTGTCCGTTCCAACCAAAGTATCTGGATAAGCATATAAATCATTCCCACTTTTAGATGACCAAACAACTTTAGATAAATATTCTAGGTTTACTTGGTGACAAATACCTGTTCCTGGTGGTACCACTCTAAAATTATCAAAAGCTTGTTGTCCCCATTTTAAGAAAGAATAACGTTCTCCGTTTCTAGAAAATTCTCTTTCTACATTTTTATCAAACGATTTTCCTGAAGCATATTCGTCAACCATTACTGAATGATCGATTACTAAGTCTACAGTTGATAAGGGGTTTATTTTTTCTGGATCTTTATTTTTATCTTTTACAGCATCTCTCATGGCAGCTAAATCCGCCACTGCTGGGATACCTGTGTAGTCCTGCATTAAAACTCTAGCTGGTCTGTAAGCTATTTCAGTATTAGATTTTTTATTTTTTAACCATTCTTTGATTGCTAAAATCTGTTTTTTATCTACAGTTATATCGTCTTCATATCTAAGTAAATTTTCTAATAAAACTTTGAGCGATTTTGGTAGTTTTGAAATTCCGTCTAAACCATTCTTTTCGGCTATTTTTAAATTGAAAATTTTATATTCTTTACCTGATGATGAAATATTATCTAATGATTTAAAGGAATTTTTACTATTAAATTTCATGCGCTATACATAGAACAAAATCACACAAACGATAAGTAAAAAAGACATTGTGTAATTAAAATTCTTAATAAATTTATCACTTGTGGCGAATTTTCTCATGTATTTACCCATTAAACACCAGGCTGTTTGGCTCCCAACAGCCATCAAAAACCATACAAATGTTAAAACAATCGAGTCTCTTAAATAATTATTTTGTGTATCAATAAATAAAGAAATTGAAGTTAATCCAACAATAATACTTTTGGGGTTTACGAATTGAAACCAAAAAGTATTTAAAAAAGTTACTGGCTTTGGATCAATTTTTTTATCTTTTGTTTGTCCTGCAAAAGATAATTTGTATGCCATATATAATAAGTAGATTGATCCTAATATTTTTATTGTAGTTTGAATAAATGCATACCTTTGAAAAATAGCCCCAGATGTAAGTTGCAAAAGAATAATTAAAAGCGTCCATCCGATAACTACTCCAAGCATAGTGGGAATGGCTTTTCTAAAACCAAAATTAAAAGCCGTATAAGATGTCATAATATTATTTGGACCAGGAGAAAACGCGGTTGCAATACCGAATAATATTAATGGAAAAAGTTGCATTTTAATTTAATGAGGCGCTCTAAACTTACTATGACAAGCTGAACAATTACTCCACATTAATTCTTTCTGCGCTGCTCTTAGATCTTCAGCAGTCTCAATAGCTTTGGCAAGTTTTATCATATCATCTGATGCTTTTTTCATCAAAGTATTGAATTCATCTTTATTTTCCCAAATGCTCGGTAGTGCTCCTGTTTTAAATCCCTCTTTTGTATTCTCAGGAAAATAATCTAATAATTTTATATAATTATCTGAAATTTTTTTCATTAAAGGTTTAGCTTCCTCAATTCTTTTAGATTTCAGTAATATAGATATTTTTTTAGCATTTTGATAGTTTTCACTAAACATTGCTTTTCTGCCTTTAATAATTTCTTCAACAGTTTGGGCATTAGCAGAAAAAGAAAGGGTAAAAGAAAAAATAATAATAAGTGTTTTTATTATTTTTATCTTTTGTATCATAAAATTTATATTCTCATGAATATTGAAGATTTCCCATCTTTAAGTTGATAAATGACATAGGGCTCATCTTTATCACCTGGCATTCCTGGTGTGCCAATCGGCATCCCAGGCAAAGCTATACCATCAATATCTGGTTGCTCTTTTAATAATTTATTAACTGCTTCAAACGGGACATGTCCTTCAATAAAGTATTTACCCATAATTGTAGTATGACAAGACTGCATTTCTACTGGGATATTATATTTTTTTTTTATTGTATGAAGGCTTCTCATATCTGTTTGTTTTACTTTGAATTTTTCCTCTTCTAAAAATAAAACATACCCATAACAACATCCGCATGAGGGTGTCTTAAAGACTTCAACAATTTGTTTATTATTAATATTGGCTAAAGCGTCTTTTTTATCTGTGACAAAATTAAAGATATAAAAAACAAAGAATAATACTACTGTAAAAATAATAAATTTAGATGTGATGTTTTTAAATGACATGTCTAATTATAATAAATAATGAAAATTTTTAACAGTCAAAATGAATATGGCCTATTGGCCAAATTGTTCCACTGGATTACATTTATTGTCTTAATAGCACAAGTTCCTTTTGGATTTTATTTAGTAGGGCTTGAATTTTCTGATGAAAGAATTGAACTTGAAAATATACATATCCTAGTAGGAATAACCGTTTTCTATATTACTTTGTTTAGACTAATTTGGAAATTTTTTAACCCAAGTCCATCTGAAACTAGAAGTTTTTTTAAAGGCCAAATCTTTATCGGGAAGGCTAATCATTTCTTACTTTATTTAAGTATTTTTACTATAACTATCTCTGGAATTCTTAAGAAACTTTATATGGGAGAAACACTTAATTTTATATTTTTTAAATATGGATTTGAAAAAGATAATTTTGTTTTAGCTGATGCTTATTACCAAGTTCACATTTACGCTAATTACTTATTATTATTACTTGTAAGTCTGCATATACTTGCGGTAATTGTTCATCATTTTGTTTTTAAGGATAAAATCTTAAAAAAGATTACTTAATGGCAAGCTTCATTGAATTTTTTAAGTCTCCAATAATTATATGGCCAAGGTGTAACAAAACCAACAGCTAACATTATCGGCACAACCCACCAAGTTAATATAGCTCCTCCTGTAAGAAAATAATCAGTAGCATTCATAGCAATTTCCATGCTTACCATTGAAATCAAACTCATTCCGACAGCTGTTTTAAAAGCTAATTTTAAAGAAAAATTTTGTCTTAATAAGATAATTGTTTCCAAAATTATACTTGTAATAATTCCGTTGATTATCGCTAGAACCATTATCGCTGAAACAGGAAAGGGAATTTTAGTCAATTGAAAAAATAAAATAGTTCCAAAATCACCAATAGAACATCCAAGCAGACACCAAAATGTATTTTTTGCACTTCTTGACCATGTATGTCTACAACTCCAATTAAATGTTTCAGAACTCATTATGCAATATCTAAACCATTATCAGTTTTTTGAGAGGGATGCACTAGGACAACTTTTCCGTCTTTTTCAATAGCACCAAGTACTAAAACTTCTGATACGACACCAGCTATATTTTTTGTTGGAAAATTACAAACACCAATAACTTGTTTGCCAACTAAATTTTCCGGGGTGTAATAGTGAGTTATCTGAGCTGAGGATTGCTTTATTCCTATTTCTTTTCCAAAATCTACCTTAACTACTAATGAGGGTTTTCTTGCTTTTTCATTTATTTTTACTTCTAAGACAGTACCAACTTTAATTTTTACTTTTTTAAAATCATCATAAGTTATTTCCATAAATTCCTTTCTATAAATAAAAAAGGGGGCCTAAGCCCCCTTTCAAATTAGTTAAGTATTTGAATTACAGTTCTTTGTAATTACCTTTGCTCCACTCATAAAATACATAACCTGGTAAGCTCACGTCACCTTTTTTATCAAAACTCAATGAACCAATTACAGTATCAAACTTACCTTTTCTCATTACTTTAAGAACCTTAGCAGGGTCGTTTGATCCAGCTTGGTTAGCAGCTTGTTCAAATACTTGTAATGCAGCATATGAGTAAAGAACATAACCTTCTGGCTCAATACCAGCAGCTTTAAATTCTTTTACAACATCTGCAGCTGCAGGATTATTTCTTGGATCTGGAGAGAAAGTCATTAACGTACCTTCACCTGCATCACCTGTAATATCCCAATATTCAGCTGTTACTAAAGCATCACCACTGATTAATTTAGTTTTCATACCTTGGTCTCTCATTTGTCTTACGATCAAACCACCTTCTGTGTGGTAACCACCAAGATAAACCGCATCGATGTTATTAGATTTTAGTTTTGAAACTAAAGCAGAGTAATCTTTTTCACCTGCTGTATATGCTTCGTACATAGCTTCTTTAAGGCCAGCTTTCTTCATGTTCTTTCTTGTAGCGTCTGCTAAACCTTTTCCGTAAGCAGTTTTGTCATGAAGGATAGCTACTTTTTTACCTTTGTAATTATCAGCTAAGAATTTACCAGCAACTTCACCTTGCTGATCATCTCGACCGCAAACTCTAAAAGTATATTTACCACCTTTATCCGTTAACGCTGGATTTGTTGAAGCTGGTGAAACTTGAATAATTCCTTCTTCATTGTAAACCGCAGAAGCTGGAATTGAAGAACCAGAGCAGAAGTGACCTGCAACATAAGCTACACCTTGACCAGCAAATTTGTTGGCTACAGCAACAGCTTGTTTAGGATCGCAAGCATCATCTCCGATTTCTAATTTTACTTTCTCGCCATTAATTCCACCTTTTTTATTTACGTGCTTTAACCACATTTCAGCACCAGCTTTTAACTGAGCACCAAATGAAGCGTACTGACCAGACATAGGTCCAGCAGAAGCAACAACAACATCAGCTTTAGCTGATACTGTTGCAAGCATTAATGTTCCGGCAATTAATGAAAGAAGTTTATTGAACGTTCTTAACATATTATTTCCCTTTGTTGTTAATTAATTAATTGTTGATATTGAACACCTTAATTCCAATATTGTAAATATGAAAAAAAGTTAATTTTTTGCCCCACCCTCAAGATAAGCCGCTTGTATGTCTTTGTTTTTAAGTAACTCTTGACCAGGACCCTTTATGGTCACTTTACCGTTTACTAAAACATATGCCCTATCGGCAAGCTCCAAAGCCTTTTTTGCATTTTGCTCAACTAAAAAAATAGTAACATTTTTTTCTTTATTGATATTTTTTATTGAAACAAAAATTTGATTTACCAATTTAGGTGCTATTCCTAGCGAAGGTTCATCTAATAAAAGTACTTTGGGTTTACTCATTAAGGCTCTTCCTATTGCTAGCATTTGCTGTTCTCCTCCAGAAAGTGTTCCACCTCTTTGCGTTTTTCTATCACTTAATACAGGAAATAAATCATAAACTTCCTTTATATCGCTCTCAAAGTACTTCCCTTTTTCGTTAGCATGGGCACCTAATCTTAAATTTTCTTCTACAGTCAATCTTGAAAATATTCTTCTTCCCTCTGGAACTTGGCAAATACCCATATCAACTATTTTGTGAGGTTCTTTATTCTCAATATTTTCACCTTTGAAAACTATATTTCCTCTTTTAGCTTTATTCACTCCACTAATCGTCATAAGTAAAGTTGATTTACCTGCTCCATTAGAGCCAATTAAAGAAACAATTTCACCATCCTTTACATCAAGGTCAACACCTCTAAGTGCTTGAATTTTTCCGTAAAAAGTTTCAACATTAGAAATCTTAAGCATTATTCATCTACTCCTAGGTAAGCTTCAATAACCTCTTTGCTATTTTTAGTTTGTTTGGCTGTTCCTTCAAATATTTTTTTACCATAATTTAAAACAACAACATGGTCGGAAATTCCCATTACCACACTCATATCATGTTCAATTAATAAAATTCCTGTTTGTTTTTCTGTTTTAATAAATTTTAAAAGTTTATTCAGTTCAGCTGACTCTTTCGGATTTAATCCTGCAGCTGGCTCATCTAAGCACAATAACCTTGGTTCAATACACATTGCACGAACAATTTCTAATTTTCTTTGATCGCCATATGGTAGGTCTCCTGCATTATCATCTGCTCTATGAGTTAAACCAATAATATCTAACCAATATTTCGCTTTATCAACTGCTAGCTGTTCTTTATCTCTATAAGTTTTAAGATTAAGTAAACCAAATAAAGAATAACCAGAAGCTACCATTAGTTCATTGTGTTGAGCGACTAACAAATTTTCAAGAACTGACATTGCTGGAAACAATCTAATATTTTGAAAAGTTCTAGCTACTTTAGCAACATAAGCTATTTTGAAATCTGTATATTTTCTTAGTGAAATTTTGCTATTTTTTTTGTGTAAAAACATTTGACCGTTGGTAGGTTTATAGAATCCTGTTAGACAATTAAATACAGTTGTTTTTCCTGCACCGTTAGGTCCAATGATAGAGGTAATTTGATTATTTTTTGCATCAAAACTTAAATCATCTATTGCAGTCAAACCACCGAACTTCATTGTTAAATTTTCTACTGATAATAAATTGCTCATTTCTTATCTCCGTGCATAAGAATAGTTGGCTTCCTATTTGCTAATATTCCTTTTGGTTTAAACACCATAATTAAAACCATTGCTCCACCAAAAGCGATCATTCTAAATTGCTCTAAGTCTCTAAACATTTCTGTTATTCCAATTAAGAAAATTGATGCTAGAACTACTCCGGTTTGTGAGCCCATGCCGCCTAATACAACAATAGCAACAATGATCGCGGACTCAATGAATGTAAAACTTTCTGGACTTATAAATGCTTGTCGTGTCGCAAAAAAAGAACCAGCGAAACCACCAAACATAGCTCCAATTGCAAAAGCAGTTAGTTTTGTATTTGTAGGATTAACTCCTAAGGATTTGCAAGCAATTTCATCTTCTCTTAAAGCCTCCCAAGCCCTACCAACAGGAAGTTTTCTTATCTTCAGCGTAAAGTAATTTGTAATTAAGGCTAATACCAAAATTAAATAGTATAAAAATATTATTCGGTGCATTGTTGAATATTCAAGATTGAAAAATAAATGAAAACTTATTTCCCCTTCATCTGGAGATCTTTTAAAAGGTAATCCAAAAAATGATGGTCTTGGTATTCCAGTGATACCATCAGGCCCATTAGTTACTTCATACCAATTTATCAAAATAATTCTTATAATTTCTCCAAATCCTAAAGTTACTATTGCAAGGTAATCTCCTCTTAATCGTAAAACAGGAAAGCCAAGTAAAATTCCAAAAAAAGCTGCAAATACTCCAGCTAAAGGTAAACAAATCCAAAAAGACCAACCGAACGTTGTGGCAATAAGTGCGTAAGAATAAGCGCCGACTGCATAAAAAGCTACATAACCTAAATCAAGAAGACCAGCTAAACCAACTACAATATTTAAACCCCATCCTAACATGATATAAGTTAAAATCATTATTGCTACATCCATAAAGTATCTGTCAGTAAATGGTAGAAATGGAAATACTACTGCAAACAAAATACCAGTAATTGCAAAATGTTTAGCTTTATTCTCGGAAATACTAGAAAACTTAGATGACAGTGTTGAAAAAATTTTAAATTCTGTTCTTCTTGCAGAATTAATATTAATTAAAAATCTTCCTAAAATACATAATCCAACAAGTAAAAAAACTACCCCCCATTGTGGCGTTATGAATAGTCCTTCACCTTTTGATACAGTTCTTAAACCTACTATTGGACCAAACAAAGCTAAAGCAATTAAGCCTGTAAATAAACTATCTTTAAATGACTGAATGATATCTTTCTTTTCCATTAAACTTTCTCGATGTCAGGTTTTCCAAGAAATCCGGTTGGAAAGAAAATTAAAACTACAATTAAAACACTGAAAGCTGCTACATCTTTATATTCAAGTGAAACATATCCAGCCCAGAAGGTTTCTATAAGTCCGATTAATAAGCCACCTAACATTGCTCCAGGCAACGATCCTATCCCACCTAATACTGCAGCTGTAAAAGCTTTTATACCAGCTAAAAATCCTATGTAAAAATCAATTACACCATAATAAAGCACGAACATCATTCCTGCTACTGAAGCTAAAGAAGATCCAATTATAAATGTAATTGAGATTGTTCTATCAACATTTATTCCAAGTAGAGCGGTCATTGTTCTATCTTGTTCGCATGCTCTTTGTGCTCTACCCAAATCAGTTTTTGTGATTAAATATGTAAAAATTCCCATTAAAATAATTGTTAATACAACAATAAAAATTTGGAGATAACTAACCGTAACAATAAAATCTGAATTCTTAAAAAACTCTAGTCCTCCCGAAAATAATGGTTGCATTGGTTTTACCCTTGCACCCTGAGAAACTTGGACATAGTTTTGTAAGACAATTGACATTCCTAAAGCTGATATCAAAGGAGCTAATCTAAAAGAACCTCGTAAGGGTTTATAGGCAAGTTTTTCTACTGTCCAACCGTAGCAAGCAGTGAAAAGCATAGCAATTAATAAAACTAACAATAAAATTATTGGCAGCGCTATACCTGTTAAGCTAAAAATGATAAATGAAATTAAAGCAACAAAAGCACCAATCATAAAAATATCTCCGTGTGCAAAGTTTATCATCCCGATAATTCCATAAACCATGGTGTAACCAATAGCGATAAGTCCGTATATTGATCCTAAAGTAATCCCATTAACAAGTTGCTGTATAAAATATTCCATTTATTAAGTGCTTACTCTTTTATTTACATTTTCAAGAGCTTTGGTGAACTTAGTAAAGAATTTTCCTTTTTTCAATTCATTAAGAACCTGCATATTTAGACCTTTTGGCGTTTGAGAGTCTGCTACAAGCTTTTTAAAACCATGAGAAGATTTATTTAAAGCATCTTGGCTTAAAGCCAAAAATAATTCAGCAATGTAAGTATCTGCAAACTTTTTATTAATTCCCTTTTTTGTCAGCCAATTAGAACTTCTATTAAGAATTTCATAATATGCAGCCATTAAAGATGCCGTTGACCAAAATTTATAACTAAGGTTTTCATTTCTAATTTCTAAAACTTTACCTAAATGTTTAAATATATTTTTTGCAAACTTATTAGGAGGACAAATAATTATTGGGCCTCTCTTAATTTCTATAGGCGGTAAAGGAGTTGCCCTAACTACATCTTTTACTTTTGTGAACTTTTTTAACTTCTTGAGGTTTATAGTAGAAATTAAACTTATTACTTTTTTATTTTTTGAGAACTTTAATTTAGGAAGAATTTTTTTTCCTACATTTGGGGTAATTCCCAAAAAAATTACCGCCGATTTATCAATAATTTCCTGGTTGTCTTTTAAAACTTTAATTGACCTAAATTTTTTAGTTAGTTTTTTAGCTATATTTGTATTTCTTGAAGATATATAAATCTTTTTAACTTTTAATTTAGATTTGAAAATACCATAAATTATAGATGAAGAAATTTTTCCAGTTCCAATGAATCCTAAAATCATAGATTATGCAGAATAACCAAGCTATCCCATTTAATAAAGAAAATTTTAAGCAAATCTTTTCGATGAAATTTCTTTTGGTAATAGCTATTTCAGTTCCAAGTGCTGTTGTAGCTGAATATTTCAGTCTACCTCTAGCTTGGTTTTTAGGGCCAATGTTAGCTACTTCAATTGGTGCTTTGATGGGTTTAAAAATTATAATTCCTAGAATTGTATTATCTTCAATATTGATTTTACTAGGGCTTTATATAGGAAACTATATTGATAAAGATCTTTTCTCACAAATCCATGAATGGGTCTTTACTTCCCTAATTATGTTCGCTTACATTATCGTAAGTATTTTTGTTGTTTCAATTTATTTACAAAAATTTTCTAAATACGAGAAAAAAACGTCTATTTTTTCGGCCGCGCCTGGCGCTTTAGGTCCATTAATGATTTTAGCTGAGGATCAAAAAACTGATTTAAGTCATGTGGCAACTTCACATTTAATTCGATTAATTATAATTGTAACTGTCTTTCCTTTTTTTGTTAATAGCTATTACGATGCTGACCTTGGAGAGTTTGTGCAAGAAACTTTGAAAGATCAAAAAATTTACGATCTTTTGATTTTAATTATTTTTTCAATAGTTTTTATTTTTATATTTGACAGGTTTAAAGTTCCAGCTGCTTTACTTTCTGGTACTTTAATGGCTAGCGGTATACTTCAAATTACAGAGATCGCCTCTTATCAAATGTCTCCTGAAATTGTAGATTACTGTCTTTTAATATTGGGTGCATCAGTTGGTTGTAGGTTTGCAGATAAAACATTTAATGAAATTGCGATAAATGCTTTTCACAGTTTTATTGCAACTTTTTTACTAGTATTCTTAGGATTGATAGCAGCTTTTGCTGCCAGTTTAATAATTGATAAAAATTTTTTTACTTTACTTCTGTCCTACTGTCCGGGGGGTATTTATGAGGTTGCAGTAATTGCTATTTTCTTTAATCTTGATCCTGAATTTGTCTCCTTTCATCATATTATTCGTTTATTAATGATTTTGTTCATAGTACCAGTTTTATTAAGATTTTTAAAAAAAACCTGAATTAAACTATCTTTTTTTGACATTAATGTTTAATCAAACTAATTTTTTATATGGCAAATTTTTTAGATTTAATAGGAAGAATTTTTATATCAGCATTATTTTTAATCTCAGCATTTAATAAAATTTTCAATTTAGATGGATCGATGAGTTGGATGGAAGGCTTTGGGGTGCCAGGTTTTTTCATTTTTCCTGCAATAGCTGTTGAAATTATACTACCTGTCTTAGTCATTGTGGGTTATCAAGCACGCATTGCTGCAAGCATTCTTGCAATTTTCTGTCTAGTGACTGCTTTTATTTTTCACTTTGATTTTTCAGATCAGTCACAATTAATTTCATTTCTTAAAAATATCGGTTTAGCAGGCGGTTTTTTGTTTATTGTAGTAAATGGCACAAAAGACTGGGCAGTAGATAAAGAAAAGAAATATGTAAGGCTATAAAAAAAAACCCGCGAATAAAATTCACGGGTTTTTTTAATTTTGTTTATCTAAACTTAAAATGCGTAAGAAACTCTAAAAGCTAATGCATCAAGATCAGCCTTGATCTTGTTATTAGTTGTAACTCCCGTACGCGCTACACTTGAAGTAAGTTCTAAATCTTCATAGTCAGTATAAGTAACTTCATATCTTAAGTTACCTTTGTTTTGACCAACACCGAATACAAAACCGTCAAGACTTGCATCTCCGTATTTTGATCCTGTGTCTAAACTATCTTTAGTGATTAAATCAACTGTTGCATATCCAAGTTTTAAATAATATGTGTCAGTAAGCATCGTATTAACATAAATTGTAGTATGATCTTTCAATTCTGCTTGTGCTTTCTGTGTTCTGCTAGTTGAAGTAGTTGTAGCTGTTCCACTAACTGATGTTTCAGTTTTAGTAGTCTTTTTGGTCTTGCTACTTACATCCGCTTTAAATGGAATGTAGTCTAGACCTAAGCTAAATCTATCTCCAGCACTCTCAACAAAAAGTGAAGGGATAATTACTAGGTTATCAGCCGAACCATTATTTGTTTCTCCACCTTCGGTCTCAGAACCATCAGCTTCGATTTGTGTAAGTGCAGCTGATACGCCGAATTTAAATTCAGCAGCAAACAGGTTACTTACAAAAAGCATAGATGAGACTGTCACCAATATTAATAACTTTTTCATATTTGTCCTTAGTGTTATTTTTGCAAAAATACTTGGTTTCTTATACTTTCATTGGATTTAAAAATCGAGTCTATATGCTGAAAATCTAATTTTGTGATTTAAATATATGTTTTAAAAATGGCTATTTTATTGACTTTTGGTATTGTAAATATGTCACACTATTAACTTTTTTTTTTAAAAAAGCCACTATAAATCTGCCATGCTACTATCGTTAGAATCGTTAACATTATAATCAATGTAAGAGGGCGATCATACATAAAGCTCCAAGACCCGTCGCTAATCAGTAAAGACCTTCTCAAATTTTCTTCCATTAAACCACCTAGAACAAAAGCTAGTATTAAAGGGGGCATTGGAAAATCATATAAACGTAAAATAGTAGCAACCACAGCAATACCTATCATCATATAAATATCAAAATTATTAAAAGACATTAGATAAATTCCTGTCACTGAGAAAAATAAAATTAATGGAATTAGAAAGGTTCTTGGAGTAGCTAAAACTCTTGCAATATAAGGAATTAAAGGGAGATTTAAAATTAATAAAATTACCATACCAATATACATTGACATAATTACTGACCAAAATATTTCTGGATTAGTTTGATATAATCTTGGACCTGGTTGAATACCAAAACCGAGCAAAGCCCCTAACATTACGGCGGTAGTTCCGCTACCTGGTATTCCTAACGTAAGTAATGGAACAAATGAACCAGAGCAAGCTGCATTATTAGCAGTTTCAGGTGCAGCTAATCCATTTACACTTCCTTTTCCAAATTTTTGCTTCTCTTCATCTTTAACAAAATTTCTTTCCATTCCATAAGCTAAAAAAGAGGCTATCGTTGATCCTGCTCCAGGTAAAACTCCAATGATAAAACCTAAAACTGATGAGCGAGGAATAGTGGTTACCATTTTTTTTGTCTCCTCTTTATCTAATTTTATTGATCCAAGTTGAGATAAAGATATTTGTTTTGCTACTCTAGTTGGATCGTTAGCCTTAAATATTATGGTCAAAGCCTCGCTCATTGCAAAAGTTGCCATAACAACAAGTACGAAACTTATACCATCTGATAAATTCATATTTTGAAATGTAAATCTTGGGATATCTGAGAGTGTGTCTTGACCTACACTGGCTAACATTAGCCCTAGGACTACCATCATCATAGCTTTTAAAAAATGACCTTTTGCAGAAAAGGCTGATACTGCAGTTAAACCTAAAATCATCAAACCAAAATAATCTGGGGACCTAAAAGCTAAACTAACTTTTGATAAACTTGGTGCTGCGATCAGAAGAAATATTGCTGCGATTGTACCGCCTGCAAAAGAGCTATAAGCTGCTATTGCTAATGCCTTGCCAGCTTTTCCTTGTTGGGCCATTGGATATCCATCAAATGAAGTTGCTACTGTCCCTGGTATTCCTGGTGCATTAATTAAAATTGAGGATGTAGATCCACCAAATACTGCTCCATAATAAACACCGGCCATCAAAATTAATCCAGTTGATGGCTCAAATCCATAGGTGATTGGTATCATCAATGCAATTGCAGTCATTGGTCCCAACCCAGGTAACATTCCAATAATAGTTCCTGCAAAACAACCTACCATAACCATCATTAAGTTTTTTAATGATAAAGCAGTTTGTAGGCCAATAAGAATTCCTTCGATCATCCCATAACTCCAATTAATTGTAAAAATGGGTCACGAAGATAAATATTTAATAGTCCATGTAAGAGATACATAAATATCGCTACAAAAGGAAATGATAAAAAAAATATCCATAACCACTTCCTTTCACCTAAAACAATGTAAGATAGAACTAAAAAAATTGAAGTTGATAGAAAATATCCTACTCTTAAAATTGTTAGTCCATACAAAATCATAAGTATAACCAACGTGATTGTTTTTTTATAATCTAGAACTGTTAAATCTACATTTGAAGGTTTTGTTTCTGGTAAAATAATATAAAGCGCTGAAAATATTAAACCTGCATAGCCTAAGTAAATTGGAAACGTTTTTGCGTTGAATGCAGCATTCTCATCAAAAGTAAAAACTTGAATTTGATGCGCTGTATAAAGATAAAAACCAGAAAAAATAAAAAAGAGCAGTGAAATAATCTTTGAAGGACTTATTTTCACTGCTCTTTCCTTAACTATTTATTTAATTACGCCTAAATTCTTTAACAATCCAGTCATCTCGACTGTTTGTTTTTCTAAAAATTTAACGAATTTTTTATCTGGGTTGTAAATATTTACCCAAGCATTTCTTTTTCTGACTGCTTCCCATTCAGGTGTTTTTTGAACATCGCCCAACATTTTTGCAATTTTCTTTCTCTCACCATCGCTCATACCTGGAGGGCCAAAGAAACCTCTCCAATTTACGAAGATTGCGTTAGTACCTTGCTCTTTTAAAGTTGGAACATCTGGAGCATCAGCAACTCTTTTTGGAGCTGTAATACCAAGAATTTTAACTTGATCTCTAGCACCCATTACTTCTCCCAAACCAGTTGAAAGAATTTGAGTTTCTCCTGACAATAATCCTGCTAATGCTTTACCACCTGCATCGTAAGGAATGTAAACAACATCATTTGGATTAGCACCAGCTTCTTTAAATGCTAATGCGCCAATCAAATGGTCCATGCTTCCTCTAACAGATCCACCAGCCATTTTTACTGACTTTGGATTTGCTTTGTAAGCAGCTACTACATCTTTCCAAGAATTGTATGGTGAATTTTTTGCAGCAACAATTGCGCCGTAGTCACCTATTACACCAGCTATTGGCACTACATCTTTATAAGATGTAACCTTTGCTGCGTTCTTTTTATCTACATAACCAGAGTGTCTAGTTATTGATCTAAGAACTAATGGAGTAGATTGAACTAAAATCGTATCTGAAGGTTTAGTATTTATCATGTATGATAAAGCTTTTCCTCCACCACCACCTGACATATTTTCAAATGATGCACTATTTAAAAAACCAGCTTTAGTTAAAGCTTCACCAGTTCCTCTAGCAGTTCCATCCCAACCACCACCAGCACCACCACCAATTACGAAGTGTAATTTGTCAGTTGCGAAAGAAGTGTTTGAAACTGAAGTTAAAAGAACAGTCGCGAAAACTAGGCTGATAAGTTTTTTGAACTTATTTAACATTATTTCCCCCTGTGTTTATTAATTATACTTATTAAAATAAATATCTTATCTAGAGTCAACTATGTATTAATTGAAAAAAGTTCCTCTAATTCTCAGCAATTCTCTAGATAACCCAGAATGCTCTTTAAAAGCTTTTCTTCCATGCAACCAAAAATAGTTATTAGAGAAAATTGTCGACCCCACAGGTAATGGAAAGCTTATTTTATTTTTACTTTGTTCTAAAGCATCTGATAATTTTTGCAAAAATAAACCTTGTTTCATGTTTTTTGGTTCAGGAAATTGATCAATATATGAAATAACTGGCTTACCATTTTTATCTTTTGAAAATACTGGATGTTCGACTTTATAATTAACATTCTTGCTTTTTGGTGATCCCCATACAAAATCTTCTTGACCCACAGGATCATTACTTAAATCTTCCAGATGTTCCCAATCATCTAAATGTAAAATTACACTTTCTCCTCCACCAACATTCTGTTCTTCCATTTTTGTCATTATAATCCAATCAGTTTTCTCTTTAACGTAAGTTCCGTCGGTGTGAAGATCTAAATTTGTGTAAGCTTTTCTAAGATAAGAGTCGCTACTATCTTGATGCTTTACATGAAATCTTGCATAGTATTTACCTGTCATGGAGTCAAAGTTAGGGTTACCAATTAAATAGGCAAGACCTGTTGAGAGCTTGACTAAAAAATCTTTATCAAATTTTTTATTTTTTATGTCGGGTTCAACAATCGCAGTTCCTGTATTACGGTCATTAAGAATATCATTTAAAGTTTTACTTAACTTATTTTGAAATACCTCATCTAAGCTTTTTGCCAAACTGAATCTAGAAAAAGGTTTATATTCTAAAGATAAAATTGAATGTTTTTTAAAAGGAAAAATCAACCTATCAAGATCACTTTCGTTTAACTTAATTACTCGAACTCTCTTCGAATTATTATGATGTGATAATGAAAAGCTCATTTACTCAATAGTGCCCATAATCCACAAAACAACAAAAATTGCTAGTATTGGTTCCATTTTGTAATTTTACCATAAATCAAATGTTAGTCAAAAAGCTTAGTAAAATTGCAGAAGTAACCGTAGGTATTACTAAGTTTTTTTTAGATATTATAAATATTGCAATGCAAGTGAGGAATACTATTAGTCTAATTGTAAGCTCTGACTCAGCTAAAACTCCAGCAGGAAATATTATCATTCTTCCAAGTAATGCTGCCAAAGTTGAATAAGCAACACAATTAAACCATTTAAAAATTTTCGAATTCACAGTTATTTTTTCTGAGGTAAGCGCTCCCATGAATCTAGATATATATGTAGCAATTGAAGTTGCTATAATAGCAAAAATTATAATTTGACTACTTACCATCTTTTTCTCCAAATAAATAAGCAATAGTGCCTGCTATCAATCCAGCAAATAATAATGACCACTCAGTAGAAAATAAATAAATAACTGGTCCTAAGGTTGTTCCTAAAATTACCGAAATAGATATGGCTATGTTTTTCATGGCGCCTATCATCATACAAAAAAAATAAATTGGATTTACAATCGCCAATCCAATTAACATTTCTTTATTTAAAAGATCTGCTGCTAGGTAACCGATAACTGTCATTAGAACAGCTGTTAACCAAGTTCCCGTGCCAATACCTATCCAAAAATCTATTCGATATTTTGCATTAATCTTTTTATATGCGTCTTTGGCTATTAGCCACGATGAAACTGCAAGAAAATGACAAGATAAATAATATTTCCACTTAGGTTGGGATTTATGCTCAAGTAAAGGGAATAAAGAAACTGTCATTGGATAAAGTCTAAAGTTAACTAACCAAACTGCTAAAAAAATATTTACTATAGATGCGCCTAATAATAATGACTCTGCCATTACTAATTGTCCAGGTAATGCGTATGTAAAAAAACTTGAGGCTGCACTCTGTTGAATGTTAAAGCCAGCATCTTTCAGTAAAGCTCCTAAAGCGACAAAACAAGCCGCCAAAGGTAACGCTGGACTTCTTGCACCTTTTAAAGATTTTAAACCTGTAAAGAAAGCTTGTGAGTTAATCATCCACCAAGGAATAATCTTCCTACGTCTGGATTTTTTAAAAGATCATCGCCTTTGCCCGCAATAGCTGTTTGGCCAGACACTAAAACGTAACCTATATCTGCAAACTCTAAACCTTTTTTTGCGTTTTGTTCTACAAGTATTATTGTTTTCTTCTCTGCTTTTTGAAGATCCTCTAAAATTTCAAAAACCATATTAATATATTTTGGTTCCAAACCAATTGATGGTTCATCGACTAATAAAACTGATGGTTTCATAACTAATGCTCTTGAAATTTCTAATAATCTTCTCTCACCACCTGATAAAACTTTTGCAGGTTGATTTCGTCTATTTCTTAATCTCTCATATTTTTGAAAAATTCTCTCAGCTTCCTCGTAAGCTTCGTCCTGTTTATCTTTAATGTATCCACCCATTAAAAGATTTTCCTCAACAGTCATATCAGGAAATACTGAGTTATCTTGTAAGATATAAGCTATGCCCACTTTACTAAGCTTCTCTGCAGGAGTTAATGTCGTAATTTCATTTCCTTCTAATTCAATTTTTCCGTCAAAAATATTTGTAAAACCATAAATAGAATGAAGTATTGTAGACTTTCCCGCACCGTTAGGTCCTATTAAACATAAGGATTGGGCCTTACTAACTGTTA
Organism: uncultured Pelagibacteraceae bacterium; assembly: GCA_902601545.1. Classification (GTDB taxonomy): domain Bacteria; phylum Pseudomonadota; class Alphaproteobacteria; order Pelagibacterales; family Pelagibacteraceae; genus Pelagilacustribacter. The sequence continues at coordinate 41,594 of CACKNR010000005.1, read as the reverse complement.
AGTCAAAATTATGCAGTATCTCCATTTTTCCATAGCCAGCATTTAGGCCTCTTATGGTTAGATGAACATCACTTGGAGATAATTTATTTAAGTCTTCTAAACCAGGTGCTTTACCTAAAACATCATATTGATTTGCCATTACTGCGCTCCTAAATAAGCATCAACTACTCGCTTATCATTCTTAATTTGATCTGGAGAACCCTCTGCTAACATTTTACCGTGTGCTAAACAGAAGATTTTTTGTGCTAAACTCATAATTACTTTCATATTGTGCTCTATGACTAATAAAGTAATTCCATAATCTTTATTTATTTTAATTAATCTATCGATAATTCCGTTAATTAAAGTTGGATTAATTCCAGCTGTAGGCTCGTCTAATAAAAGCATTTTAGGCTCATTCATCAAAGCCATTGCTAATTCTAGTAATTTTTGCTGTCCAAATGATAAATCGCCTGCTCTCAAATTTCTTTTTTGATAAAGACCTACAAAGTTTAAAATATTTTCTGCTTTCTCAGTAAGTTCAACAGGTACTTTTGCAAAAATAAATCCAGAGTCACTTGCTTTATGACTTATAAGCATATTTTCTACACAATTAAGTTTTGAATAAATTCTTGTTTGTTGAAAGGTTCTTAACAAACCAAGTTTGGCGACAGCTGGCACAGGCATTTCTGAAACTTCTGTATTATCAAAAACAATTGATCCTTTATCAATCGGATGAGTTCCAACAATAGAATTAAATAAAGTAGTTTTACCTGAACCGTTAGGTCCTATTAAGCCAACTATAGATCCCTGTTCTACCGAAACAGAAATGTCGACGTTAGCTTGAACGCCGCCAAAAGATTTACTCACATTTTTAACTTGTAAAATACTCATTTTAATTCTACCTGTGCTTTACGATCTTTTTCATCTATCACTTCACCAAATCTTTCGGGGTATTTTTCTCGCAACCAACCCATTAATCCCTCTGGGAAATAAACTACTATTACAACAATTAAAACTCCAAGCGCAACATACTGCCAGCCTAGAATTAACGTCCATAGTCCTTCTTTGAAGAAATGGAATAAAGTTGCACCAATTACTGGGCCCCACAAAGTTCCTTTTCCACCAAGAATTGCCATAAGAACCATGAATACTCCCATCTCTCTTCCGTCAAAAGCAACATCAGTTGAGTCTATATACCCAATTAGTCCGCCCATAATTCCACCTGCAAGACCACAGAAGAATGCAGAACACATCCAACCAACAATTTTATATTTCATAGTTTGAATACCCATTGCTTCTGCTTTATCTTCATTGTCTCTTATAGCATTTAAAATTAATCTAAATCTGGAACCGTAAATGTATTTAACAAAAACAAATGTTCCGATTAATAATGCAAAACTTAAAAAATAGAAAAATTTTCCTCTGGCTTCGGCATCAACTATTTCTGCAGGAAAAGGTGGCGTAGTAAAACCTTGACCAGCTCCAATAATTTCTATACCTCCTGCTATCTCACCTGCAGCGATACCTAGGCCTAAAGTACAAATAGCAAAGTAATGACCTCTCAAACCTAATATAGCGTAACCTATCGCACCTGCTATAATAGTTGGAATAATTGCTGCAACCAATAATCCGACACCTATTCCTTGAAAATATTGCGTTGTGGTATGGACAAATGTTTTTTCTCCACCACTTTCGGTCCATTCTGCTAATGGAAAAAACATGCCAACCTGAACTGAGGCGGTTAAGTACATTCCAAGACCATAGAAAAGAATATTTCCAAAAGTGTTATAGCCCATCTCTCCACCTTGTAAATTCCATGTCATTGCTAGAACGATTAATACACAAAGATATGTAAGCTGAACTTTAAAAGCAGAAAATAAATAAGGCGCGGCTAAACCTAATATAATTAAGCCGGAATATAAGATTAAATCTTTTTGTTTTACTTTTTCCATTTATTTCAAATATTCCCTTTTTCTTGAAAGTTTAAATCTTCTGTAAACTAATATTAAGACTAGTAGTAGAAATACTGCGCCGATTCTAAATTCTGTTCCTAAAATATAATCAGCAAATTCCTCAAAAAGACCTAGTCCCATACCTGAAACCGCTACTGCAGGTAAATTTCCAAGGCCTGCAACAATAACTATCATAAAAGATCTTACTGTATATGGAAGCCCCACATAAGGGTGAAGTGTTAGAGTTATTGAAATTAAAGCTCCTGCAATTCCACATAGCGCAGCGTTTATTCCAAACGTTGCAGCATAAACTTTTTCAGTATCTACACCTAGTATTTTTGCAGCTCTTGCATTTTGTGCTGTAGCTCTTATAGCTCGTCCAAGTTTAGATTTCTTCATGTAAATAACTAGAGCTATTGCGTATAATACGCTGATAAAAGCAGAAAATATTTTTGAATTCGGTAAGGTTACTGAATTATCAAATAACATTGTTGTTCCGTATTCAGACTGTGCAACAACTACGTCTGCACCGAAAATAAAATTCATTAATTGTTGGAAAACAATAGCTATTCCAAAAGTTGCTAAAATAGAAATAAATAAGTCTCGGTCTACAACTTTATTTATTACAAGTTTATAAAGTCCCCATCCAACAAAAAACATTATAATTGGAGAAATAATAACTCCCCAAGCAGGATGAATTCCCCAAAGATAAATAGTGTATGCAATATAGCCCCCAAGAATAACTAAATCACCTTGTGCAATATTGATTATGTTCATTACACCCCATTGAAGAGCCATACCGTATGCGATCAAAGCAAATAATATACCTAAAAGAATTCCATCCAGTGATGCCTGGACCATTAACATTGGAGCTTTAAAAATAAGAAAGTCCATAAAATTTCAAAACTTATAAAAGAAAAGCCCCTAGAAAACTAGGGGCTTTTCAAATTATTCAGAAGTTATTAGCTTCTTTCAGACCATTTCGGGATTGGATGATAGAACTTATCAGAAGCCCATTTTGTTGGAGCTACTACTCTATTCTCACAATCATCGCCTTTACATCTTACTTGGAACAAGATCATTGGCTTAGCAACGTTTTGGCCACCAGGTCCAAATTTAATGTTTCCATAGAAAGTTTGCATTTCTGTATCAACTAGCGCATCTCTAACTGCATCTCTGTCAAAAGAATTTGCTCTTTCGAACGCATCTTTAAACACTAACAATGCTGCAGAAGACTCTGCTGATTGATATGGCGGGTCATATCCAAATTCTTTTTGGAAGTCTTTAGCGTATTTCTTACCAGAGCCAAAGAATTTATCTTTGTAAGATAAATTTTTGTGCCACTGAGAAGCACACAATGCGAATTCTGATTTCTTTCCGTGTTGTTTAGAAAGTTTTGCAGCATCACAGTGTGTCATCGCTAACATAGGAACATCAACTTTCATTTCAGAAATTTGTCTGATTGCAGTTAATGCACCTTTTGTGTGACCTGATACAACAAGTACATCTGGCTTAACAGCTTTTACTTTAGCCAATGTAGCTGCCATATCGTTAAGTTCTTTTGGTAGTTTGTCATCGATGATGATCTCAGATCCAGTTCTTTTCGCTGCATCTAAAATACCAAGTCTCACGTCTTGTGAGAAAGCATCTTGTTCAAATGCTTGAGCAATTTTTACTCCTTTACCACCGTTTTTTTCTACCGCTAAATCTATAGCTACTTCAAGGTATTGGTTAGCTGGTGATAACACCGCGAACAAATATTTGTATCCTTTAGTAAATAAAGATCTAGATGCACCATTCGCTTCAACCATAGGAATTTTATATTTCTCGGTTACTGGTGCAATGGCTTTCGTTAAACCTGAACTGTATGGTCCAAGCATGTAATGAACGCCATCTTGTTTAATTAGTCTTTCAGCTAACTGAGCGGCTCTTTTTGGGTTTGACTCATCATCATAGTAAATGATCTCAAACTTATATTTCTTACCTTGTACTTCTACTCCACCCATTTTGTTAATTCTTTCAACGGCCATGTTGTAACCATTTTGAGTATGAACGCCATTTGAAGAGTATTTACCTGTAAGAGATATTGCAGAACCTAACACAATGTATTCACCTTCTACTTTTGCAAAAGAAGAAGTAAAAGAAACAAGTGCTAAAGTTATTGCTGAAATAAATGTAACAAATAGTTTTGCTATTTTATTCATTATTTCCCTTCTTGTTAATTAATTAATTAATGATTAATTAAAACAAGAAATAGAGATTTTGACAACAGTAAGAAGTGATTAAAAATTCTGTGTCGCAGCAATGTAAACTGCTAAAATTAGAAGAACACACGCAGAAATTGTATTTAATAGCTTTGGTTTACTTCTCAACCATACTGAAATTTTTTCAGCTGCCAATCCATAAATCATTAACGTTAAAAAATCTAAAACAACATATGTAATTAATAATATTAAAAACTGTGAAATTATATTTGATCCAAAGTTAATAAATGTTGGAAAAATTGTTCCAAAGAATAAAAGTGCTTTTGGGCTTAAACCTGCAACTAACAGTCCATCTTTATAAAACGATAGTGGTGATTTTAAATGTTGATCTTTAGAATTAAAACTTCTAATTTTAGAAGTAAAAGTGTCATAAGCTAAATAAACTATATAGAATATTCCCGCCCATTTTAAATAATAAAGAACTTGAGGGTTATCACTTAAAAAAGAACCAATTAAAAAAACTACTAAAATAGCTTGGATAGTATTTGCAGATATATCTCCCAAAGCAGTCCAAACAGATCTACTTAATCCATAATTCAATGTGTGTGAAACTATTACAACCCTAGGCGGACCTGGAGAAATAAATAAAAATAAAATGATTTGTAAAAATATTATATAGTCTGTTGGAAACATTTGATTAGTCACTATATATAAATTTATGAAGAAAAAAAGTTTTATCCCTCAAACAAGAGTTAAAAACCCTGAGCCAAAAGAAAAGGATGATAATTGGATTATTTGGGCTGCATGGGCAGATAGGATTACTTTTGAAGAAATAAAAGAAAAAACTGGAAAAAATGAGTCACAAGTTATTAAGATAATGAGAAAAAATTTAAAACCAAGTGCTTTTAGACTATGGAGAAAAAGGGTACATAATACTAGCATCAAACATAGAAAAAAGTTTCAATTAGGCAGAAAAAAACTAAGAGAAAAAATAAAAATAACTGATATATTAATTTGATGAAATTAATTTATATTATACTTTCATATATATTAATTATTTCTACTTCCCATACTCAAGAATTATCTAAACCTGATTTTAAAAATAAGAATTTATTCAATTTAAACAAAGTATCAAAAAATGGTTGTATGTCTGCAGAACCTATTGGAAATTTAGTTGATCTATATAACTTAAAGTTGACCAAAGAGGAAAAGGCAAAACGCTATTACTCTGATAATTCACATTTAATTTATATAAACGCTACTAAAAGAATTTCATTTATTTTAAGTAAAGGTGGCCCTAAAGATAGTAGAACTCCAAGATACAAAAAAAAATTGGAGAGGCTTGTGGACGAGTATATTGAACTAGCAAAACTCAATGCTTTTATAAAAAGAAAATGTTACTCTTACAAAGGTGGTAATTGTAAATTAAACGAACCATCAAGACAACAATACGTTTATCTCGCTTCTATAGGTTATTTAATAGATGTCTCAAGACAATATAAGATTGATCAGATCAAAATTAATCAATTGGTGGAATACGGGAATAAGCTTTTTGAAGCAAATAAGAAACTAAAAGATAATACATCCTCAAAAGATACTGCAAATGATCGCCAAGCTATGAAAGCTTATACATATGGGGTTTGGTCTATTGTGACTGATAATGAAGAGGCATTTAAATTATCTTATAAATATTTTAAAAATGCTCTAATTGGATTTGGAGAAAACGGTGCATGGAAATGTAGATGGTGTAAAAAGGCTTGGGAAAGAAAAGAAAGACTTAGATACGGAATGACAGCAGTAGGACCACTAGCTCTTTACGCATCAATAATGAGTCCAGAATTTGATTTCTATACAGAGAAACATGGTAAATCTAAAGCTACTGTTCAGGAAACTGTTAATTGGATTTTGATAAATTCATTAAATCAACCAGATGCAAGAGAAAAATTATTAGAGGTAAGATATAACGAATTTGAGTATGATAGAATGTTTGCAACTCTTCCTAAAAATTTTAAAAAATATAAAGAAAAACAAAATATAAAATGGATGTGGTCAGAAAACAGTACTGGAGATAGAAATATGTCATGGCTATATCCTATCAAGCAAGTATTCAGCGAAAATTTTCCTGAAATAATTGAAACATATTATTTTAAAAGACCTAAGGATCCCATAATACCAGGTGGCGATTACAACATTATTGGTTCATGTTACTGGGGTTAATTTATAAGATACATATTTTTTAGCTTTAAAAACTTAAACTTGAGAAAAAAAATTAAAAGAAAATAAAATTAACTGATATATATTAATTATGAAAAAAGTCACAATGTATACTGGCAATCCATGCTCATTTTGTGCAGCAGCCAAAGCGTTATTAAAAACAAAAAATGTTGAAATTGAAGAAATTGATATTTGGGCAGATCCAGCTAACGCAAAAGAAATGTTACAAAGAACAAATGGCGCAAGAACCATTCCTCAAATTTTTATCGGTGATCATTACATTGGTGGTAATGATAAGCTTCAAGAAGCTAATCGAAACGGAGAATTAGATAAGCTTTTAACTTAATTTATATCTTTTAAAAACGGCATAGCATCGCCTGCGCCGAGTTTTGTTGTGGAAATTCCAGCAACTTTATTTGCTAATTCTAAACACTCTTTTATTGGTTTTTCTTTAGATAACCCAAAAGCTAAACCCCCATTAAAAGCATCTCCTGCGCCAGTAGTATCAATAGCTTTTACTGTACTGGCTTTTAAGTAAGTTTCATCTTTTCCATCAGAATAAAAGAGCCCTTTTTCTCCAAGAGTTATTATTACTTTTTTAATTCCTAAATTTAAAAGTTTATCTGCTGCCTGCTTTGCCTCTTTCTCGCTAACAATCTTTATTCCAGTATAAAATTCGGCCTCGGTTTCATTAGGCGTAAAAATATCGATATTATTATAAAACTCTTTTGAAATTTCAGATGCTGGTGCAGGATTTAAAATAGTAATACACCCATTTTCTTTAGCAGTTTTCAAACAATGTAAGGTCACGTCTTTAGGAACCTCTAATTGAGTTAAAAAAATTTTTGATCTTTTTATTAAATTAATTTGTTTTTCAATTTCACTTATTCTCAAAGAACTTGGGGCGCCTACAATTACATTGATTGCATTTTTTCCAGTATTTTGATCAACTAAAATTCCTGCTACGCCAGTTTGTTGATTGCCATCTTGAATTATATTTTCTGTAGAAATTTTATTTTTTTCAAGAGTTTTAAGAGCTAACTCTCCGTATGCATCTTTACCAATTTTACTTATAAAGTTTGTATTTCCGCCAAGTCTCGCAATTGCTATGGCTTGATTGCAACCTTTTCCTCCTGGACCTACGTTATATTTTTTTCCCAAAATAGTTTCACCTATTGATGGAATTTTGGGTCCAGAAAAACTTATGTCAGCAACAAAAATTCCTAAGACTGTTATTTCGCTCATTAACCAACTTTAGCGAGAATTGGAAAGGTCGTCAAAATATAATAACTTATAACTTGAATATAATTTGTAGTAATCAAGATGCCAGTAATTAAAAGAATGGCTCCGCCAGATTTTGTAATAGTTCCATAATATTTTCCAAAACCTTTTTTAGAATTTAGAAATCTACTCATGTAGTATCCGGATAATATAAATGGGATAGCTAAACCTAAAGAATAAAATGATAATAATAAAATTCCTTTACTAATTGTAGCCTCAGTAGCAGACAAAGCAATTATAGATCCTAAAACCGGACCAATGCAAGGTGTCCAACCAAATGCAAAAGCCGCACCAACTATAAAAGGAAATGCATAATTATCTTTATAATTTGAATTAGTTTGAATTCTTTTTTCAGTATTTAAAAAAGAAAAATTTAAAAAACCTAACATTTGTAATGAAAAAATAATAATTATTAATCCTGCAACAATTCGTAATTCATTTGAAAAGAAAAGAAGCACATTTCCTATTGCAGAGGCAGCAGCTCCGAGTGTTATAAAAACAAATGAGAAACCAAGTGAAAAAAGAATAGTTTTAGTCAAAACTATTGATTTGTCTTTGTCTATTTCCCCTAAATCTTTTCCAGTAATATATGAAATATAACCTGGTATAATTGGAAGTACGCAAGGGGTGAGAAAACTTATAAATCCAGCCCCAAAAGCAAACACAAGTTTAATGATCATATAACGTTTATATTTGCCTTTGAACTTTACCGCAATTACAATATTGGCTCATGATAATTAAATACGCAGGTTTTTTATTCACTCTTTTGTGGTCATATACTTTCATCAAGTCTCAAAGTATTTTTAAAAAAGGATCAGGTATTTTAATTACTTTATTTGTAACCAATATATCCTGGTTCACATTTATCGCAGCTTGCTTTTATGGACTTAAAAATTTTAGCTTTTACCATGCTTTGCTTGGTATAGCTTTAAGTATTATTTTGGTTCACTTGGCTTTTTCTCGATTAACTTTATTCATTAATAACAAATTTCAGGATAAGAACACTCTTTTAAAAATTAAAACATTTATTGAATATTTAATTTTAATAACAGTTGGATATTTTATATTTTTTTAAAAAGTATTAATTGTTGATAAAACTTTAAAATTTTTATCAGTGATGACTAGTTCACCAGATCGTGTTGTTTCTCCAGTTATTGCCAAGATAATTATATAATGCGTAACTAAAACTAGGTTTCCCCCTTTACCATTCCAATTATTTACATATTTTTTTAAGTCCTTAATCTGTTGTTTTTCATTTTGATCGTATGGTGGAGTATAAGTAGAATTTAACGCAGAAAATTCTTTGAAATTACCAAAAGCATATTTTGCGGTATCTTTGCACCTACACCACTGGCTTGATAAAACTTGATCAATTTTAACTTTTTTTTCTGTAAAAAGTTTACCAATTTTTTTTGCTTGATTAATGCCCATCATGTCGAGATTTCTTTGAGTTTTACAATCATCAATTTTAAATCCTTCTGGGTCTCCGCCCCCAGGGGCTTTAGCATGTCTAATTAAAATAATTTTATCTCCATCCTGAGCTGGTTTCCAATTTAGTTCTGATGCGTGAGTATAAAATGAAATTAACGAGAATATAATTGTAAGTAGGGAAATAATTTGCTTCTTCATGGTGGATGAAATGATAATCTTACAAACTTGTGCCGCCTTGGTCTAGAGGACATGACAAGTTAGATTATAATTTTTTGATAAGTTGTATTAAAACACTTAATTGGTTTGTGTATAACTACTCGCCTTTTGGTTTAAAGACTAAACAGATACCGTTGTTACAATATCGTTTTCCAGTAGGTTTTGGACCGTCATCAAAAACATGACCATGATGACCTCCACATTTTTTACAATGATACTCAGTTCTTGGATAACCAATATGCATATCCTTTTTTTCTTCGAATACCCCTGGAATAGATTCGAAAAAAGAAGGCCAGCCTGAACCACTCTCATATTTAGTTGTAGACTCAAATAATTTTGTTCCGCACCCAACACAGTGATAAGAGCCCTCTCTTTTTTCTTGATTTAAAGGACTGCTACCTGGAGACTCTGTTCCCTCTTGTTTTAAAACATAATTTTGTTCTGGAGTTAAATTTGGATCCCAATCTTTACTCATCTTTGACTTTATCATCTACGCCATAAGGTCTGAAGCTCCCTTTATTTTCTAGCTTGACTGCCTTTGCGGGGATGCCAACCATCGTTGCGTTTTCTGGAACATCTTTTACCACAACTGCGTTAGCTGCTATTCTCGCATTGTTACCAACTTTAATTGGCCCAATTATTTGTGCGCCAGACCCTATTACAACATCATGGCCAATCGTAGGATGTCTTTTTTCATGTCGTTGTCTTTCGCTATCTATGCTTGGAGAACTTCCTCCTAAAGTGACATTGTGATATATAGTAACGTTGTCTCCAACTTCAGAAGTTTCACCGATCACTACACCCATACCATGATCAATAAATAAATTTTTACCTATCTTGGCCCCAGGATGAATTTCAATTCCTGTAAAAAATCTTATTGTTTGTGAAATAATTCTGGCTATTAAATCAAATCCAGCTTTGTAAAAAAAATTTGATACTTGATGAAAGAAAACTGCCTTAACACCTGGATATGTGAGAATGATACTCAGTATAGATTTTGCCGCAGGATCTCTTTTTTTTATAGATTCTAAATAATCGTTCATAGGATGTATATAATGACTACTTGAAAAATTTAAAGAAGAATATATAAAGCTGCACATGAGTAATTCATTTCATTTAGCGATCCCTGCAGGGGATTTAAAAAAAGCGGAAGCTTTTTACACTGATATTTTAGGGTGCAAAACTGGTAATCGTGAAGATGGCAAATGGGTTGATATTGATTTTTGGGGTAATGAACTAACTCTACACCAAACATCTATGAAACTGCCTAGAGAGAAACATGATGTAGATATGGGCCAAGTTCCAGTCCCGCACTTTGGCGTACATTTAAAAAAAGAAGTGTTTAATAAAATTAAATCTAATATTGAAGCCAATAAAATAAATTATATTGATAAGCCCTACACAAGGTTTGAGGGAACTGAGTTTGAACAGAATACATTTTTTATTGAAGATCCAAATGGAAATGTATTAGAGTTAAAGACTTTTGACTAATAATTCACCTACACTCATAGAAAATAACAGCCAATTAATTAAATATTTCAACGACGGGATTAAAGAGAATAATCAACTTAGAATTGGCGTTGAGCATGAAAAATTTCTTTTTAATAAAAAAGATCTTAAAAGAATTGATTATGAAAAGATAAAGAAAGTATTTGAACTTCTTAAAAACAATGGTTGGGAGCTTCAATATGAAAAAGATAAAATAATTGGTTTAAAGAGGGAAAATCAAAAGATTACTACTGAGCCGGGGTTTCAATATGAATTATCAGGTGCACCTTTTAAAAATATACATTTAGTTTGTTCAGAAAATAGTTCTCATTTCGATGAACTGAAAGAAGTTTTTAGCTCTGCCTCTATCACAACTTCATCTATTGCATACGATCCTTTTAATAAATTAATTGAAATCCCTAAAAGTCCTAAAGAGCGTTACAAAATTATGACATCAGAAATGCCAAAAGGTGGCAAATTAAGTTTAGATATGATGTACAAAACTGCCGGTATTCAGATTAATTATGATTACACTTCTGAAGAAGATTTTGAAAAAAAATTTAAAATTGGAAACTATTTAGCTCCTTTAACTATTGCTCTTTTTGCAAACTCTCCTTTTTATGAAAACAAGCTTTCAGGTTTTTTATCTTATAGAGGAAAGGTTTGGCAAGAAACTAATAGAGGTGGAATAATGCCAATTACTTTTGAAAATGTTAACTTTGAAAAATATATTGATCACGCAATAAATTACCCAATTTTATTTCTTAAAAAAAATGGAAAATATCACTCGCCAAATGGTCAAACATTTAGAGATTTTTTAAATGGTAACTTAAGTTTTTTAAAAGGAGAAAAACCAACTTTAGAAGATTTTGAAAATCACTTAGGTACTATTTTTACTGAGATAAGATTAAAACAGGTTATAGAGTTTAGATCTTTAGATACATGTAATTTTGGTTGTATTTGTAACGGTCCTTCATTCTTTACGGGATTAATTTATGGATCTTTAGATGAGACTTATGAAATAATCAAAAATTGGAAAAAAGAAGAGGTAATGGAAGCGTATTTAAACGCACCCCAAAAAGGATTAAACACTCTGCTAAGAAATAAAAAATTAATGGATTGGGCAAAAATATTTTTAGATTTATCTAAAAAAGGCTTAGACAAAAGAAATGAGCTTAATAAAAGTGGAAAAAATGAGACAATCTATTTAAAACATCTAGAGGAAATAATTAAGAATAAAAAAACTAGAGCAGAAATGCTAATTGAACAATATAATAAAACAAAAAAATTAGATTTCTTAATTAATCATGACGAAAATTTTAGCTATTCAGGGTTCTGATCTTAAAAAAGTAAATATCAAAACTGATACAACTATTCTTTTGGCATCTGAGGCACAAAAAAGAGGCTACAAAATATATTATTTTGAACCAGAAAATTTGAGTTTTTTGAATGGAAAAGTTTTAGCTTCTTGTAAATATATAAAAATCAATGAAAATAAAAAGAAATTTTACTCACTTCTAAGAACTGTTAATTTTAATTTAGAAAGATCTAAAGTAATATTAATCAGAAATGATCCACCTTTTGATAATCGTTATTTATATACAACATTCTTACTAAGCCATATTTCTAAAAAGGTTAAGATAATAAATCACCCTTTTGCTGTTAGAAATATATCTGAAAAGCTATTTTCCATTAACCTAATGAGGTATATGCCTCCTACTCTTATCAGTGAAAATCTTAATGAAATAAGAAATTTTTTTAAAAGACAAAAAGCTGTTGTGGCTAAACCTATTAATGGTTTTAGTGGCAATAATGTAATTTTATTTAAAACTTATAATGCTGTTAAAATTAGAAAATTATTAAAAAATCATAATCATTTATTTTTTCAAAAGTTTTTACCTAGTGTTTCCAAAGGTGATAAGAGGGTTTTTATCATAAAAGGAAAGATTGTAGGTGCTATTTCTAGAGTGCCTAAAAAAGGCAGTATTTTATCCAATATGAGCAAAGGAGCTAAAGCGAAATTAACAAAGCTCACAAGTAAAGAAGTAAATGCAAGCAAAGCAATTGGAAAATTGTTATTAAAAAATAATATATATTTTGCAGGGATAGATTTCGTACAAGGGAAATTAATTGGCGATATTAATGTTACTAGCCCTACTGGGCTGGCTGCATACAAAAATTTAACTGGAATAAACCTTGCAAAATTGTTCTGGAATAATATTTAATTGACAGTTGACAAAATCCTGAGTTTGTTGTTATAAATCCATTAGCGCTGAGTTAAGGCAACTTGCGGGCGCTTAATAAATCCAGCTAAAGCGCAAAAGTCATTCAGACCACCGCTTTAGCCGGTGGTTTTTTTTTGGAACCAATCTAAAATTAAACCAGGTATTTGAACCATATTGTACACCTGGCATATGCCGAAGTACTAAAAAGGAGAAGATGAACAGAATTGAACCTCGTTCATTCTTCTCCAGAAAGACGGAGAAAAAATGAACGAAACGACAAGAGAAACAATAAGGGGGAAAATCAATGGCTGATTTTAAACATCCGGAAACTATTGGCTTGCATGGTAGTGATTATAGAGCTGATCCTACTACAACAGCTGTAGCAGTTCCGATTTATCAAACAACTTCTTATCAATTTAAAAATGCAGAACATGCTGCAAATTTATTTGGTCTCAAAGAGTTTGGTAATATTTACACACGTATAATGAACCCGACTGTAGATGTGCTAGAAAAAAGAGTTGCAGCGCTTGAAGGCGGTGTAGCAGCATGTGCAGTGGGATCAGGACAAGCAGCTTCAGCAATGTGTATTCAAAACTTAGCACAAGCTGGAGATAACATTGTTGCTTCGACTGATTTATACGGAGGTACAGTTAACTTATTTAAAAATACTTTAAGACAACAAGGTATTGAAGTTAGATTTGCAGATCCTGCAGATCCAAAAAACTTTGAAAAAGTGACTGATGATAAGACAAGAGCTTACTATGGTGAGACTCTTCCAAATCCTTATCTTCGTGTTTTTCCAATTAAAGAAGTTTCTGATATCGGTAGAAAAAAAGGTATTCCTTTAATTATCGATAACACAGCTTCGCCAGTAATATGTAAACCTTTAGCTCATGGAGCTGCAATTGTAATGCACTCTTTGACGAAATATATTGGTGGTCATGGTACTTCAATTGGAGGAATAATTGTAGATGGAGGAAATTTTGATTGGATTAAAGATAGAAAAAGACAACCTCTATTAAATGAGCCAGATCAAAGTTATCATGGTGCAGTTTGGGCAGATGCAGTTCCACAATTAACTGGTGCTAATATCCCATTCGTAATCCGAGCTAGAGTGGTTTTATTGAGAGACTTAGGTGCTCCGTTAAGTCCATTCAATGCTTTTCAAATCATTCAAGGTTTGGAAACTGTAGCTTTAAGAATGAAACAACACTGTAGTAATGCAGAGAAAGTTGTGAATTTCTTAGATGGTCACAAAAAAGTTAAAAAAGTAATCTATCCAACTAATTATCAAGGTGAAATTAGAGATAGAGCTAAAAAATATATGCAAGGTGGTTATGGATCTTTAATAGGTATGGATCTTGGAACAAAAGAAGCAGGAGCTAAGTTTATTGACAACTTAAAAATGCTTTACCACGTAGCAAATATTGGTGATGCTAGAAGTTTAGCAATTCATCCAGCTACAACAACTCACAGTCAATTAACTGAGAAAGAAATGTTAGCTGCAGGTGTTACACCAGGTTACGTAAGATTGTCGATTGGTATAGAACATCCAGACGATATTGTTGCAGATATCAAGCAAGCTTTAGCTGCTTAAATATTAATTAGGTGGTCCCAATTTATTGGGGCCATCATTTAAAAAGAAACTAGAATTACCTTCTATTATAAATTATTGATTTCTTTGCTATCTTTTCAATCTTAGATATCTCTTTAATTTTATTTTTTGGTAATTCTTTCACTAAGCCTGTGGTCTTTTCTATCATAGCAGAACTATTAGACTTAATTTGTTTTTTTACAATTGTGCAAAATTCAGATCTTGTTATTTCAAAAGAAGAAATACAGGTTTCTTTTTTTCTTTCTGGATTTTTTTCTTCTGCGTAAGCAATAGCGTGTTCCAAAGGAGTTTTTCCTGTTTGTTTTTTAACTCCATAACTTATTGCTGAATTAAGAGAAGATTGTAATATTTTTCCGTTAGATGTGCCAGTACCGAGTAATGCTAGAGATTCAGCGCACCCGTTAAGTAAGAAAATCGTTGATAATAAAATTAAAATTTTTTTCATTTTTGAAATTTGTTTTAATCGGTTCATATCTGCTTCGTCTTTAATTGAAAGTTAATTGTTAACGAATTAATTTTATTAACACAACCCAAGGTTGTCAAGATCTTAAATTTACTAGGCTGGTTTTGTTTTATATTTGTTAGTCTAAGTACTTAATTTTAGATTTTTTATTTATGTTGGGCTGAAGTAATGAAGTAAGGTCTTTTATAGATTTTTCCTTTGATTTCTTTAATAATTTCGTTTTAGTCATGTTCAATTGTTTTTTCACAACAGCGCAAATTTCTGAATTAGTTTTTTCAGCAAATGATAAACAAGGCTCCTTCTTTTTCTCTGGATTCATTTCTTCTGCGTATGCCAATGCATGTTCCATTGGGCTTTTTCCAGTTTGTTTTTTTACTCCGAAATTTACTGCTGAAGAAAAAGCTGACTGAGCAATATTTCCGCCGGTTACCGCGGTAGACGTAGGTCCTAAAAGAGCTAAAGATTCTGCACAACCAGTTAGTAGTATAAATGTTAGCAAAAAACCTAAAATTTTTTTCATACTCCCTTTTTATAATTTTCCCAATTAAAGCAGAGATCCACCTGTTATAAAACAATCGAATCACTCAAATTGAGTTTATATCTAATACAACCTACAATGGAAGAGTTTTTCTAACTAATTATTCTTAATGGCTTATTTTTTAGACAACTTTCAAGATTTTCAATCATTTGCAAATAAAATTTTGAGTAATTTTCAACTGTTACGTACCCGATGTGAGGCAATAAAAAAGCATTGGGAAGAAATCTTAATTTGTGGTCTTGTGGAAGAGGTTCTTTATCATAAACATCTAAACCGGCTCCAGCAATTTTATCACTTTTTAAAGCTTCAACTAAATCATTTTCATTTATAATTGGTCCTCTCGATGTATTTATTAAAAAACTTGTCTTTTTCATCATTGCTATCTCTTTCTTTGTAATTAAGTTTCTATATCTTTCACCTAAAACTACATGAATAGAAATTATATCTGAGTTCTTAAGTAAATCTTCTTTATTCATAGGAAGAACACCTAATTCATTGGCATGAGAAAGATTTAAATTTTCACTCCAAGCACAGACTTCCATTCCAAAAGCTTTTCCAACTTTTGCGACTTGTGTTCCAATTTTTCCTAAACCTATAATACCTAACATTTTTCCTTTTAATTCTGATCCAATAGTAGTCTGCCAGTAACCTTGAAACATATTATCAATTTCTTGTTTAACATTTCTTAAAAGACCAAGGATTAAAGTCCAAGTAATTTCAGCAGCGGGATTTGAATTTAATTCAGTTCCGCACACCAAAATTCCTTTTTTTTTTGTAAATTCTAAATTAATAGAATTATTACGCATACCTGAAGTCATTATGTACTTAAGATTTGGTAAATTTTCTAATAAACTTTTAGATATGGAGGTCCTTTCTCGCATTAAAAATAACGCCTCAAATTCCTCTAAGGCTATAATAGCTTCATTTTCGTCATTAAATGCTTCATTAAAGATTTTAAATTTGTATTTATTTTTTAAATTTTTCAATGTCAATAATTTCTTTAAAAGCATCTTGATAATCATCTAGTACTGCGACTTTAATCATTGGGTTTTCCTATTTGATAAATAAATACCAGATATTATAAAGGTAGCTCCAATAAAATGAAATAATTGAAATTTTTCTTTAAATATTAAAATTGCCATTAATGCACTGAAAAGTGGCATCAGTTGAATAAACATTGATGACCTGTTAGGACCTATTAGCTCAATAGCTTTTTGCCAACAATAATAAGCTGCGATCGCAGGAAAAATAACTACATAAAGCAATATTAATATAAAAGCTTTATTAATTTTAATTTCTAATCCAATTGATTGCTCATATACAAACTGTGGGACTAAAAATATTAATCCTACTGTGACCATAATTTGGATTAACGAAAATTGAGATAATTCAAATTTATTTTTTTTAAGTAAAGTTGAATATAATGACCAACTCAAAACACAAATTAGCATCCATATATCACCCTTATTAAAACTCAAAGAAACTATTTTTTGGATATCTGCATTTGAAATAATTGTTCCAACTCCAAAGATGGATAAGAGTAGTCCAGATAATTGAAATATATTAGTTTTTTCAATTTTCATAATGGATGAAAAAATAATTATCATTGGAGGAATAGCGGCTAACATTAGAACTGCGTTTATAACTTGTGTAAAGTTTAAAGCAAAATAAACAACTGAGTTAAAGGTACTAATTGATAATATTCCCATTAAACCAATTATGAAAAATTTTTGTTTAATATAGTTTTTCTTTACTAAGATTTCTTTAATTGTAAATGGTATTAATAGGAACCATACTAATACCCACCTTAAAAAATTTAAAGTTAGTGGTGGAACTTCAAATAAAGTTGCAAACTTTCCAACAATAAAATTTCCTGACCAGAATAGAGCTGCCAGTGTAAGAAATGTGTAAGCTAAATAATTTTTTGACAAAAAAAACCTAATTAAATCTTTTTGAGCTGTAAGGAGCTAAATCTAAGTTAGTTTTTTCTCCAGCAACTATTCCAGAAATAATTTTGCCAGTAATAGCGCCCAAAGTCCATCCTAGATGTTGATGGCCAAATGCATATATTATGTTCTTATTTTTTAAAGACGGCCCTAAAATAGGTAAAAAATCTGGCAATGTCGGTCTGAAGCCCAACCATTCATCTTCATGTTTTCCAAGCTGGGGTAATAATTCTTTTGAGCAATTAATGATATATTCCAGACGTTTTTTTGATGGAGGGTTTTTTAATCCTCCAAGCTCAACGGTACCCACAGCTCTTAAGCCCTGGTTCATGGGTGTCATTCCAAAGCCTCTGTCTAAAAATATTACAGGTCTCGAAATTAGATGATCCATATCTTTAAAATGAACATGATATCCACGTTCTGTATCTAAAGGTATTTTTTCTCCTAATCTGTCAGTCAAATTTTTTGAAAAAGCACCGGAGGCAACTACAGTTTTTTCAAATTTATACTTTTCCTTTTCAGAGTTTATTACTGTTTCGTTTATAGAAGTTTGTTCCAAACTTTTAATATCTGTTTGAATAAATTTTCCTCCTTTATCAATGTATAGTTTAAATAATTTTTTAAGTATGCCGTGGGGATCTCTCGCGTGCATAGCATAATCATAAAGAACGCCTGCATCGAAAACGGGATTTAAATTTGGTTCAAGTTGTAGAATTTCTTTCTGCGTAAGATGTTTTTGCTTTACTCCTAAGTCATCGCGAACTTTAATTTCTAATTTTCTACTTTTTAAATTTTTATTTGTCCAAACATAAATTATACCTTTCTTTTCAACTAAACCACTAGTATCAATTTCTTTAAAAATTTCTTCATATGCATCTAAGGATAAATTTAATAATTGGTGCATATATTTTGCAGTGTGAAGCATTGATTTTTTGTTACAGTTTTTAAGATAGTGATAAAACCATTGAAACATCTTTGGAACGTAATTCCATTTTAATGCTAGAGGACCGTAAGAGCTAAGAAGCATTTTTGGAACATCGTATAGAATATCAGGACGATTAAATTGTAAAACAGCATAAGGTGAAAAATGCCCCGCATTTCCATATGAGGCAGGTTTAAATTCTTTAGACAAAGGATCATTCCTATCAAATAAAGTAACAGGTATACCTTTTTTTATTAGATTAAGACCTATGCAAACACCTTGAATTCCAGATCCAATAATTCCCACTGAATTACACTTTTGATTTTCCATAAGGAAATTATATTGCAATGTTAGAGAAATTTGTAGTGCGGTAGATTATGCTAAAGCTTCTTTGTTGACTACTTCTGGTCTTTCTTCGCCCTCTGCTGGTTCTTTTTTTTCTTTTTTCTTGAATAAAAAATCTCCAGTTAAAGTTGATTTAGATTTGTTGGTTTTTTTAATGTAACCATCTATATCTGCGCCATTTTCAGTCTTTAAATTATTTCCAAATTCAATATCACCTTTTACAGTGCCAGTGCCGCCTATTACAACATCTTGACCTGAAACTTTACCATCAAGATGTCCATGGATTTCTATATGATCTCCTTCTACCGAGCCTGTGATTGAACCCGTTTCTCTAATTATGATTTCTTTAGAATATACTGGACCTTTTATCAAACCAGCAACATCTATTGCACCTGAGCTATTAATCGTACCTTCGATGCTAACAGTCTCGCTTATTAGCGATCTTTCTGAATCTGTGAGTTTATTTTTTTTATCTCCAAACATGTATTTTTTCATAAGCTAACCACCTATTGGCATAATATACAAGTAGATAAAAAAATCAAATTTGTTCAAAATAGGTTTAATTTACAGGTGTATCTTTATAGACTTTGCATGACATAGCGATCCCTAATCCAAACATGATAGCTAGCATTGACGAGCCACCATATGACATAATTGGTAAAGGAGAACCAACAATAGGCAATAAACCTAAAACCATCATCATATTCACTACAACATAAATAAAAAAAGCAGTTGCAAAACTATAACAGTATAACTTTCCAAAGTTGCTTCGTGTAACATTACCTATTTGAACTATTCTCCAAACAATTATCGCATATAAAAATAATATAAATAATGAACCAAAAAAACCAAACTCCTCAGAAAATAATGTAAATATAAAATCTGTATGTTTTTCTGGTAAATAATCTAGATAACTTTGGGAACCTTGTAAAAAACCTTTGCCAAAAAGACCTCCTGAACCAATAGCTATTTTGGATTGAATAATTTGATATCCAGCACCTAAAGGGTCTCTTTCAGGATTTAAAAAAGTTAAAATTCTGGATTTTTGATATGGTTTTAAAAAAGATATCGCTATTGGAAGCAAAGCCATAAAAGCTAAACCAGAAAGAGCAAAAAATTTTACTCTCACACCCGCAAGCCACGCAACTGTAAGGCCACCAGCAGCAATTAGTAATGCAGTTCCTAAATCTGGTTGAGTTGCAACCAATATTAATGGAGCAATTAAAACAACAACCGGTAAAAATAAATATCTAACACGATTTAAATTTTCAATTGAAGTACGGTGATAATATTTTGCTAAAAATAAAATAAGACCTATCTTCATTAATTCAGAAGGCTGTAGGTTCATAAAGTAAAGATCTAACCATCTTTTAGAACCGGATGATGTTAATCCAAAATATTTAACTCCTAGCAATAATATAAAGAATAAAATATAAATTAAATAGCTTTGGCTATGCCAAAATCTTATTTGAATAAATGATAAAATTAAAAACATACTAAAGAAAACAAAAAATCGAAGTATATGACTTTTTGTATGGTATTTTAATTCTCCACCATCTGTAGAGTACATAGCTAATATACTAATAAGACCTAGTATAAATATTGAAAATACTAAAACATAATCAATTGAAAGAATTTTATCTTTCATGCTCAGCGATGATTGAATAGATCTTGCTTTAAACATTATACTTGCTCTCCTAGTAAACTATCTATTCTCTCCCTTAACTCATGCCGCTCTAGAACTTTTTTAATTACTTTTTTAGCAATAGGAGCTGCAGCTTTCCCGCCTGAGCCTCCATGCTCTACTAAAACACTTATTGCATATTTAGGATCATTGTAAGGTGCATATGCCACAAATAATGCATGATCTCTATCTTTGTAGGGTAAGCTCTCTTGCTTTACTTCGGCCTCTCGTTGAGCCTCAGTAAATCTTTTTATTTGTGATGATCCTGTTTTTCCAGCAAATGTAAATTTTTTATTCTCCCATCGATGCCTGTAGGAAGTGCCGCCCGGTTCATTTGAGGAAGAAAACATTGCATCTTTGATTAAATTTATATTCTCTTGATTTTTAAAAAGAGGTTTTAGTTCAAAATTTGATACTAATAAATCTGTTGGAAGAGGGTCATTAGGATTTTCATTTTTATATTTAATGTATTCTCTTAAGCTATTATTTTTTTTATTAAAAATAATTCTTGGTTTTATTTCAAAACCACCATTCGCAATTTGGGCAGTCATTAAACAGAGTTGTAAAGGAGTGCTTTGAAAATATCCTTGGCCAATTCCAGAGTGCAAAGTCTCGCCCAAATACCAATTTTGTCCTATAAATTTTTTCTTCCATTTAGTGTTAGGTACTACTCCTGATCTCTCCTCTACAAATCCATTAAGAACTTTTTTTCCAAGACCAAATTTTTTAGCTGTTTCAGATAATCTATCTACGCCTAATTTCCTAGCGATCTCATAAAAGTATACGTCGCAAGATCTTTGGATACCCTTTCTTAAATTAACAATTCCGTGGCCTTCTTTTTCCCAGCAATGAAATTTTTCACCATAAAGTTCAATTTTTCCGCTACATTTAAAAGTGTCTAGCGGCTTAATAACTCCATTTTCTAATGCACTTAAAGCAACAAGAGTTTTTATTGTTGATCCAGGTGGGTAGAGACCGGCAATAGCTTTATTTGTTAGCGGTCTCATTTCATTTTTTATTAAACTGTTCCAATAAGTTTTATCCAATCCATGAACGAACTCGTTAGGTTTAAAGGTTGGAGAAGAAACAAGAGAAACTATATCTCCATTATATACATCCATAACACAAACAGCAGCGGCTTTGTCTTTAATTAGTTCGCTAGTAAATTTTTGAACTTCAAAATCTAGAGTTGTTTTGAAACTTTTTCCTGCCTGGCCCTCATTAATTAAGATCTGCTTGATTCTTTTTCCATAAGCATTTACCTCATATCTTTGAAACCCAATTTTACCTATAATTTCCTCATCTAATTTTCTCTCAAGGCCAGTTTTACCAATACTCATTCCTGGGACATGTAAATCTTTCAAATATTTCTTTGTTTGCAAATCTTTTGCACTTACTTGAGATACATAACCTAAAATATGAGCGGACGAATTATCAGGATACATTCTCGCTACTGATACAATAGGTTTTACCCCTTCTAGTTCATGTAAAAATAAATTCAATCTAGAAAATTCTGACCATGTTATATTATCCGAAACTATGATTGGTTCCCATGGTTTTTGCTTAGCAATCACTCTTCTAAGATAAAATAATTTTTTCTCTGTTATATTTAAAATTGTTTTTAATCTGACAAATAGTTTTTCAATATCTTTTGAATTTTCTGGAATTAAATGAACCTGATAAACCTGTTGATTAGATGCTATTTCTTTGTCAAAAAAATCTCTTATAACACCTCTCTCTGGTGCTAATTTCCATTCTCTGAATCTATTTTTATCAGATAAAGTTTTATATTTTGTTCTTTCGTTAATTTGTAAAGAAACTAATCTTCCTATAATACCAACCATTATTACCGCTTTAGCTGCAGTGAGTAAAAACATTCTTCTTCCAATTAATTTTGACTTAATTACAGTATTTCCTGAACTGGGACTAAGCATCTCGGTTACCTATAAAAGTTAATTGATAAACATTAAATAAGAGCCAAAAAATAGGGAACATAAATAAAGTAAAAAACATATTGTATCCTATTTTTTGATAGCTAAATGAAATATCTGAAAAATTATTTAATAACGAAAAAAATAATAAATTTGAGAAAATCATGGCCATTAAAAATGTAAACCAATCTGATGCTATAGTAGTATTTACACTTTTGTTTCTTACATAAGTTCCTACAAAAATTATTATTAAATAAGATAGTGAACTGATGCCTAGAGGAAAGCCCATTACAACATCGTTAATCAACCCAGCTATAAAGATATGGCCGTTTGCCATCAAGTCCGGCCTTTTCAGCACCCAAAAATAAATTAATATTATTTGAAAGTTTAATGTAAATATTTCAAATGTTTTTTCTAGATTGGTATCCATTTCGCTAATACATAAATAGTATAGTAAAATGAGAGGGCCAGAATTATAAATCTTATTCAATATTGAATTTTTTGCCATTAGAAATCCTCTTTTTTAATTGTATTTAAATTCACAGTGACAAATGAAAGCTGATTAGGGTCAACAAAAAGCTCAACTTCACCTTTATCATTTGTTTTTCCAACTGGAGTTCCAGAAGCAAATATTCCATCTTTACCAGATGCAAATACATTTATGTTTTCTAGTATTTCATAATCTTCAGGTAAATATTCTAAAATTGGTTTATTAGATCCGCTTCCAGATAAAATTGCTTGCGCGCCTTGGTCTAAAGTGACAGGAATTCTGCTATTTAAATCATTAAGTAACAAAATTCTTGAAGATAAATAATTGGTTTCTACAACTCGACCTACTAAATAATTATCTTTAGTAATTGGCATGCCTTTTAAAACACCAGCTCTAGTTCCCTTATTAATTATAATTGATTTAAGAAAAGGACTATTTTTATCTACTAACACTTTAGCTAAAAGAATATTACTAAGATTTTTGTTAAAATATTCTGTTTCTAATATTTTTTGTAGATTTTTATTTTCATCAGCTAGAAACTCAACATTTAATTCTAACAGCTTATATTTTTCTAGTTCAATTTTTAAATTCTCATTTTCTTTTCTAACGTTGATATAGCTTGTAAAATCTTTACCAAGTTGAGGAACGAATCTAGTAGGTGTTGAAGCTAAAAAAGTTACTCTATAAACAACATCATTAATAAATGCTCTTACAGGTTTTGTAAATTTTACTCCATAAACATCTAAGAAAAATATAATGAGAGCTAAAAATATTAAGGAAAGAACTGAAAATTTTTGTGCTCCTCCTCTTTTCAGAAGCGCTGAACGAAAAGCTATACTAAAATCATCTCTACTGACTGACATTTATTCATTTAAAGATAAATTAGTACTCAGATAACATAGTTGAAAATAATTCTTCATTTTCTAAAGCTCTTCCAGTCCCAATAGCAACACATGACAACGGGTCATCAGCTATAGTGACAGGTAAACCAGTATCTTGAGAAATTAATTTATCAATATTTTTTAATAAAGCTCCACCACCAGTTAAAACAAGACCCATATCTATTAAGTCTGCTGATAATTCTGGGGGTGTGTTTTCTAATGCTTCTTTAATTCCGCCTAGGATTTGATTTAAAATTGGCATCAAGGCTTCACAAGCGTCTTTCTCTGTAAGTTCAATTTCTTTTGGGGTTCCAGATCTTATATCTCTACCTTTCATTAAAAAGGTATTATTAGTAGACGGAATAGCTGTTCCAATCTCTTTTTTTATTTTTTCAGCAGTCGAGTCTCCAATCATCAAATTCATTTTTTTTCTCATATAAGCAATTATTGATTGATCTAGTGCATCTCCAGCTACTCTCAATGACTTTGAGTAAACTACTCCTCCTAATGACATGACGGCTATTTCAGTTGTTCCACCACCAATATCAACAACCATTGAACCAGTAGCTTCGGAAATAGGCAGCCCTGCTCCAATGGCAGCTGCTATAGGCTCCTCTATAAGTTGAACTTTTCTTGCTCCCGCTGCTAATGCAGAGTCCTGTATGGCCTTTCTCTCTACCGGTGTTGAACCCGTAGGCACACAAATTAAAATTCTGGGATTTGCAAAAGCATTTTTTTTGTGCACTTTTTTTATAAAATGCTTGATCATTTCCTCTGTCACTACGAAATCTGCGATTACACCATCTTTAAGTGGCCTAATAGCTGAAATATTTCCAGGAGTCCTTCCTAACATCGTTTTTGCTTCATCACCCACTGCTAGAACAGATTTTTTTCCAGCATCTTCAATAACTGCTACAACAGAAGGTTCGTTTAATACTACTCCTTGATCTTTTAAAACTACTAAGGTGTTCGCTGTCCCTAGGTCAATGGCCATATCTTGAGACCATAATGATGTTAATCCTGTTAAACCTTTAAACATATTTTCCTTTCTATATCTGCACGCTTAGATTTTCATCGTCAGGTGCAGTTTTTTTTCTTTTAATAATTAATTTGTTTAATGCATTTAGATATGCGTTTGCAGAGGCTACTAACGTATCAGTATCAGCTGCTTGTCCCACAGTAGTTTTACCATTCTCTTCAATTCTAACGCTCACTGTAGCTTGTGCATCCGTACCCTCAGTAACAGCATGCACGTTGTACAATAAAAGTTTAACATCATGAGAGTAAAGCTTTTTTATGCATTTAAAAATTGCATCTACTGGTCCATCTCCTGTCTCAGATGCGGTTTTAATTTCTCCAAAAACTTCTAATGTCATTTCAGCTTTCTGAGGTTCACCTGTTCCTGCATAAACTTTAAGAGACTTAAGTTTAATCACATTATCTTCGGTTACAAGACTATCATCTACTAATGCTGCGATATCTTCATCATAAATATGTTTTTTCTTATCAGCTAAAATTTTAAATTTACCGAAAGCTGTATTGATAACGTCATCAGTTACATCTACATATCCCATATCTGATAATTTATCTCTAAAAGCATGTCGACCTGAGTGTTTACCCATTACCAAGGAGGTTTTTTTTACTCCAACACTCTCGGGTGTCATTATTTCATAAGTATTTCTATTTTTTAACATTCCATCTTGATGAATGCCTGACTCATGGGCAAAAGCATTTTTTCCAACGACCGCTTTATTAAATTGAACTGGAAATCCTGTTGCATTTGAAACCACTTTAGATGCTTTGCTTAAAAGTTTTGTATTAATATTTGTAGTATACGGCATTAAGTCATGTCTTGTTCTCATAGCCATGACAACTTCTTCTAATGCTGCATTACCAGCTCTTTCTCCTATACCATTAATAGTACATTCAATTTGTCTTGCGCCAGCCATCACACCTGCCAATGAATTAGCTACAGCTAGTCCTAAGTCGTTATGACAATGTGTAGACAGAATTGCTTTATCAATATTTGGAACTTTATTTATTAAAGTTTCAATAATCTTTTTAAACTCTGAAGGAACTGTATACCCTACAGTGTCTGGAATATTAATTGTTTTTGCTCCACACTTAATTGCGAGCTCAACTGTCTTACACATATAATCCATATCAGTTCGTGTTCCATCTTCGCAGGACCACTCAACATCATCGGTAAATTTTCTTGCGTAAGAAACGCTTTCTTTAATAGATTCTAAAACTTCATCTGGTGATTTATTTAATTTATGCTTCATATGAAGAGGGCTTGTAGATATAAAAGTGTGAATTCTAAAATTTTTTGCGTGATTTAAAGCTTGATGACAAGCATCAATATCTTTTTTAGTAGCTCTAGCTAATCCTGCTGGTATTGAACGCTTAAGAGTTTTGCTTATTTCGGTTACAGCTTCAAAGTCTCCTGGCGAAGCTATTGGAAAACCAGCCTCTATGATATCTACTCCTAGCTCATCAAAAACTCTAGAGATTTGTAATTTTTCTTCTAAACTCATTGATGCACCTGGAGACTGTTCTCCATCACGCATCGTTGTATCAAAAATTATAATTCTATTTTTATCTTTCATAGTTTAATAATTTGTAAAATTTAAATCTCTTCATATTACAATCAAAGCTAGAATTTGCAAATAATTATGTGGTCCAACTTGGTAATTTGGACTCAGATTGGGTTAATTTTTATCTTTATCGACCAGTTTATTTTTACCGATCCATGGCATCATGGCTCGAAGTTCTTTACCTACCTTTTCAATAGGGTGTTTAGCCAGATCCTGCCTCATTTTAAGGAAATTTTTTTGACCTGATTTATGTTCATCCATCCACTGTTTAGTAAATTTACCAGATTGTATATCTTTTAAAACTTCCTTCATTTTTTCCTTAGTCTTTTCATCAACAACTCTTTTTCCAGAAATATATTCGCCATACTCTGCAGTATTAGAAATAGAATAATTCATATTTGCTATGCCTCCCTCATAAATTAAATCAACTATTAACTTTACTTCATGCAAAGTTTCAAAATAAGCCATTTGAGGTGGATAACCAGCTTCGGTCAAAGTTTCAAATCCATTTTTAATCAGCTCTACTAAACCTCCACAAAGAACTGTTTGTTCTCCAAATAAATCAGTTTCACATTCATCTTTAAAAGTTGTTTCTATAATACCTGCTTTGCCACCACCAACAGCGGATGCATAAGATAATGCTAAATCTTTTGCTTTTCCTGAACTATCTTTGTGAACAGCCATCAAACATGGAACTCCACCGCCTTTTTGATACTCACTTCTTACTGTGTGCCCTGGTCCCTTGGGCGCAACCATAAAGACATCTAAATCTTTTCTAGCATTAATTAAATTAAAATGAATATTCAAACCATGTGCAAAAGCTAAACTTGTTCCCTCTTTCATTCTTTGCTCAATATGATTTTTGTAAATCTCAGATTGAAGTTCATCAGGCGTTAACATCATTACTACATCTGCCCAAGCTGCAGCATCGGATAATGACATTACTTTTAATCCAGCACTTTCAGCTTTTTTAATACTTGAGGATCCCTCTCTTAAAGCAACTACAACTTCTTTAACTCCACTATCTTTAAGGTTTAATGCATGAGCATGTCCTTGGCTTCCATACCCAAATATGGCTACCTTTTTATCTTTAATTAAATCTTTGTTTGTGTCTTTATCGTAGTAAGTTTTCATAATTAATTGAATATTCTCGATCCTTTCGTCATAGCTACAGCGCCTGTTCTAGAGGTGCTTATAAGTCCTAAACTTTTTAAATCAAGAGCTAATTTATCAATTTCAGCTCTTAGAGCAGTTACTTGTATTACAACAGATTTGTTTGTTTTATCAAGGATCACTGGGTTAAATTTCTTGCAAATTTTCTTAACTTTTTCAATTTTTTTTGAATTACCTAAGACTTTAAACATTGCTAATTCTCTAAATAGAATATCCTTTTCACCTCGTTTAAAGTCAGCAACTTTATGAACTGGTACAAGTTTTTTTAACTGAAGATTTATTTGTTCAATTACTTGCGGTGTTCCTTCTGTAACAATAGTAATTCTAGAAATGTGTTTTTTTTTATCAACTTCTGCAACAGCCAAAGACTCGATATTATATCCTCTTCCAGAAAAAAGTCCGGCAATTCTAGCGAGCACACCAGCTTCGTTATCAACCCATACTACAATTATGTGTCTTTCAATTTTTCCAATTTTACCGGGGACACTGTAAGCTGATTTAGACTTTGCCATTAAACTAAAACTTTCCCTTCGTCAGAAATTTCTTCTTCTTCCTCAGGTCCTAAAATCATTTGATTATGAGGCTTGCCTGAAGGTATCATTGGAAAACAGTTTTCTGCTTTGTCTACAACACAGTCAAAAATTACTGGTTTATCAACACTAATCATTTCATTAATTTTTTCGTCTAGCTCATTTGGTGTTTTAGCTCTTATACCAATACAGCCATATGACTCTGCTAACTTTACAAAATCTGGTAATGCAGCTGTGTAACTTTCAGAATAATTTTTTTCGTGCAAAAGTTCTTGCCACTGTCTTACCATTCCCATGTATTCATTATTCAATATGAATATTTTTATAGGTAATCTATATTGTACCGCTGTAGACATTTCTTGCATTGTCATTAAAACTGATGCTTCTCCAGCAATATCAACAACTAATTTTCCTGGGTTTGCAATTTGAACACCGATTGCTGCTGGGAGTCCATATCCCATTGTTCCAAGACCTCCAGACGTCATCCATCTATTTGGTTTATTAAATTTGTAATGTTGAGCTGCCCACATTTGATGCTGGCCCACCTCAGTAGTAATAAACGTGTCTTGATTTTTTGTTAGTTCATATAGTCTTTGAACTGCATGTTGGGGTTTAATAATCTTATCGCTATTGATAAAGTTTAGAGACCTTTTTTCTCTCCATTTTCCAATTTGTTCCCACCATTTAGATGTTTTTTGTTTATTAGAATTTACAAAGTTTTTATTTTTTTCTTTAAATCTTTTAATTAAAGATTTCAAAAGTGTAGTCACATCGCTTACAATCGCTAAATCAACTTTTATATTCTTCCCAATTGAAGATGGGTCAATATCAACGTGAATTTTTTTTGAACCTGGTGAAAATTCATCTACTTTACCCGTGATTCTGTCGTCAAACCGCGCACCTATATTAATCATTAAATCACAATCATGCATAGCATTATTAGCTTCATAAGTTCCATGCATGCCTAGCATCCCTAAAAATTGTGGATCATCTCCTGGATATGCTCCAAGTCCTTGTAAGGTTGAAGTTATTGGAAATCCTGTTAATGAAACTAATTCTCTTAAATATTTACTTGCTTCTGGTCCAGAATTTATCACTCCTCCACCTGTGTAAAAAATAGGTTTTGATGATTTTTTAATAAGATCAATAAATTTATCTAATTCTGAATTAGATATTTTGTGAGTTGCTTTGCCATTAAGTTTTTTTTTAAGTGTATTTTTAAAAAATTTATATTTCCCTTTTTTAAATTGAATGTCTTTTGGAATATCAACTAAGACTGGTCCTGGCCTTCCTGTAGTTGCTACTTCGAAAGCTAAATGTAAAATTCTTGAGAGATCGTTTACATCTTTAACCAACCAATTATGTTTAGTACATGGTCTCGTGATTCCAGTTGTATCACATTCTTGAAAGGCGTCTGTTCCGATCAAATGAGTTGGAACTTGTCCTGAGATACAAACAAGAGGAATTGAATCCATGTAAGCGTCTGTAAGAGCAGTTACTGCATTAGTAGCTCCAGGTCCAGATGTTACTAATAAAACTCCTGGCTTCCCGCTTGATCGTGCATAACCCTCGGCTGAATGTCC
Organism: uncultured Pelagibacteraceae bacterium; assembly: GCA_902601545.1. Taxonomy (GTDB): domain Bacteria; phylum Pseudomonadota; class Alphaproteobacteria; order Pelagibacterales; family Pelagibacteraceae; genus Pelagilacustribacter. The sequence continues at coordinate 11,903 of CACKNR010000005.1, read as the reverse complement.
CGCTCCTTGCTCGTGTCTAGCCAAAATATGTTTAATTGATTTATGATTTTTTAACTCATCATAAATCGGTAATACTGCGCCTCCAGGATAACCAAAAATATATTCTACTTTTTGATCCTCTAGTGCTTTAAATACAATCTCTGCTCCGCTCAATAATTTTGGCATACATACAATCTAGCCTAGAAATGGATTGCGTCAAGTTTTAGCTTACGACTTTTAATGATTTTTTTAAAAGATTTGAGAAATTTTTGGAATAAAGCTTATTCCAATTCTTCATATGGCCTCTAGCCCATGTATTTTGTCTTTTTGCGTATTGTCTAGTCTTTATATTAATAAGTTCTTTGCAATGCTCAAGTGATATTGATTTCTTTAAAAAATCATTAATTTCTTGGACGCCGATTAATTTATTTGCGGATAAACTTTTCTTTACCTTCAGACTATTGAATTTTTTTACTTCATTAATACATCTATTACTAAACATTTGCTGAGTTCTTAAAGAAATTTTTTTAAGCAAAACCTCTCTTGGGGTATTAATAAAAATTTTCATTATTTCAAAATCTTTAAATTCAGATTTTGTATTTGCAAACCAATCAAATAATGATTTATTTGTTTTAAGTTTTACTTCATAAGCTCTTTGTAATCTTTGTGCATCAGTCGGAAGTATTCTTCCCTTTATTTTAGGATCAAGTTTAAGCAGCTGGCTATAAAATTCTTTAGAACCAAGTTTTCGGTAAAGGTTTCTTACGGTATTTCTTGTCTTCAAATCGATATCAGGAATTTTACTCATGCCTTTAATGATTGTATTAAAGTAAAGGCCAGTTCCTCCAACAACTATTGGAATTTTTTTTCTTTTAACACAACTATCAATTTTTTTTTTTGCTTGTTTAAGCCAATCACCTGCTGAAAAATATTTTTTTACAGAAATAATACCATATAGGTGGTGTTTTACTTTTTTAGTTTGACTTAGCGTTGGTCTAGAAGACAAAATTTTAAATTCTTTAAAAACTTGCATACTGTCTGCATTGATAATCTCACCGTTTAATTTTTTTGCTAATTTGATTGCTAAATTTGATTTACCTGAAGCTGTGGGACCTGCTAAGAGTAATAACTTTTTAGACAAGACTAATTAATTTTAACGCCAAGGTAACGTCTTTGATTATTTTTATTAATTACAGTCAAAAGTAATGTTTTTTCTCCTTTTTGAAAAAAATTATCGACTAATCTTTTTAAATCAGATGATGACTTTACGGGAGACTTTTGGACTTCGATTATAATATCGTTTACGCTTAATAGATTGGTAAGCGGACTTCTATTAGAGATCTCTGTTATGATTGCCCCTGTAGTTTTTTTATTCAAATTTCTTGAAGATATATCCTCATTGGTAATATCTCTAACAGCTATTTTTAATTTCTCAATATCCTCAACTTTTTTTACAACTTTAGTTTTTTTTTCTTTAAACTCTTCAGATGACTCAAGTCTTCCTAAAATTAACCTTTTTGAAATTAATTTTTTATTTCTCCAAATTTTTAAATCTACGCTTTTTCCAACTTCAGTTGAGGCGACTACTTTTGGAAGTGTTCTCATGGTATCAATTTTTTTTCCATCAAAATTTAAAATTATGTCACCTGCTTTTATCCCAGCTTTATCGGCTGGACTATTCTCTCCAACGCTTGCAACTAAAGCGCCTTGAGGTTTTTTTAATTTTTCTACTTCAGCTATTTCTTTTGTTACTTCTTGAATTCTTACACCTAACCAACCCCTTTTTGTTTCTCCAAATTTTATTAATTGATTGATAACATTCGAAGCCGCATTAGCTGGAATTGCAAACCCAATTCCTATAGAACCTGATTGACCTGGTGCAATAATTGCAGTGTTAATTCCAATTACCTCGCCTTTAAGATTAAATAAAGGTCCACCAGAATTACCTTGATTTATAGATGCGTCTGTTTGTATGAAGTCGTCATATCTTGTCAGATTAATGTCTCTGTTTCTTGCTGAAATAATTCCTGCTGTTACTGTTCCGCCAAGACCAAAAGGGTTTCCAATTGCAACTGCCCAATCTCCAACTCTTGCTTTATCAGAGTCTCCAAAACTGACTGGTTTAAATTGATCTTTAGTTTCCATTTTTAAAACCGCAATGTCCATATATGGATCAGCGCCTATCACTTTAGCTTTGTATTCTTTATCTCCAACTCTTACTAAAATATCATCTGCTCCAGAAATTACATGATTATTTGTAACAACTGTTCCTTTCCTATCAATTATAAACCCAGATCCTAAAGATGATGCTTTTCTCTCTGTTGGTCTCTCAAAATCTTTAAACATTTCACCAAATGGTGATCCAGGAGGAAACTGAAAAGGAAATTGATTAGTAGTTGTTCTAACTGTTTGTGTTGTTGAAATATTAACAACTGAAGGCATTAATTGATCTGCTAAATCTGCAAAAGACTCTGGCACAGGCTTTGAGTTTGCAAAAGAAAAATTAAAAATAATAAAAAGAATTAATATTTTATTAAGTAATTTCATTTAATTTTTTATATACCAAATTATTAAAAAACCGGTAATTAAAAATACTACACCTAAAAACCTAAGTTTATTTTCAGGAGTATTCTTAATTAATTCAAATATGCTTTTAATTCTTGACGGGAAAATGGCCAAAAACAGACCCTCCACAAAAAAAATTAGGCCAATTGCAATAATAAACTCGCTCACAATTTTAATTATAATTATCTTTTAATATTTGGCTTTATTGATTTACCAAAAAACTTAAAGAAATCACTGTCTGGTGATAAAACTAGTGAAGTTTCTCCACCTATTAAAGCTTTCTCATATGCTTGCATAGCTCTATAAAAGGCAAAAAATTGTGGGTCTCTTCCAAAAGCGTCTGCGAATATTTTGTTTCTCTGACCGTCTCCTTCACCCTTCATTATCTCAGACTTTTTATTTGCTTGAGCCAAAATTACAGTAACATCTTTATCTGCTGTCGATCTGATTTTTTGTGCAATCTCTGCTCCTTGTGCTCTGAATTCTTTTGCCTCTCTCTCCCTTTCAGTTTGCATTCGTTTATAAATTGCTTCACTGTTGGCAGGAGGTAAGTCGGCTCTTTTAATTCTTACATCTACAATGTTTATTCCAAAATTCTTTGCCTCTTCATTAACTTGTGACTGTATAATTTGCATCTGTCTTGCTCTATCTGTTGATAGTAAAGTCGCTAATTCTTGTGTACCTAAGACACCTCTTATTCTAGAATTAATAATCGTAGATAATCTTGATCTTGCGACTCTCTCGTTTCCAACTGAAATATAAAATTTTAATGGATCTACAATTTTAAATCTTGCAAAAGCGTCAACGATTAATCTTTTTTGGTCAGCTGCAATTACTTCCTCTGGGTCGTTATCTAAGTTTAAAATTCTTTTATCTAAGTAAACTACATTCTGAATGAAAGGTAATTTAAAATTTAATCCAGCTTTTGTAACAATTTTTTTTGGATCACCAAATTGAAGAACTATTGCCTGGCTAATTTCTTGTACAATAAATAATGATTGGAAAATTACTACTCCAACCAATAATATTGCTGGAACTATAAATTTAATGCTTCTCATTAATTGGTACTCCCTTTTTTTAATTCCGGTAAAGGTAAGTAAGGAACTACACCTGAGCCTGACTCTTTATCAATAATTACTTTATCAATATCAGCTAAAACTTTTTCCATTGTTTCCAGATACATTCTTTCTTGTGTAACTTGTTTTGCATTTTTATACTCATTATAAATCGCTAGAAATCTGCTTGCTTCACCCTCAGCTTTTGCCACTACTTCTTTTTTGTAAGCTTCTGCTTGTTGTAAAACTTGCTCTGCTTCCCCTCGTGCTCTTGGAATAACATCATTAGCGTAAGCCTCTGCTTCGTTTTTTGATCTCTCTCTATCTGCTCTAGCAGCCTGTACGTCCCTAAATGCATCTATAACTTGCTCAGGTGGGTCTGCTTGTTGTGTTTGCACTTGAGTTAATTGTATTCCTGAACCGTATTCATCTAAAATTAATTGAGCTATCTCTTGGACTTCTACCTCTATTTTTGATCTACCCTCAGTTAAAATATTTTGAATTCTATTTTTTGCTATTACCTCTCTCATTGCAGTCTCTGATGCTGCTTTAACTGTTTCAACTGGACTTTGAATGTTAAATAAAAATTTTTGAGCATCTTTTATTACCCAAAAGACGGAGTAATTTATATCTACGATATTTTCATCTCCGGTTAACATAAGACTTTCCTCTGGAACGTTTCCTACACCAGATGATCGCCCGCTATCACTCGCTGGTCTAAAACCAACATCTACACGATTAACTTTTGTAACTTTAGGAGTTAAAACTCTCTCAAAAGGTGTTGGAAAATGATAATGTAATCCTGGTTGAGTAGTGTTTACGTATTTACCAAATCTTAAAACTACTCCTTGCTCATCAGGTAAAACTCTATAGAGACCACTTGCAACGTAAAGTAGCGTTACAATAATTAAACCTATAATTATTGGTCTAGAACCTCCTGATTTTCCTCCTGAAAACTTGTTAATAGTTTTTTGAAAATTTTTAATTACGTCATCTAGACTAGGTGGGTCTTGTCTAGATCCTGATCCATTTCCACCAGGCGAACCTCTTCCTCCATCCCCACCTGGAGGTGCTCCCCATGGCGATTGGTTATTTAAAATCTTGTCTTTGAAACTCATGACACTTTATATAGTGACTTTTATCCTAAAAACAAGTTAAGAAGGAGCGCTATAATGTCTAAAACATTTGATAAAACTGAAACATGAGCCAAAAACCTCCCCCAAAACAATTTGTTAAATCGCCAATTAAAGGCACGAAGTCCGCTATAATGGTTTCAAGTGCAAAAGGTGGAGTTGGTAAATCCACAGTTGCAGTAAATCTTGCTTTCGCTTTGCAACATTTAGGATTAAAAATTGGAATACTTGATGCAGATGTTTACGGACCATCTTTACCAAAAATTCTTAATTTAAATGAAAAACCTAAAAGTGAAGATAATAAATCAATAATACCTCTAGAAAAATTTGGAGCTCAGTGCATGTCAATGGGTTTATTAATTGACGAACAGACACCAATGATGTGGAGAGGTCCCATGGTTATAAGCGCGATTAAAACGATGATCCAGAAAGTCCTGTGGAAAGATAGAGATGTAATTATAATTGATATGCCTCCAGGAACTGGTGATACTCAATTAACATTTGTTCAGGAAGTAGAAATAGATGGAGCAATTATAGTTTCTACCCCACAAGATCTTGCCTTATTAGATGTAAAAAGAGGAATACAAATGTTTGAAAAAACTGGTGTAAAAATATTAGGTCTTATAGATAATATGAGTTTTTTTAAAGATGATAATGGTAAAGAATACAAAATTTTTGGTGAAGGAGGAGTTGAAAAAACTGCAAAAGAATTTAATAAAGAATTTTTAGGGCACTTGCCTTTAAGCCAAGATTTAAGAATTTCTGCTGATAATGGAAAACCTTTAGTATATTCTCAACCGGATCATGAGATTTCAAAATTATTTAAAAGTATAGCTGAAAGAATTAAACAGTCTTTTTAGTAAAACCGAAGGATATCATTAATTCATTCCATTCTCTCTTTGATAGACCTGAATTTTCATGAGAAACTTTTTCCCCGTTTATCATTTGTTGAATAACTTTTTTGCCTTTAGCAGAAACATGGACTGCTCCTACTCTATAATCTAAAAAAGCAGAATGAGTAATAGGCACCCATCTTTTTACAGTATCAAGCATCGTCTCTGCATAAACCCTTATTTCGTATTGAGCGTGACTATCGGCTCTTAGAAATAAAAAATTTAATAAATTAAGCAAGTCTGTTTTCCAATACCATTGAGTATAGGAATTTAAAGTTAAATTCATTCTTGCAAGTTCTCTAGCTAAACCGGCTTTTCCTTCTTTAATAGTGGTTCCATCGTATCTTTCATTAAGCATTTTCTCATAGTTATCATAAGTTCTTGTTGCATCATCTTTTAATATTTTTAAAACTTCATCTGCTTGCTCACCTGTAATTAAGTCGCCACGACCTTGCCTATTAGAAGTTGATTGAGCTGATAACTGATCTTTTGTTGGAATATAAAATTCTTTATCTAGAATAGAGTATCTCGCCGAGTATTCATTTACATTAGCTGTTCTGTGTCTAATCCATTGACGTGCGATGAATATAGGCAGCTTAACATGGTATTTTATTTCACACATCTCAAAAGGTGTTGAATGCCAATGTCTCATTAAATATTTAATTAAACCTTCATCAGTTGAAACTTTTTTTGTTCCTTTTCCATATGAAACTCTTGCCGATTGAACAATTGAGCTGTCATCACCCATATAATCAACTACCCTTATAAAACCGTGATCTAATACAGGCAAAGCCTCATATAAAATCTTTTCCAATTCAGGTGAGGTTACTCGCTTAGTAGAATTTTTCTGAGATTGTTGATCTGATATTTCTTGTTTTTGTTCTTTAGTTAATTTCATTCTGAATACAATTAATAGATATGTATACTAATTGTAATTTTTTTTTCAAAAAATGAAAATAAATTGTTGATAAAGATTGCCAATTTTTAATACTAAATTATGTACAACCTGAATAACAATGAGTTAACCAGAATCAAACTATAAAATATAAAACTTATATAAACTAATTTTGGACTAGTGAGATTAGTATTTTTTGTATCTAGTAATGTATAAATCATTATCAAAAAAATTGGATCAACGTATGATTGATAAGAGAAATAAGTAAGATAAAAAATTAATCCTAGAGAAGATAAAATAAAAATATTTTTTAAGCTAGATCTTAAAAAAATCGCTACAAAATATAAGAATATCATATTGATGATTAAATAAACTATTTTAAAAATTGCCCAGTCAAGTTTAAACAGCCCTTTTAAATACATTAAACTTAAAAATCTAAATATTATACCTCCTCCTTCCTGAGATGGTTCGAGGGGAAGAGTAAATAGCAATATTAATGTAGATAATATTATAAAAAAAACTTGAGACTGGTTTAATTTGAGATTTTCATATTTCCTCTGAAAAAAAATCATTAAAAAAAAGGGGATAAAGTAAATACCAATATTAGAGATAAATATATTTATATTAGAGAGCGTAATGCCTAATCTAAATTGAGACTCAATTGGTACAATATTGCCCCAAATATAAAACAAATATAAAGCAGGAATAAAGAATAAAAAATTTATTAAAGAATAACAAAAAAAGAATGAAGCTGGCTTATTTTTAATAAAAAAAAAATATACAATAGCTGAAATAAAAAAAAGTTTTTGATCGGAGTAGAAAGCTAAAAACGCAAATAAACTGCTCAAAACTGGAAAGAGATAAATACTTATTATATTATCTTTTAAGTTTTCATTTTGTGATGAATGTAAAAAAATTAAGCTTAATATTAAAAACAAAATTGATAAATGTTCTTGATTTGCCCAATATACAGAGGATCTAAGATAAGGACTTAAAAGAATTAAGGATGAAATAAGCAACAATAATGAGAATTCTTCGTTCTTATAAATTTTTTTCAAACATAAAAAATAAAAAAATAAAATTAAAATTCCGAAAACAAAAGTTGTAACTCTTAAATCTTGGATTTCATTTATAAAAAAATTATATTTATGAATTATTAAAAATAATGGTGTTCTGGAAGATTCATAATTTAGACTGGTTAAAGCTTCAAGCAGAGGTTTGTTTTTAAATAAACTTAAATTTCCCCATTCATGTTCAATTAAATCAATCCTTCCCCCACCTGCGCTATCTTCATTAAAATAAAAACCCAGAAAAAAACATGTTAATAATAAAAAAAATAAACAATAATTTACTAAATGGTTTTTTTTCATCGAATAACTTAATTGCAGTATACCTATTATTTAATTTTATAGTATAATAAATCGTTGGTTTTCCAACTACGACGATAAACGAATTTCGTAATAAACATCACGGACGTGGGGGCAGTACCCACCACCTCCACCAAAAAACTTTTAGGGGGTGAATCAGGATCGACGGGTGTCTAAAGGCTGTTCTTTCGTCCGAGATAGTTCCGACGTAACGGGCTAATTTATAAATGCAAATCAAAAATTTGCACTTGCAGCTTAATTAACTTAGTTAATTAAGTTACGGGGTTTGGGGCACCTGGCAACAGAACGCCCCTAATAGAGAATTAAGAAAAATTTAAAATGAAAAATCGATATAAAATTTGCCCGCAATTTAAAATCTACGATAAAATAAGATTTACTTACGTAAACTATCTAATGTTTGTTCAGTCTCCTGGAATTAGATCGAAAGTTTGCAATACAGATCAATTCGGACTTAGATTCAATTTTGATTATAACTTATTTTCTAAAAAAACAATATTTGAGGAATGTTTGGAATTTAATAAAAATAAATCTAACAAAGAACAAACTGTTATTTTAGGTGGATCGCAGGTTTTTGGCGTAGGATCGACAAAAGACATGGGAACGATTTCCTCAAATTTAACAACGCTGTCTGATGAATTTTGTTTTAATTTAGGTGGTCGAGCATTTAATGGCTTTCAAGAGATTATCCAATTCATGTTAATGATTAAAAATTTAAAAAAAATAAAAAAAATAATTATTTTATCTGGTATTAATGAATTATTTATGTACTCGGTTAAATCCTTTTCAAAAAAATATCCGGGTCCTATGTATAATAATCAATTTTTCCAAGATAATCTTAAAAATTTACAAGGAAGTTTAAAAGATCAAATTTTAAGAAAAATTAAGTTTGAAAAAAATTTGCCTAGTAGTGATTTTCCGGAAATAAATATAAATGAAGTCATAGATAGAAATATTGAAATAATTAGACTAATAGGTAAGTCGTTGAATGTTGAAATAGAATTTTATTTATCTCCTTATATATTTTGGGGAAAAAAGGAAAATTCATTTACTGATGAAGAGAAAAAACTTATTAACAATCCTCAAGACAACTATATATATGATGAACTGACCAAAAAATATGATCAATTTTATGAGTTGTATAAAAATAATTGCAAAAAAAATTCTATCAACTTCTACAATTTAAATGAAATGATATCTAGAATTTCTGAAAAAAAAGAGTGGCTTTTTATGGATAGAGTGCATATGACAGATTTAGGGTATCAACTTTGTGCTAAGTATATTTTTAATAACTTTTAATCTTTGTGTTTTAAGAGTATTATATTTAATAAATGTCTTTTGAAATAATTTTAATATTTTTAGTAATAGTTCTGATAATTTTTTTTATGTATAAACAAAATAAAAGAAATAAAAAAAAGTCAAATAAAGACATATATCCGTTGTGGTGATTTAATAACTACGTTAAAACGGAATTTTCCTTCAATATGAAAATCTTGTTAAGATATATCTACGATAAATTTTTGAAAAAAAATAGAATTCTATGGGAAATGGTTGTAAGAATTTACTATTACAGCGGGTATCCTATATATATCTTTTGTAAGATGACAAAAAAACCATATGTAGGAAGTTACTTATTTTCTGACCAAGAAGCCGGTAGAGAAAGATTGAAAATTACAAAATTAATTTTAAAAAAAATAAAAAAAAAAAAAATAAAAATTTTAGAACTTGGTGTTTTCTGTGGACAAAATACTTTATCAATTTCAAGAGAAAATCTTAGTGTTAAAGTAGATCATTTTTGCGTTGATTTATTTAATGCTTATGAGATCTCTGATATAAATAATGATTTTAGATATAAAAAATGTAATGAAAACCTCAGAAATCAAAACATATATAATTTGTTTTCACACAACTTAAAAACAATTAAAAAAGAAAGAGGAAACATTCGTTTTTTTGTAAAAAAGATGTCAACGAGAAACTTTTTTGTAAAAAATTCAAAAAAATTTGACTTAATTATCATTGATGCCTCCCACCAATTTAATTTTGTTTACAAAGATATTATTTCATCAAAAAAAATACTTAATAATAATGGATTTATAATAGGAGATGATTATGAAGTAGAGTCGAAAAATTTCTCTTTTTCCTCACTCTATAAAAATAAAAATTCTGATTTAATTTATAGCAAACGTTTTAATAAGTATTATCATCCAGGTGTAGCTCTTGCTGTAAAGCGAATTTTTAAAAACTTAAAAAGCAAAAATGGACTTTTTTGTTTACAAAAAAAAAACAAAAAATTTATAGATTTTTTTAATTAAACAACATGCAAGATTTGATTTTAGAAAAACTTTATAAAAACATTAAAAATACTGATAATTTAAAATCGTCTCATTGGAAAAAGTTGCTCACAAAAGATAGTAATGTCTTTAACAAACTGTCTCATTTTGGTTTTGGCAGTTATACAAAAAAAGGTTTTAAAAATTTGTTCTATGATTTTTTAAATAAAAAAATTTTTGGGGAAGAAATCTTTAATTCAAAAACTTATAAATTATACAAATCAATTTTTGATCAAACACATAGATATATAGATATTGACACCATAAGACATATTCTTACTTTTGAAAAACTTAAAGCATATGTTAATCCAAAAAAAATCTGTATAATTGGTGATGGAAAGTTAAATGGAGTTTTAGGTGCTCATTTATCTTTTCCAGAAGCAAAAATTTACAACGTAAATTTAACAGAAACACTAATTAATGATTATTTAATTTTGAAAGAGTTAAATATCGAATTGAACAATTCTATTGGATTAGTTGATAAGATTGACTTCAAAGAGGAAAAAAAACTAAATTTCATACCTGCAAATTTTAAGAATTATCTAATGAATAAAAATATAGATTTTTTTATTACTATAGCTGCTTTTCAGGAGATGACTGTTGGAGAGATAGACAATTATTTTAAAATTATTTCAAGCAACAAATCCACTCTTTATTGTTGTAGTAGAGAATATAAAAAACTTGTTGGCGGAGAAGAAATATATTTTGATAAATATCCTTGGTCAAATTCAAAGAAAATTTTTTGGGAAAATTGCCCGTGGAATCAAAAATGGTCATCTTTGCGTTATCCTTTCATTCATAAATATGATGGACAGGTTAAGCATTGCCTAGTAGATTTTTCTTGAAAAAAAATATCTGAAAAATTGATTAAATATGACTAAAATAAGAATCTTCAAAAACTTTTTACAACCCCATAAAATACCTAAAAAAATTTTTCAAAAATTAAAATATATTTATAAATTTAAAACATATCAAAAAGAATTATTTAAAAAGAAACAAGAATTTTTTTTTGAAGAACTTGGATTAGACCGAAAAAAAGGAGTTGAAAATTTAAATTTGACAAAAGAAAAATTTGAAATTCTTCCCAACGGAATGTCATCGGAGCATGAAGTATTGTTTTCAAGCATTTCTTTAAAAAAAAGTTTAGAAATCAAGAATATTCTAGAGATTGGTACATACGATGGGAATAATGCTTTTTTATTATCAAAATTATTTCCAAACTCAAATATTGATACAATCGATTTAGGTCGGGAAGATAAAAATTTTAGAAATTATTACAATCGTGAAACAAAAATTAATGAGTTTATTGAAAGTAGAAATAAAAGAATATCTTCTTCTGGTAATATTAATTTTGTTGAAATGAATTCAGTCAAATTATTAAATCATAAAAAAAGTTATGATCTGATTTGGATTGATGGAGCACACGGCTATCCAGTGGTTTGTATAGATATTATAAATGCAATTAAATTAATTAGAGATGGAGGCTTAATATTATGTGATGATGTTTTTAAAAATTTAAAAAATTCAGATGAAATGTACCAATCAATTGCCACTTATGAAACATTAAGTTTATTAAAAAGTCAAAAAATAATAGATCTTAGTCTAGTTTTTAAAAGATTATCATCAAAGTATAATTGTTTAGACGAAGAAAGAAAGTTTATCGCTATT
>CACKNR010000004.1 GCA_902601545.1 uncultured Pelagibacteraceae bacterium | reverse complement strand
AATTTTAATTCTCTTTTTATCGACAATTTCTTTTTTGAATTTTTTATTCTTGAGTACTTGATCAACTAAAAATACTCTTTTTTTAATTAAATTCAGAATATGGTTATCGAGTGCGTCTAATTTCTTTCTTATTTTTATAATATTTTTGTTAGGCATAGCGACATTTTTAATTTTAGATTTATAATTAATAAGGATATATTAAGTTTAATGATCCATCCTGACAACAAAATAAATAAATTATTTATAAATTGGTTATTTTTTTCACTATTCTTAATTTTAAGTATTATTGTAATAGGTGGCTTAACTAGACTCACTGATTCTGGTTTATCCATCACGGAATGGGAATTATTCAAAGGAATAGTCCCGCCTTATAACGAAACTACATGGAATAATTATTTTGAACTATATAAACAAATTCCTCAATTTAAATTATTAAATAATAATATGAATCTAGATGAATTTAAAATTATATTTTACTGGGAATATATTCATAGAATGATCGCAAGGTTTATTGGATTATTTTTTTTAATCCCGCTTATATATTTTTATTTTTCTAATAAGATAAATAAAAAATATTTATCGACTTGTTATTTAATTATGTTCTTAATTATTTTACAAGGAACAATTGGTTGGTTTATGGTAAAGAGTGGATTAGTAAACGATGTTACCGTAAGTCATTATAGACTTTCGCTTCATTTATTTGTTGCTTTGTTAATTTGTTCAATTTTATACTGGCTTATCATAAATGTTAAAAAACAAACTTTTAAAAAGTTTTTTATTTTTTCCAAAAAGAGTTTCCCTTTTTTGATACTAATTCTTTTACTTTTCATTCAAATTATTTTAGGCGCTTTTGTATCTGGTCTTGATGCAGGCAAAATTTACCAAACCTGGCCTTTAATGGGTTCATCTTTTTTGCCTAATGATATTTTTTTAAATAGATTTGAGAACTTTATAGATTTTAATAATCATTCACTTGTTCAATTTTATCATAGAAATCTTGCTTATCTGATTTCTTTTTACATTTTATATATAAGTTATTTTATTTATAATAATTCAAATAAAAAAATCTCTCTACCACTCATTTCTATAAATATTTTTTTAATTTTACAGGTATCTCTGGGTATATTTACATTGATAAGTAATTTAAATATTTTATTGGCATCAGCTCATCAAATCACAAGTGTCTTCCTGATTTTAAGCTCAATAAGTCTTTACTATTTGTATGTAAAATAAATTGACTTTAGTAATATATATATGTATTTATCGCCATCACAATGACACCATTTATTAAAAAGAAAGAAGTAAAAAAAGATTGGTATATTATAGATGCTCAAAATGCAGCTGTGGGGAGATTAGCTGCTTACATATCAAAAGTTTTAAGAGGAAAAAATAAATCACAATATAATCCACATATAGATAATGGAGATTTTGTAGTGGTTACAAATATTGATAAGATTAAATTTACTGGAAAAAAATTTAAAGAAAAAAAATACTTTAAACATACAGGTCATCCGGGAGGTATAAAAGAAACTTCTCCACTTAGATTAAAAGAAAAAAATAAATCAGAAGAAATATTAAAACTTGCTGTTAAAAGAATGCTCCCTGGAGGTCCATTAGCAAAAAAACAATTAACAAAATTAAAAATTTACAAAGGGGAAAAGCATCCTCATGATATTCAAAAACCTAAATTAATAGATTTTTCAAAATTAAATAAAAAAAATACAATAAATTAATGGAAAACAATTTAAATAATCCTACAAAAGCAAAAAAGTTAAAATTAGATTTTAAGGAAGGTAAGTATGCTACTGGAAGAAGAAAAAAATCAATAGCTAAAGTATGGGTAAAAAAAGGAACTGGCATTATTCACGTAAACGGATTAAAAATGAACGAATATTTTAAAAGACCAGTTCATCAAATAATTGTAACAAGACCATTAGAAATATCTCAGGTTGCTTCAAATTATGATGTCAAATGTTCTGTAAAAGGTGGTGGACTATCTGGGCAAGCAGGAGCTATAATTCTTGGGATATCAAAGGCGTTGATTTCTCACGATGAAAATTTAAAGAAAAACTTAAAAAAAGATAAACTCACTACAAGAGACTCAAGAGTTGTTGAGAGGAAAAAATACGGTCATAGAAAAGCTAGAAGAAGCTTCCAGTTTTCAAAACGATAATCATTTAATTTTAATTCTACTTGGAGAGTGATATAAATCATTATGTCGATGATTAAGAAAAAAAGAATTGCAGTTATAGGAGCTACTGGTTTTACCGGTTTGGACTTGATATATTATTTATCAAAACATCCAAAAGTTAAAATTATCAAGTTATGTGCTACTAAAAACTTAGGAAAAAATATATCTCAATTCGATAAAAGATTGACGAAAAAACTACCGAAAATTTCTGCTTTAAAAACGATAAATTGGAATGAAATTGATTTAGTTTTCCTATCGCTACCAAACGGAGAAGCGCAAAAAATTATTAAAAAAACCTTCTATAAATATGAGCATTTAAAATATATTGATTTATCTGCTGATTTTAGAATTACAGATCCAAAAAAATATCATGAGAATTATAAATTAAAACATAAAGCAAAAAATCTAATTAGTAAATCACTTTATTCAATTAGTGAATTCAATAAAAAAAAAATAAAGAATTATAGGATAATAGCTAACCCAGGATGCTATCCTACATCAATTCAAATCCCAATAATACCCTTAGTTAAAAAAAGATTAATTAATTTAAGAGATATAACGATTGACTCAAAGTCAGGATTTTCTGGTGCAGGTAAAAAACTTGAAAAAAAATTTAAGCATAAAAATCTTTATTCATCGACTTTTGCTTATGGAGTAAAAAATCACAGACATATTTGTGAAATAGATCAAGAAATATTTAAACTAACCAAAAGAAAAATATCTTATTCTTTTAATCCATACTTATTACCTACGTATAGAGGAATATTAACAAGTATCTATGTTAAACTTAAACCTAAAGTATCTTTAAATAAAATTAGAAATGAAATTATAAATTTTTACAAAAAATGTAAATTTATTAAAATATTAAAATTGAATAGCCAATTAGGATCTGGCAATGTTTTAAATACAAATAATTGTGAAATCTCAGTTTGTAAAACAAGATTGAAAAATAAAATAGTTATTTTTTCGGCTATAGACAATCTTGTAAAAGGAGCATCTGGACAAGCAGTTCAAAATATGAATCTTTTATACAGCTTTTCTGAAAAAATGGGTTTAAATGAATAAATTTTTTTTACTTCTGCTTTTAATTTTATTTGCCAATTGCTCAAAACCAAAAGCTGTTCTAATATGTGGTGATCATGTGTGCGTTAATAAAAAAGAGGCAAATCAATATTTCAAAGAAAATCTGTCTCTTGAAATGAAAATAGTTGGCGGGAAAGAGAAAAAAATCGTGAACCTAGTTGAGTTAAATCTACAAAAAGACTCTGAAAAAGAAAAAATTAATATTACAAAAAAAACAGAAACTAACGAAGTCATAAAAGTTTTATCTCCAAAGGAGGTAAAAGCTATAAAAAAAAGGGTGAATCAAAAAGTAAAAAAACAAAAAGAAGGTTTAAAAAAAATCTCGAAAAAAGTTGAAAATAAAGATAGTTTAAAAAAAACTAAAAAAATTATAAATATAGATAATATTTCAACTGATATTTGCACATTACTGGATAAATGTAGTATTGATGAGATATCTAAATATTTGATCAAACAAGGAAAAAATAAGAAATTTCCAGATCTAACGATAAGACAATAACACTTATGAAAAAATTGAATATTGCAATTATTGGTTTAGGAAATATTGGGAGCTATCTATACAAATACTTGAATAAAAATAAAAATATACTTTCAAAAAAAAATAATTGTATACCTAATGTTATTTATATCTCCGCAAAAAATAAAAATCGTAAAAGAAGTTTTAAGATAAACAAAAAAATCTGGCTGAACAATTACTTAGATTCAACAAAAAATAAAAATGTTGACTTGATAGTCGAACTTATTGGTGGCGCCGAAGGCCCAGCAAAAAAATTGGTTTTTGAAGCACTTAAAAATAAAAAAAACGTAGTAACAGCAAATAAGGCTTTAATTGCTAAATATGGTGATCAATTATCAAGAATAGCTGAAAAAAATAAAGTCAATTTAGAATTTGAAGCGTCAGTTTGTGGTGGGGTGCCAATTATAAGGTCTTTAAAAGAAGGATTGATTGCTAACAAAATCAATAAAGTTTTTGGAATATTTAATGGTACATCAAATTATATACTTTCATCGATGGATAAAGAAAATAAATCCTTAAAAGAAGTTTTGCAAAACGCGCAAAAATTGGGATATGCAGAGTCAAATCCTACAGCTGATTTGAATGGAGACGATGTAGCAGCAAAATTAAAAATTTTGTCATCTCTATGTTTTAATTCATTTTTGAACAAGAATATCCATGTCGAAGGAATTAAAGATATAGACAAGGATGATATAAATTACGCTAAGAGACTTGGTTATAAAATTAAATTGCTAGGCTATGCTGAACTTATAGGAAAAAATATCTTTCAAAGAGTTCATCCTACATTAATAAGAAACAGTTCTTATGTAGGAAGCATCGACGGCGTTTTAAATGCTGTTATCATAGATGGAAATCCGGTTGGTCAAAGTATAATACAAGGTGAAGGAGCAGGTCCTGCCGCAACAACATCTGCATTAATTTCTGATATCTCATCTATTTTAAGAGGAAACATTAAATTTCCTTTTTCAATATCAAACAAAGAAAGAAAAAACTTAAATTTTAAAGATATATCAGAACGTTTTTTTTCCGCTTACTTTAGATTTAATGTAACGGATAAACCTGGTGTTTTGTCAAATATCACTCAAATTTTTTCAAGAAATAAAGTTTCTATAAAAAGATTAGTTCAAGACCCAAATAAAAATAAGGGTTCATCATCAATTATAATCATAACTCATCCCTCAAAAGACAAATCACTTAATAAAATTATTCAGACTATTAATAAAAGATCTTATGTAAAAAAAAGATCTAAATTGATAAGAATAGATGAAGAATAAATGTCAATAGATCAAAAATTTTTAAATCTATTCATTAAAGCCACCGAAAAGGCAGCAATTGGAGCCTCAAGGTTTATAGGTAAAAATGATAAAATTGCTGCTGATAAAGGTGCTGTTGATCCAATGAGAAGAGAGTTAAACAAAATTAATATGGAAGGAACAATAGTTATCGGGGAAGGGGAAATGGATGAGGCTCCCATGTTGTACATTGGCGAAAGATTAGGAACGTTAAATGGACCTAAATTTGACATAGCAGTGGATCCATTGGAGGGAACAAAATTCACAGCTAACAATCAACCTAACGCTTTCTCTGTTATAGCAGTTGCAAAAAAAGGTGATTTATTATCAGCTCCTGACACTTACATGGAAAAAATAGCAATAGGATCAAATTTACCTAAAAATTTAATAGATATTGATAATGGAGTAGAAAAAAATATTCAAATACTAGCTGAAGCAAAAAAGAAAAAGGTAACAGAAATAAATGCATGTGTAATGAAAAGACCAAGACATGATGAAATCGTTGATGTAATGAACAAGCTAGGGGTAACTATAAATTTTATAACAGATGGTGATATAGCTGGTGTTTTGAGTGTAATAGGAGACAAACCTAAAAATGATATTTACTACAGCACAGGTGGAGGCCCAGAAGGAGTTTTAGCAGCATCAGCGCTATCTTGCTTTGGAGGTCAAATCCAAGGTCGTTTAGTTTTAAATGAAGAAGAAAAGATTAGGGCAAAAAAACTTGGGATATCTGATTTTAAAAAGAAATATAATATCGAAGATATGGTAAAAGGAGATGTTATATTTTGTGCTACTGGTGTAACAGATGGAGATTTAACTAAGGGAGTAAAGGACCTCGGAAATGAATTTGAGGTTACAACTTTTGCATTGCATAAAAGTAAAAAGATTAACAAAATAATTAGAAATATATACAATAAATGATTTCAAATTCAGTAAGTAACAAAAACTGGATTTTTAAGAAATACAATGAACAAGATGTTATATTTTACAAAGAAAATTATTCATTAGATGAACTAACATCAAAACTTTTATCAATCAGAAACATAAAAAAAGAAGACGTTCAAACTTTTTTAAATCCGTCTATAAAGAACTTCTTGCCCAATCCTGAGATTTTAAAGGATATGCAAAAATCAGCAAAAAGAACAATACAAGCAATTTCTCAAAAACATAAAATTGGCATTTTTGGTGATTATGATGTTGATGGAGCTTCAGCAACAGCATTACTTGCAAATTTTTTTAACTCAATAAATGTACCTTACGAAATTTATATACCAGATAGAAAAAAAGAAGGCTACGGACCTTCTGCTGAGTCTTTTAAAAAATTAATAGATAACGGTACTAAATTGATTTTCACTGTTGATTGTGGGACACTATCATTCGATGCAATAGATTACGCATCTAATAATGACATTGACGTAATTGTTCTTGATCACCATCAATCAGAAATAAATTTGCCTAAAGCTCACTCTATAGTAAATCCAAATAGGCTAGATGATAAATCTGATTTAAAATACTTATGCGCTGCTGGAGTTACATTTATGTTTTTAATTTCCTTAAATAAAAAACTTAGATCAAATGATTGGTTTATCAAATCAAAAATTTCAGAGCCGAATTTGCTTGAATACTTAGATTTAGTAGCTCTAGGAACAGTTTGTGACGTTGTTCCTTTAGTTGGTCTAAATAGAGCAATTGTCTCACAAGGATTAAAAATTTTAAAATCAAAAAAAAATCTTGGAATTAAAACATTATTTGATATTTGTGATATCCAAACTAAACCAAATGTTTATCATATTGGGTATCAACTAGGTCCAAGAATTAATGCTGGAGGTAGAGTAGGAAAGTCTTCTCATGGAGCAAATTTATTAATTAGTAATAATCCTAAAGATGTATTCAAAATTGCAACCGAATTAGATCATTTTAATAAAGAGAGGCAAATTTTAGAAAAAGACCTAATGGACAAAATTTTAAAGAATTTAGAAGATAAAACACATGAATCAGTAATGGTTATTTTTGGAAAAAATTGGCATGAGGGTGTGATTGGAATAGTTGCATCTAGAATTAAAGATAAATTTAATAAACCGGTAATAATTATATCTATAGACAATAATGGTATAGGAAAAGCATCAGCTAGATCTATTGTAGGTTTTGATATTGGATCAGTAATTATTGCCGCTGTTCAAGAAAAAATCTTAATTAAAGGTGGGGGACATAAAATGGCTGGAGGGTTTACAATAAAAAATGAAAATGTTGAAAAATTTAAAAAATTTATCTTAAAAAAATTTGAGAGATTAAGTAATAGCAAAATGAATATAAAAACTTTATATTTAGATAGTATAATAGCCCCGACTGCATTGAATCTTCAATTTTATAATAAGGTTAATTCACTTGCTCCTTTCGGTTCAGGAAACCCAGAGCCAAAGTTTGTTTTAGAAAATATGAAATCTATAAATTATAAGATTATAAAGGATAAACACATAAAATCAGTTTTAGTTGGATTGGATGGATCTAGTATCAAATCTATAGCATTTAACTGCGTCGAAAATGAAATTGGAGCTTATTTGCTTAAAAAAGATAAAAAATTATTTAATATTGCTGGTAAATTATCCTTAAATGAGTGGCAAGGGCAATCAAATGTGGAGTTTATTATCGACGATATTTCTGTTAATAAGACAATCAAAAAAACGGTCCCATCGTCTATCGGTTAGGACAGTTGGTTTTCATCCAACAAAGAGGGGTTCGATTCCCCTTGGGACCGCCAAATTTTATGTATAAAATTGCTATCATAGAAAATATTCATAAAGATGGTATCGATCTATTAAAAAATCATCCTAGTTTTGAGTATGAATTAATTGAAGATGTTTCAGAAAAAAACTTATTAGAAAAACTACCAAAATTTGATGCTTGTACATTGAGAGTATCAAAATTAGATGAGAAGATTTTGAAACATTGTAAGAAACTAAAGGCTATATCAAGGCATGGTGTTGGATATGATAATGTTGATATAAAGTTTTTAAAAGAAAAAAAAATTTCCTTATTAGTAACGGCTACAGCTAACGCAGTAGCAGTTGCTGAACATGTTATCGCAATGTTTTTATCTTTGTCTAAATCTGTATCAACTTATGATAAAGAGGTACGTAATGGTGATTTTAAGAAAAATGCAAATAAAATAAAAACTTTAGAACTCTTTAACAAAAACATTCTAATAGCAGGCTTTGGAAGAATCGGAAAAAAATTGATCACAAGATGTTTAGCTTTTGATACTAAAGTTTATGTATATGATCCATACGTTGAAGATAAAATTATAAAAGATTTTGGAGGTATAAAAGTAAAGTCAATAAGCGAGGGCTTAAAGATTGCAGATTTTGTGTCTTTACATATGCCATTAACAAATGAAACAAAAGATTTAATAAATTATTCAATTTTAAAAGAAATGAAAAAAAATGCTTTTATAGTAAATACTGCAAGGGGAGGTATTATTAATGAAATTGATCTAGATAAAGCATTAAATGAAAATCTAATTTTGGGTGCTGCATTAGATGTGTTTATAAACGAGCCTATCAATTTAGATAATCCCTTATTAAAAAATAACAAAGTTTTATTAAGTCCACATTCAGCAACATTTACTGATGAATGCACATCAAGGATGGCTATAGAGACAACTAAAAACATTATTGATTTTTTTGAAAATAAAATTGATAAATCTATGATTGTAAAATTATGATAGATATAAAGAGGAAATTAAAAAATTTTGGTCCATTAGAATTTTTAGTGTTAAGTTCTATTACATATGTGGTTGCAATGTTATTATGGACAGTCTCAACTAGATCAGAAGTTTTACAAAAAGCAAATGATATAAAATCCAATCATAAATTAGTCGTCGATTTTCTTAATGATGAAGTAAATAGCTGTAGCTCAAATGAAGAAAGTTTAACATCGTGGGGTGAGAAATGTAATTCTGTTTGGACTTCAGAAAAAATTGTAAGTTATGTGTTATCTAATATTGATCTAAAAAACCCGTATTCAATAAATAAGCCTTTAATACAAACTTCTCAAGACCCTAGAATTCAAGCTGAAGGTAAAGCAGGTCAATCTACAGACAAAGGTATAATTTTTGTTTCTTCAAATAATTTCGAGTCAGAGGCTGGCTCTGAATGGGTTGTTGGTACTTGCGTGAAGTCACCTTGTGTAGCTGCTGGTAATAATGAATTAGTTTCTGTTTACCGTTAGTTAATAATTTCAAATCCACATTGTTTTGCAGTTTTGCTTAAATAATTGAAACCAATTTTTGCATATTCAAACGGATTTGCCTTAGCTGGATCTTGCTCGGCTTCTACCACAAGCCATCCTGAATAATTTTTTTTCTTTAAAGCATTTAAGAAAGGAACATAGTCAATGCATCCATCCCCTGGCACAGTAAATGCTCCATCTAAAAATGCTTGTCTAAATGTTGCATCATTTCTTAGTGATTTTTCTAAAATATCTTTTCTAATATCTTTACAATGTACATGTATTATACGTTCGTAAAAATTTTCTACTAATTTAATAGAGTCGCCTTGCGCAAACAACATATGACCGGTATCTACTAATAATTTAACAGTATCTTTTGTATTTTCTATAAGTCTAGAAGTATCTTCCTCGGTTTCTATTATAGTTCCCATGTGATGATGATATGCTAAAGGCATATTTTCATCTATCATCATTTTACTAATTTCATTTATTGAATTAATAAATTTATTCCAATCATCTTTATTTAATTTAGGCCTTTTTGATAATGGTGTTATAGGATCTCCTTGGACAGAGTCAGTTACCTCAGCAAAAACCATGCAAGGAGCCTCACAATCTTTGAATAATTTAAGTTGTTTCTGCATAAGTTTAAATTCTTCTTTAGGTGACCTTTTCAATAATTGAGCACCATACCAACCTGAACATAATTTAAGGTTCTCCTTTTTAAGTTTTGGAATAAGTTCTTCCGAATTCATTGGAAATTTTCCACCAGACTCAATTCCTGTAAAACCTGCCATACTTGCTTCTTTTAAACATTGTTCCAATGGAGTTTTGCCACCTAATTCAGGCATATCATCGTTACTCCATGCAATGGGTGCTATTCCTAACCTTATCGACATAGTTTTAAGAAAATAATATCATTTTATATTATAAATAATTAAGTTACAAAAGAATTTATGATCAATGTAGCTCTTTTGGGTTTTGGTAGAATTGGACAGATGCATGCTCAAAATATATATCTAAATAAAACGCTTAATCTGCTGTATGTATATGAAAAGATTGATAAATTAAGAAAAAAAGCTAAAAACCTTTATAATTGTAAAATTGAAAAAAATTATAAAAAAATTTTTTCAGATAAAAGAGTAGATATTATTTTTATTTCTAGCCCTACAAACACTCATATTAAATTTATCGAAGAAGGTATCAAATACGATAAAACTATTTTTTGTGAAAAGCCTTTAGACTTAAATATAAATAAAATTGTTAAAACTTTTAAAAAGGTTAAAAAAAATAATTCGAAAATACAGATGGGATTTAATCGTAGATTTGATCCTGGTCATCACTCAATCAAAAAAGATTTAGATAAAGGTAAAATAGGAAGATTGGAAAAAATAATAATCACAAGTAGAGATCCAGAACCACCTTCAAAGACTTATCTTAAATCTTCTGGGGGTATTTTCAGGGACATGATGATTCATGATTTTGATTTATGTAGGTATTATTTGAATAAAGATGAAATTTCTGAAATAAGTTCATCTGTAAGTTCATTTGAGAATTTTTATAAAAAGATTAAAGATCATGAATTAGCCACGGTAACCATGAAATCAAAAAAAGGTGTTATATGTGTTATCACAAATTCTAGACATTGCTCTTTTGGATACGATCAAAGGGTTGAATTATTCGGTAAAAAAGGAATGCTTTTATCGGGCAATCAAAAGAGTGCGGCCACAGAGATATTTAATTCAAATCACTCCCATTCACAAAAGCCCCTATTAAATTTTTTTATTGAACGATACAAAGAAGCTTATAATTTACAATTGAATGAATTGATTTCTCTTCATAAAAATAGAATTAAACCTAGATCAACTTTTAAAGATGGTTATTTAGCTTTAAAAATTGCTAATGCTGCATATCAATCTCTAAAGCAAAAAAAGGTAGTAAAATTAAAGTAATTATAACTACCTCCAGTTGTATGTATTTTTTTTCCTTTTGAATTTTAATAAATTTTTTGTTTTAATTGCGCAGTTTTAACAAACAAATGAGGGAAATAATCATGAAAAAAATATACTTAACAATTGCTGCTCTGATGAGCTGGGTAATGATGTCAGTAGCTGCTTTAGCAGTTGATATTATTGTTGTATCTCACGGACAAGCAAATGACCCTTTCTGGTCTGTTGCAAAAAATGGAGTTGATAAAGCTTGTAAGGATATGAAAGTATCTTGCAAATACACAGCCCCAGCAACATTCGACATGGTCGAAATGGCAAAACTAATTGACAATGCTGTTTCTCAAAAACCAAAAGGTATTGTAATAACTCTTCCAGATGCTGCCGCTTTAGGTAAATCTGTTAAAGCTGCAATATCTGCAGGTATCCCAGTAATCTCTATGAATTCAGGTTCAGACGACTACATGAAACTAGGCATTAGTGCCCACGTAGGTCAAACAGAGTTTGAAGCTGGTGTAGGCGGTGGACAAAAAATGAAAGCTGCAGGTGGTAAAAAAGCACTATGTGTTAACCACGAAGTAGGTAACGTTGCTTTAGATAGAAGATGTGCTGGTTTCAAAAAAGGCTTTGGTGGATCTGTAGATATATTAGGTACATCAAATGATCCGACTGAAATTCAAAAAGCTGTAGCTGCTAAATTAGGTGGTGGATATGACACTATTCTTACTTTAGGAGCTGGTCTTGCGGGAGAAGCTGCTTTAAAAGCATTAGAATCTGCTGGTAAAGTTGGAAGCGTAAAACTTGGTACATTCGATATGTCGCCAGGTATGCTAAAAGCTGCTGCTGCTGGAAAAGTTGAGTTCTTAATTGATCAACAACAGTATTTACAAGGTTATTTACCTATAGCTATCTTTTCTCAATATATGAGATATGGAACAATGCCAGCTGGTGTTGTTATGACTGGACCTGGTTTCGTTACTCCTAACAATGCTAAGGACGTAATTAAATGGGCAGCTCAAGGTTATAGATAAGAAAAATATTAAAAAGGCCTAGTGAATTATCACTAGGCCTTTTTTTTTAAGTTTTTTTATATGTCTACAAAATCTAAAAGTATTGAAACAAAAACTGATTTCAATCAGGATGAAAGACTCAAAAAAGTTTCTAAATTAAGAATTTTATTAAATAGACCTGAACTTGGTGCTTTAGGAGGAGCAATACTAGTATTTATATTTTTTGGTATAGTAGCCGGCGACACAGGAATGTTTAGCGCTTATGGAGTTTTAAATTTCTTAGATGTTTCTGCGAATTTAGGGATTATAGCAATTGCTGCAGCAATGTTGATGATAGGTGGAGAGTTTGATTTATCAATAGGGTCAATGATAGGATTTGCTGGTATTTGTATTGCAATACCTGCGATTTATTGGGGGTGGCCTTTATGGATGAGCATAATCTTTGCATTTTCAATGGCTGTGCTTGTTGGTTATTTCAATGGAATTCTAGTAGTTAGAACGGGTTTACCATCATTCATAGTTACTCTTGCAATGCTTTTTATCTTAAGAGGAGCAACCTTAGCATTAACAAGATTGATTACTGGTCGAACTCAAGTTCCAGGTTTAAGAGTTTTAATTGAGGATGATCCATTAGCATGGATATTTGCAACTGATACCTTTAAATGGGTTTTTACTTGGTTAGGTTCGATGAATCTAATTGCATTAAGAACTGATGGAACTCCACTCGCAACAGGAATACCGCCATCTGTAATATGGTTCATAGCTTTAGCAATCATTACAACATGGATATTAATGAAAACAAGATACGGAAATTGGATATTTGCATCTGGAGGAGATAAAAATGGTGCTAACAATGTTGGAGTGCCAGTTGGTAGAGTAAAAATAAGCTTATTTATAGGTACTGCAGTAGCAGCAACTATTTTTGCTACAATTCAAGTTTTAGACGCTGGTTCAGCTGATACAATGCGTGGAACCTTAAAGGAATTAGAAGCTATTGCAGCCGCAGTTGTTGGAGGCTGTTTATTAACTGGCGGTTATGGTTCAGCAATAGGTGCAGCATTTGGAGCTTTGATTTTTGGGACAGTGTCAATGGGGATATTTTATACCGATGTGGATACAGATTGGTTTAAAGTTTTTTTAGGAGCAATGATGTTGATTGCGGTGATCTTTAATAATTATATAAGAAGAAAGGTAACAGAGAGCAAATAATGCCTAACTATTTAGTTCAATTTAATAATATAAGTAAATTTTTTGGAAAAGTTATAGCCTTGAAAGATGTAACTATGAAACTTAAAAAAGGTGAAATCATGTGCCTACTTGGTGACAATGGTGCAGGAAAATCAACCTTAATTAAAACATTAGCTGGAGTCCACAGACCTGATGAAGGTGAAATTATTGTTGAGGGAAAAAAAACTATATTTGATAGTCCCAAAGATGCATTGGATATGGGAATAGCAACTGTATATCAAGATTTAGCCTTAGTATCTTTAATGAGTGTAACAAGAAACTTTTTTATGGGCAGAGAACCCATGAAAGGCCCACCATTTTTCAAAACGTTTGATATAGAAAAAGCAAATAAGATAGCTGCTGAGAGAATGGGGCAAATAGGTATTGATGTTAGGGATCCATCTCAAGCAGTTGGTACAATGTCAGGCGGAGAGAGACAATGTTTAGCAATTAGCAGGGCTATATATTTTGGAGCAAAAGTTCTTGTTTTAGATGAACCTACTTCTGCTTTAGGAGTTCATCAAGCTTCAGTTGTTTTAAAGTATATAGTCAAAGCTGCTTCTCAAGGGTTGGCTGTAATTTTAATAACACATAACGTTCATCATGCATATCCAGTAGGTAATAGTTTTACCGTGCTAAATAGAGGCAAAAGTTTGGGCACTTATGAGAAAAAGAATATATCTAGAGAAAAATTATTAAGCATGATGGCAGGTGGTGAGGAATTAAACAAATTAGAAGTTGAACTTCAAGAGATGAACAGAAAAAATTAAAATGCAAATCGGTATTGATTTAGGGGCAACTAAAATTGAGTCAGTACTTCTTAAAGAAAATGGTCTTGAATTACATAGAGATAGAATACAGTCCCCAAAAAATTATCAGAAAACAATTAGTGACATCACAAATATAGTAAACAATATTGAAAAGAAATTTAAAAAAAATTTAAATGTTGGAATATGTCATCCTGGATCAACAAATTTAGAAACAGGATTTATTCAAAATGCTTTTAACTCTCCATGGTTGAATAATCAAACATTTTCAAAAGATATATCTAAAAGTTTAAATAGAAATGTCTATTGTGAAAACGATGCAAATTGTTTTGCTTTATCAGAGGCTTTTGATGGATCTGCAAAAAATTTTAAAACAGTTTTTGGAATAATTTTAGGATCAGGATGTGGTGGGGGATTAGTAATTAATAAAAAAATAATTGTTGGGCCAAATTCATTTACAGGTGAATGGGGTCATATACCCATAGGAAAACCTGATAGTGAAACTAACATCGAAGAATATATTTCGGGCAAAGGTTTAGAAAGAAAATTTACAGCAAAATTTAATAAAAATCTTTCTGCACAAGAAATTTTTAAAAATGCAAAATATAGTAGTCAAGATGAAATGGAAATAATTGATGAGTTTAAAAAAAAACTAGCAAGAAGTTTATCCTTAATTATTAATGTAATTGATCCAGATGCAATTGTTTTTGGCGGTGGAGTATCAAATGAAATTGAGTCTTTGGATGAAATTAAAAAAATTACTGAGAAATATTTATCAAATTTTAATAATATTAAAAATGTGAATCTAAAAACGATTTTTTTGAAACCGAAATTTGGTGATGCCAGCGGTGTTCGAGGAGCTGCAATATTGAGCAAGCAAAATGCTATTTAATTATTGATCTAATTTCTTTGTTTAAAAACGGCTTTGGTTTTTCACATTTAATAGAAATTCTTTGTTTCTTATTATTTTTTGCAGATAAATGAATTGCCTCTATTATGTTTAAAACGTGAAGAGATAAAACTCCATCACACCTATGTTTTCTCTTATTTTGAATAGAGTTTATCATTTCTGATAATCCTACGCCTCTATAATTTGCGTTAGTAGGAGACTCATTTGCTCTAGAGCTTTGGGTTCTAATATTTATTTTTCCAAGGGTCATTTTATTTGTTTGATGATCTTTCCATTTACTGCCTAATTTTTTACTAATTAAAACTGATCCACCAAACATATTTGGATCTGGAACTATCATAGAACCTTTTTCTCCATAAAGTTCTATATGGTTTCTTAGATGAGAAATAACATCAAAAGATAAAGTTAATCTAATTATTGTGCCATTATGAAATTTTAAAGTAGAGAAGTAGGTTGTTGGACACTCTACTTTAAATCTTTTACCTTTTTTTGGACCTATACCAATAGTACGCTTATTAACTCCTTTTGAGCTTATACTTGTTACTTCTTTAGCTGGACCTAATAAATTTACTAAGGCAGTTAAATAATACGGACCCATATCTATAACAGGCCCACCTCCTTTTTTAGCAAACCAAGGTTCTGGATTAGGATGGTAGGATTGTATTCCTGGATAGGCAAATATTCCTGTTCCAAATTTCACTTTACCTATTACTTTTTTGTCTAAAAGCTCTCTTGATTTTTGATTTCCTCCACCTAAAAAGGTATCTGGGGCATTTCCTATATAAAGTTTTTTTCTTTTTGCAATTTTTATAAGTTCTTTCCCATCTTTGAATGATACTGCCAAAGGTTTCTCGGAATAAACATGTTTACCATTAAGTAATGATTTTTTTGCTATTAAATAATGTGCATTAGGTATTGTTAAATTTAGAACTACTTGAATTTCTTTATCTTTAAGCAATTCATTTACTGAAGCTGACTTTATCTTATAAGTTTTTGCACAACTTTGAGCTGCAAATTTATTTATATCAGCACATTTAATTATTTTAAAATTATTGAAATATTTTTGTGCTCTAAAATAAGTCTCAGCTATATGACCGCAGCCGACTAAGCCGACATTAAAAATTCTATCCATTAAAAAGCTTATACACCTTTTCTCTGTTTTTTCTTCCCGTCTAGGTGTTCTTTTAGGGCTCTTTTATTTTCCTCAGTTGTAGGTAGTGAAAGAGTGGGACTTTCCCAGTACGCAGAACCTTCTAACCATTGATAACCGTCTGTTTGAATGCTTATAACATATGTTTTCTTTGATTTTTTTGCTCTTTTAAAAGCTTCCTCCAGTTCAGATATCGAATTAACTTGTTCACCATCTGCTCCCATACTTTTTGCATGTGAGGCAAAATCAACCGGGACAAGATTTGGGGTTTTTGAACTCTTTAATAAACAATTAAATTCTTTACCACCTTTATATAACTGAAGTCGGTTAATAACTGCATGACCTCCGTTATCGCAAACTATAATAATCAATTTATTATCAGTTATTACTGAACTATATATATCTGAGTTATATAGGAGGTAAGATCCATCACCTACAAAAGCTATAACTTCTTTATTTGGATTTGCCATTTTTATCCCTAATGCACCTGAAATTTCGTAACTCATACAACTAAAACCCCATTCAGTTTCATGAGTATTTAGTTCTCTAGGCCTCCAGACTTGAACAACTTCACCTACCAAACCACCAGCAGCAGTTACTGCTATGTCTGATGGATGAGAATTTCTATAAATTGCCCCAACAGCGTGAGCATAACTAGGTAATTTCTGATTTGTTGGGCCACTCTCTTTATCAACATATTCATTCCAACTTTTTAATTCCATTTGTGCTTTTTTATTCCAGCTATCCTCTGCTTTCCAACTTCCAAGAGCTTGAGATAATTCTGATAATGAGACTTTTGCGTCACCAACTACCGCCTGCGCCATATGTTTGTTTGCATCAAATCTTGCTGCGTTTATGGATACAAGTTTAAAATTTGGGTTTTCAAAATTTGCCCAGGATCCTGTTGTAAAATCTGCTAGTTTTGTTCCGATAGCTATTGCTAAATCTGTTTGTTTTGCCATATTATTTGCTGCTTTTCCACCAAGACCACCGATTGGACCTAAAAAATGAGAATGATCCCTTTTCATAGTAGAGTAACCCATAACAGTTTGTGTTACTGGTATATTATGTTTTTTTGCAAAATCAGATAATTCTTCCATAGCATCAGAATAAAAAACACCACCTCCAGAAATAATTATTGGATTTTTAGAAGATTTGATAACTTCAACTGCTTTTTTTATTTGATAATCATCTGGTCTTGGTCGTCTAATTGAATGTACTCTTTCCTTAAAAAAATCCTCAGGATAATCAAATACTTCACCTTGAACATCTTGGCTTAAAGAAATACAAGCGGGACCACAATCAGCAGGATCAAGCATAACTTCAATAGCTTGTGGCAAAGTAGAAATAATTTGTTCGGGGCGTGTAATTCTATCAAAATATCTTACAACAGGTTTAAATCCATCATTTTGTGTAATTCCGGGATTGTTGAAATGTTCTACCTGTTGAAGTACTGGATCTGGCATTCTATTTGCAAATGTGTCACCAGGTAAAAATAATATTGGAAGTCTATTACTCATAGCAACAGCTGCAGCTGTAATCATATTTGTAGAACCTGGTCCAACTGAACTAGTTGCAATGAATATTTGTTTTCTTCTTTTTGCTCGTGAGTAGGCTATTCCAGTAAGAGCCATATTTTGCTCATGATGACCTCTCCATGTGGGAAGTTCTTTTTGATTTTCTTGAAGCGCTTGCCCTAGGCACGCTACGTTACCATGTCCAAAAATTCCAAATGCACCTGGAAATAATGGTTCTTTCTTTCCATCAATTAAAATTTTTTGTTTTGTAAGGAATTTAACAAGCGCGTGAGCACAAGTAAGTTGAATGTTTTTCATAAATTCTTTATAAGATAGATAATTAACTTAATATATTCAATAATTATATATAACATATGTACGAAAAATTTGGTCAGTTTATCGATGGTAAATGGCAACAATCATCTAGTGGTGAAACTTATGATGTGATCAACCCGGCTACTGAAGAGATTATCGGCAAAGCATCAAAGGCAAATAGTAAAGATATTCAAAGAGCTCTTAAATCAGCAGAAAAAGGTTTAGAAATTTGGAAAAATACATCACCATGGGAAAGATCAAAAGTAATTAGAAAAATTTCTGATCTGATGAGAAAAAAAGTTGATACGTTATCAAAGTGGCTTACTCTAGAAGTTGGCAAGCCTTTATCTGAAGGCGCGGGCGAAGTAGGGGGCGCAGCTGATATATTTGAATGGAATTCTGAAGAAACAAAAAGAATTTTCGGTGAAATAAACCAAAGTCGTTTTCCTAATACAAAAATCCATGTGATCTACCAGCCTGTTGGCGTAGTAGCTGCATTAGTTCCTTGGAATTTTCCAGTTATTTTAGCATCAAGAAAGATTTCAACTGCTTTAGCTGCTGGATGTTCAGTTATAGTTAAACCTGATGTAATAACTCCAGGTAGCGTTATGGAAATCATCGATATATGTAAAGAAGCTGGTGTTCCTCCAGGTGTAGTCAACTTATTATCTGGTGATCCAGCAGCTATTTCTTCTGAATTAATTCAATCTGATATCATTAAAAAAATTTCTATAACTGGATCAACTAGGGTAGGTAAATTAATTTTAAAACAAGCTGCTGATAAAGTGCAGAGAGTAACGATGGAATTAAGTGGGCATTCCCCATTTATCGTTTTTGATGATGTTGATTTAAACAAAGTAACAGATATGGCTATAACAGCAAAATTTAGAAATAATGGTCAAGTTTGTATCTCTCCTAACAGATTTTATATTCATGAAAAAAAGAAAGATGAATTTGCTGATCTTATGGTTAAAAAAACTAAGAAACTAAAAATGGGTAATGGTATGGACAAAGACACTTTGCTCGGACCTTTATGTACAAAAGAAAGATTAGAAGGTGTTGAAAGGTTGGTTGAAACAACCAAAAATGAAGGTGGAAAAGTTCTCTTGGGTGGTAAAAGAGCCGCAAACTTTAACAAAGGCTATTATTATGAACCAACTATTTTTGATAATATCAAAGATAATTTTACAGTTATGAAAGAAGAACCATTTGGACCTATAGTTCCAATTCTTAGTTTTAAAGATTTTGATGAAGTAATGACTAGAGCTAACGATAATGATTTGGGTTTAGCAAGTTACGTATATACAACTGATTTGAAAAAGGCAAATCAAGCATCTGAAAGATTAGAAACTGGTTGTGTAGCAGTTAATACACCAGTAGTTGCTGTTGCAGAAGCTCCATTTGGAGGAATTAAACAAACTGGATATGGAAGAGAAGGCGGATCTATGGCAATTAAAGATTACTTAAATATTAAATATACTCACTTTGGTATTTCTTACGAATGAGAAAAAACAAACTTAAACAAATGTTCAAAGAAGGAAAGCCAATCGTAAATGGCTGGTTACAAATTCCAAGTGGTTTTTCTGCTGAAGTTATGGCCCACCAAGGCTGGGACTCTTGCACCATTGATATGCAGCACGGTGTTGTTGATTACGTGAATGCACTAAATATGCTCCAAGCTATATCCACAACAAGTGTTACTCCATTAGCAAGAGTAAATTGGAATGAACCTGGCCAGATTATGAAAATTTTAGACGCCGGCTGTTATGGTGTAATTTGCCCGATGGTAAGTAATAAAAAGGAAGCTGAAAATTTTGTCCAAGCCTGTACTTATCCACCTAAAGGTTATAGGAGTTTTGGTCCTATTAGAGGGCTGCTATATGGTGGTAGTGACTATGCTAAATATTCAGATACTGAGATTTTAAAACTAGCTATGATTGAAACTAAAGAGGCTTTAGATAAATTGGATGAAATTTTAGGAACTCCCAATCTTGACGGAATATACATTGGGCCAGCTGATTTAAGTTTAGCTGTAGGTGAAGAGCCTGGTTTTGATAAACCTGAGAATACAAAGGTTTATAAAGCAATTTCAAAAATTTTAGAGTCTGCAAAAAAAAGAAACCTATTCACAGGGATCCACAACGGTACAGCAGAATATGCTCAAAAGATGATCAATAAAGGCTTTAATTTAGTAACTGTTGGCTCTGATCAAAGGTTTATGAGTGCTGGAGCGAAAGCTGCAATAGAAAAAATAAAAGGGACAAAAAAAGGACCTGTTTCAAAGGGATACTAATAATAAGTGAATTATTGTGTTTATATGCTCAGAAGTAGGGGCAAAAATTCTGTTACTTATGTTGGGTATACTAAGAATATTAATAAACGTATGAAGGATCATAATTCAAATAAAGGAGCGAAATTTACGAGAGGCAGAAAATGGAAGTTAATTTATAAAGAAATTTATAAAACTAAAGGTGAGGCAATTTCCAGAGAATATTATATAAAGAATAATAGAACATTAAGAAATAAAATAAAAAATAAAAAATGAAAATAGGAATACTTTTACCGTATAAAGAAAATTTTTCACCTGAGTATCCTGGCGCAGTTTCTTTATTTGTCCACGAGACAAGTAAAACAAGTAAATATAAAAAAAATATAATAGTTTTCGGAAACACTAACTACAAAAGAAAATTTAATATTAAATATTGTAATATAGATTTATTTAAAAACCCACTTCGAAGCCAAACTAAATTGTATGTGAATAAATTCATACAACAGCAAAAAAAATTTAATTTATCGATTATTGAAGTTCATAATCGACCATCTTATATACCTTTTTTAAAAGATAAAATAAAAGATATTGTGTTGTCTTTATATTTTCACAACGACCCTTTATCAATGGACGGCTCAAAAACTATTGCTGATAGAAAAAATTTACTTAAGAGTTGCTATAAAATTATTTTTAATAGCAATTGGTCTAAAAAAAGATTCTTAGAAGGGTTAGAAAATAAATTTGTTAATAGTAATAAATTAATTGTTTTTTTTCAATCAGCTAGTAAAAATAAGTCAACTATTCTTAAAAAAAAGAAAAAATGGATTACTTTTGTTGGTAAACTAAATAGAGCTAAAGGATATGATGTATTTGTATCTTCGATAACTAAAATTTTAAATAAATATCCAGATTGGAAAGCTAAAATTATAGGCGATGAAAAAAGAGAAAAAATTTTACTCAAACACAAAAATGCTGATATTTTAGGTTTTTTAAGCCATGAAAAGGTTTTAAGCATATTTAAACAAACTAGTATAGCTGTAGCGTGTTCTAGATGGGAGGAGCCTTTTGGTAGAACTAGTCTTGAAGCCTCAGCTAATGGATGTGCAGTAATAATAACTAATAAAGGAGGTTTACCCGAAACAGTAACTAATGCCAAAATTCTGCATAGATTAAGCTCTAAAAATCTAACAAAAACTATAAAAAACTTAATTGAAAATAAAAATTCTAGGCATGAATTACAAAAATTATCTTTAAAAAATTTTTATTTAACTCATCAATTTGTTACTAAGAAAATGGATGACTATCGGTCTGAAAAGTTACAGACTATTAATAGATACAATATCAAGAAAAATTTAGACAATCTAAGAATCTTGCATATTACGAACTTTAATGAAAGGTTGGATGGTAGACTTTTTTTTAATACTGGAAGAAGAATTAATAATGGATTCATTAGATTAGGTCACAGTGTCCTTGGTTTTAGTGATAGAGATATACAAAAATATTATAGATCTTATAAAGATCTAAAAGGAGCAAAAACTTTAAATGATAAGTTAAAAAAAACTTGTTATAATTATAAGCCTGACATTGTTATTCTTGGACATGCAGATTTAATTTCTTCGGAACAAATAGCGGAATTAAAGAACGATTACCCAAATGCGAGATTTGGACAATGGTTTTTAGATCCATTGAATAAAAGGGGACCAGATTATCAAAGAAACAAAGAAAGAATTTTAGATAAAATAAAAGTTCTAGACGCAACGTTTTTAACCACAAGTCCTGATGTTTTAAGTTTCTTAAAAGGAGATAGAAATTTTTATATTCCAAATCCTAGCGATAAGTCTTTTGAAATTTTAAATAATTTTAATAAATCCTGCAATGTTGATGTATTCTTTGCTCTTAGTCACGGCGTGCATAGGGGTGTATTAAAATCTGGTAAAACTGATGACAGGGTTTTATTTTTGAGAGAACTAGTTCAAAAAACTCAAGATGTAAAATTTGATCTTTACGGTATAGATAAAGTTCAACCAATATGGGCAGATCATTATTTTAAGACAATTGCTAATGCTAAAATGGGCTTAAATTTAAGCAGAGGTAAAGCAATTAAATATTATAGTAGTGACAGAATTACTCAAATTGTGGGCAATGGCTTGGCTTGTTTAATTGATGAACAAACTCAATATAGAAATTTTTTTACAGATAAAGAGATGATTTTTTACAAAAATGTAAATGATCTATCTGAAAAAATTCAAAAAATTTCAAAAGATGACAAACTTAGAAAAAAAATTGCAAAACAAGGAAAAGAAAAATATATGAAATTTTTTAATTCAAATCTTGTTGCTGAGTATATTATTAATAAGACGCTAGATATATCAAATAGAAAAAAATATCTTTGGGAAAATTAATTAATGTTCTCTGTTATCATACCTTCATTAAATAATCTAAAATATTTAAAGCTATGTATTGAAAGTATAAGAAAAAATTCAAAGTATGACCATGAAATTATAGTTCACTCAAATATAGGAAGTGATGGTACAATAGATTATCTTAAAAAGAATAATATAAAATTTACTCATACAAAGAAAAATAGCGGAATTCCTGAAGGAGTAAATATTGCAGCAAAAAAAGCATCCAAAAATTATATCGTATATGCTCATGACGATTTCTATTTTTTTCCAGGTTGGGACACTGCTTTTTTTAAAGAGATAAACAAGATGACAAATAATTTATATTATTTTTCAGGAACAATGGTTCAAAATGGACAAGTAAATCTTAATTGCGGTAGTAGTATTGAGACTTTTGATGAGCAAAAAGCTTTAACAGAATATAAAAATATTGATTATTATGATTTTCAAGGTTCAACTTGGGCACCGCATATAATTCATAAGGATACCTGGAATAAAGTAGGTGGTTTCAGTGAAGAATATTTTCCAGGCACTGGGTCTGACCCTGATTTGAATATGAAATTATGGAATATAGGAGTGAGAATTTTTAAAGGTTTGCAAGATTGTAAAGTTTATCATTTTGGTTCAATAGTAACTCGAAAATTTAAAAATAAAGAAGTTAAAACTGAGTCAGGAAGCAAAGGTGATAAAATTTTTTTAAAAAAATGGGGTTTTAAGATAAAATTCTTTAATAAATTCTATTTAAGAGGCTGTATTTCTAAAAATGGTAGAATATATTGTAATCGGTACGATGGTCCTCTTAAAGAACCAATAAAGAATTTTTCTTATTTTTTTAATTTAGTTTTAAATAAAATCATTTTTTTATATTATAAATCTTTAAATTAATGTCATTTCTAAAAAAAATTAAGGAAAGACTTTTTTTTGTAAATAATAGTCCATTTAAATACATTTATCTTTTTATTAATAAAATCATATCAAAAAATAAATATAGAAAATCATATTCACAAGGACCTATGGATTTAATTTTAAAAGATATTTTTAAGAACAAAATTGATGGGATTTATGTTGATGTAGGAGCACAACACCCAATTAAAAATAATAATACTTATCAATTATACAAGAAAGGATGGAGAGGAA
Organism: uncultured Pelagibacteraceae bacterium; assembly: GCA_902601545.1. Classification (GTDB taxonomy): domain Bacteria; phylum Pseudomonadota; class Alphaproteobacteria; order Pelagibacterales; family Pelagibacteraceae; genus Pelagilacustribacter. Next base: position 42,479 of record CACKNR010000004.1, on the reverse strand, counting down.
TAAATATTGATCTAGATAATATGAATATCGAACTTTTCAAATATAATCGACCTAATGATTTTAATGTATGTGAAGCTGTATCCGATTGTGTTGAAGAAGTAGACTTATTTTTCTATCATCATAAGTCTCCTATAAATACTCTAGTAAAGGAAATAAGTGATAAGCAAAATTCTAAATTAAATGAAATTAAAAAAGTTAAAACTACTACACTTAATAATATTTTAGAAAAAATAAGTATTAATCGAATTGATTTACTTACAATTGATGTTGAAGGCAATGAATTAAAAGTGCTTAAAGGCTTAAATTTTGACAAGTTTTTACCTAATCTTATTATAGTCGAATACTTAGATATAAATTCTCAAAAGTGGGAAATACCTTATAATAATATTGAAAATATCATGAAATCTGAAATTTATAATTTTATTATTTCTAAGAATTATAAGTTTGTAAATTGGGTAAATGGTGATCTTGTATTTGTAAGTAAAAAGTTTAAAGTTTAATTTTACTTAAAGCATTGTTTTTAAATATATTTGCCTCCTTAATGTATCGTCTTACCATTTGAGTTGTTTTGTGGCCAGTCATTGCCATAATGCTTCTCTCATCAGCGCCTGACTCTGCTGCAACCGTAGCAAAACCTGATCTCAAACTATGACCTGCAAAATTTTCACTTTCTACACCGCCTAATTTTAAAGAATTTTTAATTATTAATACTACCGATTGATCTGTTAACCTATGATTAGTAAGAATAGATCCTTTAGAAAATCTTCTAAATATCGGGCCAGTTTTTATTTTAGATAAATTAAGCCAATTCTTTAAACTTGTAACTGGACAATATTTTTCATTAGCGAAGTAGGGTATTCCTTTTACCAATCCTTCTCCAAATGGATCTGTCTTGGACCTTCTTAGAGTAATTTTTACACCTTCCTCAACAAAATCTAGGTCTTCGCAATCAATAGAAATCAACTCTGTTCGTCTAAAACCTCCACCAAATCCAATTAGTACTAAAGTTCTATTTCTTAATTTTTTAATTTTTTCTATTTTTTCTTCATCAATAACATTAATTATTTGTTTTAAGTGATTGATTAATATAGGTTTTTTGCCTATTTGCATGCTTCCTTTTTTTCTTTTTATACCCATTAAATTTTCAATAATAACTGGATGCTTTGTATCTAAATAATGACCCTTTAGTTTATGAACTACTCCAATAGACACCAATCTACGTCTTAAAGTGCTTAATTTTGAGTTTCCTGAAAGGTGTGTAAGATATAATGATACAACCTTAGGTTCTGAGGGAATAGAATTAAATCCATGTTTTGCACAGAATGCTTCAAAATCTTTAAAGTCAGATTTATATGCTCTTAGAGTGTTATCAGCTTTAGATGACTTTAGGTTGTTTAAAGTATCTTCATGAAGCTTTTTTAAGTCTGTAACTAATTCATTCATATTACTATTGATAACAATTAATTATCATTAGTAATATATTAAGTGATTTTAGATGTCAATAGATATAATTTCTAAGTAATGATTAAATTTATTCTTCCTATAGTAGTATTTATAGCTGCGGTTTACGGAATCTCTTACTTCTGGACCAACTCGAGTTCAAAGGGCAAAAAAATGATAGCTATAAACTTAATAATTGGCCTATTAATAGGAATATCTTTAACAATTTACCTAATATTTGACTAATGAGGCTAACAGGTACTAAATTTCAGCTTAAAGTATGGGCTTATTTAAGGAAAATACCCCGTGGAAGAGTTAAAACCTACTCTCAAGTAGCAAAAGCAATAGGAAAACCGTTTGCTGCACGTGCTGTAGCTAATGCTATAGGAAAAAACCCCCATGCGCCCAAAATACCTTGTCATAGAGTAATAAGATCTGACGGATCGCTCGGCGGCTATTCAGGCAGAGGAGGTATAAAAACTAAGAGATTTCTGCTAAAAAAAGAGGGCATAAAGCTCTAGAATTGTTATTTGACGGGCGATCGGGTCTATTGGCCCCTATTTCACTGTTTTTTTTATCCACACACCAGTGAGTTGTACTCAAAAACCAATGATCACAAAAAAAACACCCTCTATGGCCGTTTAAATGGCATATTCAATAAACGCAAAGCTTATAGAATTGTTGATTACTAATGCTTTTAAAATGCTCTATTGCCGGCAATTTTAAATGTTTTTGACTTATCATTATTTAAATTTTGTCGTTTTTCTGATTAATACACTTATTTTAAATTCATTTTTATATTAATCTCTAATATTTCTATTTCACTAAAGTGTAATTTTTCAATGTATATATACATTTGCCGCTTTATATGTAAATAGTGCTTACATATTACTTGATATATTACTTTAATTATTTAACTTAAGTTACTGTATTTATTAGAAATATTTAAGACTTAAATAGACAACAATTGGGATAGTGATAAATGACATTAGTGTGGAAGTAACTATAACGCTGGCAATACTATCGACTACCCTTTTCTCTGAATACATAGAGCCCACTAAATAAGTTAATATAGCACTTGGCATAGCAGACTGAATTAAAAGCACTCCAGCAGCTAATCCAGTAAGGTTTAAATATTTAATTAAACCAAATCCAATCAAGGGACCAATTATAATTCTTACGCCGCTTAAAATGGATGCATTCAACCATGATACTACTTTTAATTTTGTTAATGCGATTCCTAAGGACATAAGAACCAGAAATATTGTAGCGTAGGTTAATAAAAACGTGGTATTAACTACAAAACCAGGGACCTCCCAATCATAATATAAAACAATCACAGCTGTTATTATCCCGTAAATAGGCATATTAGTAATTAATATTTTCAGTGAAAAACTTTTTTTTTGCTAAAAGTACTCCTAATGTGAAGTGAAGCAAGATAATTACTGATGCTATAGCTGAGGCTACACCTAAACCCTCTGTACCATAGGCAAATAAACAAATAGGTATACCCATATTACCAGTATTTGGTAAAATTAATGGAGGAAGTTCGCTTACAAAGTCTTTTTTCATTAAAGCAAGAACAATCAATCCTACTACAGCAAACCCGCCTATTATTATTAAAGCATATGTAAAATATTCTATAAATGTTTCTAAAGTTACACCTGTAGAAGTAATAGTGTAAAAAATCATTGCAGGTGTACCCACATTGCCAGCCAAGGTGGTTATAAAATCGGTGTTAAAATTTGGATCTTTTTTTCCAAGGTAATAGCCTATACCAATTACAAAAAATACTGGAAGTATGACGTCTATCAGTTTGATATAGAGTTCCATTAAACTCTTACATCAGATTTTCGAGGCTTTCTCAACTTATTAGTGTCATAATTAATTGCTGTTTCGAACTCCATTAATCGCTTATGTATTGATCTTAGTTCTGTAATTCTTGTCCAATTATACAAAAATACAGAAAAAGCGTCTTTAACTTCACCAAATGCATTTACAACTTGCATCATTACACCCAAAGTGAACGCTGCAGTAAACAAACCTGGTGCCATTATAAGAAATGGAACAATAACAAATAATTGTCTGTACCATATGGCCCATAAATCAAAATATCCGTAATGTAAAAATAGTTTATGATAATTGAATCTTATACCAGTGAACAATTGTAAAATTGTAGGAGCTTGAACGTAATTTTTTCTATCATCTTCTCCGTAGACTAATTCTTTCCTAAATGCTGCTTCAACTTTCTGATTGTTATATTCAAGACCAGGTAATTTTATTCCAACCAACCAACTAATAAGTATCCCACCTAAACTGAGTGTAAGTGCTACCCACACTAGAGATCCAGATATATTGTTTAAAAAAGGAACATTAACATTTGAAGAAAGAACCCATAAAATAGGAATAAACGCTATTAATGTCATAATAGCCTTAACAACCTGCAATCCAATTGATTCAACAATTTTTGCAAAATTCATACAGTCTTCTTGAATTCTTTGAGATGAACCCTCTACTTTTGCTTCAGTAGCTCTCCAATATGGCATATAGGAAAACGTCATTGCCTCTCTCCATCTAAATGCCCATAACCTTGTGAACCAATTAGTGAAGGCAAAAAGTGTGACGTATGGCAATGCTATATATAAAAACCTTTTTATTGAATCCCAAAACTCTGATATCTCACGTTTCTCGGCTGTTTGGAGAATATCATAAAAATCCTTGTACCAACTATTAAATAGAACATCTAAATAGGTTTGCATCACTAGCAAAGAAATAATAAAAAAACCTCCTCCGTAGGACCAATAAAACCATTTTTTATCTCTAAAAAAACTTCTCCACATATTTAATCCTTAAGAAAATTATCTGCGTATGATTTTATAACAAATTCTTTCTTGTTAGGTTCAATAACATTATAAGATATATTATTTTTTTCAGCATATTCTATAGCTTTTTCTTTTGATGGAAACTTTAGAACAACTTCTTCAAGGGTATCCGTCGATGTTTCCCACCCCATTAAAGGATTTATTGAGGGATCTTTAGTTATAAATTCTAATACCCAATTTTTAAGTTTACCCCTGCCCGATTGCATCGCAGTTTTAGCAGGAATATAAATTTTAGCTTTTTTCATGTTTATAATGGTCGGGGCGGCAGGATTTGAACCTGCGACCCTCTGGTCCCAAACCAGATGCGCTACCAGGCTGCGCTACGCCCCGAATGTCTGTTTTATAGGTTAATTAAGTGATTTTGGCAATTGAAAGATGGTCTCTATAGAAGTAAATAATACCAATGATACAGCATATTACAAAACCATTTAAATATTTTTTTAAACTTGAGGCTGCTTCTGGGTTAGTTTTGTTATTTGCTGCAATACTAGCGCTTATAATTAGCAATGGTAGCTTAAGTGAAATTTATTTTTCTACCTTAGAAAAATATATAACACTTGGTACTAAAGAGTTTGGTTTAAAACTAAGTGTGCTTCATTGGATAAATGATGTTCTGATGGCTATATTTTTCTTTTTCGTTTCATTAGAGATAAAAAGAGAATTTATTCAGGGAGAATTATCTAATCCAAAACAAGCTATGCTACCTATCATTGGTGCAGTTGGGGGGATGGCGGTACCGGCATTATTCTATATCGTTGTAAATTATTCTGACAGCACAACATTAAATGGTTGGGCTATACCTTCGGCTACAGATATTGCTTTTTCTTTAGGAGTTTTATCATTATTAGGCAAAAGGGTTCCGATATCGCTTAAAGTTTTTTTGACTGCTCTAGCAATTATCGATGATTTAGGGGCAATTGTTATTATTGCCTTTTTTTATTCTGGAAATATTGAAGCAAAATATTTACTTCTGATGTTATTATCTTTGATTGTTTTAATAGCTCTTAATAAATATAAAATAAAAAGTTTTATACCTTTTTTTATTGTAGGAATTTTTCTTTGGGATTTTACTCATCAATCAGGAATACATGCTACAATTGCAGGTGTTCTATTAGCCCTAACAATTCCACATAACAAAAATAAGAGTAAAGAGTCAATGTTACTTAAATTAGAACATGGATTGTCGCCTTATGTAGCTTTTGGAATAATGCCGCTTTTTGCTTTTGCTAATGCAGGAGTTTCACTTGAAGGACTTACTTTTGCTACTTTGTTAAATCCTGTACCTCTTGGAATTGTTTTGGGTCTATTTTTTGGAAAACAAATTGGTGTTTTTGCCCTCTCTTATATATCTGTTAAACTTAAGTTTGCCGATAAACCATCCGGTTCCACTTGGTTATCACTATATGGAGTATCAATATTAACAGGTATTGGATTTACAATGAGTTTATTTGTTGGAAATTTGGCTTTTGTAAATAATTTAGAATATATGGATGGAGTTAAAATTGGAGTGTTAACTGGCTCGCTTCTTTCTACACTCTTTGGATATTTCTTACTTTTATTTTCTTCAAAGAAATGATCAACAAAGATATCATTAGATTAGCTTCTAATACTTCAAATGTAGGTCTTAAAAAAAAATACTCACACAAGATATCTTTAAAAAACTCAACATGTGGAGACAAAATTACTTTAGAGCTAATAGCAAATAAAAAAAAGATAAGTTCAATGAAATACGAGACTATATCCTGTGTGTATTGTGAGGCCTCAGCAAGTCTCCTATCGAGAAAAATAAAAAACGCTAAATTAAAAGATATTAAAAATGATTTAATAACTTTAAAAAAAATATCATTAAAAAAAAATGTAAAAATTCCTAAGAGGTTATCTGATTTTGAAAAGTTGCTAAACAGCGACAATTTTAATAGATTTAAATGTATATTTTTACCAATTGATGCAGTATTAAAAGTATTAAAATTATGAAAAAAATATTCATTATTTTATTTATGTTCAGTTTTTTTTCAAAAGTTATAGCTGGGAATAATGGTACCGCTTATGATTACGAATTTAATAGTATAGATGGAGACTTAATAAAACTAAGTCAGTACAAAGGAAAGGTAATTGTAGTAGTAAATGTTGCGAGCAGATGTGGTTACACGCCTCAATACGAAGATCTCCAAACATTGTGGTCTGAATATGAAAGTAAAAATTTAGTTGTATTAGGAGTCCCCACTAACAACTTCAGACAAGAACCTGGTAACAATAAAGAAATAAAAAACTTTTGTGAAACAAATTTTGGAATTACATTTCCGATGACAGAAAAGATTAGTGTAATAGGAAATAATTCACATCCATTTTACAAATGGGCAAGGAAAGATTATGGAATTGGTGCAATACCAAAGTGGAATTTTCATAAAATAATAATTGGTAGAGATGGAAAAGTTGCAGAAACATTTTCCTCTATAACAAAACCACTTTCTAAAAAGTTTTTAGAAGCTATAAATAAATTAATTTAAAACTTAAAACTCATTCCATCAAATGCTGGAGATACATTTTTTGGTAAATTTTTTTTTAAATATTCGTAATCTAAATCTATATGCATATTGGTAAGTATTGCTTTTTTTGGTTTTAATAATTCAATTAATTTTAAAGTTTTACTTAAATTTAAATGAGTTATATGTGCGTCAAAACGAAAACAATCAATTATCAAATAGTTTAAGTTTTTTAATTTGTTTAATGAACTTTCAGGAATTTCGTTACAATCAGATATATAAGCAATATTTTTAAAAAAATAACCTCTAGTTTTAAATCGTCCATGCTTTACTAAAATAGATTCAAAATGAATTTTAAATTTTTTTTTTTTAATCCAAAAATTATTTGATAAATTTTTTATTTGCAAAGTTTGAGGATATAACTTGCTGCTTTTAAAAAGCCACGGGTAGGATTTAGTAATTCTTATTTTTGTTTCTAAATTACAATAAATTGGTATTTTTTTTTTTTTAGCAAAATAAAAAGGTCTAAATTCAAAGATTCCAGCAGTTTGATCGGCATGTTCATGAGTATAAACTATTGCATCAATATCTTTTATATTATTGCTAATTAATTGTTGTCTTATATCTGGAGAAGTATCAATTAATATTGATATAGATTTGTACTGAACGTGAGCACAACACCTAGTCCTTATATTTTTAAAATTTTTTTTATTACAATTACCCCAATTTTGATTAATCCATGGAGAGCCAAGGGAACTACCACAACCTAATATTGTAAACTTATTTGTCAATTTAGCTCGCCGAAAAGTTTAAAAAAATTTTTTGTCGTTATATCCGAAAATTCATCAAAAGTTAGATTTTTTAATGATGATAAAAATTTTACAGTATGAACTAGATAGCTCGGTTCATTTGATTTACCCCTTAAAGGCACTGGAGCTAAATATGGGGAGTCAGTCTCAACCAAGATTTTATCATTAGGAATATCTTTAAACGTTGAGGCTAATTCTTGGGACTTTTTAAAAGTAACTACACCACTCGCAGAGATATAGGCATTAAGATCTAATAATTTAAATGCAAAATCTTTTGAACCAGTAAAACAATGAATTAATATTTTTAGATCTTTTATATTATTATATTTTCTTAAAATATCTAATGTTTCTTTTTCAGCTGCTCTCGTATGGACAATTATTGGTAAATTACTCTCCAGTGAGGCTAAAATATGTTGTTCAAAACATTTAATTTGATCTTTTTTATCTGAATGATTGTAAAAAAAATCTAATCCACTTTCACCAATTCCAATTATTTTTTTGTTTAATTTAATTTTTTCTTGAATTTGCTTAGAGTCAATTGATTTATAAAATTTTGCTTCGTGAGGATGTATTCCATAAGTGCCATAAATATTTTTATAGTTAGAAATTATTTTTAATATATTCTGAAAATTCTTATCATCTGTTGATATAGTCAACATGTATTTCACACCCTCATTAAAAGCTCTAGTGACTGTGTCATCTAAAGACGAAGACATAGGTTCATAAGTCAGGTGACAGTGAGAATCAATTATCATTTTCAATTTTTTTAAATAATATATCTAAATTTTTAAGTTCTTGATTGTGGTTAAAAATATTATCTTTTAATACATTTTCAATAGAAAACTTATCTTGAGAAATATTCAATGTTTCTAAAACTGTTTGAGTGGAATTGGGTATTATTGGATTTAAAAGTATAGAAATATTTTTTATTTGCTCAATAATAGTATATAGAATTGTGTTCATTCTTTCTGGGTCTCTCATTTTGTAAGTCCATGGCTCTGAGTCATTAAAGTATTTATTTGCTTCAAAAGAGAAACTCACTATCATTTTTAGATAGCTATTAAGATCTTGTTTATTAATTAAATTAATTAAACTTGGAACACTTGATTTAATGTTGCCAATTAATTTTAAATCAACTTCTTTTAAATTATTAGCTTTAGGTATTTTATTATTACAATTTTTCTTTACAAAAGAAAAAACTCTTTGACATAAATTTCCATAATTATTTGCTAAATCATTATTGATACAATTTTTAAGATTTTCCATAGATATACTTCCATCATTTCCTAAAGAAACTTCTTTTACTAAATAATATCTTAATTGATCTACTCCATACTTAGTAATTATTTGAATAGGGTCTAAAATATTTCCCAACGATTTTGACATTTTTTTTTCATCAGATAAAATCCAGCCATGTCCAAAAATTCGTTTAGGCAAAGGTAACTCAGCAGCAAATAAAAAAGCCGGCCAATATATAGCATGGAATCTGAGTATATCCTTTCCTATAATATGAACATCGGCAGGCCAAAAATTTCTAAACTTACGATCATTAGTGTCTGGAAAATTTAATGCACTTATGTAATTAGTTAATGCATCTAACCAAACATAAATTACATGATCGTTATTAGTAGGTACTGGAATTCCCCAGGAAAAGGAAGTTCTGCTAATTGACAAATCTTTAAGACCTTTTTCTACAAAACTTACAACTTCATTTCTTCTTGATAAAGGTAAAATAAAATCTTTATTTTTTTTATAGTATTCTAAAAGTTTATCTTGCCAAGCAGAAAGTTTAAAGAAGTAAGAATTTTCCTCAACCCATTCTACCGAGGATCCTGATAATCTTGAAATTTTTTTACCATCTTTATCTTCAATTTCATCATCATCATAAAAAGCCTCATCAGAAACAGAGTACCATCCACTATACTTGTCTAAATATATATCTCCCGATTTTACTAGTCTATTCCAAATTTCATTAACTGACTTAAAATGTCTAGACTCTGTCGTTCTAATAAAATCATCATTTGAAAGATTGAGAGTTTTTGTTAAGGATTTAAAGGTACTCGACAATTCATCACAAAAAATTTGAGGATCTTTTTTATTTTTTTCAGCCTCTTTTTGGATTTTCTGACCATGTTCATCTGTTCCAGTTAAAAATAAAACATTGTAACCTTCAATTCTTTTAAATCGTGCAAATATATCTGCGATTATACTTGAATAAGCATGTCCCATATGAGGTTTTCCAGAAGGATAATATATTGGGGTTGTTATATAAAAATTTTTACTCATTTAATTTACCTTCTAATGAATTAATTAAAGTATTGGGGTTTAAATTATAAATGAAAAATTCGTTGATACTTTTTATTATGAAAGATCTATTTTTAATTAATTTGTTGTCGATATTTTTTAATTTTAATAAGTAATCAGTGTAAAAAATCATTAAATCTCTATAAATTGTATTTTTTTCCTTTTTGTATATTTTAACAATTTTTTGTAAATTAACGAAAAAACCATCCTCTAGCGAAATATTTTTTTCAGTAAAAATGAAGTTATATTTTAAATAATTACCTGGTGAAACTTTAATAAATTCTTTCTTAAATATTTCCTCCATACTATATTTGTTTAATAAGGAAGAAATAATTTTCAACCTAGTGCTCTCATTTAACGCAATTTTTATATCTAAACATCTTGATTTAATAGTTTCCAAAATAGGTTTTGATTTATCATGAATGATAATAAAATAATCATTATTTCCTGGTTCTTCTATAATTTTTAATAAGGCATTTAAACTATTTGTATTAAAATCTTCAATATCGTCTAAAATAATAAATCTATTATCGTCTAATATTGGTTTTTTTTGTAAAGTACTTTTTAGATGTCGAACATCATCTATTTTTAAATTTTGCAAAAATTTTTTTTTCAAGTAAATAATATTTGAAAAAGTGTTATTAAGAAAATTTGTATTAAATCGGCTTTTTCCAACAATAAGATTTTTTTTTTCATCGTAATTATCTTTATCAAAATAAATATGCATTAAATGATTAATGATTGTAAACTTTCCTATCCCCTTCTCTCCACTTAATAATAGAACCTTAGGAAAATTTTTATTAAGGATTAATTTTTTAAAAAAAATTAATTTCTCATCGTGTCCAATTATTTCATTGGTATTTTGTGGATTGAATAATTCATTTATGTTCATTTTAAATTTAAATATTTAGATGTAATTTGAAATATTTTTTTTTCTAATGAATTATCATTTTTAGATGAATTTAATACAAAATAATTTTTTTTATTTTTTGCAATTTTCAAAAATGATTTTTGGGCTCGAATGTAGAAAGATTTCGGAAAATTATCATATCTATTATTTGTTTTTCTTTTCAAAAGCCTCTCTCTAGACGAACTTGGTAAAACTTTTAGGACAAATGTGAGATTTGGTTTTAATCCGTTCAGTATATGTTTGTGTATTATTTTGATAAGATTATTTTTAATTCCTTTTCCATAAACCTGATAAGCTAAGGTTGAGTCAACAAATCTATCGCATATAACAACTTTTTTCAATTTAAGAGATGGAATGATTTTTCTTTTTACGTGTTCATTTCTTGAAGCAAGATAGAGTAATGTATCAGTATATTTATCAAATTTTTCTTTTTTTGATGTATTGAAATAGTCTTTAAGTATTAAATTCCTGATTAGTTCGGCTGTTTTTGTCCCTCCTGGTTCACGAGTCAATAAGACATCAATTTTTTTTTTTTTAAGATTTAGTAATAATTTCTTACTTTGATAAGATTTTCCACAACCTTCAACTCCTTCAAACACAATAAAAAAAGGTTTTTTTTTATACATCACCCCAAATTAAGTAGTTTATCGAAGTAACTAAACTTTTAAAAAAATTAACTTTCTTTAGATTTTCTGCAGAATAAAGAGGCAGCTCTTTAATTATCTCGCCCTTACTTGAAACAATTAAACTAGCTATTTCTTCTCCTTTTTGTATCGGTGCAACTATAGGCCCATCATATTTTAAAACAACTTCAAGATTACGGATACTTTTTTTATTTATAGTAATATAATAATCCTCATTAGTAGTTACTTTAATCTTATCCCTATCACCTAACCAGGTTTCTAATTCAAAAATTGTTTCGTTGCTTTTAGAAACTTCAAATGTGTTTGTGTTTCTATATCCCCAATTCAATAACTTTAAGGACTCAGAACTTCTTAAATTTTTTGTAGCAAAACCTGATACAACAGCAATTAGACGCCTATCCTTTTTTTTCATTGAACTTGCTAGTGAGTATTTTTCAACTGCTAAATAACCAGTTTTAACTCCATCAACACCAACATTTTTATACAACAAAGGATTTCTATTTCCTTGTTTAATTGGATCGCCTCCTGTTCTATCCCAAGTAAAGTTTTTTTCTTTAAAAAGTTCGTAATATTTTGGGTAATTTTTAATTAAGTATTTTGACATGATAGCTATATCCCTAACGGTAGAAATATTATCTGGGTCGTTTATGCCTGATGAATTTGTAAAGTTTGTAGAGGTCATACCTATTTCTATTGCTTTTTCATTCATCATTTCAGCAAAATTTTCCTCCGAACCTGCAATACCTTCAGCTAGCGCAACACAGGCATCATTTCCTGAGGCAATAATTATACCTTTTAATAAATTTTCAACTGAGACTTGATCATTAATCATTATAAACATTGAGGAGTAACCACTTTGAGATAAACGCCAAGCATTTTCAGAAACTGTAAATAAATCATCTAAAGATAATTTATTTTTCTTTAATAAATCGAAAGCAATAATTGAAGTCATTATTTTTGTCATTGATGCAGGATAAATTTTAGCCTCAGGATCAAGTTCAAATAATATTTCTTCTGAGTCATAATCCATTAATATACCTGTTCTTGCCTGAATATTTGGGTTAGCAACAGCAAAAGCAATTAAGTTCAAGTATAAGAATATAGTAATAAAAAATTTATTCATTTATTGTAATATCCAATTCTTCAAAACCAAATTTTTTTAATTTTGCGTAATCATTTTTCATCAAATCTATAGAACTATATGGACCTGATATAAGATCTATTTTTTTATTACTTTTTTTAATTATTTTCAATTTCTTATTATTATACTTAGGTACTTGTTTTATGATTCTTTTTCTTAAAAATACAGCAGTTTCCTCAGAATAGAAAGTGCCAATCATGATATATATTCTAACATCACTTATTTTTTTCTTATTATTGTTATTTTTAGAAATATTAGAGATTTGGACAGAGGTTACAGGTGCATTTGAGGAGATTTTTTTTTCCTCATTATAAATTTTTGCTTTTTTAGCAACAAATGATTTATTTTTTTTTATTTCAATTACCTCAACTAATGGAAGTTTGGGATCAATCTTTAATTTCTCAGCCACTTTTTTTGTTATTAGAACTTTATAGTAGTCTGGAAAATCAGTTTTTTTATAATTTTTAATCAATATAGAGTCATTTGTTTTAGGATTTATAATTTTCATCATTACATTTGAACTTAGTTTGTTATGAGAAATTTGTAATTTTGAATTGTCAAGTTTAATCTTAAGTATCTTATTTTTAAAATCATTTTCCTGATATATATAGGCAAATCCTTTTGAACTGTATGGTATGGTTTTTTTTGAAGAAACAGTGTTTAATGTACAAGAGGTTAATACAAGACAAATAGAAATAAAAATAGCTTTATATTTCATTCTTAATACTATCCTTTAATGTGCATACAGCAAGAGCAAATCTTAATGACCTATTCCATTGCAAAATTTTTTCATAGTTTTCGAAAATTATATAAGCTGGTGAATGATTTTCTGAACCAGGAATAATATCTTTATCGGGTATAATTATTGCAGCATTTTTTTGGTAATTTAAATCTAAGTTTTCAGTATTATTTATGTATTTTTTAAAAAAAACTAGTTTCTTTTTGTTTTTGATATTTCTTGCCGATGAATTTAAATATTTTTTTGGAATATTTTTTTTTAGTTGAATTTTAACAAAACAAGGCTCATTTTTTTCCCAACCGATTTTTTTTAAATAATTTGCGGCTGAAGCAAATGAATCTTCAGTGTTCTTCAATTCAATGATCGTATTATTATTAAAATCTATTGCGTAATTTTGAATAGTTCTAGGCATAAATTGGAAATTTCCAAATGCACCAGCCCAAGAGCCAAAAAGTATGTCTTTATTAATTATTTTTCTATCTACCAGATTAAGCAAAATCAATAACTCTTTTGTAAAAAAATCACTTCTTCTTTTATCAAAACTTAAAGTTGCTAGTGATGAGATTATATCCATTTTCCCTAAATATTTACCAAAATTGGTTTCTATACCCATTAATGCTATAAGTAATTCTTTTTCTACCTGAAATTCTTTTTCTACCTGATCAATAATTTTTTTTTCTTTTTTATATAATCGTACACCTTCTGTAATTTTTTTTCTAGAAGTCCTCTTTCTTACATAAGTAAAAGTATCTTCATAAAATTCTGGTTGAAAACGATCATACTCAATTACTTTCGGCAAAAATTTTGCATCTGACATTACATCTTCTACAACATCTTTGGATATACCTGATTCAATGGCACTAATTTTAAAATTCTTAAGCCAAATATCAAAAGTCTCAGCGTATAAACATGTTTGGATATTAAAAGAAATATAAAATATTGTAAGAAATTTAATTATTTTTGACATTTTTTTAATTATCACATTTATTATTTATTAACTAGCATAAGAAATCTTAAAGATTAATTATTGTTATTTGTTTACTTTGATAGTAAAAAAGGTGCAATTTAATCACCAGGAGAGGTGGCTGAGCGGTTGAAAGCACTGGTCTTGAAAACCAGCAACGGGGCAACTCGTTCGTGGGTTCGAATCCCACCCTCTCCGCCATTATTAAATTTTATATTTTTTAAAAATTTTTGATATTCTGTTTTTATCAATATCTTTATCTATTTTGTCAAAATTATAGAAATTCAATATTACTTCATCCTCAAATTTTAGAAATTTTTCAAGCTCAATTAAATCATAATGATTAAAGTCACTTATATATTTTTTAACAAATGAGCTGAGTAAAATATCCATCTCTTTAGTACCTCTATAAGACGCTCTGTATAAAAGTTTTTTTTTAAATATTTCTAATTCTTCAGACATTAAAATATTATATATATCATTTTATGGATTTATTTAAAAAAGATTTTATATTTCAAGATATAGGTAAATTAAATGGTATTGGTAATAAATTTTCAAAGTATCTTAAAAGTAAAAGAATTGAAAAAATTAAAGATATAGTTCTAAATTTACCTTATTCAGAAACCGATAGGTCGAAGATATCAAAACTAAATGAGCTCGAAATTGGAAAAATAAATACAATAAAAGTATTAGTTAAAAAACTTAATTTTCCTCGAATTAGGAATTTGCCAAATAAGATAATTTGTCAAGATGAGACAGGACAAATTGAAATAATATATTTTAACAGCCGTGAAGGTTATTTGAGAAAAATTTTTCCTTTAAATAATTGGATAATAATAAGTGGTAAGATAAATTTTTTTAGGAATAAATATCAAATAACTAACCCTGATTATGTAACAAACCTGGATAATCAAGACTATGTAATAAGAAACATACCTAAATATAAACTGACCAAGGGTGTCACTGAGAAAAAATATAGATCATTTAGCGAGCAAGTTATTAAAAATATGCCTCAAATTAATGACTGGTTAGATAAAAATTTTATTGAATCTAATAAATTATTAAACTGGAATGAAGCAATATACAAATTACATACCTCTGATGAATATAAAAATAAATCATCTTTAAGTTTCAGAAGACTAGCTTTTGATGAAATTTGTGCAAATTTTATTACCTTATCAGAATTAAGAATTAAAATAAAAAAAAGAAAAAAAGTAAAAATATTTCATCAAAATATTTCTAATAAAATTCTAAAAATTTTACCTTTTAAACTTACTGATGGACAACAAAGAACCTTAGAAGAAATAAATTTAGATTTGAATAGTAATAACCGAATGTTTAGAATTATGCAAGGTGACGTAGGTTCTGGAAAAACAATTGTATCACTATTAGCGATAGCTAATGTAATTGAAAGTGGCTATCAATGTGCTTTCATGGGACCTACAGAAATTTTAGCTTATCAACATTATAATTTAGCTAAAAATATCTTTAAAAAATTAGATATTAAAATAGAATTTTTAACTGGAAAAACAGATCGGAAAAAGAAAAATGAAATTTTAAAAAATTTGCTTAAAGGGGATATTGATTTAATAATTGGAACTCATTCTCTATTTCAAAAAAAAATAAACTTTAAAAATTTAGGATTTGTAGTAATTGATGAACAGCATAAGTTTGGTGTACAACAAAGAGCTGACCTAGCAGAAAAAGGTGGAACTAATTGTGATGTTTTACTGATGTCAGCAACACCTATTCCTAGAACAATGATGATGTCAATGTATGGTGATATGGATATCTCAAAGATTAAAGATAAACCACTATCTAGAAAAAAAGTTTTAACTTTAAGCAAGCCTGAAAAAAAAATAAATGAAATTTGGAATTTTTTAAAAAATGAGATAAAAAAAAAAAATCAAATTTTTTGGGTTTGCCCATTAATAGACAAATCTAAATTTCTAGATTACTCATCCGCTAAAAGTAAATATGAATTAATAAATAAAAGATTCCCAAATTTGGTTGGTCTTATTCATGGCTCATTAGAAAAAAAAGAAAAAGAAAAGATTTTAAATGACTTTTTAAATAAAAAGATTTCAATTTTAGTTTCTACTACAGTCATAGAAGTTGGAATCGATTTTCCAAATGCAAATGTAATAATAATTGAAAATTCAAATAAATTTGGTTTGGCACAGCTTCATCAACTAAGAGGAAGAGTAGGCAGAGGTAACAAGCAAGCAACGTGTATTTTGCTTTTTAAGGAAAGCTTAAGTAAAAATGCAGTTAAGAGAATAAAGATACTTAAAAGTTCCGATGATGGTTTTTTAATTGCAGAAGAAGATCTAAAGCTTAGAGGTTTTGGAGATCTAGTTGGTTATCAGCAAAGCGGATTAAAAAGTTTTAAGTTTGCTGATCCTGTCATTCATGAAGACTTATTCGAATTAGCTGAAAAATACGTTTTTGATATTAATGAAAAAATTAATCAACAAAAATACGAATTTCTTCTTAAATTATTCGATAAAGCAGGAATAATAAATACTAAAAAAATTTAATTCAAATTAGTTGTACCAGCAGAAACAATAAATTTAGATGCTTGTTCAAATGTTACGTCAAGATAAATTAAATCTTTTTTTGGTACCATTAACAAAAAACCACTAGTAGGGTTTGGCGTAGTTGGTACAAAAACATTTATTAAATTTTCTTTAACATTATCTTCAATCATTCCTTCATTTTTTTTTGTAGCAAAACCAACGGCCCAAATACCTTTTCTTGGATACTCAAGAAGAACGACGCTCTTTTGTTTATTATCAGATTTCGTGAAACTTTCTGTCATCTGACCAATAGCAGAATAGATAGTTCTTAAAATTGGTATTTTTTTTAATATGTTATTAAATATTTCAAAGAATTTTTTTCCTAAAAATGAAAGTGACAACCAACCTATTAAAGTGATAAAAATCAAAGCGACAAGAATTTCAACACCTGGAATATCAAAAGGTAAATAGTTATTTGGATTAATTTCTTTTGGAATTATGTTTCCAGATATTCTTATAAAAAAAAGAGTTAGATAAAGAGTGATTCCAATAGGTATTAATACTACAATACCTGCTATAAAATTATTTCTAATTTTTGAAAAAATTGATTTTTTTATGTTTTTTTCCATATTTTATGTATAGCTAGAATAAATTATAAAAATTATAATTAATATAAAAATTGCAATTAATAATTTATTATTTAAAATCATGAGTCTAAAATGTATAGCATAAACAGAAGAAAATTTCTTGGCTTATTTGGATGTAGTTGTTGCTCTTTGATACTACCCTCTTGTGCTACTGTTCCAATTACAGAAAGAAAGCAATTAAGTATTATTCCTGAAGCAAAAATTAATCTTGAAGCTGCATCTGCCTACGAAAAATTTAAACAAAAAGCGAAGCTTATTACAACTGGAAAACAACTCGATCAAATTATAAATATTGGAAAAAAAATGGAAGTTTCAGTAAGTGCATTCTTTGAAAGCGAGCGTAAAGAGGATCCTACAAAAAATTTTAATTGGGATTATGTATTAGTAGATAATGATAAAGTTGTTAATGCGTGGTGTATGCCTGGTGGAAAAATTGCTGTTTATACAGGTCTTTTAAAAGTGACAAAAAACATTGATGCATTGTCTATAGTAATGGGTCACGAAATCGCCCATGCAGTGGCAAGACATTCTGTTGAGCGAGCTAGTCAAGCAATGACTTTAAATCTAGGAACGGCAGTAGCGGACATTTTTTTAGGTGGAGCAATTAGCAGGACACGAAACACAGTTGGAAGAAATACTGGTTTTGACATTTTTCAATTAGGAATCATGAATCCTTTTGGAAGAAAACAAGAAACTGAAGCAGATTATTTAGGATTAATTTTTTCATCATTATCGGGGTATGATATAAGAGAATCTGTTAAGTTATGGCAACGAATGGCAGAAAAAAATAAAGGTAAAGAGCCTCCTGTTTTTTTAAGCACTCATCCAAGCAGTTCTAAACGAATAGAAAATTTGAATAATTGGATATTTGAAGTTATAAAAAAATACCCACCAATTAAAATCTAGTTTTGGTGAGCCCTGATGGACTCGAACCATCGACACCCTCCTTAAAAGGGAGGTGCTCTACCAACTGAGCTAAGGGCCCTCAAGAACGACCTTTTATATATTAATTAATTAAAATTCAAATACTTAATTAAAAAAATTGATATATTTATTATAAAAATTCTTAAATGTACCATTATTGATATTAGTCCTTATTTCGCGCATAAATTGTTGATAAAAATATATATTGTTTAAAGAAATTAACATTGATGCCAACATTTCATTAGATTTTATTAGATGATTTAAATAGCTTTTTGAGTATTTATTGAGTTCTCTTATGTCGCATGCTGAGTCTAATGGAGATTTATCATTTTGGAATTTTGAATTTTTTAAATTTATTTTTCCTTCCCAGCAGAAAGCTAGACCAGTTCTTCCTGACCTAGTCGGTAAGACGCAATCGAACATATCTATGCCCTCTTTTACCGCTCCCAATATATCAGATGGGGTGCCTACCCCCATAAGATATCTAGGTTTTGTTTCAGGTAAATATTTAGTAGTCTCGTTTAAAATATTGAACATATCAGATTGAGTTTCTCCAACTGCTAAACCACCCATAGCATAACCATCAAAATTTATATCTTTTAATTTTGATATACTCTCTACTCTTAAATCTTTGTATAATCCCCCTTGAACAATACCAAATAATCCTTTTGATTTATTATTGCCAAATTCAATTTTACATCTTTTGGCCCATTCAGTTGAAACTTGAATTGAACTAGATAAAATTTTTTTGTCTTTTGTTAATTTTGGACATTCATCCAAAACCATCATTATATCTGAGTTTATTGCTTTCTGAACTTGAATACTTTTTTCTGGACTTAAAATTATTTTTTTACCATCAATATGAGATCTAAAAATAGCCCCAATATTAATATCAATTTTGTTCAATTTTGATAATGACATTATTTGATATCCGCCAGAGTCCGTCAAAATAGGTTTTTGCCAATTCATAAAATTGTGAAGGCCTCCAAATTTTTTTAAAACATTAATTCCAGGCCGTAATAATAAATGATAAGTATTTCCTAATATTATATCAGATTGTGTTTTTAGAATATCATCTACAAATAAACCTTTTACTGTTCCTAAGGTTCCAACAGGCATGAAGGCAGGCGTATTGATTATACCTCGAGAAGTTTTTATTTTACCAAGTCTTGCTTTATCGTCCTGAGTGATTAACTCAAAAGAAAATTTTTTATCTAACATTAAATTATTTGGATCTTAAAGAAAGAATCTTATCTGGATTTGGTACAGCGCCAGATCTTGGATCACCTTTTTTTATTTTATCAACAAACTCCATTCCACTTATAACTTTTCCAAACACACTATATTGTCTGTCTAAATGTGGAGCTGAGTCAAAACAGATAAAAAATTGACTATTTGCACTATTTGGATCAGCAGATCTAGCTGCCGAAAGAATGCCTCTGGTGTGTGCTATATCGGTAAATTCAGCTTTTAAATTTGGTAAATCAGATCCGCCAGTACCTGCTAATGACAAATTAAATTCTGAATTATTAGAGTTACCAAATTTTACATCTCCTGTTTGAGCCATAAAGCCATCGATTACCCTATGAAACACTACTCCATCATATTTTCCGCTATTTGAAAGTTCCTTAAATCTCTTTACATGATTTGGAGCTTTGTCAGGGTAAAGCTCAATTTCTACATTTCCATATTCTAATTTTAATATCATAATTTCATTTGCCATAACCTTAGTACTAACTAAAATAAAAAAAAAAATAAATAAATAAATTAATCGTTTCATTAATATTTGTTTTTCAACATTTTAACTGTATATTTAGTAACGAATCTGTCGATATTACCATCTAATTTTGCAATTTCTTTAACAAATTTTGAAGATATTATTTGGTGTTCTATATCTGACATCAAAAACATTGTTTCAATTTTTGAATTTAATTTTTTATTCATTCCTGCCAATTGAAATTCATATTCAAAATCTGATACTGCCCTCAATCCTCTGATTATGGAAGAAGCTTGATATTTTTTACATAAATCTATTGTTAAATTACTAAATGAGATAACTTTAACTTTTTTTTTATTAAATCTTAAATCTTTAAATAAAGAATTATTGATAATATCTAATCTTTCTTCAATGGAAAAAAAATAATCTTTGTCCCCATTATCAGTCGTTGCTACAACAACTTTATCAAATATTTTTAAAGATTTTTTTATAACGTCAATATGTCCATAAGTAATTGGATCGAATGTACCTGGATAAACAGCAGTTTTCATCTAATTTATGTTATCCTCAATCTTAATTACTGAAACAACTTTTTCTGATCCCGATAATTTTTTTATTCTCACACCTTGAGTATTTCTTCCAGCTATTCTTATTTCTTTAACAGCGCATCTCATTATACTGCCTTTGTCAGTTGATAATAGTATCTCATCATCTTCGGTCACAATAAGTGAAGAGGCGATATTTCCGTTTCTTGGTGAGTTTATTATTCCTATAATTCCTTTTCCACCTCGGTTTGTTACCCTATAATCTCTATAAGATGATCTTTTGCCGTAGCCATTTTCTGAAACAGATAATATAAATCTGTCAACAGCATCTTTAATTTTCTTTTCATTATTTAAAGTTTTTGTATCAATTTGAGTATTATCTATTATTGATAAAGAAATTACTTTGTCTTTTTCTTTAAGTTCAATTCCTTTTATTCCTTTAGATGATCTACCTTTAAATAATCTTAATTTTTTAGATTTAAATCTTATACATTTACCAAATTGTGTACTCAATAAAATATCTTGATCATCTTTACATATTTTAACACCAATTATCTTATCATCTTGATCCAATTTCATTGCGATCTTTCCGCTGTTATTTATATTAACGAAGTCTTCTAAAGTGTTTTTTCTAACATTGCCTTTGGAAGTAGCAAATATAATCATAAGATTTTTCCACTCAGTTTCATCTTCCGGCAGAGGCATTATAGAGCTTATAGAGTGATGGCTTTTTAAAGGTAAAATATTAAATATTGATTTCCCTTTTGAAGCTGTTGTCCCTTCAGGAATTTTATGAGCTTTAATTTTATAAACAAGTCCCTGTGTTGAAAAAAATAAGACAGGTGTATGAGTGTTAGCTGTAAAAATTTGAACAACGAAATCATCCTCTCTTGTAGAAATACCTGTTCTACCTTTCCCTCCCCTTTTTTGGGCTTTTAATGAACTTAAAGGGCCTCTTTTAATGTAACCTTGATTTGTAATATTTATTACAACTGACTCTTTTTGAATTGTTTCTTCAATATTATAATTTAAAACTGCATCTATAATTTTTGTTTTCCTTGGAGATGAAAATTTATCTTTTATCTTTTCAAGCTCATCTATAATCAAACCATAAAGGGCTTTTTTTGAATTAAGTATTTTATTATAATCAATTATCAATTTTGAAAGTTTTGAAATCTCAGTCTCTATTTCGCTTATTCCGAAGGCAGTAAGTTTTTGTAGCCTTAATTCTAAAATTGCATCTACTTGCAGATTTGAAAGTTGATAATTTGAAACTGTTTTTTTCTTTTCAATTAAACTAATCATTTTCAAACTCTTTTTAACTTTCCATTTTTTTGAAAGTAGATTTTTTTTAGCGTTTTCAGTATTTTTAGAATTTTTTATAATCTTAATAATTTCATCAATATTTTCTACGGCAGTAGCAAGACCTATAAGAATATGAGCTTTTTCTTCTGCTTTATGTAAATCAAACTTTACTCTTTTGAGAACTGTAGTTTCTCTAAATTTTAAAAACTCAGAAATAAATTCCTTTAAGTTTAAAATTTTAGGTTTATTATTTACAATAGCCAAAGTATTAAATCCAAAAGAACTTTCTATATTTGTTAATTTATAAAGTTGTCTTCTGATTGTTTCTGGTTCTACGCCCTTTCTTAATTCTATTACTACTCTTATTCCTTCACGATTGGACTCATCCCTTAAATCTCTTATCCCTTCAATTTTTTTATCTCTTACTAGCTGAGCTATTTTTTCAATCAAAATTGATTTATTAACTTGGTAAGGTATAGATTTTATTACCAATATGTCTCTTCCACCTTTTTTTTCTTCAAATTCAATTTCACCTCTTATTTTAAATGAACCTCTACCTTTATTATAACCTTGCTTAATGATATCTTTACCGATTATTACTCCACCGGTAGGAAAATCTGGTCCAGGAACATGTTTCATCAACTGACTAATTGTAATCTCTTTATTATTTATTAAAGCGATAGTAGCATTGATTATTTCACCTAAATTATGTGGAGGTATGCTTGTTGCCATACCCACCGCAATACCACCAGCTCCATTTACTAAAATATTAGGGTACTGTGAGGGAAGAACTTCTGGCTCTTTTTCTGTTTCATCGTAATTACTTCTAAAAGTAACTGTATTTTTTTCTAAGTCCTCAGTTAAAAATTGAGCAATTCTACCTAATTTTGTCTCAGTATATCTCATTGCTGCAGGTGGATCGCCATCTATTGATCCAAAATTTCCTTGCCCAGAGATTAATGGAACACTCATAGAAAAATCTTGTACTAATCTTACTAAAGCATCATAAACAGATTGATCTCCATGAGGATGATATTTACCAATTACATCTCCAACAATTCTTGCAGATTTTCTAAAAGGTTTTGACCAGTCATAACCGCCTTTATACATCGCATAAATTATTCTTCTATGAACAGGCTTTAATCCATCTCTTACATCGGGAAGAGCTCTACTAACAATGACGCTCATCGCATAAGAAAGATAAGATGAGCTCATTTCATCTTGAACAAATATTGGTTTAAAAGATTTATTTTTTTCTACAATATTTTTTTCCATGAAATTTTAAAAAGGAATTTCATCATCTAAATCAGAATTTTCTTGATTTAAATTTTCATTGGGTAATGAACTTTTGTTATCAGATACAAGATTTGAGCTATTATTACTATTTCTGCTGTCAAGCATTGTCAAACTAGAGTTATAACCTTGCAGAACTATTTCTGTTGAATACTTATCTTGCCCGGTAGCCTCATCTTTCCATTTTCTGGTGCTCAATTGTCCCTCAATATATACATTCGCACCCTTTTTAACATATTGTTGAACAACATTAACTAGACCCTCATTAAATATGACAACTCGATGCCACTCGGTTTTTTCTTTTCTCTCTCCACTAGATTTGTCTTTCCAAGATTGGCTTGTGGCTATACTTAATCTAGCAACATTTTTACCATTCACCATTTGCTTAATTTCTGGGTCTGCGCCTAAACGACCTATTAATTGTACTTTATTTAAACTTCCAGCCATAATATTTTGAATAAAATTGATTTTATTATTTTTTTAAGTCTTTATTTATATCATATTTGAAAAGTAAATATAAGATGATTATTATTTTATAAGGAAGAAATGTTGAAAAAAATCGTTGTAAAAGGCGCTAAAGAACACAACTTGAAAAATGTTTCTCTTGAAATTCCAAAAGAGAAATTAGTTGTTATAACTGGTCTATCTGGGTCCGGGAAATCTTCTTTAGCCTTTGATACCATTTATGCTGAAGGACAAAGAAGATATGTGGAAAGCTTATCTTCGTATGCAAGACAATTTCTAGATAAAATGAAAAAGCCAAATGTAGATTTTATTGAGGGATTAAGTCCTGCAATATCAATTGAACAAAAAAATACATCTAAAAACCCAAGGTCAACTGTTGCCACAGTAACAGAGATTTACGATTATATGAGAGTTTTATTCGCAAGAATAGGAATTCCTTATTCACCTTTTACCGGAAAACCCATTAAATCGCAGCCAATAAGTGAAATGGTTGATAAAATAAAAAAACTTCCAAAGAATAATACTATTTATTTACTGGCTCCAGTAGTGCGTGGAAGAAAAGGAGAATATAAAAAAGAAATACTTAATTATAAAAAAAGAGGGTTTTCAAAAATTAAAGTTGACGGAAAATACTTAAATATAGATGAATTTCCAAATCTAAATAAAAAAGTAAAGCATGATATTTCTATTATTGTTGATAGAATTATTTTAAATTCAAATCTGGGGAACAGATTGGCAGATAGTGTTGAGACCGCTGTCAATCTTTCTGATGGTTTGTTAATAGTGGAATATGAGAATGAAACATTGCCAAAAAAATTAAGGAAAAAAGAAGTTATAACTTTTTCATCAAAGTTCTCATGTCCAGAAAGTGGATTTACAATTGAGGAAATAGAGCCTAGATTGTTTTCTTTTAACTCACCATATGGTGCTTGTGAGGAATGTGAGGGTATAGGTCACAATTTAAATGTTGATCCTAATCTTGTAGTTTCTGACCATAAAAAAAGTCTCCAAGATGGTGTTATTGAACCTTGGGCCAAATCTACATCTTTATATTATGCTCAAACAATAGCATCTATTGCAAAACATTATAAAATCTCTTTATCAGATCCTTGGAAAAAAATTCCAAAAAAGGTTCAAGATGTCTTTTTATACGGATCAGACGAAGAGGAAATAAAATTTTCGTATGATGACGGATATGAGTCATATACAACAAAAAAAACGTTCGAAGGTGTTATTAATAATTTAGAAAGACGATATTTAGAGACTGACAGTGAATGGAAAAGAGAAGAGATATCCCAATATCAAAGTGAAACAGATTGTGAAAAATGTAATGGGATGAGATTAAAAGATGAAGCTCTATGTGTAAAGATAAATAACCTGAACATAAGCCAAGTGACAGAAAAATCTATCGATGTTGCTCAAAAATGGTTTTTAGATTTAGAAATGGTTTTAAATGAAAAAGAAAAAAAAATATCTCAACATATACTAAAGGAAATTAATGAAAGATTAAATTTTCTTTTAAACGTTGGATTAAATTATCTTACTTTATCAAGGGAGTCCGGCACTCTTTCAGGCGGTGAAGCCCAAAGAATACGATTGGCATCACAAATCGGCTCGGGTCTTACAGGGGTTCTTTACGTGTTAGATGAGCCTTCTATTGGATTACATCAAAGAGATAATAAGAAATTAATAACAGCATTAAAAAGATTAAGAGACTTAGGTAATACAGTTATTGTAGTCGAGCACGACATTGAAACAATGGAAAGCTCTGATCATATTATTGATATTGGTCCTGAAGCTGGATTAAAAGGTGGTCAAATAGTTGCAGAGGGAGAAGTTAAACAAATAATACAAAATGAAAGTAGTATAACTGGTAATTATTTGTCAGGAAAAAAATATATTCCTATACCAAAAAAAAGAAGGTCCGCAAAAAATGGGAGACACATTGAAATAAACGGAGCGAGTGGTAATAATTTAAAAAAGGTAAATCTAAAAATACCGGTAGGAACTTTTACTTGTGTCACAGGTGTTTCAGGTAGTGGAAAATCAACTTTGATATTGCAAACATTATATAACGCTTTTAATTTAATTTTAAATAAGAATAAAAGTCGAAAAGTACCTAAAGCTTTTACAGGTTTCAAAGGCACTGAATTAATAGATAAAGTGATTGATATAGATCAGTCACCTATAGGAAGAACTCCAAGATCTAATCCAGCTACTTATACTGGAGCTTTTGGTCCAATTAGAGAGTGGTTTGCTGGATTACCAGAGTCAAAAGCAAGAGGTTATAAAGTTGGTAGATATTCTTTCAATGTAAAAGGAGGTAGATGTGAAACTTGTGAAGGAGATGGTGTTTTAACTTACGAAATGCATTTTTTGCCTGATGTCTTTATTCCGTGTGATACCTGTAAAGGGGCAAGGTACAATCGAGAAACACTTGAAATAAGATTTAAAAATAAGAATATTGCTGATGTTTTAGATATGACAGTTGATGAAGGTTGTGAATTTTTTGAAAATATTCAGAGCATTAAATCAAAATTAATCACTCTAAAACATGTTGGTCTTGGGTATATGAAAATTGGTCAACAAGCTACGACTTTGTCTGGAGGGGAAGCTCAAAGAATTAAATTAGCAAAAGAATTGTCAAAAAGACCAACAGGTCGCACTCTATATATATTAGATGAACCAACAACTGGTTTACACTCTCATGATATCAAGAAGTTGTTAGAAATATTACAGGCCTTCGCTAACACGGGAAATACCGTAGTTGTTATTGAGCACAACCTTGATGTAATTAAAACTGCAGATCATATAATAGATATGGGTCCTGAAGGCGGCATTAATGGTGGAAAAATAATTGCAGAAGGAACACCAGAAAAAGTTTCTTTAATTAAAGAGAGCTATACAGGTAATTTCATAAGAGAAATAATCGCTAACAAATCAATGAAAAAGACTGCTTAAAAACATATTTTATGATATAAAAGAATCATGACAACAATACTTCAATCACTATCAAAAACAGTCCATTTATCTCTGGGTATAGCGGTTCTATTACTTCTTGGTTTACATTTTTTTGGTGATGGGTTTGCGTTTGATAGATATTTCTTTAGTTGGTTATTCAGATATATTCATGTTTTAACCGGAATTATGTGGATTGGTTTGTTATGGTATTTTAATTTTGTCCAAATACCATCTATGCCTAACATTCCTGATGAACAAAAACCAGCTATAGGCAAAGTTATAGCACCAAAAGCTTTATTCTGGTTTAGATGGGCCGCCCTCGGTACTATAATTTCAGGATTAATAGTTTCATACCTTCAAGGATATGTGCATCAAGCGATGATATTAGGTATTGGAAGTGGTGATCCTAAGTCTACAGCAATAGGGATAGGTATGTGGCTTGGAATTATAATGGCTTATAATGTTTGGTTCGTAATTTGGCCAAATCAAAAAAAAGCTTTAGGAATAATTGATAGTACTCCAGAGGAAAAGGCAAAGTCAGCAAAGACAGCAATGCTCTTTTCAAGAGCAAATACTTTATTATCATTTCCTATGCTACTCTCAATGGTTGCAGCTCAAAATCTCTATTAGTTAAGGTAAAATTTTTTCTTCCTCTTTTTCTAAAGTTTTATAACTTACTTTTAATAGTTTTAATATTGGAGAAGCTACAAAAATAGATGAATAAGTTCCAATTAAAACACCCAAAATCATAGCAAAAGAAAAACCTCTTAAGATTTCCCCGCCTAATATATAAATAGAAATCAACGCTAACAACGTAGTAACTGATGTAATAATAGTTCTTGCAAGTGTCTCATTGATTGAAAGATTAGAAATATCACTTATGTCAACTTTATTGTATTTTAATAAATTTTCTCTTATTCTGTCATAAATTACCACAGTATCATTCATTGAATATCCAACTATAGTTAATACAGCAGCTATAATAGATAAATTTATTTCTAAAGATAAAAAAGAAAAAATACCAAGCGTAATTACAACGTCATGAAACAATGCTATTATTGAACCGACGCTAAATTGCCATTCAAAACGTACCCAAATATAGAAAAGCATTGCAGCCAAGGCCAGGGAAATTGCAATTATTGAGGACTCTAGTAATTCAGAACTTACTTTAGGACCAACATTTTCTACTCTTCTAAAATCTAATTCTGAATTTAAACTATTTGTTAAAGTTTTTTTTATTTCAAGAATGATATTACTATTATCCGTATTTTTTTGCTCAACTTTAATTAGATAATCGCCCTTCTTACCAAATCTTTTAACATTGACATCGCCTAAGTTCATTGATTTTAAAGACTCTCTTATTGATGAAACTTGTACAGATGTATCGGTTCTTAATTCAATTAACGTCCCCCCTTTAAAATCTATTCCATAATTTAAACCTTTAAAAAAAACAAAAAATACACTCAGTGTAAATATTATAATTGAAATTATATTTGCCTTTTTGAAAGCTGAAACAAAATTAATATTATAAATCATTAAATTTTTATATTTTTACCGTTATTTTTTAAAACTATAATAGATGTTAAATGTCTTGCCAAAAAATAAGCTGTGAATAGTGTTGTTATAATTCCAATTCCTAAAGTAATAGCAAACCCTTTCACTGGTCCAGATCCAAAAGCAAATAATATGATTGCAGCAATCAAAGTAGTTATATTAGCATCAAGAACTGTAATTTTTGCTTTAGAATAACCTGAGTCAAATGCATGAATTATTGATTTTTCGGATTTTAATTCTTCTCTTATTCTCTCAAATATAAGAACATTAGCGTCAACTGCCATTCCTACAGTTAATATAATTCCTGCTATTCCAGGCAATGTTAATGTTGCCTCCAAAATTGTTAAAATACCAATTAACATTAGTAAATTAGCAATTAAGGCAGTATTGGCGACCAAGCCAAACAATCTATATTTATAAAACATAAAAATGATTACTAAAATGAATCCCACAATTAATGATGTAATTCCTGATTTAATAGAATCTTCTCCTAAATCAGGTCCAACTGTTCGTTCTTCCACAACATTAAGAGGTGTTGGCAAAGCTCCTGATCTTAGTAACAAAGCAAGGTCGGTAGCCTCTTGAAAAGTAAAATTGCCTGAAATCATTCCATTACCTGAAGTGATTGGTTCATTTATATTTGGTGCACTAATTATTTTACCGTCAAGAACAATTGCTAATCTTTTACCCACATTATCTGTAGTTGCTCTTCCGAATTTTTGAGCTCCAAGTCTATCTAAAGTAAATGAGACAGTTGGTTCGTTTTGTTGATTTTGAATACTTGGTTGAGCGTCAACTAAATTTTCACCACTCATTACTATACGTTTACTTATTTTCAAGGTTTCACCTGTTTCTGAAATTAATTCATCAACTCCGAATTCAGAATTTTCACTTACTAATCTAAAATTCAATTGAGCAGTTTTACCTAGAAGTGTTTTTATTCTATCCGGATCCTTAAGACCTGGTAACTCGACTAAAATTCTTTTTTCACCTCTTTGAAGAATTGTAGGTTCTTTTGTACCTACATCATCTATTCTTCGTCTAACAATTTCGATAGATTGTTTTAATGCCGCATTGTTGATGTTTAATAATCCGTATTTAGAAAATAAAATCTCAATATTATTTTTATCAAGTATGTTATAATCCAATTCAAAATTTCTATAGATATCAATGTAAGAATTTACTAAGTTATTTTTTTTAGAAAAAAAAAGTAATTCGAATTTTTCTAAATCACTAACATTTAGTATCAATTTTTTTTCCTCAATTTGAAAGTCTTTGTATTTTAAATTATTTTCATTTAATAATTTTTTAATTGGTATTACTTTAGATTGTATTTTTTCCTTAACTAATGAATCGGAATTTATCTCTAATAAAAGATAAGATCCACCTTGTAGATCTAAACCTAAATTTACCTTTTTTTCCAAAATTGGAGTTTCTTTACTTTGAAAATTTAAGAGAGAAAAAATTGAAATAAAAAAAAATATTAAATAGATGAGAAGAATATTTATTTTAGAAAAATTTAACACAAAAAAGAGTTATTTTTTTACTTCTTCTTTTTTGAGCAAACTTGTTATTGTAGATCTTATAATTTGAACTTTAGTACTCTCTCCTATTACAACCTCAATTCTATCGTCTTCCATAACACGATCGACAACACCTATGATACCACCAGATGTAATAACTTCATCGCCTCTTTTAAGAGACTCAACCATAGCTTTGTGATCTTTAACTCTTTTTTGTTGTGGTCGAATTAAAAAAAAGTAAAAAATAACAAATATTAATATTAGTGGTATAAATTGTGCAATTCCTTGTCCGCTCATGAAAAGACAATTATAGTAAATGAATTAGATTAACAAGTTAAATTTCATTAAATTTTATCAAGATTATTCATATATTTTTTTAGCACACTTGGTATTGAAATTGAGCCATCTTCATTTTGATTATTTTCTAATAAAGCAATTATCAGTCTACCTACTGCTAAACCTGAGCCGTTAAGTGTACCTGCAAATTCATTGCCAGATTGAGTTTTGTATTTAGTTCCCATTCTTCTGGCTTGAAAAGATCCACATGATGAACAACTAGAAATCTCTCGGTATTTATTTTCAGAAGGTATCCATACCTCTATATCAAAAGTTTTTTCAGCACTAAATCCCATATCACCTGATGACAATAAAACTACTTGATATGGGATTTCTAGTTCGTCTAAAATCTGTTTTGCACAATTTAACATTCTATCAAGCTCAAATTTGCAATTTTCAAGTTCAACTATACTTACTAATTCAACTTTATAAAATTGGTGTTGTCTTATCATTCCCTTTGTATCTTTTCCGTAACTACCTGCCTCTTTTCTAAAACAAGGAGTTGCCGCAACGAATCTTAATGGAAGTAAATCTTTGTTTATAATAGATTTTCTGTAGAGGTTTGTTAAAACAACTTCAGCAGTAGGAATTAAAAATTTTTTTTGGTCAGAGCCTTCAAATTTTATTTCAAATTGATCTTCTTCGAATTTAGGTAGCTGTCCAGTTCCAAACATAACATCCTCATTAACAATTAACGGTGGAGAAATTTCTGTATATTTAAATTTTTCAGTATGCATATCCAACATAAAGTTAATTAATGCTCTTTCCAATAATGCAATTTTATTTTTTAATATTACGAACCTTGCGCCAGATAATTTTGATGCCATATCAAAGTCTATCTGGTTATACTTTAAACCAATTTCAGCGTGTGATTTTGGTTTAAAAGAAAATTTTCTTATATTTCCGAATTTACCGAGAATTTTATTTGATTTTTCATCTTTTCCAATTGGTACATCGTCTAAAGCTAAATTAGGTAAAAAGTTAATCAAATCGTTAATTTTTTTTTGCGCAATAATTTGTTTTTTGGCTATTTTTGAAATTTCTTCTGAAATTTTTTTTGATTTTGCAAAATTTGACTGATTTTTTGATTTTGATAAAACTCTTTTTTCTTGTTCAAGTTTTTCTTTATCGCTTATTAACATTCGATTGATTTTGTCTAAAGATTCAAACTCATCAATCTTAAAATCATAATTTCTGTGTGAAAGTTTTTTTTTATAATCACTTAGATTTTTTCTTAGGTCTTTTATGTTATGCATTTTCTATTTCTTTATCTTTTTTTTTTTCTGAGAATCTAACTGTAAATATAGATAATTCATAAAGTAATAACAAAGGTATTGCTAGTCCAACTTGAGTGATAGGATCAGGAGGCGTTAAAATTGCAGCTAAAGCAAAGATTATTACAATTACATATCTTCTTCTCGTTCTTAAATAATTTGAATTAACAATGCCAATTTTTGCTAATAAATTTAATAAAATTGGTAATTGAAAGCTTATTCCAAAAGCAAATATTAATCTCATAATTAATGAGAGATATTCGTTTACTTTTGCTTCAAGTTGTATTGGTAAACTAGAATTTGAACCTATCGTTTCAAATGATAAAAAAAATTTAATTGCTAATGGCATCACTAAATAATAGACAAGTAATCCACCAAATAAAAAAAGAATAGGCGTAAAAATCAAATAAGGAAGAATTGCTTTTTTCTCGTTTTTATATAGCCCTGGTGCAATAAATTTATATATTTGTATCAATAGCACTGGGCTGCCTAAAAATATTGCGGAAAAAAAAGCAACTTTAATGTAAGTTATAAAAGTTTCATGAAGAGCTGTGAAAATAAGACGCCTAGAAATTTCTCCATCTTTTACAGCATTTGCATAAGGTTCTACTAAGAAATTATAAATTTGTTCAGCAAATATATAAGAAGTTATAAATGCTAAAAAAATGAATATTAAAGAATTCAAAAGTCTTGTACGTAACTCAATGAAATGACTTGTGAAAGAATTATTCTCAGCCATTTTTATCGATTTCTTTTTGAGTTTTATTATTCTTAGGTGAAATTTTTTCTTCTAAGTTGACATCTTTGGTAACTTCTGAAACTTCTTTTTGAAAGTTACTTAGTGTATTTTTAAATTTTCCAATATATGAGCCAATTTTCTTTAAGGCTATAGGAAATTCTTTTGGACCTAAGACTAATATTGCAATAATTACCACTGACAAAATCTCTAACCATCCAATTTGAGGCATTTCGATTATTTATTTTCAGTGTCAGAGTTGTCTGACTTAGAGTCATTATCTTGTGTATTTGAAGAAGTATCATCAGACATACCTTTTTTAAAGCTTTTAATACCTTTAGCTACATCACCCATTAAACTAGATATTTTTCCCCTTCCAAAAAGCAAAACTACAAGAACAACTACTATTGCTATTTGCCAGAAACTAATTCCCATAATCTAAAATATATACACAATAATTAGACTTAAATAAATATATTTATTTATCCTCATCCGGAGCTTTTTTAATTGCTTCATCTATGTCTTCATAGATGCTCTGTTTTTCTGTTATTGACTGTTCTTTAAAGAATTTGCCAGTGCCAAATATTGATTTATCTATACTTGAAGTGTCAATAAGACCAGCTGAGCCAAGCTCGTCAATTGAGGGGAGATCTGACAATTTTTGAATATTGAAATGATTTAAAAAATTTTCAGTAGTTGAATACTGGATTGGTTTACCAGGCACCTCTTTACGACCGGCCGGTCTAACCCAGTTAAGTTCAAGTAAAGTATCTAAGGTATTTGATGCAAATGATACGCCTCTTATTTCTTCTATTTCAGCTCTCGTCACCGGTTGGTGATAAACTATTATAGCTAAAGTCTCGATAGTAGCTTTAGATAATTTTTTATGACTAGATTTTTGTAGAGCCATTAATTTTGATAAATCATCTGCAGTTCTGAAAGACCACTTATTTTTGATACATATTAAATTTATTCCTCTTTTTTTATATAAGACCTGAAGATTGAGTAATATCTTTTTCAAATTTATCGTAGTTTGAACTCTTTTTTCAATAGTTTCAATATCTAAAGGTTCTGAAGCAGCAAAAAGTATTGCTTCTACCTGTCTTTCAATTTTTGAAGGTGATGAGGGAAAATTTACAATATTATTTTTTTTTTTACTTTTCATATCACGATTTTTTTACCATCAAGTTATCAAATATTTTTTTTTGTGAAACTGAAATAATACCTTCCTTTGTCAATTCAAGACTAGCAGCAAATATTCCTGCGATAGCTGTTCTTTTCATATTATTTTTTGAATAAAATTTTGGAATTAAATCTAGCAAATTTTTCCAATTATCAATTTTATCTAAATTATTTTTGATTTGTTTAATACCCTCTTCAGTTGTAAAAACTGGTAATTTTGGAATATTAATGTTTGTGAAAGTTTTTTGCATTTGAATGACTGAATATGTTTTTAAAAGTTCGTACAAAGAGACATCATAAACAGGAGTGTTTATTGATCTTATTCCTCCTTTCATGCCTCTAGTAAAAATATCAATACCCAATCTTTTTTTTTTTAACATTTGATCAGATAAGATACGGATAAGTTCTAATTTTTTAAGTTGTAACTTTAATTTTTCTGCTGCTTCTGAAGCTTTAAAATCATCTTCATCATCTTCGGGTAATAATAATTTTGACTTCAGATAAGCCAACCATGTTGCCATTAGTAAATATTCAGAAGCTGATTCTAAATTTAAATCTTTTTGTTTTTTTATAAAATTTAAAAACTGATCTGCAAGAAGTGTGATAGAAATTTCTGCTAAATTTACTTTTTGTGTTTTTGCCAAGTCAAGAAGAAGCTCTAATGGTCCAGAATAGTTAGGTATATCAATTGAGATTTGATTAGCGTTTTTTGATTCCATAATTAATTTTACCTTAAAAAATTAAAAAATTCTGAAGTTTTTTTTGATGTGAATTTATCGATATAAGGTAATGATTGAATCAATTTAAAGTTGTCATTGGTTTTTCCGGCACAATAAAGCACTAAATTACATCCAGCGTCCAGTGATTTTTTAGCATTAGTTACTAGATCGTACTTTAGAGCCTTCATAGAAATATCATCGGAAATTAAAATACCTTTAAAATTTAATTTTTTTCTAATTATATTTTTAATGATTTTATTAGAGTGAGTAGCTACAGAACTTTTATCAATTTTCGTATAAAGAATATGTGCGGTCATAGCAAGTTTTGCTTTTGATAATTTAAATGGATAAAAATCTATTTGTTCTAATTTTTTAGGCTGTAATAAAACTTTCGGCATACTTATATGGCTATCTGTTTTTGCAGCCCCATGACCTGGAATATGCTTGATCACTGCAGCAACTTTATTTAAATGTAAATTTTTGATTGTAAAATTTCCAAGATCTTTAACAATTTTTTTATTTTTAGAAAAACTTCGATTTCCAATTACTTTACTTGTGCGGTTTCTTAAAACATCAAGCACTGGGATAGTATTTATATTAATTCCAAGTTCTGTTAAAAATTTACTAAGTGAAAAAATGTAATGTTTAAGTATTTTAAAACAAAAAATCTTATTAATCTCATACAAATTTCCAAAGAAATTTGCTGAAATATTATGGCTAATTATTTTACTTAGTCTTGTCACATTTGAACCTTCCTCATCTATTAAAACAGGGAAATGTTTATTTTTTGTCAATTTTCTAATGTGTGCAGTTAATTTTTTAATTTGATTATAAGATTTTAGATTTCTTTTAAATAAAATAATACCCCACGGTTTTTCTTTTGATAAAAGAATTTTTTCCATTCGAGAAAGACTAGTACCCTTAATACTAACTATTAGTGCTTTTCTTTTCATTTATTCTTTAACAAATCCCAAAATTTTCTTTTTTTTTCATATTTATCAATTTCGTTTTCTAAAGAATTATTAAATTCTATTATATTATTTGTATTATTTTTCAAAATAGGTAAACCAGAAGTTTTATCTTTTAAAATTAAATCAATATTTAAACGGTTATAATCTTTTGTATTTATATTTTTATTTGATGAATAATATTTATATGTAAAAAAAATGAATAGGATAATTATTAAGACCATTAAAATATTAAGTATTATTCTCATTACATTTTTTCAGGTAATGAAACACCAAGTATATTCATCCCATTTTTTATTACTACGGCAATTAAAAATATAAAAATCAAAGATTCCTCTCTTTTTACTTTTCCATTTTCGATAAATCTAAACCTATTATCCTCATTTCCTTTACTCCAATATGAGTGGAATAGAGTTGATAATTCATATAGATAAAAAGGTATCTTATGGGGCTCAAGTTTTGTTGCAGCCGACTCAATTATCTTTGGCCATTCAAAAATTTTTCTAATAATTTTTTCCTCGTACTGATTTGGAGAAAATGAGTTCGGAGTAACCGAAATATTGTCATTCAAAGTTTTTTTTAATGTTCTAACTATTGAATTTATTCTAGCATATGCATATTGAACGTAATATACAGGATTATCTTTTGTTTTTTCTTTTATTTTTTCGAAATCAAAATCTAATTCTACATCATTACTTCTATTCAACATCATAAATCTAATTGAGTCTTTATTGACTTCGTCTAATAAATCTTGAACTGAAATAAAATCACCTGCCCTTTTTGACATCTTAAAAGGTTTTCCATTTTTATAAAGCTTTACTAATTGGGTTACTTTACAATTAAGTTTTACTTTTTTCTCTGATAATGCGGAAACAGCAGAACAAATTCTTTTAATATATCCTGTGTGATCGGCCCCAAGTATATTTATCAAAATATCAAATTTTCTATTTATTTTATCAGAGTGATAAGCAACATCATTTGCGAAATATGTCCAAGTGCCGTCGTCTTTTTGTAAAGATCTATCAGAATCATCACCGAATAAAGTTGATTTAAAAATTAGTCTCTTTACCTGCTTCCAGCTTTTAGAAGACTCACCTTTTGGTGGACTAAGAAAACCCTCCTCCACGTAATTGTTTATTTTGAGTTGATTTAATGCTTTGTTAACTAAATCTTTTTTAACTAAATCAGATTCTGAAAAAAAATTATCATGTTTAATACCTAATTTTTTTAAGTCATTCTTAATTAAGTTCATTGATTTTTCTAAAGAAAGGATCTTTAAATCATCAAAACAATCGTCGAAATTTTCTACTTTTATATTAGGATTATTTTTAATAATGCTTGAAGCGATTTCTTTTATATAATTACCTGGATATAAATTTTCTTGAATTTTAAATTTTTCTTTATATTTTATTTCTCTAATTCTTAGATAGACTGACTTAACAAAATTTTTAATTTGATTGCCATAATCGTTTATATAATACTCTTTAGTAACTTTGTTTCCATTAAATAAAAGTAAATTTGACAATACATCTCCAAATATTGCCCCCCTACAATGACCTACATGCATTGGACCAGTAGGATTAGCAGAAACGAATTCTACATTATAATTTTTGTTAGATTTTTTCGATCCATATGTGTCTTTCTCTTTTAGTATGTGATTAATATTTTTTGCCAAACCTTCATTTGATATTTTTATGTTTAAAAAACCCGGCCCAGCAGACTCAATTTTATCAAAATGATTTATCTTTTTTAGTAACAAATTCTTAATATTATTTGCTAAATCATTTGGATTTATATTATTTGTTTTTGATAAAACTAAAGAAACATTTGTTGATAAATCAAAATTAAAGCGATCAGGTGGGACCTCTAGATTTATATTTTTAAGGTTATCTAAATTTTCTAAGTTAAGAAGATCTTTATTATCTTTGATAATTTTGGTTATTTCTAATAAATAATTTTCAAAAATATTCATTTAATTTTGTTATACAGATTTATTGCATATCTATCAGTCATACCAGCAATAAAATCACAAATAGATCTAGCAATATTAGATTTATCGTACTTACTAACATTTATGTATTTTTCAGGGTTTTTCGAAATCAGGAAAAATAATTTATTAATAATTTTTTTCCCCAGGTTAGTGTTTGCCTGAACATTTTTATGATAATACATTTTTTTTCGTAAAAACTTTTTGATTTTTTTGTCAAAATTTTTCATTTTTTTTGAAAATGAAACAATTCGAAATTTTGCATTATAAACATTATCTAAATTTTTAATTTTATACTTTTTAATATTTTTCTGGGTTGTAATAATTATATCTTTTACCATTTCATTAATAATCTCTCTAACAATTTGTCTTATGATCAAATCAATAGAATAAATCTTAAGTTTTTTTTTATGTTTAAAAACAATAGTATTTAGAACCGGAACTTGTTCAAGATCTTCAAGTTTAAATAAATTTGAATTCAAACCATCCTCTAGATCATGACTGTTGTATGCAATATCATCAGAAATTGATGCAATCTGAGCCTCTAAAGATGGACTAAGGGAAAATTTAATTTTTTTTCTAAAGTAATTTTTTCCTAAGATTTTATTAAACTTTTTTAAGTGTTTAATTGGTCCATTATGCTTTATTAAGCCATCTAGCGTTTCTAATGTGAGATTTAAACCTTTAAAATCGTAATATCTATTTTCTAAAAATAAGATTGTTCTAATTGTTTGAATATTATGATCAAATCCTCCAAATTTTTTCATACATTTGTTTAAAGCTTCTTCGCCAGCATGTCCAAAAGGTGTGTGGCCTAAATCATGTGCTAAACTTATTGTTTCACATAAGTCTTCATTTAAATTAAAAAATTTAGACAATGTTCTAGATATTTGAGCAACTTCTAAAGAGTGAGTAATTCTTGTTCTAAAATGATCTCCTGATGTATTTACAAAAACCTGGGTCTTGTGTTTTAGTCTTCTAAAAGCAGTTGAATGAATTATTCTATCTCTGTCTCTTTGAAAATCAGTCCTTAAATTTGTTTTATTTTCTCTAAAAAACCTACCTTTAGATTTCAGTGGAACTGCTAATTTAGATAATGATTGGATTGAATTTTTTTGCATGCTAATTATATAGATTATATACTAAATAATTATGGAAAAAAAATTAGAATTTACTGAAAGTGCAATAAACCAGATAGAGAAAATCACTAGAAGTGATAACGAAAAATATTTTAGAATTGCTGTTCAAGGTGGTGGGTGTTCTGGATTCAAATATAATTTTAGTTTTGACAATAAAATCGAAAAAGATGATATTTTATTCAATAAAGCTGTAATTGATAAACAGTCGCTTGATATAATAGCTGGTTCAATAGTAGATTTTAAAAAAGAGATGATTGGAGAGTCGTTTTCAATAAAAAATCCTAAAGCTTCTGCTTCATGCGGTTGTGGTCTCTCTTTTTCAGTTTGATGAAAATAATATCATGGAACGTTAATTCAGTAAGAGCAAGAATTGCTAATATTCAAGATTATATAAAAAAATCGGCTCCAGACATTTTATTACTTCAAGAAATTAAAACACAAGATAAAAATTTTCCGTATGAAGATTTTAAAAAAATAGGATATGAGTCTCACGTTTTCGGTCAAAAAAGTTATAATGGTGTTGCAATTATCTCAAAAGTTAAAATTAAAAATATTAAGAAGGATTTAATTAAAGATGATTTAAATCAATCAAGAATTATTTCGGGTGAAATATTATTAAAAAAAAAGAGGATTTATTTAGTTAATATTTATGTGCCAAATGGAAATCCTATTGATACAGACAAATATGATTACAAGAAAAATTGGCTAAATAAATTTATATTGTGTATGAAAAAAGAGCTTCATAAAAATTCAAATGTATTAATTGCTGGAGATTTCAATATAATCCCAGAAGAAATAGACGTCTACGATTTCAAAAGATATGAAAATGATGCACTTGGAAAATTGGAAATAAGAAAAAAGTTTCGTGAGTTACTTAATTTAGGATTTAAAGATGTGTATCGAATTAAAAATAAAAATAAACAAGAATATACTTTTTGGGATTATTTTGCTGGTTCATGGCAAAAAAATTATGGGATGAGAATAGATCACTTTTTATTGTCAAATAATTTATTAGACAATATTATTTCAATTAATATTAATAAAGATCCCAGATCAAAAATAAAACCTTCTGATCATACACCGATAGAACTGAAAATTAATTAATTCTTCCATATATATCTTCATATCTTACAATATCTGTTTCTTTTAAAATTGAGCCGAGCTGTGCTTCCATTATTTTTATTGTTTTTTTATTTGGGTTTTGAATTCTATGAATAGCACCTTTAGGAATAAAAATAGTTTCATAAGGCTTTTTCGAAAATGATCTTTTATTTAAAGTAATTTTAGGAATACCTTGCGTCACCACCCAATGTTCTGATCTATGAAAGTGTTTCTGTAAACTTAAAACACCATTTGGTTTAACATTTAGTTCTTTAATTAAGAAGTTGTTTCCATTATATAAATTCGTATAACTCCCCCAAGGTCTTTTAAAAATATTTTTTTTCTTAAAGTACTTACTTTTATTTTTTTTAAACATTAAAAGAATTTCTTTCCAACTTCCTAGGTCTGACCATTGAATATTTAATTTTATAGCGTTAATTTTTTTCGTTTTTTCTAAAATTGCATAGTCAAAAGATTTAGAAGGATTTTTAATAAAAGCTTTTTTGTTAAGATAATAAATACTATTTTTTCTTTTACTTCTATTTACCGCTAATAAAGAGTTTTTATAAATTTTTTTTTGATATCTAATGAAATTGTTAATTAATGAATCTTTTCTCAAAAAAAACATACCAGAGTTCCAATACCCACCTTTTTTAATAATTGTTTTAGCTTTAGATAAATTTGGTTTTTCAATAAATCTTGAAACTTGATTTAAGTTATTTATTTTTTTTGTAATAAAATAACCGTATTGATCAGAAATAGAGTTCGGTTTAATACCAAAAATGAAAATATTTTTATCATTAAGAAATTTTTTATGTTTCTTAATTTCGTTATTAAATTTTGCTTTTTTTTCAATTAAATGATCTGAAGATAAAAAGACTACAGGTTGTTTATCTGGAATTTCTTTTATAAGTGCAGATGTTAAAATTGCAGGTGCTGTATTTTTCTTGGCTGGCTCAAGAACTATCCTATATTTAGTAATTCCTTTATTTTTTAAGTTTTTTTTAATATCTTTTAAATATTTTAAGTTAGTGCTTATAATTGGATAATCAAAGAATGGACTTTTAATCCGCTCAAGTGTTTTTCCGAACAATGTCCATCCGCCAAAATCTATAAATTGTTTAGCTTTGTGGTTTTTACTGTCAGACCAAAGTCTAGTTCCAGCACCACCACACAAAATAACTGGTCTAATTTTCATTAAATTTTGGAATAATCTTTTACTTCTTTTTTCTTACCAGGGTGTGTTGGTGCTCCTAAATAAGCTGGTCCTACAGTTTGAGCATATTTCCACAAAGTTCCTGAACCAAATTGAGATTTTTTTGCTTTCCATTTTTTTCTTCTAGCGGTCATCTGTGCTTTTGTCAGTCTAACATTGATAGTTCCTTTTTTTGCATCGATATCTATTTTGTCTCCATTTTTAAGTAAAGCTATAGGTCCACCTAAAGCAGCCTCTGGTCCAACATGACCAACACAAAACCCCCTAGTTGCCCCTGAAAATCTTCCATCGGTTATTAAAGCAACTTTTTCTCCTTTCCCTTGACCATAAATTGCACCTGTTGTAGATAACATTTCACGCATGCCTGGTCCACCTCTGGGTCCTTCGTATCTTATTATAATTACATCACCGTCTTTATACTTTTTTGTTTGAACAGCTTTCATTGCATCTTCTTCGTTGTCAAAACATCTTGCTGTCCCAGAAAATTGTAATTTCTTTAAACCTGCTATTTTTACAATAGCGCCTTCGGGAGCCAAATTTCCTTTCAATCCAACAACTCCGCCATCTGGTGATAAAGGTTTGTTATATTCTCTTAAAACTTTTTGACTCTTGTTAAATTTAATATCTTTTAAATTTTCTTTCATTGTTTTGCCTGTAACAGTTAGACAATCCCCGTGGATATATCCACCATCAAACAAGGTCTTAAGAAGCATTGGAACGCCACCTGCTTCCCACATATCTTTTGCTACATATTTTCCTCCAGGTTTTAAATCAGCAAGATAGGGAGTTTTTTTAAATATTTTTGCAACGTCCATTAAATCAAATTTTACTCCGATCTCATTAGCTAGTGCAGGTAAATGAAGGGCTGCATTAGTAGAGCCTCCAGTTGCAGCCACTATTGTTGCTGCGTTTTCTAGAGATTTTTTAGTAACTATTTCTCTTGGTTTAATTTTTTTTTCTAATAAATTCATTACCGCTTGACCACTTTCATAAGCATATTTATCTCTTTCCTCATAAGGGGCCGGTGTTCCAGCTGAATAAGGCAAAGCCAATCCTATCGCTTCCGATACACACGCCATTGTGTTAGCTGTAAATTGACCTCCACAAGCACCAGCACTCGGACAAGCTACTAATTCTAATTCTCTTAATTCTTCAGAAGACATTTTACCTGAGGAATGTTTGCCTACTGCTTCAAATACATCTACAACTGTAACATCTTTTCCTTTAAATTTTCCTGGCAAAATTGATCCACCATAAATAAATACACTAGGTACATTCAATCTCAACATAGACATCATCAAACCTGGAAGGGATTTATCACATCCAGCTATACCAACTAATGCATCATAACAATGTCCTCTAACTGTCAGTTCAGCTGAGTCAGCTATGACTTCTCTTGAAATTAAAGATGATTTCATTCCCTCATGGCCCATGGCAATACCATCTGTTACGGTTATAGTGCAAAATTCTCTAGGTGTTCCACCAGATTGTTTTACTCCTTTTTTTACAGACTGTGCCTGTCGCATTAAAGCTGTATTACAGGGTGCAGCTTCGTTCCAAGTGGATACTACTCCTACAAATGGCTTCGCTACATCCTGTTCGGTTTCTCCCATTGCATAGTAAAAAGATCTATGTGGAGCTCTATCTGGGCCCAAAGAAGTATGACGACTGGGTAGTTTTTTTTTATCAATTTTAGACATTTAATTAATACTAGATACAATACTTCTTAATTTTCCATCTTCAATAGTTAATTCTTTAACTAAATTTTTATCATTTTGTACTAT
The DNA here is from genome assembly GCA_902601545.1 of uncultured Pelagibacteraceae bacterium. GTDB lineage: Bacteria > Pseudomonadota > Alphaproteobacteria > Pelagibacterales > Pelagibacteraceae > Pelagilacustribacter. The sequence continues at coordinate 268 of CACKNR010000004.1, read as the reverse complement.
TTCTTTAGGTGCATTTGTCACATAAGCCTTATTTTTGAGCTTATTATTTAAACTAGTAATTTGTTTATTAATTGTCTCAATTTTTTGTAAAATTCTCTCTTTTTGAGATGCTAAATTTACATCCTCATTAAAATTTAATGAAAGTTTTTCCTTAAGAACTAGAATATCTATTGAATTTTTATCTTTTATCTTTGATGTGAGGACATTATTTACTCTACCAACCTGTTTTATCAAATTTATATTTTTATTTACCAATTTCTTTAACATT
>CACKNR010000003.1 GCA_902601545.1 uncultured Pelagibacteraceae bacterium | reverse complement strand
TTTATTACTATTTTTGATTTCTAGTGATTTAATATTGTAATTTAGCAATATGCTTTTATCTACAGGCTTAAATCCGCAACTCAATGTAAGAATTAAAATAAAAAAAAATAATAATTTGATTTTTGAATCTCTCATATCATTTAATTCAATATATAATTAATTATTCTATTTTTTACGAAAATAGTTTTAACAATTTTTTTATCCGAAAGAAATTTGCTAGTTTTTAAATTTGAGAGAACAGTTTTCGTTATTTCTTTTTCAGTTGTATTATTTTCCATTTGGAGAACATCTCTAGTTTTTCCATTTACTTGTACTACTATATTTATTTTAAGATTATTTAACAATTCTTTATTAGCTTTAGGCCACTTATCCGTATTTTTTGAATTTAAAACTTCTAAACATTCATTAGCTAAATGAGGTGTGAAAGGTATCATTAATCTCATCACTTTTTCAATATTTGAAATAAGTGTTTCTTTGCGAATATTTTTTTGCAAATGATTATTAAAAAATTTGTAAATCTCATAAAATTGGGCTACCGCCACATTAAATTGAAAATTATTAATAAGTTCTGTGATCTTTAAAATGTATAAATCTATTTTCTCAACAAATTTTTTTTCATCGGCACTGTTTGTACTTTTTGATTTATTTGACATTATAACTTGATTTAAATTCCAAATTTTTTGTAAAAATTTGCTAGAGGCTGCTACACCAGTATCTGACCATTGGATATCTTTTTCAGGAGGACTATCAGATAATATAAACCACCTAACTGAATCTGCTCCATATTTTTCAATCATTTCCTCAGGGTCTATTGTATTTTTTTTTGATTTAGACATGGACTCTATAGGTCCAACAGTGACCTTCGAATTATCTGAAATTTTTATTGCTGAGTTACTTTTGATTTTCTTTATTTCATTTGGATAAAGCCAATTTCCATTTTTATCTTTGTATGTTTCGTGACAAACCATTCCTTGAGTAAAAAGATTCTGAAAAGGCTCTGAACAATTGACGTTTGTGTTAGAAACCTTAATCGCCCTCATAAAAAAACGTGAATATAACAAGTGCAGTATCGCGTGTTCTATTCCTCCAATATATTGATCGACTGGCATCCAATAGTTAACTTTTTCATTATCAAATGCCTCTTTTTTAAATTTTGGAGAGCAAAATCTTAAGAAATACCAAGATGAATCAACAAAAGTGTCAAGTGTATCTGTTTCTCTTTTAGCAGGTTTTCCAGTTTTACTATCTTTTGTATTTTTCCATGTCGGATGATGATCAAGAGGATTTCCTGGAGAATTCAAATTAATATCTGGTGGCAATTTAATAGGTAAATCTTTTTTATCTACTGGTACACAAGAACCGTCCTCCAAATAAATCATTGGGATTGGACAACCCCAATATCTTTGTCTTGAAATACCCCAGTCTTTAAGTCTGAATAAAGTTTTCTTACCTCCGATTTTTAATTCTTTTACCTTTTCAATAATCTTTATTTTTGCTTCTTCAATACTCAAACCATTTAAAAAACTAGAATTAATCATTTTGCCAACACCAGTGTAAGCTTCAATTAATTTCATTTTATCATGTTCTTTATTTCCATCTGATACAACTTTAATAATTGGTAGTTTATATTTTTTTGCAAAATCAAAATCTCTTTGATCGTGTGCAGGGCAACCAAAAATTGCTCCGTTCCCGTAGTCCATTAAAACAAAATTTGCGAAATATATCGGAATTTTGATTTCTTTATTGAAAGGGTGTTCAGCAAATAAATTTGTTTTGAAACCAATTTTGTCTGCATTTGCTAAAGCTTCCTCAGTTGTACCAGTCTTAGAACATTCTTTCTTAAACTTAATAAACTCAACATTATTTTTAAATTGATGCCCTAAAAAATGGTCAGGCGATAATGCAATAAAAGTAGCTCCGAAAATTGTATCAGGGCGTGTAGTAAATATTTTTATTTGATCAGATGAATTTTGTATTTTAAAATTCAGTTCACATCCATAAGATTTGCCTATCCAATTCTTTTGCATTAATTTTACCTTCTGAGGCCATCCATCAAGTTTTTCTAAATCTTCAAGCAATTCATCAGAAAACTGCGATATATTAAAAAACCATTGAGAAAGTTTTCTTCTCTCTACAACTGCATTAGATCTCCATCCTCTACCATTAATAACTTGCTCGTTAGCTAAAACTGTTTTTTCTATAGGATCCCAATTTACATAAGTTTCTTTCCTAGATACCAACCCAGAATTATAAAAGTCAATAAACAGTGATTGCTGATGTTTATAATAATCTTCATCACATGTTGAGATTTCCAAATCCCAGTCGATTGATAAACCCAATAATTTTAATTGGGTTTTCATAGTTTTAATATTTGAATTTGTCCAATCTATTGGACTTAAATTATTTAATCTTGCGGCATTTTCTGCAGGTAAACCAAAACTATCCCAACCCATAGGATGCAAGACATTATATCCGTTAAGGTACTTGAATCTAGCAATGACATCACCAATTGTGTAATTTCTAACGTGACCCATATGAATTTTTCCAGATGGGTAGGGAAACATTTCTAAACAATAAAATTTTTTACCTTTTGAATTTGTAAGCTTGGAAGAGGAAAATTTCTTCTGCCATTTTTTTTCGATAGAGCGAAAGTTTACTCTTTCCATTACAATTATCTCTTTTTGGTTTTAGATTCTTTTTCTAAAAGAGCAGCCTTCTTAATTATTGTGGTCCTTAATTCTTGGCTTATGGTAGAATTGGGTAAAATTTTTACTGTACAGTTCATACTAGAGTTACATTTTTTTTTGTGGACTATAATCTTTATACTATCTGAGCGAACTTCATTGGATAAAAAGCGAATAGTAATTTTTATTGATTCATTATTTGCTGCATTATTATCGGTGTACCAATCAGAAATAATCATACCTCCACTGTAATCAACAGTAGTCATTGGTAAAAAATCTAAAATTTCTAAAGAGGCTCGCCATAAAGGATTTGAGGTACTAAACTCATAATTAGTTCCGCGTCTTTTAGTAATTCCGCCTAGACTCACGCCCCTACCTTCTTCAACATTTTTTTTTGCTCTCTCTGGTCCTTTGGTCGGATTGTCTTTCGCAGGTGAATATTTTATAAAATCTTTTCCACATGCTGAAAGTAAAACTGCAAAAATTGCTAAAATCGCAAATTTTTTTATATTAAATTTGATCATTTATCTTAATTTTCCAAATATATATGATTTATTCGTGTAAAGCCCCAAAATATGCGATTTATACTCACTATTCACGGTTTTTTAAAGTGTTGCATATATATCACAAAAGCGAAAAAAAAGCCTTAAATTAATGAAAAAATAGGAAAATTAAGTCAGGATAAATTAAAAATACCTCATAAAATTAAGTAACTTAATTTTAATTTTAACAAAAGGAAAAACATGAAAAAAGTAATAGCAATGTTATCAGCTTGCTTATTTTCTTTCGGTGTAGCAAATGCCGGAGAATTAAGCATTACTGGTAGCGCAAAAGCTTCTTACGCTATAGCATCGTCTGATAATGCTTCAAGCCCTCTACACAGAGACAAAGCTTTAGGTATATCTAACGAATTTACGTTAGGAGCTTCAGGTGAGTTGGATAATGGTTACACATGGTCATATGCAATTGATATTGACGCTGTAGAATCAGGTGCAACTAACGATGACGCTAAATTATCACTAACAACTCCACAAGGTACAATTGGTATATTTCTTGGTGAAGGTGCTTTGGGTGTAGATAACGCTGGTTCACAATCAGTAATAGCTAGACCTTCAGATACATCTTACGCGGAACTAATGACAGATACGTTTGATATAGATGGTTTTGACAATATTCAATACCACACTCCTGCGGATCTTTTACCTTTCGGTATAACAGCAAAAATCGGATACGCTCCGGGTGCTGAAGCAAATGTAGCAGACTTTAAAGCAGCTGGTTCAGACCATGCCGCTTCAAACAGGCAAGCTACACCAGATACAGCTTCAGCTGGTGGTATCACTTTAGCTGGTGGTGGTGACGCGGTTACTCACTATCAAGTGAAAGCTGCTCCGATTGATGGTTTATCTGTCGGTTTTGACTACTTAGAGTTCAGTGGTGTACTTGGTTCTTCAGAGCAAGCTCCAGAGTCTGGTGCATACTTTGCAACATACACATTTGGACCTGCAACAATCGGTTACAGTAAGAGTTATGCTGCTTTACCAATGGCAAACATTACAACTGAAGTTGTAGAGCAAGTAGAAAACACTAAAATGTCTGTCGCTATCAACGTAAATGACAATCTTTCAGTATCTTACGAACAGGAAGAGTCAACTCCAACTTTATCTAAAGCAAGTGCTGCTTACGAGTTAGAGTCAACTGGTATCCAAGCTGCTTACACAATGGGCGGAATGACACTAGGTATTGCGATGAACGATCATAAAAATACTGAGTACACGCAAAACAAAGACATTAAAGACACTGTATTCACAGTTCAAATGGCGTTTTAATAAGCGTTATTTAGTCTAATTAAAAAAGCCGGTTAATTATTTTAGCCGGCTTTTTTTTTACCTCAGTGGAAATTGCGAAAGCTTTACATTTAACGGATTTCATCTTGTTAAGGTTAGAAAATCTTATACCCCCTAATGCAATAAGATTATTTTTTGTTAAATTTGTTAAATTATTGAATTTTAAAATACCTAGATAACCTTTTTTATAATCATAATTAGTTTTAAAAATCCTTGAAAAAACAAATTCGGTGCATCCTTGAACTTTCTTAATATTAAGTTCATGTATATTATGCGCCGATCCTATTATTTTAAAATTATAATTAAATAAGTAAGGTTTTTTATAACTTAAATTATTTGCAGAAATATAAAAACCATCTGCTTTTAATTTTATTGCGAGTTTGAAGTTGTTAGCGACAAAAAAATTAATACCTTTTTTTTTGCAAAATCTTCTAAAATTTATCAGATCAGTAATTTTCTCAATTTTTGAATTATTTCTATAAATAATAGTAAATTTATACCTTTTTTTTATGTTACTAAGGTCAATATCTTTGATACTTTGAATTATTAAATAATAATTTTTTTTTAAGGCAAACATATGAGCATCATAATAGAAAGATTTAAGAAAATACAATCTAATGTTGAAGAACAAAAACCAAAAAAAAAGATAAACATAGTCGCTGTAAGTAAAACTTTTTCACTAGATCATATTATGCCCTTAATAGATTTCGGTCATACGCATTTTGGTGAAAATAAAGTTCAAGAAGCCGTCGCCAAATGGAGGGAAATAAAAAAAAGTAAAAAAATAAATTTACATATGGTTGGAAAATTACAGACAAATAAAGCAAAAAACGCGATTGATATTTTTGAATATATTCACTCCTTAGATAATCAAAAACTAGCTGATATTTTAAGCAAAACCCAAGTTGAAAAAAATAAATTTCTTAAATATTTTATTCAAGTAAATATTGGTGATGAAAATCAAAAGTCAGGTATTCCGATTTCAGAACTAGATTCATTTTTTGACTATTGTAAAAAAGAATTAAACTTAGAAATCATTGGATTAATGATAATTCCTCCAGTAAATGATGATCCTAAAAAATATTTTAAATTAGCCTCTGAACTTAACTCTTCTTTAGCTTTCGGTGAATTAAGCATGGGAATGTCTGCAGATTTTATAGAAGCTATTCATTTTAATTCTACATTTATCAGAATTGGTAGCTTAATCTTTGGTAATAGATTTTAAAATATCTTTATCTTTGTATTTTTTTTAATTTTCTTTATTAATTTAATTAAATTATTTTTTTTAAGAGCTACACACCCTTTTGTAGCGGTGAAATTAGGTTTTGCTACGTGAATAAAAATGGCACTCCCTTTGTTTCTATAAGTTGGATTCATATTGAAGTTTAAAACTAAGATTAAATCGTAGATGTTGTCTTTTCTAAAAAGTTTTTCAGCCCGGTGCTTAAAGGGATAAGTAATAAGTTTATTATAATCTCTAGATTTTGAGTCATCACACCAACCTAATGACGGTGTTATTTTTTTTGTTTTAAAATTTGTGTGAAACTTCTTTACACGATCATCTCGATATAAAAGGTACTTAATTTTATAAACTCCTAAAGGCGTAATAAGATCGCCTTCTTTTCTTTTTGTAGCAATTCCTCTTTTACCTACAGCACATTTTACCTTATAATTACCATAAATAAGATATTTATTATTAATATATATATGCACAATTTAAATGTTTTAATTATTGGTTCAAAAAATTTCTTTTCAGCTTTAAATGAAATCAAGTCACATTTAAATTTTAACTTATTTTTTTACGATAAACCATCAAATTTAATTCCAAATAATATTCAAGTAATGATACTGCATGAAGTTGAAGTAAAAGATGTCAAAAATTATACTTTTTTAGAAAAATCTAAGATTGTTAAAATTCTAGCAACAAAAAAAATGATTAAAGATGACATGTTCAGCGCTGCAATAAAACTACCTGCATCAATAAATGAATTAAATAATATAGTAGAGACAAGCTTAGCTAAAAGGAAATTTTTTGATAATTCATCAATCAAAATAAAAGAGTATCTATTAAATAAAAATGAGAGAAAATTAACTAAGGATAATTTCACGTTAATATTAACTGAAAAAGAAATTAAACTACTTGAATTGTTATTAAATAAAAGAAATCCTATATCAAAAAAAAAAATATTATCTTTAGTTTGGGAGTATTCAAAAGATGCTGACACGCACACTGTCGAAACTCATATCTATAGGCTCAGAAAAAAAAATAAATGAAATTTTCAAGGATGATAAATTTATTTTAAATAATAAAGATGGTTACCATTTATGAAAAAAAGAAACAAAATTGCTGTTGATTTGTTTACAAAAAAATATCGTAAAAGAGTCATCAAACCAAAAAAAGGTAAAGGAAGTTTTAAAAGAAAAAAAACTAATTCAGATTATCTATAAAAAAAGTCATTATTATATATTTGATCAATTAAGTCTCGCTCCTATTATTTGAATGACTTTCGAGGACATTTCTGTTCCTATCTCTAAACTTTCTTTAGTTGTTTTTTTATTAATTAAACCATGAAGGAAACCGCTAGCAAATAAATCGCCTGCACCTGTTAAATCTTTAATTTTGAGATTATTCCTTGCAGAGCACTCTACGATTTCATTTTTATTTATTGCAACTGCACCTTTATTTCCACGAGTGACAACAATTAACTTATTTATATCTTTAGCAAAATTAATTACTTCATCAAATTTTTTAACATCAATCAAAGACATTATTTCTTGTTCATTTGCAAATGTAATATCTAATTTACTTTTTACCAAATCTAAAAAGTGAGGTTTATGTCTCTCTACACAAAATAAGTCTGACAATGACATTGCGACTTTATTTGCATTATTTATAGCTTTTGCAAAAGCTTTTTTTGGTTCACCTTCATCCCAGAGATATCCTTCAAGAAATAAGATTTCACTATTCTTCACTGCATTTGCATCAATATCGTTTTCATTAATTTTTCCTGCAGTGCCAAGAAAAGTTACCATGGTTCTCTCGGAGTCAGGTGTAATTAATATTAAACAAGTCCCAGTAGGAATTGATTCCTTTTTTTTTGAGTAGAAGAATTGTACGTTTTCTTTTTTTAAACCTTGTTCATATTTGTTACCTAAATCATCATCACTAACTTTACCAATGAAGCCTACTTTATTTCCAAGTTGTGAAAGACCCACAATTGAGTTAGCTACTGATCCGCCAGAAACAGTTTCCTCTACTTTAAGAGCAGATAGTAGTTTTTTAAATTCAATTTCATCTACAAGCTTCATTGTACTTTTTGTCAAATTATTTTGAGTAATAAATTTGTTTTCAACTTTACAAATAACATCAACGATAGCGTTGCCAATTCCTAAGATTTTCATTTAAGCTTTTTTCGTTTTAATAGGCTTTTTTCTATTTGGATAACAGCTTTTACAAATTTTACAAGTAATTCCATAACAATCTCGAGCTTTACAATATTCCCTTCCATACCAAATTATTTGAAGATGAAGTTTATTCCAATATTTTTTTGGAAAGATACTTTTTAAATCTTTTTCTGTTTGAATAACATTTTTTCCATTAGTTAAACCCCACCTCTGAGCTAATCTATGGATATGCGTGTCTACTGGAAAAGCAGGAAAACCAAAACCTTGAGACATTACAACACTTGCAGTTTTATGACCTACTCCTGGTAATAGTTCTAATTCCTCATAAGTGCTTGGAACTTCACCATTATACTTCTCAACTAATGTTTTTGATAAGTAAAAGATGCTTTTAGCTTTTACTCTAAATATCCCAATTCTTTTAATTAAACGTTCAATTTTTCTTCTACCAAGTTTTACAAAGTGTATTGGCTTATTATATTTAGGGTAAATATCTTTTGTAACATTATTGACGTTCACGTCAGTGCATTGTGCTGAAAGAAGTACAGAAACTAAAAGAGTAAATTTATTTTTATAATTTAATGGTATAGGTACCTTAGGATAAACTTGGTTGAGTATCCTTAAAATAATTTGTGCTTTTTTTTTAATATTCACTTAAAATTAAGAAGATCTCTCATAGAATATAGACCTACTTTTTTAGACATTAACCAAGCAGCAGCTGTTAATGCCCCCTCAGAGTATAAAGCTCTATCAAAAGACTCGTGATTAAGTTTTATAATTTCTTTTCCACTAGAAAATCTGACTTCATGTTCCCCAATTACCTCACCTCTACGTACAGAGTTAAAATTTATTTTTTTAGAATAAGGAAAAGATTTCCTATTAAAATACTTTTTTCCAATTAAATTGTAAAAGTTTTTATTTTTTCCGTCCGCAATACCTTTTCCTAACATTAAAGCTGTTCCAGAGGGGTAATCAATTTTATGTTTATGATGAACCTCATATACTTTACTTAAAAAATTATTTCCTAAAGATTTAGATGTAATTTCAGTTAAATACATAAGCAAGTTTATCCCAAGACTCATATTACCTGCTTTCAATATTGGAATTCTCCTTGAAAATCCTTTAATTATATTTTCCTCTTTTTTTGTAAAACCTGTAGTTCCAATTACAACTCTCTTTTTGAGTTTAGTTGCAATTTTCAAAATTTCCAAAGTGCACTTAGGCACTGTGAAATCTATAATTACATTACATTTTTTAAAAGCCGATGGCGAATTTTTCTCGGGTTTAATTCCAGAAATTTTTTTATTAATTTTTCTGCTTTCCGTTAAAGATACAAGTTTAAAAATCCTATTTTTTTTCGAGGATTTAATGAGTTGTTGACCCATTCTACCCATACACCCTGTTATAGCTAAACTGATCTTTTTCATTATTTAATTAAATAAATAAATACAATAATCACTAGTACAATTATAGTCCAGATGGATAAATTACTTAAAAACTCTTTTAACTTATTATTGGTGGATAAAAAGCCAGGTAAGATTAAAGCAAGAACAGCAACAAGAAATATTGCAGACATTATTTGGTCAGTTCCCATAAATTAAGTTTTTTTCCAGAATTTTTTAGCTTTTTCAAAAAAACTTTTAATTACAGGGTCTGGCTTATTAGACTCGATTTCATTAAATTCTTCCAAAATTTCCTTTTGTCTTTTTGAAAGTGAGGATGGAACTTGAGTAACAACTCTTATGTAAAGATCGCCAAAAATGTTTCTTCTCAAAACAGGCATCCCTTTCCCTCTCAATCTGAATTGTTTTCCGTATTGAGTTCCGCTGGGAATTTTTATTTTAGACTTACCTCCATCAATGGAAGGGACCTCAACAGAAGTACCCAAAGCTGCATCTGAAAAAGAAATTGGTAACTCGTAATATAAATTTTCTTCAGATCTTTTAAAAATATTATGATTATCAATTGATATAAATAAATATAAATCTCCACTAGACCCACCTTTTGACCCAGCTTCTCCTTTACCAGATAATCTAATTCTTGTACCGTCATCTACACCCTTAGGAATTTTTACAGTAACATTTTCGTTTGTTTGAACTTTTCCATTACCGCTACATTCGTTACACGGTTTGCCAATCATTTCACCGTACCCACTACACTGAGGGCAAGTTTGTTGGACTGTAAAAAAACCTTGATTTGTTCTTACCTTTCCTCTTCCAGAGCAATAATCACACCTAATTGGTTTGGACCCTTTTGCTGACCCGCTTCCTGAACAAGATTTACAAGACTTATATGTAGTATACCTTACATTTTTTTCCGTCCCTCTGTATGCATCTTCTAAATTGATGCTAATGTCATATCTTAAATCATTTCCTCTGTTACTTGTCCTTCTTGAAGAGCTTCCACCAAAATCGCTGAAAAAATCTTCGAATATGTCAGAGAAAGAAGAACTGTCAAAGCCTCCAAATCCTTGAAAGCCTCCAGCGCCACCTCCTTCAAAAGCTGCATGACCGAATTGATCATAATTAGCTTTTCTCTTATCATCTGATAAGATGTGGTAAGCTTCGCTAGCTTCTTTGAATTTTTCCTCAGAGGTTTTGTCGCCTTTATTTTTATCTGGATGGTATTTTAAAGCTAATTTTCTATAAGCTTTTTTGATTTCGTCTTTTGAAGCTCCTTTAGGGATGCCTAAGACATCATAACAATCTCTTTTAGCCACAGGACGTCTCCTTATTTTTAATCTTAGGCGCTTTTTTCTTTATCTTCTTTTACGTCTTCAAAGTCTGCATCTACAACATTCTCTTTATCATCAGGTTTAGTTTCTTTTGGTCCACCAGAGCCTTTATCATTGTTATCTGGTTTTTGTTGACTTTTATAAACTGCTTCACCTAATTTCATAGAAACTTGAATTAAACTCTGAGTTTTCTTCTTAATATCTTCAACATCTGTACCCTCCAAAGATTTTTTAAGATCAGAAATACCGTTTTCTATAGATTTCTTCTCTTCAGCAGAAACTTTATCACCATGTTCTTTTAAACTTTTTTCTGTTGAAAAAACTAAGCTATCAGCTTGGTTTCTGGCATCCACTCCTTCTCTCTTCTTTTTATCAGCCTCTTTATTTGCTTCTGCATCTTTAACCATTTTTTGAATTTCATCTTCTGATAATCCACCTGAAGCTTGGATTTGAATTTTTTGCTCTTTGCCTGTACCCTTATCTTTAGCTGAAACACTTACAATACCATTTGCATCTATATCAAATGTCACCTCGATCTGAGGTGTACCTCTTGGAGCTGGTGGAATACCTACTAACTCGAAATTTCCAAGTATCTTATTATCTGCAGCCATCTCCCTTTCACCTTGTAATACTCTTATAGATACTGCGGGTTGATTATCTTCCGCAGTAGAAAAAACCTGACTTTTTTTTGTTGGAATAGTTGTATTTTTTTCTATCAATTTTGTAGATACACCACCTAAAGTTTCAATTCCAAGTGAAAGCGGAGTTACATCTAATAATAATACATCTTTGACATCGCCTTGGAGTACGCCACCTTGTATCGCAGCTCCCATAGCAACGACTTCATCTGGATTTACACTTTTGTTTGGTTCTTTACCAAAGAAATTTTTCACAGTTTCAATTATTTTTGGCATTCTAGTCATACCGCCGACTAAAACTATTTCGTTTATTTCAGCAGCCGAAAACCCAGAGTCTTTAAGCGCAGTTTTGCAAGGTTCTAAAGTTCTATCAACTAGCTCTTGAACTAAAGCTTCTAATTTCGCTCTTGTAAATTTTAAATTTAAATGTTTAGGCCCTGTTTTGTCAGCAGTAATAAATGGTAAATTAATTTCAGTTTGAGCAGCTGAAGAAAGTTCAATTTTCGCTTTTTCTGCAGCTTCTTTTAACCTTTGAAGAGCAAGTTTATCTGTTTTTAAATCAATAGCATTATCTTTTTTAAATTCTGCAGCTAAATATTCTACTATTGTATCGTCAAAATCTTCTCCTCCTAAGAAAGTATCACCATTTGTGGACTTAACTTCAAAGACTCCGTCACCAATTTCTAAAATAGAAATATCGAATGTTCCACCACCTAAATCATAAACAGCAATTTTTTTTCCACCTTTTTTGTCAAGACCGTAGGCTAAAGATGCTGCTGTTGGTTCATTAATTATTCTTAAAACTTCTAATCCAGCGATTTTACCTGCATCTTTTGTTGCCTGTCTTTGTGAGTCGTTAAAATAAGCTGGAACAGTTATTACAGCTTTTGTAACAGCTTGGCCCAAATATTTCTCTGCAGTCTCTTTCATTTTTTGCAAAACAAAAGCTGAAATTTGAGCGGGAGAATATTTTTTACCTTTTCCTTCAACCCACGCATCTCCGTTATCAGATTTAACAATTTTATATGGAACTTTTGAAATATCTTTTTGAACTGATGGACCGTCAAATTTTCTACCAATAAGTCTTTTAACGGCAAATATTGTGTCACCAGCATTAGTTACTGCCTGTCTCTTGGCTGGTTGACCAACTAATTTTTCTTCGTTTTCTAAAAAAGCTACAACTGAAGGGGTCGTTCTTGCTCCTTCAACGTTTTCTAAAACCTTAGCTTGCGAGCCATCCATTATAGCCACGCAAGAATTTGTAGTTCCTAAATCTATTCCAATTACTTTACTCATTATTTACGTCCTTTAGTTAGCTTTTATATGGGTGTTTTTTTTATATCTACAAGGTACATTTTTAATTTTTTCCCTCTTTTTCCTGCTTTTTTGGATTTTTTTTCTTGGCTACCCCTACTAATGCGGGTCTTAATAGTCTTTCTCCTAACATGTATCCTGGCTGTATTTCTTGAACTATAATACCAGGCTCAGCATTATCATCTTCGATTTCAGTCATTGCTTGATGAAGATTGGGGTCAAATTTCTTACCTAATGACTCAATTTTTTTTATATTATTTTTTTGAAAAATTGAAATTAGATCGTTTTCTATAATTGAAATATTTTCCAAAAATTTATTTAAATCTTTATTTTCTTTCAAAACTTTATCATTTTTAATCGCTACTTTTGCTCTTTGCAAATTATCTAGAGTTGCTAAACTCTCTTTAGCAAAATTAAAAGAACCAAATTCAAAAGCATCTTTGATCTCCTTCTCAAATCTCCGTCTTTGGTTTTCAATTTCGGCTAAGGATCTTAGTAATTTATCTTCGGTTTCTTTAAGTTTTTCCTCTATAGAAACCTGGTTATTGTCTGTATTATTTTTTTCCTCATTTTTTTCGACCTCAGGCTCTTTTTGAGCTTCTAAATTTTCTGTTTTTTCTTTATCATTATCTAACATTTGAGTGCTATATAGTTAATATTTACAAAAATACTAGGCTATGACAAAAAAAATATTGGTGGGAACACATAATAAAGGAAAATATCAAGAAATTTCCTCACTTATCTCAAAAAAGTATAAAAAGATATCACCTACTTCACTTAATATAAGAAGCCCTAAAGAGACAGGAAATACATTTATTTCTAATGCAAAATTAAAAGCTAATTTCTTTTCAAAATATGTTGATTACCCTGTGATCTCAGACGACTCAGGATTATGCATAAAATCATTACGAAATAATCCCGGAGTATATTCAGCTCGTTTAGCAAAAAAACACGGGAGTTTCTTTAAAGCAATGAAACATTTATTAAAAAGAATGAAAAACAAAAAAAAACGTGATGCGTACTTTGTTTGTTGTCTTGCACTTAAAATTAAAAAAAAATTATTTGTAGTTGAGGGAAGAGTTTATGGATCAATATCTAAAAAAATATTAGGAAAAAATGGATTCGGATTTGATCCAATCTTTATTCCCAAATCTTACAAAATTACGTTTGGCCAAATGCTTAAATCCAAAAAAATTAAAATGGACCACAGGTTTATCGCTTTTCGTAAATTAAAAAAAAGATTTAAAACTTTGTAAATTTATTTTTTTCAACCTTATAGATATCTAAATCTTGAGTGACTTTTTTGTCTTTAAAACTAAACTCACCAATTTTTCCTTTGATCTTTCTTTTAAAAACAAAGTCATTTACTGAATTTATTTCGCCATTTCGCTTCCAAGCGTAGTAAATAAGCCCTAAAGCATCATAAGTTAAGATTGTTATTTCATTTGGATAAGATGAATATTTTTTAAAATAATTATCATTATATTTTTTAAATTCTTTATAACTTATTGATGGATAATAAATATTTTTTATTGTATTTTCGTAAAAAATAGTTTCATCAAACCATTGATTAACTGTAGTAAATAAAACATCTTTTTCGCTTACATCGGTGTATACAAGAGAAGTCAGCACACTTTTTAAGCTACTTCCAAAGTCGATAATAATTACAGAGTCAAAATTTACATTCCCTAAAGTGTAAAGTTGCTCCAATCTTTCAAGCTGTTTAATTGACTGCTCATCATCTTTATCTTCAAACATTTTTTTTCTTAGTTCTAGATTTTTTTTTCTTTGTGAGTAATTAGTTAAAATTTCTATTTCACCTGTTAGAACTTCTGGATTTGGATTATATTTGAATGTCCTTGCAGTATTTAAATTTAGTTTTTTTAATTTTTTTTCAACAAAGTCTTGGTATTGATTTTTTGGAAACATTATAACCGTTTTAGTTTTTTTTTGTTTCTTTATAAATTTATTAATAGCTTCTAGCTGAGACTCTAAACTAATTCCAATACTAATAATGTTACTATCGAATTCTGGAGTGATGTTAGATGGAGAAATAAATGTAATATTAGAATGCTTCTTTGCCTGTTCAAATCCATTTTCACTAATTGGACCGATAACTACCTTGACTCCCTGAGCTTTAATATCCTCAATAGCATTTTTTAATTTTTCTTCGTTATCAAATCCAGCATCTCTTGGAATAATTGATAAGTTTTTATCGTCGATCTCTTCAAGTGCTAACTGTAATGAATATAAAAGCGAGTTACCTAATTCTGCATATTTTCCCGAGAGGGGTGCTAACAACCCAACCTTTAAAATTTTATCTTCATTACTTAAAAGATTCGAATTAATAAAAATTATTATGTAAGATACAAGTATTAGAATTTTTTTGTTCATATAATGAAATTAAATACAAAATGTTTATATATTGTTTCAACTCCTATTGGAAATTTAAATGATATAACATTTCGAGCTGTTGAAGTACTTAAAAAGTCAGACATAATTTTATGTGAGGATACAAGAAGATCATTAAAACTTCTAAATCATTTAAAAATCAAAAAAAAATTAATTTCTTATCATAAATTTAATGAACAAAAACAAATCAAAAACATAATTAATCATATTAATGAGGGCAAAATTTTGTCTTTAATATCGGATGCGGGCACCCCATTATTATCTGACCCTGGTAGATTGTTGATAAATAATTGTGTAAAAAAAAAAATAAAGATAATACCTGTACCAGGCGTGTCTTCAATTACTACATCTATGAGTATATCAGGCTTTGATGACAAATTTCTCTTTTATGGATTTTTACCAAAAAAGGAAGGTGAACTCGAAAAAGTTTTAAGTGTCCTTTCGAAATATAAGTATTCTCAAATTTTTTTTATTCCAAGTTTAAAAATTAATTTTTATTTAAAAAAATTCAAGCAATATTATTTAAAAAGAAACATCGTTATTGCTAAAGAAATAACCAAAATTCATGAAGAATTTTTTAGAGAAAAAATCGAAGATTTGAGCTTATTTAAAGCTCCAATAAAAGGTGAACTGACGGTAGTTATCTCAGATAGTGAAAGAGAAGCAAAGGTAATAGATAAAGAAAAAATTATCAACAAAGCAAAAAAATTTCTAAAAAAATATAGCTTAAGAGATACTGTTGATTTAATCTTAGAAACAGAGAAGTTAAATAAAAAAGAAATTTATAAAATGTGTCTCAATCTAAAAAAATGAAAAAATTACTTAATACGTTTTTAATTTTGATTTTAACCTCTTGTGCCCCAATAACAAAGTTTGGTGCAGGTGTTGATATAACTTTCGATCCTAGAACTATTGGGATGCAAATCGATGATACGATAATGCAAAAAAATTTAAGTGCCAGAATAGCTTTAGCTAACAAAAAATACTTTTTATCTATTCAATCTGAGGTAAGAGATGGTAATATTTTTCTGTCAGGAAAAGTAGACGAACCTGAGGAAAAAATTAGGATTACCAAAATGGCGTGGGAAACCAAAGGTGTGCGGTCGGTTAAAAACGCTATAGTAATCAGAGGTCAAACAAATTTTAAAAGCACAGCTAAAGATGTATTGATTACGAGTCAATTAAGATCTGCATTAATATTTAATAAAAAAACCAAGGCCAGAAATTATACTTTAGAAACTATTAACAAAAATATTTATATTTTTGGTATTGCTATGAATAAAGAGGAAAAAGAGGAGGTAATAAACGAAGCTAACAAGATTTATGACGTTAAGAAAATATACCCATCGATATATCTAGCTACCGAGTTAAGTCGAAGTAAACTTTAGTTTGAATAATCAATAACATCAGAAGAGTATGCAGCTATAGAGGCTAAATTTAAAATTTCTGATGTGCTAGCTCTGAGCGGAGCAACTTCGATTGGAGAACCTAAACCAATTAATAACGGTCCAATTAATTTTCCACCTCCGAAAACTTTCATTAATTTTGTAGATATTGCTGCACTGTGCAGCGCGGGCATAATCAAAATATTTGCATTCCCAACTATTTTAGAAAATGGATATATTTCTTGGTAAATAGGATTCAAAGCTACATCTGGTTGCATTTCACCATCGAAGTTAAAGTCTACTTTTTCTTTTCTGAGAAGTTCTATTGCATCTCTAACATGTTTTGTATTTTTTGAAATTGGTTTACCAAATGTTGAGTGGGA
The DNA here is from genome assembly GCA_902601545.1 of uncultured Pelagibacteraceae bacterium. GTDB lineage: Bacteria > Pseudomonadota > Alphaproteobacteria > Pelagibacterales > Pelagibacteraceae > Pelagilacustribacter. The sequence goes on along the minus strand of CACKNR010000003.1, from coordinate 60,630 downwards.
TAAAAAAGCGACTTTCGGATCAAAACCGAATAGCCGAGCTACTCTAACACATGATTTAGATACTTTCACAAGCCTTTCAGGAGAAGGAAAATCTTGAACATTGGTGTCAGCTACTAAAATTGTTTTTCCTTTCAAAGTAATCATTGTCATCCCAAAGATTTCTTCACCTGGCCTAGGATCGGTGACTTTTTTAAGTTTTTCTATGGAAGCAGCATAATGCCTAATATTTCCTGTTACCATAGCATCAGCGTCCTTACATGCAATCATTGATGCGCCCCATGCAATCCGTTCATTTCTGACAAGCCGATCTACATCTCTTTCTAGCTGCCCTTCTCTTTGTAGTCTTTTATAAAGATGTTTTACGTATTTTTCCCTTTTAATTTTATCTGTAGAATTTACAATTTGAATTTTGTAATTTTCGTCTAAACCTATTTTTTTTAGTTGTTCTTTAATTCTTTTCTCAGCTCCAATCAATATTGGTGTTCCTAACTTATTTCTTCCAAATTCTATTGCTGCTTTGAGCATATTTTCGTCTTCTCCTTCAGCAAAAATAACTCTTTTTGGATTTTTTCTTACTTTTGCATTTATTCCCTGCATTAAAGACATCGTAGGATCTAAACGATTAGTCAGCTGATCTTTATAAACTTCCAAATCAGTTATATTTTTTCTAGCTACACCGCTTTTCATAGCTGCAGCAGCTACTGATGCGGGAATAACGCTAATTAACCTTGGATCAAATGTTGAAGGGATTATATAATCTTTTCCGTATCTAGGTCTGTCTCCTCCATAAGCAGACACCACTTCATCAGGAACGTTTTCACGAGCTAAAAGCGCTATAGCATTAGCAGCTGCAACTTTCATATCTTCATTAATTTCTCTTGCTCTCACATCTAGAGCTCCTCTGAATATGTAAGGAAAGCCTATTAAATTGTTAACTTGGTTAGGGTAATCAGATCGCCCAGTGGCAATAATTGCATCTTTTCTAGCTTCTTGTATTAACTCTGGCTTTATCTCTGGATCAGGATTAGCACAAGCAAATATAATGGGGTTTTTAGCCATTGATTTTACCATCTCTTTAGAAACAACATCTTTAGCAGACAATCCAAGGAAGACATCTGCATTTTCCATTGCTTGGCTCAAAGTTCTTAGATTAGTTTCAATAGCGTGTGCAGATTTAAATTGATCTATATTTTTCCGACCTTTGTAAATAACACCTTTACTATCACACATAATTATATTTTTGCTTTTCACTCCCGAGCTCTTAAATAGATTTGCACAAGCTTGTGCAGAAGCACCCGCTCCGTTTACGACAATTTTAACCTCGTCTATTTTTTTTTTAGAAATATCCAAAGCATTAATCAATGCAGCAGTTGTAATAATTGCTGTTCCATGTTGGTCATCATGAAAAATTGGTATATCTAAAAGCTCCTTTAACTTTTGTTCAATTATAAAGCAGTCTGGAGCAGCAATATCTTCAAGATTTATGCCTCCAAAGGTTCCTCCAATATTTTTTATTGTTTCAATAATAGCCTCCGGGTTATTATTATTTATTTCAATATCGATTGAATCGATATCTGCAAATCTTTTAAACAAAACTGATTTTCCTTCCATTACAGGTTTTGAGGCTAAGGAGCCTAGATTTCCTAGTCCTAAAATTGCGGAACCATTACTTATTACCGCCACTAAATTTCCTTTACTTGTGTAATCGTAAGCTAAGTCTGGATTTTTTGCTATCTCTTTAACTGGAGCAGCAACTCCGGGAGAATAAGCGAGAGAAAGATCTCTTTTTGTTGTTAAAGGTTTACTTGATGTAATCTCAATTTTGCCAGACTTACCTTTTATATGGAAATCAAGCGCTTCTTTATCTGAATAATGATCAATTTCTGTTTTCTTTGGCATTTATCTATATGAGTATGTAATATAAAGATGATTAATTCACTATAAATTTATGGCTTAATTTAGATTGATTATGAACTTACTCTCATCAGCTTCTATATTTAGTTTTTTTACACTAATAAGTAGGATTCTTGGTTATCTAAGAGATATTTTGATAGCTGTTTTTTTAGGTGCATCAATATTTGCTGATGCTTTCTTTGTTGCGTTTAGATTGCCAAATACCTTCAGGCGTTTGTTTGCAGAGGGAACTTTTAACGCAGCTTTTATACCAAGTTATACTTCAGCGAATATAAAAAATAAAAAAACAGGTAAAATTTTTGCAGATAGTGTTTTAAGTATATTATTGTTTATTCTTGTCTTTCTAGTGACCATCGCAGAGATATTTGCTCCTTATTTAGTCTATCTAATTGCACCAGGTTTTGCAGCCGATAATATAAAATTTAATTTAGCTATTGAGTTTACAAGAATCACATTCCCATTCTTGTTGTTTGTAAGTTTATCATCTTTTTTTTCAGGTATTTTAAATTCAAATAATAAATTTGCAGCTGCTGCTGCAGCACCAATTATTCTAAATATTGTTTTAATTTTTAGTATTATAATTTCGTATTTTTATAACCTCGAGATAGCAAAACAATTGTCCTTCGCTGTAACAATTTCAGGTATAATTCAATTAATCTTTCTAATTTATGTGGCCTTCGAATTTTACAAACCAAATATTAAATTTAGTTTAACGTTGAACAATAAAGTGAAATTTTTTTTTAAAAAATTATTACCAAGCATTTTCTCGTCGGGTGTTACGCAAATTAATATCTTAGTGGGAACTATAATAGCATCTTTTCAAACCGGAGCAGTATCATATTTGTATTATGCAGATAGAGTTTATCAAATAAATTTAGCAATTGCTGGAATTGCTGTTGGTACGGTCTCACTGCCAGCTCTTTCGAAAGCGTTTCAAAAAAAAAATCTTGCTAAAGTTTCAAACATTCAAAATAAATCTATAGAGCTATCTTTATTATTATCAATTCCCGCAAGCTTAGGTTTGATATTTGCCTCCGAAGAAATAGTAAATGGATTATTTGGCTACGGATCGTTTACACAAAATGATGTTATAATGACCTCTGATGCCTTAAATTTCTTCGGATATGGTGTAATTGCTTTTGCGTTAGTTAAAATATTAGCGAATTTTTTTTTCGCAAGAGATAATACAAAAATTCCTTTTTATATTTCTTCATTTGTTGTTTTTTTAAATGTATTTATAAGTTTGTTGTATTTTAAAAAAATTGGCTTTTTAATTATTCCTATTGCCACATCATTTTCAACATGGGTAGGAGTATTCATTTTTCTTTTTATTTTATATAAGAGGAAATTTTTATTTTTGAAAAAAAAATTATTTAACAATATTATTAAAATTGTTTTTTCTTCAATTATAATGTCATCAGTATTGATATATACTTTAGAAATATTTTCTCATAAACTTAGTTACGCTTATAGCTATAAATCAATTTATTTACTAATTATAATAGGTTTCGTAGGAATTATTTATTTGTTATCTTGTTATTTGTTAGGTTTGTTAAAAATTAAAAATTATAGAACAATATAAATGGAAAAAAAAAAACTAGTATTTTCTGGAGTTCAACCAACAGGAAATCTACATTTAGGAAATTATCTTGGTGCACTTAAAAATTTTGCATCACTTCAAAAAGAAATGAAATGTATTTACTGCGTAGTTGACTTACATGCTATAACAGTATTTCAGAAACCTGAAGAACTTCGTAAAAATGTTTTTGAAACTGTAGCTAGTTTTCTAGCAACAGGACTTGACTCAGATAAAAGTATAATATTCAATCAGTCATCTGTTTCGGGTCATGCGGAATTAGCTTGGATTCTAAATTGTGTTTCGAGAGTAGGATGGTTAAATAGAATGACTCAGTTTAAAGATAAAGCAGGTTCTGATAAAGAAAAAGCAAGTGTTGGTCTTTACATTTATCCTAATTTGATGGCAGCTGATATTCTTCTCTACAAAGCAACGCATGTGCCTGTTGGCGCTGATCAAAAACAGCATTTAGAATTATCAAGAGATATTGCTCAAAAGTTTAATAACGATTTTGACTGTAAAGATTTCTTCCCAATACCGGAACCTCTTATTCCAAAAAATGTCTCAAGAGTAATGAGTTTAAGAGATGGTTTAAAAAAGATGAGTAAGTCTGAAGACTCAGATTACTCAAGAATAAACTTAAAAGATAGTGCAGATGAAATAAATAAAAAAATAAAAAAAGCTAAGACAGATTCGGAACAAATACCAGATAATATGCAAACTTTACAAAAAAAACCTGAAGCATTAAATCTTATTAATATTTATTCTGAAATTTCAAAAACAAACATAGAGAGTGTTTTAAGAGAAATGTCAGGAAAAGAGTATTCTTTTTTAAAAACAAAACTGACAGAAATAATTATCAGTGAAATCACGCCAGTTGGAAAAGAAATACAAAAACTTCTTAAAGACAAAGCCCATCTCGAGAAAATTTTGAAAAAAGGCAAGGAAAAAGCCAATATAATTGCTGAGGAAAACCTAAAAAATGTTCGTGAAAAAGTGGGATTGATATAATATAAATTTCCAATGATACAAACAGAAACTACACCAAACCCTAACTCCTTAAAATTTATATCAGAGAAAACAATATCGGCTATTGGAACTGAAGAGTTTCAAAAACAAAATTCTGAGAATTTGTCTAACAATTTTATTAAGGAACTTTTAGAATTTAAAGGTGTAGAGCTAGTTTTATTATCTAAAAATTTTATATCAGTAAAAAAAAATGAAGATGCTTCTTGGAATGATCTTAAACCCATGGTCATTTCCCATTTAAATCATTATTTTGAAAACAACAAGGAGCCAATTTTAAGAGAAAAAAATTTTGACAATTCATCAAATAGTGAAGATGAAACGGTAAAAAAAATTATTGATGTTTTAGATACAAAAATAAGACCAGCAGTAGCAAGAGATGGAGGAGATATTAAATTTAAGTCATTTGAAAAGGGAGTTGTAAAAGTTGAATTACAGGGCAGTTGTTCAGGCTGTCCAAGCTCATTAATGACTTTAAAACAAGGTGTTCAAAATCTTCTAAAGCATTATGTAAAAGAGGTTAATTCTGTAGAGGCTAATTAACTATGAAAAAAAAATTAAGTTATAGAGATAAATTACTAGAACTAGCTTACATATATAATGTAAAAGAAATACAAGAATACTCGAAAAGAAGGAAAGATTTAACGATAGGACAGATAGAACTAATTTTAAAAAAAAACAAAATAATAATACCTAAAGACTTTAAAACAAACTTCTTTAAAGAAAATTTTTCAAAACCAATTTCAAGAATTAAGTCCAATTTAATTGATTATAAGGAAGAAAAGATAAGAGATAAAAATAGATTATTTAGAAGAGTAGAAAATTATAAACATGACACAACTAGAAAATTTAATCATGGATTAAGTAATATATGGAAAGGTATTGGGTTAGCGGGCTTTAACTTTCTTAATGTTTTGCCAAAACTTGGAGTTACAGTTGCTAAATTTTTTGGTGATTTGTTTACCGATGTATTTAATTCAATCTACAATCAGCAGATTGATCAAAAGAGTGCAAGAAAAGTTATTATCGGGTTCTTTTTAATAATTGGGGTATCTACTGCTGTAGTTGTAGGATTAAAAAGTTATAAGAGTTTTGATTTATTCGAAAAAAAAATAGAAGCTAAAAAACCTGAGGTAAAAATTAAAAAAGAGACAAAGAAACCTGAGGTAAAAATCAAAAAAGAGACAAAGAAACCTGAGGTAAAAATAAAAAGAAATAATGTTGCAGAAGTAATCTTACCAGATCTAAATTTAAAGACTGAAACAGTAATCCAACTTTTTAAAGATGTTGACTATGATTTAAGAAAAGTTAGAAACGATAAGTTGGTTAAACCGATTTATTTTACACAATTTCCACGTGATTTAGATAACCTAACAAGTGTGCAACTAAAAAAAGAGACTTTTATAAAAATTGTTTTGCCTCTGATAGTTGCAGAAAATGCAAAAATTATTGATGATAGAGAGAAACTAAAAGTTCTTACTGAGAAAAAATTTACTTCAGATTTAGAAAAACAATGGTTAAGACAAAAATTATTAGAATATAAAGTTAAAAGAAGTAACTTAGAAGAATTAATGATTAGAATGGATATAATCCCAGTTTCAATAGCTTTGGCTCAAGCTGCAAAGGAGAGTGGCTGGGGAACATCCAGATTTGCTTTAGAAGGAAATGCAATTTTTGGGCAATGGACATGGGATGGACAAGGGATAGCACCACTAAAAAGAGATGGAGATAAAAACCATAAAATTCTAAAATTTCCTATTTTAAGAGCTTCAGTAAAGGCATATAAAAATAATTTAAATACTCACAAAAGTTACTCAAATTTTAGAGAAAAAAGAAATAATTTGAGAAAAAAAGGTAAAGATATTAAAGGATTATCTTTAACCGATACTTTAAAAAATTATGCTCAAACTGGCTCGGAGTACACAAAAATATTAAACCAAATAATTACTCAAAATAGATTGACAGATTTTGAACCAGTAAGACTAGTAAACTCAGTAAAACAAGTAGAACTAAAGTCCTAATTATTTTTCACTAATAACGTATTGAATTCCTAACCATCTCCAGAAATTATCACTCTCTCTTAACGAACAATTAATTCTTCCTCTTTCACCAATAAACTTTTCTTCTATTTTAATTTCCAATATATCACTTTCTATAAAAGAAATTTTAGAATTTCTCCATTTATCCCCCTCATTTGAAAAACACGTTATATTTTTCAAGTTATCCAAACCTCTATAAAATTTGATTTTTATTATGGGTGGATTTTTGGATTGCAAAAGATATCTATCTTCAGGTGTTATATTCTCATATTTGAAAGGTAAAGTTCTCATTAAAGTTTTAAATCTTTTTATTTCTCCATATTTTTCATTAATCGGAAATCTAGGTAACTCCCATAAATCTTTTGTCTCATCAATTACTCCGGAATGCTGACCAAAGGCGTATTTAAAACCTAAGTCTTTAATAATTTTTTTAAATTCAATACTATACTCACCGAATGGATAAGAAAAAAATTTAGAATTCTTGCCAAGTTTTCTTTCGAAAATATTTATTGATTTAATAATATCGTTTTTGATCACATCGGCATTTTCCTCTACAAGATATTCATGGGAATGACTATGATTACCAATTTCAACGTTCTTATCATTATATAATTCTCTTATTTGATCCCAGTTCATATAATTAAAAGAACCAACTTCTCTTGTATTTATAAATAAAATAAATGGGATTTCCTTTTCTTTCAAAATAGGCCAAGCATTCTTATAAAATGATAATAAACCATCATCTACTGTAAATAAAATTTTTCTGTTTTGTTTACTTTGAGAAAGACTTTTTTCGAAATTATTTGGATGGATAAAGTCAATCCCTTCATTTTCAATAATTTCTAACTGTTTTTTAAAAACGTCTAAATTTATATTTGTTGAGGGATATTTTTGTTCATTAAACCTATGATACATTATCGAAATAAGACCAAAATCATCAAAATTATAACTTTTTGATGCTATTAACTTTGATTGAAACAGATCAAAAGTTATAATGAAAAATAGAATGATTAATAATTTTTTAGTGATAAGCTGCATTGGGATTAATGATAAATTAGGTTTAAGAATAAATAAAGATTTTTTTACTTACCATTTTGATAAAAAAAACAAAAATGATCAACTTGTCTCTGAGATACTAAGTTTCTTGAACAAACATAATGTTGAACTAGATAAGAATTTTACAGTAATTATTAACTTAGGCCCAGGCAAATTCTCTAGTGTGAGGGTGTCTTTATCTATAGCAAAAGGTCTAGAAATTTCAAAGAAAGTAAGATTATACGGTTATAAAGGGTCGGATTTGAAGATATTTAACCAAAAAAATATAGAAAAACTATTAAACGAAAATTTAATAGAAAAAAAATTGATAAAACCCATATATTTAAGTTAAATTGAGCTATGAGCATTATAGAGGAAAAATGTAAAGAAAAAGGTGTTAGGCTTACTGATCAAAGAAAAGTTATCGCTAAGGTACTTTCAGAGTCTAAAGAGGTTTATGGTTCAAAAGATCATCCTGACGTTGACGAATTACATAAAAGGGTAACTTCTATAGACGACAAAATTAGTATCGCTACAGTATACAGGACAGTTAAGCTATTTGAAGAGGCTGGAATTTTAGTTAAACATGATTTTAAAGCAGGAAAGGCTCGCTATGAAATCAACGATGATCACAATCATTTAATAGATATAAATAGTGGTGAAATAGTTGAATTTGTCGATAAAGATATTGAAGATTTACAAAAAAAAATTGCAAAAAAACTTGGTTATAAATTAGTGGACCATAAGCTTGAATTATACGGCTCAAAAATTAAAAAATAAATTGCAGAAAAAAATTTTCATAAAAACTTTTGGATGTCAGATGAATGAATATGATAGTAATCGTATTTATGATTTGGCTAAAAGAAACGGTTATGAGAAAACAAATAGATTGGAAGAAGCTAACTGCTATGTATTAAATACTTGTCATATAAGAGAAAAAGCTACCGATAAAGTTTACCATGATATCGGAAGGTTGAAGAAAACTTTCAAAGATAAAAAAAAACCAATTGTAGTTATAACGGGCTGTGTTGCGCAAGCGGAAGGAGAAATTTTGCTTAAAAAAGAGAGGTATATAGATGCTGTCATAGGTCCACAATCTTATCATAATTTTAACAATCAAGTTTTGGAAATTGAAAAAAAATTCAAAAAATTAAATCATACTGATTTTGATGTAATTGAAAAATTTGATACTTTAAATCTTCTCAGAAATTCTAACACTGACATATCTTCATTTTTAACTATTCAAGAAGGCTGTGATAAGTTTTGTAAGTTTTGTGTTGTACCATACACAAGAGGGGCAGAACACTCCAGATCAATAAAAGAATTATTTAATGAAAGTAAGGATCTAGTTGATAATGGCGCTAGAGAAATTTATTTACTTGGACAAAATGTAAATGCCTATAATTATAATGGTAAAAGACTATCTCATCTAATTAATGAAATTTCCAAAATCGATAAACTTCAAAGAATTAGATACACAACATCTCACCCAAATGATTTTACCGATGATTTAATTGAAGTTCATAAAGATAATAAAAAATTAATGCCGTTGCTTCATTTACCTATTCAAAGTGGATCAAATAAGATTTTAAAAGAAATGAATAGAAAGCATTCAGTTGAAGAATACTTGATTTTAATTGAGAATCTCAAGAGAGCTAATCCCTTAATTAAATTTTCAAGTGATTTTATTATTGGTTATCCTGGAGAAACAGAAGATGATTTTAATATGAGTTTAAAATTATTAAAAAAAATAAACTATATAAATACTTACTCTTTTAACTTTAGCGCAAGACCAGGTACACCTGCAGCAGATCTTAAAAAAATCGATGATAGTTTAGCAAAAAAAAGACTGTTTATTTTTCAAAAACTAGCTGAAAAGATAAAAATGAATTATAGAAAAAGTCTTTTTAACAAAAAGGCCACAGTGCTTTTTGAGAATAAATCAAAAAAAGAGAGTCAATTTTTTGGTAGAGATGAGTTTTTAAATCCAATAATAGTGAATACCAAAAATAATCTTAAAGGAGTTGTTTGTGAAGTTAGGATCACTGATGGGAACCATAATACCTTATTTGGTGAAATTGAAAAATTTGATGAAAAGAAGGATTTTGCAGCATAGTCATGTCAGAAATTAGTAAAATTGATCAAAAATTAGTTATAAAAAAAATAGATAAAAAGACAATCAATTTACAAATAACAGACAATGAAATACTCATGTCGATCGTCGGACAATTTGATCAAAACTTAAAAGAATTAGCAAAATTATCTGACACAAATATTTTTTTTAGAGGTAATTCTTTAACGTGCAAAGGAAATCCAGAAAATATAAATATTTTTTGTGAGGCAATTAAGTTTCTTGTAAATAAGTATTTTTTAACAAAAATTATTGAAAAAGAGGATATAATCTTAGCTGTGAAAAAAAATATTGAATTTGAAGAGTCAAATGTAAAGTCATTTAAACAATTGATAAAAACACCGAGAAAATCGGTGATAGCAAGATCGGAAAAACAATCTGATTATATAAAGGCGCTTAAAGAGAATGATATTATAATGTCATTAGGTCCTGCTGGAACTGGAAAGAGTTTTCTGGCAGTTTCAGTTGGAGTTTCTATGTTAATGGAAAAAAAAATAGATAGAGTAATATTATCTAGACCAGCTGTTGAAGCTGGTGAAAAATTAGGTTTTCTTCCTGGTGACATGAAAGAGAAAGTCGATCCATATTTGAGACCCTTGTATGATGCACTTTATGAGCTCTTTGGAGCTGAAAAAATCGATAAAAAAATAGAAACTGGTGAAATTGAAATAGCACCATTAGCTTTCATGAGAGGAAGAACTTTAAAAAATTGTTTCGCCATTTTAGATGAAGCTCAGAATGCTACCGAAACTCAAATCAAAATGTTTTTGACACGTATTGGAGAGAAATCGAAACTTGTTGTTAATGGAGACCCATCACAAATTGACTTAATAAATAAATCTCAATCAGGACTAATAAAATCAAAAAATATTTTAAAAGATTTAAAAGAGATAAAGGTTGTAGAATTTGATCATAATGATGTTGTTAGACACCCTCTTGTTTCAAAAATTATTAGGGCTTATCAAAAGAAAAGCACTGATGATAAAGACTAATATTATTTTAAATAATAAGGTTTGGTACCGTTATCTAAAAAACCCAAATGAATTAATTCAAAAAAAAATTAAGAAATTTAATAAAAAGTTCACATTATATAAAAATAAGATTATTTTTTTTACAATTTTACTCTCAGGAAATGGAGAGATAAAAAAATTAAACAAAAAATATAGAAAAAAAAATAAAACAACTGATATTCTCTCATTTCCATTTTATTCTAAAAAAGAGCTCAAAATAAAATTAAAAAGGGATGATGAAATATATTTGGGAGACATAATTGTAAATATAAATAAAATTAATGGAAAAAAAAATAAATTAAATTTTATTTATGAATTTGATAAACTCTGGATGCATGGATTAGTCCATTTATTTGGATATGATCATAAAAAAGATAATGACTATTATACTATGAGAAAAGTTGAGAAAAAGTTTCTCTCTTATCTCAATTAAATGATCGAAAAATATTTAAACAATAGAATCTTAATATTATATCTAATTCCTTTTTTAGTAGGCGGTATTTCTGTTTTTTCTTTTCAGCCATTCAATTTTAGTCTAATAAATTTTATTATCCTCCCATCTATTTTTTTTTTAATAATTTTGATAAAAAAAAAATCTAAGAGTGTTTATAGAAAAAAACCTTATAAAAAAAACCTTTTTATATTTGGAACATCATTTGGATTTGGATTTTATTTATTTGGAATTCATTGGATTACTAATTCTTTAACTTTTGATGATAGTTTTAAAATTTTAATTCCATTTGGACTTGTCTTACTCCCTCTTTTTTTGAGTTTATTCTTTTCGATAACAATTTTTATCCTAGGCCCCTTTTTAAACTTGAAACTTTATTCTATATTTCTTTTTTCTGTTGGCTTCGCTCTCTCTGATTATTTAAGAGCTAAAATTTTAACAGGTTTTCCGTGGAATTTATGGGCTTATAGTTTTTCTTGGAACATAGAAATTATTCAAATAGTAAATAAAATTGGTTTTTTTGCCTTTAATTTAATTATCATCACACTTTTTACATTACCTGCAATTATTTTTCTAAAAATTAATTTCTATAAAAAACTATTAAGTATGATTTTAACTTTTTTAGTTTTATTTGTTATTTACATTTATGGAAATTATTCTATCAATCAAAATAAAAACTTTTTGGAATCCATTCCTGAAAAATACTATATTAAGGTGATCTCCCCAAATTTTGATTTAGAGTATGGATTATCCTCACAGGATATTGAAAAAAAATTAGAAAAAATCATAAAATATAGTGAGCCATCTAAAAATCTGAAAACACTCTTTGTTTGGCCTGAAGGAGTATTCAGCGGGTATAGTTATTCTGAGTTGTTACAATTTAAGGATATATTTCTAAAAAACTTTAATGAAGACCATCTCATTCTATTTGGTGTAAACAAACAGGATGAAAAATTAAATAGTTTTTATAATAGTTTAGTAATTGTTAATAATAAATTTGAAATCATGCAAGAGTATAAAAAACAAAAACTTGTTCCGTTTGGAGAATTTTTACCCTTTGAGTTTATATTAAATAAATTTGGCCTAAAAAAAATAACAGAGGGTCATGGATCTTTTTTAAAAGGAAAAGATCAAAAAAATTTAATAGTTAATCAGTTGAATATTTTACCATTAATCTGTTATGAGATTATATTTGTAGAGTTCATTCAAAAGGCTAACAGTAATACAAATCTAATAATAAATATTTCAGAAGATGGATGGTTTGGAAATTCTATTGGGCCATATCAGCATTTCTCCAAAGGAATATTCAGAGCAGTTGAGCAAAATACATTTTTTATAAGATCAGCTAATAAAGGAATTAGCGCTATAGTTGACAACAAAGGTTCTGTAGTAAAAAAATTAAACCCAAATGAGGCAGGAAATATTGAATTAGAAGTACCCCTAATTAAAAATGATAAAAAAAATAAAAATGATTTGATATTTTTTACTCTTTTAATTACATATATTTTTATCTTTAAATTTAATAGTAAAAATAATGAATAAAGATTACCTATTCACCAGCGAGTCTGTCTCTGAAGGACATCCCGATAAAGTTTGTGACAGAATTTCTGATATGGTTGTCGACTCTTATTTATCTAAAGACCCAGTATCAAGGGTGGCTTGTGAAACATTGACAACAACAAACAGAGTTGTTTTAGCGGGAGAAACTCGCGGTCCAAAACTGGATAAAGAGGAACTGATAGAAAAAGTAAGAAATTGTATAAAAGATATTGGTTACGATCAAAAAGGCTTTAGCTGGAAAACAGCAAATATAGAAACTTTTCTGCATGAGCAATCGTCAGACATAGCAATGGGTGTTGACTCAAAAGATAATAAGGATGAGGGAGCAGGAGACCAAGGTATAATGTTCGGTTATGCGTGTAAGGAAACTGAAGAACTTATGCCAGCACCAATTCATTTTTCACACAAAATTTTAAGATTAATGGCAATGGATAGAAAAAATGGTTCCTTAAAAGGTATAGAGCCAGATTCTAAAAGCCAAGTCACTATGCTATATGAAAATAATAAGCCTGTTAAAGTAACTTCAGTAGTGATATCTACTCAACATTCAAAAGATATTAATCAAGATAAAGTTAGAGAGCTTATTATTCCTTATATTAAAAAATCTATACCTGCTAGCTATCTTGACGGTCTAGAGACTAAAGAAATTTACATAAACCCGACTGGACAATTTATAATTGGAGGACCTGATGGAGATACGGGATTAACTGGGAGAAAAATCATTGTAGATACTTATGGAGGAGCAGCACCTCATGGAGGTGGAGCATTTTCAGGAAAGGATCCTACAAAAGTTGATAGATCAGCCGCTTATGCTGCAAGATATTTAGCAAAGAATATCGTTTCTTCAGGCGCTTCAGAAAAATGTTTAATTCAACTAGCTTACGCAATTGGAGTTTCTAAGCCTCTTTCTATATTTATTAAATTAGCTGAGGGCGATGAAGGGAGAATTGAAAAAATAAGAAATATTATTAACAAAAATTTTGACTTATCTCCTAGAGGAATTAGAGAAATGTTGAAGCTAAATAATCCAATTTATGAGGTAACCTCTGCATATGGACACTTTGGAAGAAAACCAACAACTAAAGGTGAGTTTTCTTGGGAAAAAACAGACAAAGTTGATTTATTTAAATTGTAATCTTGAAAAAACCTTAATTTTCTTCTAAAAGTATTTAAATTGTTGAAAATTCAAAATGGGCTTTAGCCCATTTTTTTTTAGGAGAAATAAAATGTTAAACAGAGGATTAGATAAACTTGAGCTTTTAAGAATAGTCGAAGCAGTTGCTAATGAAAAATCAATAGATAAAGAGCTTGTGATCGGCTCTATGGAAAGTGCTATTCAAAAGGCTGCTCTAACAAAGTTTGGTAACGATAATAATATTGAAGTAAAAATAGATCGAGAAAACGGTGAAATCAAAATACAAAAAGTCTTAGAAATAGTAGAAAGTATTGAGGATCCAGCAAGAGAGATTACGTTAAAAGAAGCGCTAAAAACTGATCCAAAAAATAATCAGCTTAAAGTTGGGGAAAAGATTTATGAAGAGTTACCACAGATTGATTTTGGTCGTATAGCTGCCCAAAGCGCAAAACAAGTTATAAGTAGTCGAGTTAGAGAGGCAGAAAAAAATAGACAATATGAGGATTTTATTGACAAACAAGAACAAATTCTAAGTGGAATTATAAAAAGATTAGAATATGGGAATGTAATAGTTGATTTAGGCAAAGCTGAAGGCGTCATCAAAAAAGATGAGTTAATACCACGCGAAATTCTTAAAACTGGTGATAGGGTAAAAGCATATTGCTATGAGGTTAAAAAAGAGATTAAAGGTCATCAAATATTTTTATCTAGAGCTCACCCACAGTTTTTGGCAAAGTTATTTTTCCAAGAAGTTCCTGAAATTTACGAAGGGACTATCGAAATTAAATCTGTAGCAAGAGATCCGGGAAGTAGAGCAAAAATTTGCGTTCATTCTCAAGATTCATCTATTGATCCGGTAGGAGCTTGCGTTGGAATGAGAGGGAGTAGGGTACAAACTATAGTTAACGAATTACATGGTGAAAAAATTGATATCATTAAATGGACAGATGATCTCCCTACTCTAATTTCAGAGTCATTATCACCTGCAGAAATTCAAAAGGTGCTTATAGATCAGGATAATAAAAGAATAGACATAATTTTGACAGAAGAAAATCTTAGTAAGGCCATTGGGAGAAGAGGACAAAATGTTAGACTCGCATCAAAATTAACAAACTACGAAATTGACATATTAACTGACAAAGAGGATTCTGAGAGAAGACAAACTGAATTTAAAGATAGAACTGAGACTTTGATAAAAAATTTAGAAGTAGACGAAACCTTGGGGCAGTTACTAGTTTCAGAGGGGTTTAATTCTATTGAAGAAATAGCTCAATCAACAAGTGAAAATATTTCAAAAATAGAGGCTATAGATGACGATACAGCTAAAGAATTAATTAGTAGATCTAAAGAGACACTTGTTAAACAAACAGAAGCAGTAGCAGAAAAACTTAAAGAACTTGGAGTTGATGAAAAATTGATTAATCTAAAAGGCATGACTCAAGGAATGTTAGTAATATTGGGCCAAAAAAATATAAAAAAAATTAGTGACTTTGCAGATTTATCATCTGACGAGTTAATAGGAGGCTTTGACGAAATAAAAGGAAAGAAAATTAGAATTGACGGATACCTGGAGGAATTTTCGTTATCTAGAAAAGAAGCTGATGATTTAATTATGGCTGCTAGAGAAATAGCTTATAAATAATGTTATGGATAAAGATAAAAAAAGAACACTTACAATATCATCAAATCTAAAGAAAAAAATTGACACAAGTAATATTTCATCTTCAGGAAAAAAAACATACTCTGTTGAAAAGAAACCACCTAGGAATATTAAATTTTCAGAAAGAAATAATCAAAATCTCACTCCAAAAAATAATATAAAGAAAAAAACATTTGCAAGGAAATTTATAGAACAGCAGGCAACTAAAGACTTTATTAAAAAAGATAATAAACCAGCTGGAAAAAGTAAATTAAAATTAAAAACACCAGTAGATAAAAGAGATTTTAAATTAACAGTATCAAGGGCTCTTAATGTTGAAGAAATTGAAATAAAGCAAAGAAGCCTAGCTTCAGTGAAAAGGGCTAGACTTAAGGAGAAAAAAAATAAGCCAGAAGTTGAAGAAAAAAAAGAATTTAAAAAAGTTATTAAAGAGGTAAAAATTCCTCAACAAATCACCATTCAAGAGCTATCTAATAGAATGGCAGAAAAATCGAGTGAAATAATAAAATTCTTATTTAATATGAAAGTAGTCGCAACAATTAATCATAATATAGATAAAGACACAGCAGAGTACATTGTAAAGGAATTTGGCCATAAACCTATTATAGAAGAAAAACTTTCTCTAGCGGGAGAAAAAGTTAGAGAAAAATTTATTGGAGAGGTAAAAGTAAGACCACCCATAGTTACAATTATGGGACATGTCGACCATGGTAAAACTTCACTTTTAGATGCGTTAAGAGAGAGTAATGTTGTTTCAGGAGAACATGGAGGAATTACGCAACATATTGGTGCCTACCAAATAAAAACTTCTGAAAATAAATTAATTACTTTTATTGATACTCCAGGTCACGCGGCGTTTACAGAAATGAGAGCAAGAGGTTCTAAAATAACAGACATTGTCGTATTAGTAGTTGCAGCTGATGATGGTATTAAACCACAAACTGTAGAGGCGATAAAACACGCTAAAGCAGCAAAGGTTCCAATAATTGTAGCTATAAATAAATGTGATCTTCCAGAAAAAAATATCAGTAAAATTAAAAATGAGATGATGCAATACGAGTTAGTTGCAGAGGATTTAAGTGGCGATACATTATTTGTAGAAGTTTCAGCAACAAAAAAAATTAACCTAGACAAATTAAAAGAAAGTATATTATTGCAAGCTGAAATTTTAGATTTAAAAGCCTCTTTTTCCGATCGTGCTAGAGGAGTAGTTATAGAGTCAAAAATAGATAAAGGGAAAGGGCCAGTTTCTACAATTTTAATAAGCAATGGGAGTCTTTCAAAAGGAGATTATTTCATATGTGGTGATACCTGGGGGAAAATTAGAGCAATGATTAATTTTGAGGGTAAAACCATCGATGAGGCCAAACCTTCCATGCCAGTTGAAATATTAGGAATGAATAGCTCAGCTTATGCAGGGGCAGAATTTTTAGTTACTGAAAATGAAGACGAAGCTAAAAAAATGTCAGAGTTTAAAAAAAATAATACATCTAAAAATAATTTTTTGGTTAAAGATAAAACAACTTTGTTTGAAAATGGTGGAAATAAAGAAGTATTAAATATAATTATTAAATCTGATGTACAAGGGTCAAGCGAAGCTTTAAAAATGGCAATAGACAAAATTAAACATAATGAGGTAGAAGCAAAAATAATTTTATCCGATATTGGGATGATAAATGAGACAGACGTATCACTTGCAAAAGCTTCAAGCGCTATTCTAATTGGTTTCAATGTTAAACCTAACAGGGAGGCGAAAAAGCTAGCTGAGGAGCAAAAGATCGATGTAAAATATTTTAACATTATCTACGAAGCGATTGACTATGTCGAAAAATCTTTGTCCGGCTTATTAGAACCAGATATAAAAGAAACGATTTTAGGTAGCGCGGAAATACAAAAAATATTTAAAGTTTCGAGCGCAGGAAAAATAGCAGGTTCAAAGGTCCTTAGTGGGGAGATTAAAAGTAAATCTAAAGCTAGAATTATTAGAGATGGGGTAGTGGTATATAACGGTGAAATATTAACAATATTCAGAGAAAAAAACCAAGTTAAAGAGGTTGGTGCAGGAAATGAGTGTGGGATTAGTATAAAAGATTTTATTGATTTTAAAGAAAAAGACGTAATAGAATCATATTTATCTGAGGAAATAAGGAGATCGATTTAAATGTCCAATCAAATAAATCAAAAAGCTTTTACTCAAAGGCAGCTTCGAGTTGGTGAATTAGTTAAACAGAACTTAGGAGAACTTTTTATAAGAAATGAGGCAAAAATTCCATCTATAAATTCTAAGTTAATTACTGTGACTGAAGTAAGAATGACACCAGACCTCAAAACAGCTAGAGTTTACGTTATTCCTTTAGGAGGTGCTGAAATCACAGAAACAGTAAAAATCTTGACGGAATACTCTCATCTTGTTAGAAAAGCCCTGTCTAAAAGGCTAGATATTAAGTTTCTTCCTAAACTCACATTTGTAGAAGATAACTCATTTGAATATGCTGAAAAGATTGAGAGAATAATAAAGAAAAATAAAGATAATGATAAAGAAAAAAAAAGATACAATTAAGTCACTCGCAATCCACGCTAAAGATGTTGGATCTACTGAAATACAAATAGGGCTACTAACAGATAAAATTATCAAATTATCAGAACATTTTAAAAAATTTAAAAAAGACAAACATTCAACTTTAGGTTTGACTAAGTCAGTTAATAAAAGGAAAAAGCTTCTTGCTTATCTAAAAAAGAAAAACTCTGAGTCCTATCAAAAAGTTATAAAACAACTAAATATAAGGAAATAATGTTTAAAATACAAAAGGAAGAATTAGAAGTTAATGGTAAAAAGTTAACTCTGGAAACTGGAAAAATTGCACGTCAGGCAGACGGCGCAATAATTGCTTCTCTGGGTGAAACGGTTGTAATCGCAACTGCAGTTGGAGCGAAAAAAGTTGCAGAAGGTCAAGATTATTTTCCGTTATCAGTTAATTATCAAGAAAAATACTATGCTGCAGGTAAAATACCAGGTGGGTATTTTAAAAGAGAAGCGAGACCAACTGAGTCGGAAACATTAATCTCAAGATTAATTGATAGGCCTATAAGACCATTGTTTCCATCTGGCTTTATGAATGAGGTTCAAGTACTTCCTACGGTGTTGTCTTATGATAGTGAAAATCAACCAGATATTTTATCAATCATTGCCTCTTCAGCTGCTTTGGCGATATCTGGTTTGCCTTTCATGGGACCTATAGCAGCTAGCCGAGTAGGATACAAGAATGGAAAGTATTTATTAAATCCTTCTATAGAACAACTTAAAGAATCCGATTTAGATTTAGTAGTTGCTGGTACTAAAGATGCAGTATTGATGGTTGAATCAGAAACATCAGGCTTATCTGAAAAAATTATGCTTGATGCGGTAAAATTTGGCCATGAAAAATTTGTGCCAATAATTGAAGCAATTGAAAAGTTAGCTAAAAAAGCCGGAAAGCCAAAATGGGAAGTTGAAGAAATTGATCATTCTGATGTTAAAAAGAAAATTGTAGAAAAATTCGAAAAAGGTCTAAGAAGCGCCTTTAAAGAAATTGATAAGAAAAAAAGGTCTAATGCTATTTCTGAAATAGAAACTCAATGTAAAGAAATGTTTATTGAAGACGAAACTGTTTCAGAAAATCAAGCAATGTCTCAATTAAAATCCTTAGAAAAAGACATAGTGAGAACAGCTATTTTAAAAGAGAAGAAAAGAATAGATGGAAGGGGTTTAGCTGATGTAAGACAGATTAAATGTGAAGTTGGAGTTTTACCCAGAACACACGGATCAGCCCTTTTTACCAGAGGAGAAACCCAAGCTCTTGTAGTAACCACTCTCGGAATGACAGATGACGAACAAAGATTAGAAAGTTTAGATGGCATGCAAAGATCAAATTTTATGTTACACTATAATTTCCCTCCTTTTTCAGTCGGAGAATGCGGAAGAATAGGAACTGGTAGGAGAGAAATAGGACATGGTAAACTTGCTTGGAGAGCGATTAATTCCTCTTTACCAAAAAAAGAGAATTTTCCCTACACATTGAGAGTAGTTTCAGAGATAACAGAGTCAAACGGATCATCCTCAATGGCCACTGTTTGCGGGACTTCATTATCACTAATGGATGCAGGTGTTCCAATAAAAGAGCCAGTAGCCGGGATTGCTATGGGATTAATAAAAGAGGGAGATGATTTCTCAGTACTTTCAGACATTCTAGGTGATGAGGATCATCTAGGAGATATGGATTTTAAGGTAGCTGGAACAAAAGACGGTATTACTTCATTACAAATGGATATAAAAATCACAGGTATTACATTCGAGATTATGGAAAAAGCTCTAGATCAGGCAAAAAGCGGTAGAGAACATATTCTTGTTGAGATGAATAAAGCCATTAAAACTTCAAGAAAAGAATTTTCAAAGCATACTCCAAAAATGGAAACAATTAATGTAGATAAAAAAGATATAGCTACTGTGATTGGTAAAGGTGGAGCAACAATTAGAGAAATTGTTGAAACATCAGGAGCAAAAGTTGACGTTAAGGATACCGGGGAAGTTACAGTTGCTGCACCAGATGAGGCCTCTAGAAATAAAGCTATTGAATTTATAAAAAGCCTAATCGCCAAACCTGAAATGGGAAAAATTTACAAAGGCAAAGTTGTTAAAATCATGGAGTTTGGAGCATTTGTAAATTTCTTAGGAAAACAAGATGGACTTGTACATATTTCTGAGTTGGCTGACAAACGAGTTGCAAAAGTAGGAGATGTAGTAAAAGAGGGTGATGAGGTATCTGTAAAAGTCGTCGGATTTGATAGAGGAAAAGTAAAACTTTCGATGAAACAGGCTTCTGCTTAAGTCATATTTTTAGGATCAGGCATTCCCATTTTGTTATAACCAGCATCTACATAATGAATTTCTCCAGTTACACCTGCTGCCAAATTACTTAACAAATAAAGAGCAGAATTACCGACATCGTGAATATCTACATTTCTTTTTAAAAAAGAGTGGTCTTCATTCCATTTGTACAAAAATTTTGCATCTCCTATTGCAGAAGCTGCTAAAGTTTTGATTGGACCTGCACTAATTGCATTAACTCTTATTTTTTTTTTACCAAGGTCTCTCGCTAAATATTTCACGCTTGCCTCCAAAGCAGATTTACAAATCCCCATTACATTGTAATTAGGTATAGCCTTAGAGGACTCATAAGTAAGAGTAAGTAAACTTCCACCATCTCTCATTATTTTAGATGCCTCTTTAGAAACTTCCGTAAAAGAAAAACATGAGATTAGCATACTTTTAAGAAAATTTTCTCTTGTTGTGTTTAAATATTCACCAGTTAACTCCGATTTATCTGAAAATGCAACAGCATGAACTACAAAGTCAATTTCTCCCCATTTTGACTTTACATCTTCAAAAAGTTTTGTAACTTCGTCTTTTTTTTCGACATCGCAGCTAAAAGTTACTTTTGAATTCAACTTTTCGGCTAAAGGTATTACTCTTTTTTTCAAAGCTTCACCTAAGTAAGTAAAAGCTAATTCAGCACCGGCATCTGCAAGCTTTTGAGATATGCCCCAAGCTATAGAACGTTCATTAGCGACACCCATTATTAGACCTCTTTTTCCTTTCATTAAGCTCATTATTTTACCTTTTCGAATACCAGAGTAGCATTAGTTCCTCCAAAACCAAAACTATTTGACATTATAGAATTCAAATTTACTTCTTTTTCAACTTTTGTAACAATTGGATATTTTTTTGCTTCTTCATCCATATCATTTATATTTGCAGAGGCAGCTATAAAATTATTTTTCATCATAATTAAACTATAAACAGCCTCATGAACCGAAGTAGCTCCCAGAGAGTGACCCGCAAGAGATTTGGTGGAGCTAATTTTTGGTTTGTATTCACTGAATACTTCTCCAACGGCTTTTAATTCAGTTATGTCTCCAACAGGAGTTGATGTGCCGTGAGTATTTATATAATCAATTTTATTTTTTGCGGTACTTAAAGCCATTTTCATGCATCTAACTGCACCTTCGCCTGATGGAGCAACCATATCATAACCATCTGATGTTGCACCGTAGCCAGTTAACTCTGCATAAATTTTTGCACCTCTTGACTTAGCATGTTCATATTCCTCTAAAACTAAAACTCCACCACCACCTGAGATAACGAAACCATCTCGAGTTTTGTCATATGGTCTAGAAGCTTTTTCAGGAGTGTCGTTGTATTTTGAGGATAAAGCAGTCATCGCATCGAACATCGCAGTCATCGCAAAATGAACTTCATCACTGCCACCTGCAAAAATAATTTTTTGTTTTCCTAGTTGAATTAATTCCATTGCATTACCTATACAATGTCCGCTAGTTGCACACGCTGAACTAATAGTATAGTTAACTCCTTTTATTTTAAAAGGCACCGCAAGAGTTGCTGAAGCTGTACTCGACATAGTTCGCGGAACTACAAAAGGTCCCATTCTTTTTGGACTTTTTTCTCTGGTCTTGTCTGCTGCTAATATAACATTTTCTATTGAAGGACCTCCTGATCCCATAATCATTCCAGTCGTTATATTGCTTACCTCTTTTTCTTCAAGCCCAGAGTCTTTTACAGCTTCATTCATTGAAACATAATTATAAGCAGACCCCGGTCCCATGAACCTTATAAATTTTCTATCTACATGATCTTCTAGTTTAATATTTGGTTTTCCGTGAACATGACTTTTTAAATTATATTCCTTGTATTCTTCAGAAAAAGTAATACCTGATTTTGCATTTAGTAATGACTTATATACTTCGTCTTGATTATTTCCTAAACAAGAAACGACCCCTATTCCAGTAACCACAACTCTTTTCATGATTTGAATAATCCCACCTTTAAATTTTCTGCAGTGTAAATTATTTTACCGTCTGCGCTTAAAATACCATTAGCTAATCCAACAGCAGTGCCTTCTTTTTTTAAAATTCTTTTCATGTTTATTTCATAAGTCGCCATTTTAATATTTTTTAATACTTCACCTGTGAATTTTACAGAATTTACTCCTAAAGCTCTACCCTTTCCTGGCTCTCCTATCCAGCCTAAATAAAATCCAACTAACTGCCACATAGCATCTAGGCCAAGACAACCTGGCATAACTGGGTCTTTTTTAAAATGACAATCAAAAAACCATAGGTTGTCTTTGATATCAAGCTCCGCTTTAATAAAACCTTTTTTAAATTCACCTGTATCTTTTTTTATTTCTGTAATTCTATCAAACATCAACATTGGAGGTAATGGCAGCTTAGCATTTCCCTCACCAAATAATTTTCCCTCTCCGCACGAAATTAGCTCATCGTAATTGTAACTATTTTTTTGCATGACTCAGAATTGTTTTACTTGATTTAGCAAAAGTTTCATATATATTTTGTTTTTAGAATGATTATAAAGTAGATCAAAAAGCGAACTAAAACATGAAAAAAATAGACATTTTAAAAAAATTAAGATCTTCCGGGTTAAGACCGACTAAACAAAGAGTTGAAATAGCTAAATTTTTATTTGAAAGAGAAAAAACTTTCCATTTTACAGTTGAAAGTTTAAACAAACTTTTGACTAAAAAATCGGCTTCTAAAATTGCGCTAGCTACAATTTATAATACCGTCCACGCATTTAAAACAGCCGGACATTTAAGTGAAGTTGAAGTAAGAGGAAACAAAACTTATTTTGATACTAATGTTTCAAACCACCACCATTTTTATGATAGCGATACTTCAGAATTAATAGACATAGATGCAAATGATGTAATCATTCAAAAAATTCCAAAAGCACCAAATGGTAAAAAAATTAAGAATGTTGAGGTATTTATAAATTTGAAAAATTGACAGTTTGTCGCTTGTTTTTCACTTTAGAATAATTATAAACTAGGGTTATGAGTGTAGATTATAAAAAAAATAATAACGGTAAATGTCCAGTCATGCACGGTGGCGTTACTAAAGCTGGAGAGTCAAATACTGCCAGACTTTGGCCTAATAGTATAAATTTAGATATTTTACATCAACACGATACAAAAACAAATCCTCTTCCGGGATATGATTATAAAAAGGAAGTTAAAAAATTAAATTTTAAAGCTTTAAAAAAAGATTTATTAAAGCTAATGACAGACAGCCAAGAGTGGTGGCCAGCAGATCTTGGAACTTACAGTGGATTAATGGTGAGACTAACTTGGCACCAGGTAGGCACTTATAGAGAATTTGACGGAAGACCTAACGTTGGATCTCATAGATTCTCACCCCAAGACTCTTGGCCTGACAACACAAATTTAGATAAAGCTAGGCGTCTATTATGGCCGATTAAAAAAAAATACGGTAACAGGTTAAGTTGGTCAGATTTAATGGTTCTAGCCGGCACTATGGCTTATGAGCATGCTGGATTTAAAACTTTCGGTTTTTCATTTGGTAGAGAAGATATTTGGGAGCCTGAAAAAGATGTTTACTGGGGTAAAGAAACAGTTCCATTAGCAGTTAACAGATACGGAGATCCGCAAGATAGATCGTCATTAGAAGCGCCTCTTGCAGCTTCTCATTTTCAATTAGTTTACGTGAATCCTCAAGGTGTTGAGGGGAAACCAGATCCAGTAAGAACTGCGATGGATGTCCGAGAAACTTTTGGACGAATGGGAATGAATGATGTTGAAACTGTAGCACTTACAGTTGGTGGCCATTCTATTGGAAGAGCACACGGTAATGGTAATCCTGACAATTTAGGACCAGAACCTGCTGGAGCCGATATTCATGAACAAGGTTTTGGTTGGAATCAGGAAAATGGTACTGGAGCTAATCAAATTACATCAGGCCTTGAAGGGGCTTGGACAACAAACCCTGATAAGTGGGATCACCAATATTTAGACCTTTTACTTAACTATCAGTGGGAAAGCAAAAAAAGTCCTGCAGGCGCATGGCAGTGGGAACCAATTAATCTTGAAGAGAAAAAAAAACCAAGAGACCTAGGAGATCCTAATAAAAAAGCGAGATTAATGTTTACTGATGCCGACATGGCAATGGCAATGGATCCAGAATATAGAAAAATTTCAGAAAGATTTTATAAAGATCCGAAATTCTTTGAAGACTCTTTCGCACGAGCATGGTTTAAGTTAACTCATAGAACGATGGGAAATAAAGAAAACTATATTGGACCTTGGGCTCCTAAAGAGGATTTATATTGGCAAGGTAATGTTCCAAAACCTAAAAAGAAATATAACGTGGAGAAAGTAAAGAAAATGATTTCTTCTTCAAAATTGAATTCTAGTGATTTAATTACTACTGCTTGGGATAGTGCAAGAACTTATAGAAGAACAGACAAAAGAGGTGGAGCTAATGGAGCAAGAATTCGTTTAGAACCAATGAACCAATGGGAATCGAATGAGCCAAAAAAACTCTCTAAAGTTTTAAAAGTGCTTGAAGGAATTGCTAAGAAAACCGGAGCAACAATTGCCGATACAATAGTATTGGCAGGAAATGTAGGCCTTGAAAAAGCTATTAAAAAAGCGGGTTCTAAAGCAAAAGTGCCATTTAATCCTGGAAGGGGTGATGCTTCACAAGATCAAACTGAAATTAAAAGTTTCAAATGGTTAGAACCTCATCATGATGGTTTTAGAAACTATTTTAAAACCGATTATTCAGTAATGCCTGAGGAACTTCTATTAGAGAGAGCTTCTCTTATGGGGTTAACTGCACAGGAAATGACTTGTTTAGTAGGGGGGATGAGAGTGCTAGGAACTAATCATTCAACTGCCAAAGAAAAAGGTGTTATGACTGATAAAGTTGGAGCACTTACAAATGACTTTTTTGTAAATTTAGTTGACATGAAATATACTTGGAAACCAACTGGAAAAAACTCATACGATGTTATTGACCGTAAAACTAACAAAGTTAAATTTACAGCATCTAGAGCTGATTTAGTCCTAGGATCCAATTCTATTCTTAGATCCTATGCAGAAGTTTACGCACAGGACGATAATAAAGAAAAATTTATTAAAGACTTTATTAAAGTTTGGACAAAAATTATGAACGCAGATAGGGTTAACCTTAAGAAGCTTAATTAATATGGAAATTGTTAAAACACAAAACTTAGAAAAATTGAATCAAAATATAAAAGATGATTTTTTTAAAGTTCCAAACTTGAAATTTGATATTGATAAATTAAAAACTGATTTAAATATTGTATTAAAAAAAAAGAAATTCAACACTCTTGGCATTAAAAACTTTGGAGCGATTTCTATAAATCAAATTCCAGGTGATAAAAATTCTACAGAGGGTCATAATGTAAGAGGCACGTACTGGACTATACCTGATGAAAAAGGTAAAGAAGTTGAGAGGGATAAGGCAATAGATGAGACAAAATATACAGAAATAGTTCCTGAGTTTAAAAACACATATTTTGAGGAAGTTTATAATACTTTAAAGAAACATTTTAAGCTCGGAAGAGTAAGAATATTGTTAAAAGAACCTAGATCTACGCTAAGTTGGCATAGAGATCCAGAGCCAAGACTTCATATTCCAATCATAACAAACAAAGGTTGTAGGATGGTGATCGAGGATGTTTGCAAGCATATGCCAGCTGACGGATCAGCAACCATTACAAACAACACTAAATATCACAATTTCTTTAATGGCGGTGAACAAGACAGGATACATCTTGTAGCATGTGTTTTAGAAAATCCGTTTAAAAATGGCAGAGTTCAATAAAGGAATCTATCTTACTGTAAAAGATATTTATCAAAGCAACAAAGGATCTCTTTTACGAACCTTAATCTATACAATTGGACATTTTTTAATTGCCATAACAGTTTTAATGCTTATATCCAATGTTTCATTTATGATTGCTTTAACTGATGCAATAGTTGAACCGATTGCCAACGCGGTTTGGTATTTCGTGCTAGATAAAATCTGGACAGCTAAGTACAAGAAATAGTTTTATATTAGACCCCACAAAATATCTTTTTTAACCCAACCTTTATATTTCTCGACACTTACCTTACACCATTTATCTTTACATTTATAAATCTTGCATAATCTACCTTTTTTTAGAATTGCTAGAGGCTTAGAATAAATAGAAGGTTTATTAAAAATTAATTGGTCATCATCAATTGTGATAGCCGCTTTTTTTTTTGATAGTTGCGAAATATGAATCCAACCTGTGTTATTTTCATGATCTCTAATTTTTCTAAAATTTTCAAACTTATCTTGGATTAAAACGGGTAAAAACTTTTTTTTATAAAATAATTTAACAGGATACTCGAAAGATGGTCCCTGCCTAAGATTTACTTTGTCATTTCTCAAGGTTAAAAAGTATTCATTTGCAAAAAGATTCTGAAATGAAAAATAAAAAAAGAAAACAATATAAATAATCTTTAACATTTGTTTTTACATTGAGGATTAAAAGATAATTTTATTTTTCTTAAATTTATTCTAATCGAATCAAAAATTATCATTTGGTCATTCAAATCATTTTTCAACCCTATAATTGTTTTTAAAACTTCATTAGCTTGTAATGATCCCAAAATTCCAGCCACTGGCGAAAAAATTCCCTCTGACTCGCAGTTTTTTTTTAAAACCGGCTTAACTGGCATAAAACATCTATAACAGGATGTTTTCTTTTTAAAATTAAACTTGTATAGATGACCGTCAAATTTACTGATTGCTGCAGATATAAGTATTTTTTTCATTTTTTTACATTCATCATTTACCAAGTATCTTGTCTCAAAGTTGTCTGTGCCATCACAAATTATATCAAAATCTTTAATTATCGATTTAATATTTTTTGAAGTCACTTTTTTTTTATATATTTTAATTCTGATTTTGTTATTTATTCTATTAATACTTGATTTTGCCTGATCGACTTTGTATTTTCCTATATCATTTGTGGTAAATAACATTTGTCTATTTAAATTACTTATTTCAACTTTATCTGGATCTGCAATTCCTATCATTCCAACTCCAGATGCTGCTAAATAGGTTAAAAGTGGACAACCCAAACCTCCAATACCGATTATTAATACTTTGGCGTTAAGTATTTTTTTTTGTCCAACTACACCAACGTTTTTAAGAATTATTTGTTTTTCAAATCTTTTAAAATCTTTCAATCCTATTTGCATATACTATCTCAGCCCAGTAGATCCAAAGCCACCGGCACCTCTGTCTGTGTCGTCTAGGCTATCTACTTCCTTAAACTTAGCTTTAACGATAGGGCATAATACCATTTGAGCGATACGTGAACCTCTCTCAACAACAAAAGTATCATTACTCAAGTTTATTAATATCACTTTTAATTCACCTCTATAATCGGCATCTATTGTTCCGGGTGAATTGAGAACTGAAATTTGACTTTTAGCAGCCAATCCCGATCTTGATCTAATTTGTATTTCAAAATTTTTAGGTATAGACACTGATATACCAGTTGGAATTATTGATGTTTTTCCTGGCTCTATTTTTATCTGCTTTTCAATATTAGCTGAAAGATCCATTCCCGATGAACCAGCTGTCTCGTATCTAGGTAGCTCGATGTTTTTTGATAGTCTTTTAATTAAAACTTCTGTCATTAACTAAGAGTTTATCCAAAATTATTTCTGCTATTACATTGGCTATAAAACTTTTTTTATTTCTTTTAATAACTTTTATTTTCCCTGAATTATCAATTATCGAGACTCTATTATAATCTGAATTAAGTCCGCTATCTTTTCTGGAAACATCATTAACAACTATAAGATCGCAATTTTTTTGTCTTAATTTAGAAAATGCATTTTTATTTAAATTTTCGGTTTCGGCTGCAAAACCGATTACTAAGCTTGGCCTATGTTTATTGTTCTTACCTAGAAATTCAACAATATCCCTATTTTTCTCTAATTCAATTGATTTGAATTTTATATTGTCTTTTTTTATTTTAGTCTTACTTTTTTTTATAGGCTTAAAGTCTGCGACCGCAGCTGCACATATTGCAATATCAACTGGCAAACATTTTTTAACCGCTTCAAACATCTCATTTGCAGTGATTATTTTTTTTGTTTCAATACCCTTTCTAAAAGAAAGATTTGAGGGCCCAGTAATCAAAGTTGTCTTTATACCTAACCTACTTAATGCTTCTGCTATTTCAAATCCCTGCTTACCACTTGACTCGTTTGAAATATACCTAATTGGATCTAAGTACTCCCTTGTTGGTCCAGCTGTCACTAAGGCTTTTAGATTTTTTCTTTTGATAATATTTTTTTTATTAAAGTATTTTTCAATAAAGGAATAAATTTGTCTTGGACTAGACATTTTGCCCTCGCCATACTCTCCACAAGCCATCTCACCTTTTTCTGGTCCTATAAAAAGATAACCATAATCCTTTAAAATTTTTACATTATGTTGTGTTGCTTTGTGTATCCACATTCTTACATTCATAGCAGGAACTAATAAAATATCTTTATTGGATGCTAAAATTACTGTTGTCGCTAAATCTTCCGCTTTTCCAAGACTTAACTTCGTCATAAAGTTTGCGGTTGTTGGTAATACGATTATTAGGTCGGCCCATCTAGACAATGAAATATGGTCTATTTCCACTTCAGAGTCCTTGTCAAAAATATTCTCAAAAGTTTTACTTTTAGTTAGTGTAGAAACAGAAAGAGGAGTGACAAATTCTTTACCACTTTTTGTTAGAATAGTTTTAACTTCATTGTTATTTTTTTTTAACAATCTTATCAAATCCAAAGACTTATAAGCCGCAATACCTCCACCAATGATTATTAGAATTTTCTTATTTTTTACAGTCATATGTAATTAAAATACTAATAGAAAGACAATTACAACACCAAAGAAACTAATAACTATGTTATTTCTAAAGTTTTTAATCCTCATTTGTTCTAACTCTAAATTTTTATTTGTTCCAACAGCTAAATTTAAATTCCCATCAGCCATCAACTTAAGAGCATAATCAGCTCTATCCATTAATTCTGGAAGATCCGGTATTCTTTTTAAAATTTCAGATGAAGTATTGATTGCTTTATCTATCGTAGATTTCGGACTTTTAACATTTTTGAGCCAATCTTCTAGAACAGGTCTAGATACCTCCCAAATATTTGTTTCTGGATAAAGTCGTCTTGCAACCCCTTCAACCACTACCATTGTTTTTTGTAATAAAAGAAGCGGGGGTTGAGTAGGCATATTAAACTTTTCTGTGATCTCAAATAGTTGAGCCAATAGATTTCCACCTGATATGTCTTTGATAGACTGTCCAAATATTGGCTCTCCTACAGATCTTAAGGCCTGAGCAAATTCTTCTTTAGAGGTATCCTTAGGCACAAGACCAGCTTGAAAATGAACTTCAGCAACTTTAACATAATCTCTCTTAATAAAACCGTATAATATTTCAGCTAAAAATTTTCTATTATTTTTATCTAAACGTCCCATAATACCAAAATCTACTGGGATTATATTTCCTTTCGAATCTACAAATAAATTTCCTTGATGCATATCACCATGAAAAAAGCCATCTCTTACTGCTTGTGTTAAAAATAATTGTATTAGGTTTTCTGCTAGTTTCTGTCGATCTATTCCTAAATCATTAATTTTTTGTATTTCACGTATGGAAACACCTTCGACTTTATCTAAGGTTAATATTTTTTTTGTTGTATAATTCCAATAAATCTTTGGTACGATTAATCCTTGGTCATTTTTGGTATTTTCGTAAAGCTCATTAGCTGCAGCAGCTTCAAATCTTAAATCCATTTCTATATTAGTTATTTCTCTCAACAAATGGACAACCTCAACTAATTTTAATCTTTTTGCTTTTGTAACAGTATTTTCAACTACATAAGCAAATAACATTAAAGCATCTAATTCTTCATTAAATAATTTTTCTATATCAGGTCTTAATATTTTGATAGCAACTTGTTTTTCTTGTTCTTCATACTTTATTTTAGCTAGATGTACTTGAGCTATAGATGCTGCCGCTATAGGTTCACTTAATTCGTGAATATCTTTAAAATAGTTTTCTCCGATTTCTTTTTTAATTATTTTTTTTGCATCATACAGGTCAAAAGCAGGAACTTTGTCCTGTAATTTTTCAAGAGATTTTGCTAGTTCTTCGCCAATAATATCCGGCCTTGTAGCTAGAAACTGACCTAATTTTATAAAGGTTGTTCCCATTCCCTGAAGGGCAGCACAAAGCTTCTCACCAGAAGATTTTTGATGCTCCTGTATATTTGAACTCGCACCAATCGAAATAAAATTAAAAAATAAATTTATTATTGTAGGTAATTGATGCACCTCATTTATTGTGGCTACTGCTCCAGAAGTAGAAAATTTTCTAGCTATTTGGAATAATTTAAAAACTCTTTTTAACATCTAAATTTTCCAACCTGAGTGAATTGCTGATATTCCATTTGAAACATTTCTATATTTTACATTGGAAAAACCGTTATCTGAAATTAATTCAGCTAATTGTTCTTGATTATAAAACTTTTCAATACTCTCAATCAAATATTTATAAGGTTTATCTGAGCCAACTATGAATTTACCAATTAATGGAATAGCATTTGAATACTTTTTGTAAAGATAATCTAAAAACTCATTATCAATTTTCGAGAATTCTAGGCACATAAAACGGCCCCCCGGTTTTAATACTCTAAAAGCTTCTTTTAAAACGGTATTAATATCTGAAACATTTCGTATTCCGTAGCTTATAGAGTAATAGTCGAAAGTATTATCTTTGGTTGGAATTTTTTCAGCCGGAGCATTTATCCACTTGATATTATCGTATTTTTTTAATTTTTTTTTTCCTTGATTTAACATCTGGTCATTAGGCTCTATGCAAGTAATTTGTCCTGAATTTTTAGTTTTATTCGAAAAAAGTTTTGCTATATCTCCAGTTCCTGAAGCAACGTCAATTAGTTTTGTTTCGGGTTGAGGATTCATCCAATCGATAAATTTTTCTTTCCAGGCTCTATGTATTCCAAAGGACATAATATCATTCATTAAATCATATTTCTTATGAACATCTGAGAATACAGAATTGACTAATTTACTTTTATCTTGAATAGTACTTTTCATATTATAATTATATGCCAGAATTACCTGAAGTTGAAGTTGTTAAAAGGTCCTTGGAGAGGAATATACTAAATTTAATTATCAAAAAAGTAAAAATTAACGATGGTAATCTTAGGTATAAAGTAAATCAAAATGGTTTCCTAAAATTAAAAGGAAAAAAAATTACAAAAATTAAAAGAAGATCGAAATTTTTAATCTTTGAAATAGGTAAAACTTATCAAATGTTAGTACATCTTGGAATGACAGGTAAATTTTTTTTTATCAATGATAAAAATAAAAAATTTAAAACCAGTTTCTACTATTTTTTAAATTATAAAAAAGATCGAAAGCATGACAGAGTTATATTTTTTTTGAATAATAAGAAAAAATTAATTTATAATGATATTAGAAAATTTGGTTTTATCAAGATATACAATTATAGTTTAATCACAAAATCAAAACATCTTGCACACTTAGGACCCGAGCCTTTGGAAAAAAATTGGAATTGCTTTTATCTGAAAAAATATTTTATTGGACGAAAGAGGTCAATTAAGAATATTCTTATGGATCAAAAATGTGTTTCTGGTTTAGGGAATATATATGTAAACGAAATTCTGTTTCGCTCTGGAATTCAACCAACGCGTATGGTAAATCAACTCAAGAATTTTGAAATAGAAAAAATTATTAAATTTTCAAAAAAAATTTTAAAAAATGCAATAAAATTTGGTGGATCAACTATTAAAGATTTTTCTAGTGAAAATGGTAAAAAAGGGGTCTTTCAACAACATTTTAAGGTTTACGGCAGAGAAAATCTGAAATGTTCTAACGTAGATTGCAACTTCAGAATAATCAGGATAGTTGTATCTAATCGTGCAACATTTTTTTGCAAGAAATGTCAAAAATAATAAAGTTGACCATAATTATTCGGCCATATATACAATCCTAAAAAATGCCAAACACAAAATCAGCTATTAGAAGAGTGAGAAGAGTTAAAAAGCAAACTCAAACAAATAGAATACGTAAAAGTAAATACAAGAATGCAGTTAAACAAATGGAAATTTTACTTAAATCAAAAAAAAATGCTGAGGCAAAAAAGTTTTTTTCAAAATTTCAGTCAATTCTAATGCAGGTTGCTAAATCTGGCGTAATAAATAAGAAAACTGCAGCGAGAAAAATATCTCGTGTTTCAAAATTAATAAAATAGTTTCCAACAATCTTAAGTTGATAAAATTAATTTAATTTTTCTACATTTAGTTTTTTTTAAAAAAGAAATCAAAATGTAGTTTCTTTTAAAAGTTGTAAAAATTTTTTAAAAAGTTTTCTATCTGTACGATAAAGCTACAACCCAATACGTTTTTTTTTTTATTTTTTCGAAAAATTTCTTGCAAATAATTTTAAAAGAGAGTTAATGGAAACTCTTTAGTAAATTCAAATGGAAAAAAATAATATCAAAAAACAGAATATTTATACTTCTGAAGAAGAAAAAACATTAAACTGGGATGAAGTTCAAGAATCATTTAAAAAAACTTTTGGAAACGAGATATATAATAGTTGGTTACAAAAATTATCTTTGATTAAGGAATTCAACGATTACCTAATTTTAGGCGTTCCTACCAGATTTTTTAGAGATTGGATTGTTTCAAGATACTTAGATAAAATCTTGGAGCAAGTAAAAGGCTTCAAATTAAGTCTGAATAGAATAGAATTTAAAATTATTGAAGAAAGTAAACAAAGCCCTGAATTAATAAGCATTAATGAGCTAAATAAGGTCACTGAAATAAAGGACTCTATTCTTAATTATAACAGATTAAATCCAAATCTTAATTTTCAAAACTTTATACAGGGAAGAAGTAATGAAATAGCACTTTCTTACTCTAAGAAGGTTTGTGAGCACCTCTCTAGATATAACCCCTTATATCTATGCGGTGGCGTAGGGCTTGGAAAAACTCACCTTTTAAACGCAATCGGTCTAGAGCTTCAAACTGAGAATAACGTGATGTTCATTTCTGCAGAGCGTTTTATGTATCATTTTATCAAATCAATTAAAAAAAATGATATGGTCAACTTTAAAGATTTTTTTAGAAAATCCTCGGTATTTATTATTGATGATATACAATTTATAAGCGGTAAAGAAAGTCTACAAGAGGAATTTTTTCATACTTTTAACAGCTTGATGGATAAAGGTTCCCAAATTATCATCTCATCGGATAGATCACCAATGAAACTGGATAGAATTCAAGAAAGAATTAAATCAAGGCTAGCGGGCGGATTGGTGGTAGATATTGAAGTTCCTGATATTGATCTTAAAATAGGGATTATAAAAAAAAAGATACAAGAAATTCAAAACGAATTTAAAGAAAATATAGATTTAAGTGAGGAAGTAATAAATTATATTGCAACTGAAAGTAAAACCAATATTAGAGAGTTAATTGGAGTGCTTAATCGAGTTATAGCTTTTGGCAGAGTCCATAACAAATCTTTAACAATTGGTGATTGTAAAAATATTTTAAGAGATGTTTTCAGTCAAATCAGAGTTATTACTGTCGACAAAATACAAAATATTGTCTCAAATTATTTTAATATTGGTCTGGCCGATATGCTGTCTCAAAGACGTTCTAGACCTCTAGCTAGACCAAGACAAATAGCAATGTATCTTGCAAAGAAAATGACTTCAAGGTCCTTACCCGAAATAGGTAGAAGATTTGCTAATAGAGATCACACTACAGTTATTCATGCAGTAAAGACTATAACACGCTTATCAGAACAAGACGACGAAATGAAAAAAAATATATCACAAATAAAAAGTCTTTTACTAGAACAATAGCTGATGCAGTTTACAGTCAATAGAGATATTTTACTTAGATCTTTAAATTTTGTCCAAGGGGTTATCGAAAAAAAAAACACACTACCAATCTTATCCAATGTTCTTTTGCAACTAAAAGATAGTAAATTAAATATAGTCGCAACAGATTTAGATTTAATATTCTACGACGAAATAACAGAGGTAAAAATCAATACAGAGGGTAGTACCACAACTTCAGCCGCAATCCTTTATGATATCTTAAGAAAAATTTCACCAAATTCTGAATTAAGATTTGATCTCAAGTCAGAAAACAAATTAAGTCTAAAAAGTCATAATTCAGATTTTAATTTATTATGTCTACCAACTGATAATTTTCCAACATTTTCTGATAAGTTTGACAGTCAAGAAATTACATTAGAAAGCAGGAAGTTTTTAAAACTATTAAATAAAACAAGAATTTCAATATCAAATGATGATACTAGACATTATTTAAATGGTATTTATTTACATTTAACTGAAGCAAAGGGGCGAAATTTTTTAACCGGAGTAGCTACAGATAGTCATAGATTATCATCTAGCAGCCTTGAAGTAGAAAATATAAATGATTTTTTTTCTGTTATTTTGCCAAGAAAAACAGTTTTTCAACTATGTTCAGTTTTAAGCGAGTCCTCTATTAAACTTATAATGCAGACTAGTGAGAATAAAATTAAATTTAAACTTGGAAAGATAACTTTAATTTCTAAGGTTATTGATGGAAAATTTCCTGACTACAGAAAAGTTGTGCCTACGCAAAACGATAAGATATTAACTGTATCATCAAAAGATTTTATAAACTCAATCGAAAGGGTAGCTAGTGTTTCAATAGACAGGAAAGAAGGTGTTAAACTTGTGATAAATAAAGACAATCTTCAACTGTCGGTTAATAGCGCAAATTCTGGTGAAGGAAACGAAAAAATAAAGGCAGATTTTAATTCAGAAAATCTCAATATTAGTTTTAACTCAAAATATTTAATTGATATTGCTTCTGAAATAGAAGATAAAAAATTAAAAATTAACCTTAAAGACTCTGTCTCTCCAGTATTAATCGAGGATGTTTCTGACAAAAATAGTTTTTATGTAATAATGCCAATGAAAATCTAAATTTGCATATTTTAGATTTTTTTTTAATTTATGCTTTAAAACTGTTGGTATTGAATAGTTCTAGGTGAACTTGGTTTAAACTCATTTTATCTTAATCAAAAAAAATGATATATTTTTTGATCCTAAAAAAATTGCAATGTCAAAAAAATCTAACTTAAAAATTAATCCTAATTACGGAGCTGATTCTATTAAAGTCCTAAAAGGGCTAGACGCCGTTAGAAAAAGACCAGGAATGTACATTGGAGACACAGATGATGGAACGGGTCTTCACCATATGGTATTTGAGGTAATTGATAATTCAATAGACGAAGCTTTAGCTGGACATTGTAAAAATATTTCAGTCACAATTAACCCAGACAACACAGTCACAGTAGAGGATGATGGAAGAGGTATCCCTGTTGATATTCACAAAGGAGAAAAAATGTCAGCAGCAGAGGTAATCATGACCCAATTGCATGCAGGGGGGAAATTTGATCATGATTCTTATAAAGTTTC
Organism: uncultured Pelagibacteraceae bacterium; assembly: GCA_902601545.1. GTDB lineage: Bacteria > Pseudomonadota > Alphaproteobacteria > Pelagibacterales > Pelagibacteraceae > Pelagilacustribacter. Next base: position 24,617 of record CACKNR010000003.1, on the reverse strand, counting down.
TGGTGGATTGCATGGAGTCGGTGTTTCAGTTGTTAACGCACTCTCAGAAAAATTAGAATTAAAAATTTTTAGAGATGGAAAAGAATATGAAATAAATTTTAAAAATGGTAATTCCATTAAACCTTTGAAACAAATCGGTAAAACTAGGAAAAAAGGAACAAGCATTAAATTTTTACCCTCAAAAGAAATTTTCTCATCCATTAAATTTAGCCAAAATATTCTTGAAAGAAGGATAAGAGAGCTTGCTTTTTTAAATAAAGGTATTTGCATTATTCTTAGAGACGCATCAAGTAAGAAAGTCAAAGAATACACACACAAATATGATGGAGGAATAGTTGAGTTTGTTAAACATATAAATGGCAAAAAGCCAATTTTAGTCAATAAAAGTGAAAAGGAAGTTTTTAAAAAGCCAGTCTATATAAATGCAACAAAAAATAATGTTATTGTAGAATGCTCGTTTGAATGGAACGCAGGTTATTCAGAAGAAGTACTACCTTTCACAAATAATATCCCCCAGAAAGATGGAGGAACACATTTGTTGGGTTTTAGAAGTGCTCTTACTAGAGTAATTAACAAGTATTCAAGTGACAGAAACAATAAAAAAAACAAAATTAATTTATCTGGAGAGGATATCAAAGAGGGATTAACTGCAGTCCTATCTATAAAAATGCCTGATCCTAAGTTTTCATCACAAACTAAAGATAAACTAGTTTCGTCTGAGATAAGAAATATTGTTGAGAGTGTTATTGGTGAAAAAGTATCTACATGGTTCGATCAAAATCCTTCAATAGCTAAAACAGTTATCGAGAAAATTTTGCAAGCCGCAATGGCAAGAGATGTAGCAAGGAAAGCGAGAGATAGCGTGAGAAGGAAAGGTACATTTGAGCTATCAGGACTTCCAGGCAAACTCGCAGATTGTCAAATTCAAAAACGAGAGGGTACAGAACTTTTTATTGTAGAAGGAGACTCTGCAGGAGGTTCAGCTAAACAAGGAAGAATTAGAGAATACCAAGCAGTATTGCCATTACGTGGAAAAATCTTAAATACTTTTGTAAATGGAAAAAAAAATGGAGAAGATCAATCAACAAAAGCACTTTCAAAAATGATGTCATCTAGTGAAATAGTCACTTTAATAAATGCACTTGGAACTGGATCAAAAGATTTTAATATTGAAAATTTGAGGTATGACAAAATTATTATTATGACCGATGCAGACGTTGATGGATCACACATAAGAACTTTATTACTTACATTTTTTAATAATTATCCTTTTAATCAATTAATTGAAAATGGACATTTATATTTAGCGCAGCCTCCTCTTTTTAAAGTCACCAAATCAAATAAAAGTGTTTATATAAAAGATGAAAAAGCTTTGGAGGAATATATTTTAAATTCTAATAAAGATAACAGAAAATTAAAAAAAGGATCGAGTGAATATAAAAAATTTCTACAAGATCAAAGGGAAAAGCTATCCATTCAAAGATTTAAGGGTCTTGGAGAAATGAATCCTGAAGAATTATGGGAAACCACTTTAAATCCTGATAATAGAACTATGCTAAGAGTTCAGTACTCAAAGGGTACTAAAGAAAAATCCAAAGATGATCAGAAAATGATCGAAGTTTTAATGGGAGATGAAGTTGCTCCTAGAAAAGATTTTATTACTAATAATGCTTTAGATGTTGTTAATTTAGATATTTAATTTAAAGATGAATTTCTCTACTCTTTTCAGAACAAAAGAGAACTTAAGCTTAGATAAAAATACACTTACAATCCTAAGGTATATAGCCATAATTGGTCAAATTTTAGCTATCAGCATAGTTTTTTATTACTTAAATCTACCTTTCCCGATATTAGAAAGTTACTTGATCATTTCATTGGGTTTAGCTACGAATTTGTATCTTCAATTTGGAATTAAAATCACTCAACTAAAAGATTTTTACGCTGCTCCCTTTCTTCTGATCGATTTGTTACAATTAAGCGCTCTTCTCTATTTGACAGGAGGAATTTTTAATCCTTTTTCTTTTCTATTAGTGATACCGGCAATCGTTTCCTCAACATTTTTAAGTATGGGCACAACAATTATTTTAGGCTTAATAACATCATTACTTTTATTAACCATATCATTTTTTTATTTACCTTTGCCGGGGGAAGATATGAATTTGTTACACTTTCCAAATTTTTATAAATTCGGAATTATTATCTCCATATTGATTGGTTTAATATTTTTAAGTTATTTCGGGATTCGTTTCTCTGGTGAAAAAAAGAAAACGGAAGAAGCATTTAAAAAACTTCAGGAAGTAATTTATAAAGAATATGAACTAGAGTCTTTAGGTGGGCAAGCCGCAGCAGCAGCACATTCTTTAGGAACACCTCTAGCTACAATAAGTGTAGTTGCTAAAGAATTGAAAAAAGAAATCGGAGATAATGACGAGCTTTCTAAAGATATTGATCTATTAATTAGCCAATCCAAAAGATGTAGTGAAATTCTTAAAAGAATATCAAAAAAACAGATAGAGGAGGACAAATTTTTTAGCTCGACGAAATTAGAAAATTTACTTGAGGAAATCATAAATTCTTTCAAAGAGACTTCTTCTAAAGAAATTACTTTAGTATCTGAAAATGATAAAAATAAAATCGATATCCAAAGATCAGCTGAAATGATCTATGGGTTAAGAAATTTTATAGGCAACGCGATTAAATTTTCAAAAAGTAAAGTTAATATTTTTTTGACGAGTAACGATAAAGAGATTAAAATCATAGTAAATGACGATGGGCCAGGATTTCCTAAAGATATTATTGAAAAACTGGGAGAACCTTACATAAAATCTAGATCAGTAGAATTAAATTCAAACTCAGGCCTGGGCCTTGGAACTTTCTTAGGCAAAACTTTATTAGAAAGACGAAACGCTAAACTTTTGTTTAAAGAAGATAAAAATTTAGGTGGTGCTTCAGTAGTAATTAGCTGGTCTCCTAAAAATATTTTACTTTAAGGGAAAACTTATTTTGGCTCTTGTTGTGTTAAACAATGAATTGCTCCAAAACCCCAAATTAATTCCGAACAATCTATAGGAATAATTTTTCTATTATTAAATTCTTTTTTAAAAATTTTAATCACTATTTTATCTTTTGGATCATTGAAAGTAGGCAACAAAACAAATTTATTAAACACATAAAAGTTTAAATACGATGCTGGAACTCTTATTTTATTTATATAAATGGGTCTAGGCATAGGAATCTTTTTAATTCTAATTTGCGAAGAATTAATTCTGATTTTTTTCAAAATTTTAAAGTTTTCATCAAGATTTTTGAAATTTTTATCTTTTTTATTATTTTCGTAAGCAAGAAAAACTTTATTATGTTTTACAAATCTTGCAATATCATCAACGTGACCATGAGTATCATCTCCCTCAATTCCTTTATTTAGCCAAATAACTTTTTTTGCTCCTAAAAATTTTTTGAATATGCGATTATAATTTTTTATTTTTAGGAAAGAATTCCTTTGCTGAATTTTACTTAATAAGCATTCTTTGGTTGTGAGTAGTAAACCTTTTCCATTAACATCGATCGCCCCCCCCTCGAGAACTATAGGTTTTTTATTAAACTTTGGGGTGATGACATTTCCTTTATAATGACTTTTTATTCTTAAATTGACTTTATTATCTAACCTATAATTTTTATATTTAGCCCAACCATTAAACTTCCAATTCAATAAAATATTTTGATTTTTTTTATCCTTAATAAATATTGGCCCTGTATCTCTCATCCATACTCTGTCTGTTTTACAAATAATAAATTTTACATTTTGTACTTTTGCATTATTTTTCTTAAGCAATCTTTTAATTGTATTCTTAGAATTGTAGTTTTTAATTAACAGATTTACTTCCTGAGACTTAGTAATTTTAGAGATTATTTCAGCAAATATCTTGGGGATATTTTTAAATTTGCCTGGCCAATCATTTTTATTATAAGGCCATCCTATTAATGTAGATTGTTGTCTTTCCCATTCAGCTGGCATCCTAAAAAGAGATTTCGTTTCTTTAGGCATCTCTTGGATTTTTTAGTAGTCCTTTATAATAGTCTATTCTTCTATCTCTAAAAAAAGGCCAATGTTGTCTTGAGGTTTCTACTTTTTTGAAATCAATTTCACAAATTAAAATGTTTTCTTTTAAACTGGCCTTTTTAACAACGTTACCACTTGGGTCAAATATTACACTATTCCCCCAGAACTCTATCTTTTTATTACCTTGTTTTTCAATTCCAACTCTATTTACCGCAGCAACATATATGCCATTAGCTATTGCGTGAGACCTCTGAATTGAAAGCCAGGACGCGAGTTGTGACTTACCAAATTTCCTTTTTTCTTTTGGATGCCATCCAATAGCGGTTGGATAAAAAATAATTTCTGCTCCTTTAAGAGCTGTTAATCTTGCTGCTTCAGGAAACCATTGATCCCAACAAATTAAAGTTCCTAAATTGCCTTTTGAAGTTTTAAAAGATTTGAAACCTAAATCTCCAGGTGCAAAATAAAACTTCTCGTAAAACTGTGGATCATCAGGGATATGCATTTTTCTATATTTTCCTAAAAGTTTACCTTTTTCATTAATTACAACACTACTATTGTGATAAAGCCCAGAGGTCTTCTTCTCAAATAAAGAAATTATTAAAATAATTTTCAGTTCTCTAGCAAGTTCAGAAAATAAGTTACTGCTAGGCCCTGGTATTTTCTCAGCGAAATTAAAGTTTTTATGACTTTCAACCTGACAGAAATATTTTGTCATGAATAACTCTGGTAAGCAAATTACTTTTGCACCTTTTTTTGCTGCAGAATTAATTTTGTCGACAGCATTTCGAATATTTTTTTTTGGGTCAGATGACATTTTCATCTGTACTAATGCTATCTTTGTTTTACTCATTATTTTTTAATTGAATAAATTCTGAAAATTTCTTTTTTGTCTTGCTTGCCAATGTTTACGATGAAAGGCATCGCTTGCTATTAGCGGTAATACACTTGTAGCTTCAGCAAATACCATTTGCTCCTTCGTCACGTCCACTTTACCCCATGAACTCGCTTCCTTTAAAGTAGAACTACTACAAGCTCCATCTCTCGTATCTGCCACAGTTATTTGAATAGCATATTTATGCATATCAACTTTTTTTCCTAATAACTCTGCGCAAACCACTGTATCCTGAATAAAATTTTTGGGTACCCCACCCCCCACCATTAATAATCCTGATTGTTTTGATTTGAGTTTAATCTCAGTTATTTCTCTGAATTCTCTTATAGAGTCTATAGTGATGTGACTTTTAGGATTTTGTTCCTGATGCATTACAAGTCCAAATCCTGCTGAACTATCTGTGAAAGCGGGACAAAATATAGGAACATTATTATCATAAGCAGTTTCTATTAATGAGTTTTTTTTCTTAGAATTTGTTTTTAAATATTTTCCGAGTTCTTTAATAAATTCCCTTGAGGTATATGTCTTAGGTTTTAGAGAATTAGCAATATCACATATAGTTTTGTCGCATGCTTGAAGCTCCTCTTCATCAATATAAGTGTCATATATCCTGTCAATATAGTTGTTTCTTAGTTCAGTATCATCTTGAAACTGGGATCCCTGATAATGCTTAAAACCTAAAGCTTCAAAAAAATCCATATCAATAATCGAGGCCCCTGTAGCCACAATAGCATCAACCATGTTATGTTTTACTAAATCAGTGTATAAATCCATGCATCCACCTGCTGAAGTTGAGCCTGCTAAAGTTAAAAAAATCGAACAATCTTTATCTGCAAGCATTTCATTATAAATAGCTGCCGCTCTGGCTGTATCTCTAGAAGTGAAAGACATCTTATTCATACCATCAATAATCTTACGAGCATCAAAAGACTTGATATCGATGTGTTCAACTGGGGAATTAAGTAAAGATTTTTTATTGTGTCCGATATTCGGACTTTTTTTTTTATTCATTAAGCTACTAAAGAACCAACTTTATCATTAGCATTATCGTACATAGATATAATTGGTTTGTCACTTAATTCGTGAATATCATTTGAATAAAAACCGTTGAAATTTGTTCTGAAAGTAAGACTGTAAGCCCCTAACTGACCTAACTCTATATAATCACCTTCTTTAATATTATTTGGTAACAAAAAAGGTCCTTTCATATAATCTAATCCATCACAAGTTGGTCCAAAAAAACTAAAAGCAGTTAGTTTTTTAGACTGAATTCTTCCACTTGTAATCATCTTTGATGGTAAAACAAAGTTTGGTGCCCCAGCGTCAAATAAAGATCCATATGTTCCGTCATTAATGTACAAGCTATTTTTTTTTCTTAAAATTACTTTAACAATTGTAGATCCACTTTCTGCTACGAGAGCTCTTCCTGGTTCACATATAATTTCTGGTAATTTATTTAACTTCAAGTTATTTAGCTCTTTTTTAATTTCTTCCATATAATTAATTAATGGCTCGGGATTAAGATCTGGATATATAGAAGGAAATCCTCCACCAACATTAATTGTATTCGGAACTATTTTCGTTTTTTTAATTATATTTCCGATTTCACGAATTCCTTTTGAGTAAGAAATTTTATGCATACATTGAGAGCCAACGTGAAAACTTATACCAAGTTTTTTTGAATGTTCTTTACATAATCTTACTAATCCTAATGCTTCAGAGGGAAGCGCACCAAATTTTCTAGATAGATCTATTTCAGCGTGTTCATTCGAAATTGCAATTCTTACAAATAATTCTAAATCTTTTGCTTGATTAGTGGCCTCTAGAATTTTCCTCAACTCATCTTTACTATCAAGAGAAAAACTTTTAACACCATAATCAAAGTAAGCCGACGATATACTTTCTTTACTTTTAATAGTGTGCATAAAATGTAACTTCGCATCCGTCTTAATCTTATTTAAAAGCTTAATTTCATTTAGAGAAGCAACATCGAATTCATTAACACCATTAGCAATAATCTGTTTAATAATTTTTTCGTTTGGATTCGTTTTAACGGCGTAGAGTATTTTTCCGGGAAAATTGTCTTTAAAAAATCTTACGGATTTTTTAATCTCGTTAAGCCGTAAACAATATACGGGGTAATCAGGTTGTAATGAGTTAACTAATTCGTTAACTGTTTTAAATTTTCCCATTTCATGTGTCCCTCGCGTTAAATTACACAAAGGTTTTTTAAAAAATTTAATAAAAAAAACCTTACTTATTTCGCATTTAAGGTTTTTTTTACTTTATGTAAAGAAAAAAAGGACATTTTTGGGGTGTTGAAATTTTTTTAACAGTACCTACATGAGTCATTATGAGATCACAAAAAAATGTTCCCGAGCAGCTAAAATTAGCAGACTTTGCTGATAAATCGCTATTAATCCTTGATGATGACGATCCATTAAGAGGAAGATTAGCCAGAGCCATGGAAAAGAAAGGATTTCAGGTCAAAGAGGCTAAATCTGTATCAGAGGGCCTGAATATCGCTAAGACAGCTCCTACTGCCTTTGCAGTGGTTGATTTGAGGCTCGAAGATGGGAATGGTTTAGATGTGGTAAGAGAACTCTCAAACAATAAGAGAGATAGCAGAATCGTAATGTTAACCGGATACGGGAATCTACCCACAGCTGTAGCAGCAGTTAAAGAAGGTGCAATAGATTATATAGCTAAACCAGTCGATGCTGACGACGTTGAGGCAGCACTATTAGCTTCTCCTGAATCGAAGGCAAAGCCACCCGAAAATCCAATGTCTGCAGATAGAGTTAAGTGGGAACATATCCACCGAGTTTTTGAGTTATGTAATAGAAATGTTTCCGAAACAGCTCGAAGACTTAAGATGCACAGAAGAACACTGCAAAGAATTCTATCTAAAAGATCTCCCAGATAACTTAAATAAATTTTCTAAATTTTTTAATTTGATTTATTGCGAGGGTTGCAATTAAAATTTTTATTAACTCTGCTAACAAGAAAGGTTGTGCTCCTAATTTGAAAATTGGTTTATCCCAACCTATTAAAGTACCTAGCCATAACATTCCTAACATATAAATAAAGCTTGTGGCAAAAGTTAATTTTAAAAAAGTCTTAATATAACTATTATCATAAATAAATTTTCCTGCTAAAAATCCAGCCACTATAAATCCAATTAAGTAACCCATTGTAGGACCTGTGAAGTAAACTATTCCTATACCTTTTTCTGGAGTGCCTGAAAAAACTGGCAAGCCAATAATTCCTTCGAACAAATATAAAGAAATAGTAGCTACACCTAATCTCCATCCAAAACATGCTCCAATTAATAAGATCACTAAAGTTTGCATAGTCATTGGCACAGGATAGAAAGGAATTTTAATTTTTGAGGAAATAGCTAGTATAATGCTTCCAATTAAAGCAAAAAAAACATACTTTAATATTTTTGATTGTTTTAAACCTTTTACTAGTTCCATAAGTCTAAATAAACATTTTTTTCATTAAAATCTAGTGCTTTGTTAATTGAACAAAAACATCTTCTAAGTCGCCGTCGTCCGTAGAAATATCCTCAATTTTTAAGTTGTTTTGATTAAAATAATCAATTATTTCACCAAAATTTAATGAATTTTTTTCATATGTTGCAGTGATTTGTTTGTTTGAAATGATCTTAAACTTAATTCCTTCCATATAAAGGGGAAGATTTAAATCAACAAGTTGAACTTTAAAATTAATTTTTTTAGTTTTTATTCTATCTAAGAGTTTTTCTGTTGTATCTAAAGCGACCAAATTACCTTTATCAATGATGGCTATACGATCACACATTTCTTGAGCTTCTAAAAGATAGTGCGTAGTTAAGATTATTGTTACACCCTCCTTATTAAGTTTTTTAACATTATTCCAAAGGTTATTTCTAAGCTCTACATCTACTCCTGCAGTTGGCTCATCTAAAATTAAAATAGGAGGCTGATGAACCATTGCTTTTGCAATTAAAAGTCTCCTTTTCATACCACCGGACAAACTTCTTGAATACGCGTTAGCCTTACCCTCCAAGGAAACCATTTTAAGTATTAGTTCTGTGATTCTTTCTGTTTTAGCTATACCATAAAGTCCAGCTTGCAGTTCTAATAATTGCTTTGGACTAAAAAAAGCATCTAGATTTACCTCTTGAGGAACTATTCCAATAGAGGCTTTAACTTGTCTTGGGTTTTTATCAAGATCGAAACCCCAAACATTAACAAGCCCAGATGTTTTAGATACCGTTCCGCCTAAAATACTTAAAAAAGTTGTTTTGCCAGCACCATTTGGTCCAAGTAGCCCAAATACTTCACCTTCTTTAACTTCAAAAGTTAAATCTGTGATAGCTTTTATTTCCTTTTTTGTTTTGGAGTTCGAATAGATTTTGTTAAGATTTTCAACAGTTAATGCATTATTTGACATAATTTTTTAATCTAAGTAAATAATTCAATGTAATATGTATATATGAGTTCAATAAAAAAAACAGATCATTTTTATCTCATTGATGGGTCTGGATACATTTTCAGAGCTTATTACGCTTTGCCGCCTCTATCTAGAAAAAGCGATGGGTTACCTACAGGAGCCGTAAGTGGTTTTTGCTCGATGCTTTTTAAACTTTTAGAGGATGCTAGATCCGATGACTCAAAAAATAAACCAACCCATTTTGCTGTTATATTCGACTCAGCTAGAAAAAATTTTAGAAACGAAATTTACAGTGAATATAAAGCGAACAGAGAAGAAGCACCTGACGATTTAGCACCTCAATTTGAGTACATCAGAAAATCTGTTGAAGCTTTTAACTTACCGTCTATTGAACTTTTAAATTATGAAGCAGATGATCTCATAGCTACTTATGCAAAAAAAATTACTGAAGCTGGTGCAAAGGTTACCGTGATATCGTCAGATAAAGATTTAATGCAGTTAGTATCAAATAAAGTCAGACTATTTGATCCTATGAAAAGTAAAGTTATAGGTGAAAAAGATGTAATTGAAAAATTTGGAGTTAAACCAAGTCAAGTAATCGACGTGCAATCACTTGCTGGAGATAGTTCAGATAATGTCCCTGGAGTTCCTGGTATTGGAGTTAAAACAGCAGCAGAACTTATAAATAAATATAAAACCTTAGAAAATTTATTAAATAAGGCATCAGAAATACCTCAGAACAAAAGACGGGAAACCCTATTGTCTAACAAAGATAAAGCTATAATTAGTAAGCAATTAGTAACTTTAAAAAATGATGTTCCACTTAGAAATGATGCTGCTGACTTTATTATTAAAGATATTAATAAAGATAAGCTATACGATTTTTTAAGAGATATGGAATTTAATAGATTGTTGAGCCAGGCAATTAGTTTTTATGGAGAACCTAGAAGCAAAGATTTTAATGAGAAAAATCCTATAAAAAAAAACAATAAGATAAATACTAAGACCTACAAAACTATTTCCAAAGAGAAACAACTGGATGAATTAATAAAAAAATTAAATGAAAAATCAGTTATAGCAGTTGATACTGAAACCTCATCCTTAAATCCCCAAGAAGCAGATCTTGTTGGCATATCGTTATGTTATGAGGCTAACGAAGCTTTCTATATCCCAGTAGGTCATACAGAAAAAACGGAATTAAAAAAGGATATTGTTTTGAAGAAACTTAAACCACTTTTAGAAGACCCAAGCATAAAAAAAGTTGGCCAAAATATAAAATATGATTTTATAATATTTAAAAACCACGGCATTGAACTAAGTTCGCTGGAAGACACGATGTTACTTTCGTACACACTAGACGCGGGAAATAATAGACATAATATGGATACGTTATCTGAATTACATCTTGGTCATAAAACCATATCTTATAAAGATTTGGTAGGAACTGGAAAAAAGCAGTTAAATTTTTCAGAAGTAGATCTTAAATCAGCCACTGAATATGCTGCTGAGGATGCAGACATAACGTTAAGATTATATGAAGTTTTATCTGAGAGAGTATCTAAGGAAAAGTTAGAAAAAATTTATGAGGTATTTGAAAAACCAATGATAAAAATTCTCTCAAAACTAGAGTCGAGTGGTGTGAAAGTTGATGATGCTTATCTTAAAAAACTTTCAAAAAAATTTGAGGAAAGATTAATAACTATTGAAAAAGAAATTTATAAAATATCGGGTAAAAAATTTAATATCGGATCGCCAAAACAATTAGGAGAAATTATTTATAATGACTTAAAGATAGCAAAATTGAAAAAAACTAAGAAGGGAAGTTTAGCTACGAGTGCTAAAATTTTAGAGGACTTAGCATCAACTGGACATAAATTTCCAAATTTAGTTTTAGAATGGCGCCAAGTTTCAAAATTAAAAAGTACTTATACAGATGCTTTGCAAGACCATATAAGTAAAAAAACAAAAAGAGTGCATACTTCTTTTTTACTAGCTGCAACTAATACCGGTAGGTTAGCTTCGAGTGATCCTAATTTACAAAATATTCCTATAAAGACTTCAGACGGTAAAGAGATAAGAAAAGCCTTTATAGCAGATAAAAATAATTTATTAATTTCGGCAGATTATAATCAAATAGAAATGAGAATTCTTGCTGATATGGCTGATGTAAAAGAATTAAAGAAAGCTTTCAAAAATAAACAAGATATACATTCTTTAACAGCGAGCCAAGTTTTTGATGTTCCTATTGCAAAAGTGACAGATGATTTTAGAAGAAAAGCTAAGGCAATTAATTTTGGAATTATTTATGGAATTACACAATATGGATTGGCAAAACAAATATCAGTTTCAAATGAAGAGGCTTTAAGTTTCATTAATTCATATTTTAAAAAATTTCCTGAAATTAAAGATTATATGAACACGACAATAAAAACTTGCAGAAAGCAAGGCTTTGTTACAAATATTTTTGGAAGAAGAATTCATTTAAGAGGAATTAACGATAAAAATTTTAGCGTGCGCGCATTCCAAGAAAGAGCAGCAATTAATGCTCCAATACAAGGATCAGCTGCAGATATCATAAGACTAGCAATGATTAAAATTGATAGAATCCTTGAAGAAAAAAAGAAAGCAAAAATGCTTTTACAAATACATGATGAGCTTATCTTTGAGTGTTTAAGAAAAGATGAAAGTGAAGTAAAAAAAATTGTTAAAGAAGTTATGACGTCAGTTTCAAGCTCAGACCATCATATGTTTTCAATACCTTTAGAAGTAAGTATTAACTCTGGAAACAATTGGGGAGAAGCCCATTAAACGCCTAAATTTTGACAATATGATTAAGAGAATAAAAATATGAGTCAAACAATAGCTTTAGTAGATGACGATAGAAATATACTCACAAGTATAAGTATGGCTTTAGAAAGAGAGGGTTTTAAAGTTCAAACTTATATTGATGGAGAGACAGCTTTAATTGGACTAAGTAGAAATCCTCCTGACTTAGCAATACTAGATATCAAAATGCCAAGGATGGACGGAGAAGAGTTATTAAAAAAACTTAAAAAAAAGATGTCAATTCCAATCATCTTTCTAACATCAAAAGATGATGAAGTTGATGAATTACTTGGTTTGAAGTTGGGTGCTGATGATTTTGTCAAAAAATCTGGAGGTTTTTCTACAAAAGTTTTAATAGAGAGAATAAGAGTTCAATTAAGGAAAAAAACTAATACTATCGATGACACAAAAAATATAATTAGTCATGGTAAATTAAAATTAGATCCTGCTCAATTGGAGTGTGAATGGAATGGTAAAGCTTTGCCAGATAAGCTAACCACTACAGAATTTCTAATTGTTAAAGAATTAGCCAAAAGACCAGGGGTTATAAAAGAAAGAGCACATTTAATGGACATAGCATACAAGGAAAATACAGAAATCGAGGATAGAACTATTGATAGCCACGTAAAGAGAATAAGAAAAAAATTTAAAAAGGTAGATGAGAAGTTTTCTGCAATTGAAACTAGATATGGAAGCGGGTATAGATGGAATGTTAGCTAATGAAACAAAAAAAATCAGCTTCTATTCTAAAGAAGTTTTTAATTATTAACCTTACAGTCTTTTCTGTTTTAGGGCTTTTTACAATTATATACCTTGAAGCAATCCAGCCAAACCTAGTAAAAGAAAGATCAGATAATCATAAAATAGTAATAAAAAACACCAAAGATAACCTTGAAAGACTAAATATAGAATACACTAAAGAGGGAATTAGAGATTTTTTGCTCTCTACAAGATTTTTGTTTCAAAGTCTAGACCGTGTCCAATTTTATGATTTATCAGGAAATCTAATTGGAGACACAAACATTTTAGATTTAGATCAAAGTGTTTTTACAGGATCAGATATAATTTTCGAGGAAGCTTTGGGTGGTGAAACAATTAAGCCAAATATTGAAGAGAGACTTGAAGAGGAAGAAATAGACGAAATTAAAGATATTATTACAAATAAATATAATGATGAAATAATGACCGTTACTAACAATAAAAAAAATAATTTTTTTGTAAGTACGCTGAGTAAAATTAAATTTCAAAACGATGATATCGGTTATATTGTAGTCTCAGAGCAAGCGAATGACATCACCACTGCTGTGAAAGAAAGAAAAGCATTTATAATAAGAACTATGATTGCTGTTGTGATTGTGATTTTAATCTTTTCTCTATTTTTAAATAAATATATTCTTAAGCCGATTGGTCTTTTAGTTAAATTTAGTGAAGGAGTTAAAAAAAAATCTAATCAAACAATTGATATAAACAAAGTTTTCATCAGAAATGATGAAATTGGTAAACTAACACAGTCAATTGATGAAATGACTAAAGAATTACAACAACGAACTAATAAAGCAGAAACATTTTCAAATGATTTAGCTCATGAAATAAGAAATCCTCTTGCATCATTAAAAAGTGCTTCAGAACTTTTAGACAAAACTACTGAAAAAAATGAGGGAGAAAAACTTCTTAAAATCATAAATCATGATGTGGAAAGAATAGAAAGATTAATAACGGATTACACACAAATGTTAAAAGACGAAGCATCTTTATCCCGAGAAAAAATGAGTAAAATTAATTTAGTTGAAATTGTTAATAGTGTAGTAGAAGACTTTAACCAAGATCTTATTAATCAAAATAAAAAAATTGTTATAAGTGTTATCAACAATATTAAAAGTAAAAATGGTCATTTAATATTTGGTATAAGTAATAGATTAGAGCAAGTAATCGCTAATTTATTAGATAATTCAATTTCGTTTAGCAAAGATAACCAAAAAATTGAGATTAGTCTTGAAGAAACTTCTAGCAATTTATTAATTTCAGTAAAAGACGAGGGACCAGGTTTTTCTGAAACATCACCTCAGAAAATATTTAAGCGTTTTTATAGCAATAGACCTGCGAGTTTCGGGAAACACTCCGGCTTAGGTTTGAATATTGTAAAAAATATTGTTCAATTGCATAAAGGTACAGTAGCAGCCTCAAATAGGCTTAATGCTAAAGGAGCACAGGTAGAGGTTTTGCTTCCTAAAGTTTCCTAACATTATTTCTTGCTAAGGTTTATTTATGTTGATAATAACATCTTCAATATGGCTCAAGATTATAAAGTAAAAGATATTAACGAAGCAGATTTTGGAAGAAAAGAAATTTCTTTAGCAGAAACAGAAATGCCAGGACTTATGGCTCTCCGGAAGGAGTACAAAGGTAAAAAACCTTTAAAGGGTGCAAAAATCTTAGGTTGTCTTCATATGACTATACAAACAGCGGTGTTAATTGAAACTTTAGTGGAATTGGGAGCAGAGGTTAGATGGTCTTCTTGTAATATTTTTTCAACACAAGATCATGCAGCTGCCGCAATAGCCAAAGCGGGCATCCCTGTCTTTGCATGGAAAGGTGAGACAGAAGAGGAATACTGGTGGTGCGTTAAGCAAACTATTGAAGGAAAAAAAGACTGGAAACCAAATATGATCTTAGACGACGGTGGTGACCTTACTGCTTTAATGCATAAAGAATATAAAAATTTATTAAAAGATGTTAAGGGTGTTTCAGAAGAAACTACAACAGGTGTTTTGGCACTTAAAAAAATGGAGTCTACTAAAGAGCTACTAATACCTGCCATAAATGTAAACGACTCAGTGACAAAATCTAAATTCGACAACCTTTATGGCTGTAGAGAAAGTTTAGTAGACGGAATTAAAAGAGCAACTGATATAATGATGTCAGGTAAAGTAGCTATTGTAGCTGGATTTGGTGACGTTGGCAAAGGAAGCGCTGCTTCTTTACGTCAAGCAGGTGCAAGAGTTATGGTAACCGAGACAGACCCGATATGCGCGTTACAAGCTGCTATGGAAGGTTACGAAGTTGTTGTTATGGATGAAGCTATCAAAGATGCTGATATTATTGTTACTGCTACAGGAAATAAAGACATAGTTACAGCTGATCATATGAGAGATATGAAAGATAGAGCAATACTTTGCAACATAGGTCACTTTGATAATGAAATTCAAGTTGAGGCATTAAAAAATTACAAATGGGATGAAATAAAACCGCAAGTGCACGAAATAGAATTACCTAGTAAAAAAAGGATCATTCTTTTAGCTGAAGGAAGACTGGTAAACTTGGGATGTGCTACAGGGCACCCTAGTTTTGTTATGAGCGCTTCATTTACAAATCAAGTTATTGCTCAAATTGAACTATGGAACAACTCAGACAAATATGAAAAGAAAGTTTATGTACTTCCAAAACATCTCGACGAAAAAGTTGCCATGCTTCATTTAGAAAAAGTAGGTGCAAAATTAACTAAAATGTCAAAAGAACAAGCAGATTATATTAGCGTTAAACCATCAGGACCATTTAAACCAGATACTTACCGCTACTAAACAGTAGCTAATGATTGTAAAATCTTTAGAACATCTCAATTCCTTATCTCAAAAAGTTGCAGACAAGCTCGATAACAATGATTGTATTTTTTTAATCGGTGAAATCGGTGTAGGAAAAACCACTTTTACAAGATATTTAATAAATCATCTGCAAGAAAAAAATGGAGAAAAGATTACAGAAGTACTAAGCCCTACTTTTAACCTACTTTATGAATATGATTTAAAAACAATTAAGATTATGCACTTTGATCTTTACAGAATAAAAAATGAAAAAGAATTAAAGCATTTAGGTATTTTTTTAGATAAGAAAGACTCAATTAAGATTATCGAATGGCCTCAACTGATTAATATTCCTTTACCTGATAAGTTAGAAATACATTTAGATTATGTTAAAAATGATAAAGAGAGAGAAATTAAATTTATAGGCTCAGATAGATGGAAATTTTTAAATGAATTATAAACTTAAAAAAATATCAGGAGACGCATCATTTAGAGAATTTTATAGATTACAAAAAGGAAAGAATACATCAATTATAATTCAAGCAAAAAAAGAAAAATTTAAAAATTTAATTACCTATATTGTTGTAAACAAAATTTTAGCAAAATATAAGATATATGCACCAAAGCTAATCACTAATCACTATGAACACGATATTATTGAGATTACTGATTTGGGACAAAAGTCTTTTTATAATACAATTATTAAAAAAAAAAATAAATTTAATGACTACAAAGATCTCATTAAGATTATCATAAAACTACAAAATATAAAATTACAACGAAATTATCGTTTAGGGAAATTCAAAATTAATTTTCAAAAATATTCAATTAAGAATCTTCATAAAGAATCTGATTTATTTTTTGATTGGTATTTAAAGTATTGTTTCAAAAGTTCAAAACTAAAAAAAATTAAAGAAATTTTAAAAAATGAATTAACAAAAATATATAAAAAACTTTATTTTCAAAACAGTACTTTTGTACACAGAGATTTTCATGCATCAAATATAATGATAAATAAAAATAAACTTGGTTTGATTGATAGCCAGGATGCTATAATTGGAAACCCATTATATGATGTAGTTTCATTAATTGACGATGTAAGAATAAAATTGCCCTCAAATTTACAAGAAAAATTATTAAATTTTTATTATTACAAATCTAAACTTAAAAAAGAGGAATACAAAAATTTAAAAAATGATTTTGAAATATTATCTGTTCAAAGAAATTTAAAAATTCTAGGAATATTTGTAAGACTTTTTAAAAGAGATGGCAAATCTAATTACTTAAAATATTTACCTTATACTTGGAGTTTAATTGAAAGACGCCTAAAAAATCCTATCTTCAAAAACCTAAACTTATTAATTAAAAAACATCTAAAAATTAAAAAACTAAAAAAAATAAATAATTTATGAAAATAAAACACGGGATGATATTGACTGCTGGCTTAGGCAAGAGAATGCAACCTCTTACTAATAAAAAACCAAAACCATTACTGGAAATAGGAGGTAGCACTCTTCTTGAAAGAGCAATTAATCTTTTAATCAATCATGGTGTGGAAGAGATAACTGTAAATACTCATTATCTTGCTAATCAAATAGAAAAATTTATCTCAGATTTTAAATCTCGAGCTAAAATAAAAATATCAAGTGAAAAAGATTTATTATTAGATACTGGTGGTGGAGTGAAAAAAGGAACAAAAGAATTTAACGATAATCCTTTTTTTGTAATTAATCCAGATACACTTTGGAGTAATAAATATTCTGAAGAAGTTCAATCTTTAGAAAAAGAATATTTCACAAATAAAAGACCTTGTTTGTTACTGGTGAAAAAAGAATTATCTTTGGATAATTCTTTCAAAGGTGACTTTAATTTAAAGAACAATTTAATTTCTAAAGATGAAAAAAACCAATTTATTTTTACCGGCCTGCAAATAATGAAAAATGATCATTTAGCCTTTTTCAATAAAAATATTTTTTCTATGAATGAAGTTTGGAAAAAATTAATAAATGAAAACAATCTTGGTGGATTGGAAAGTAATCAAAAATTTTATCATTTAAACTCCATAGAAATGTTTGAAAAAATATCTTCTTTAAGTTCTATTGATTAAAACTAATATCTTTTGCCCTACTATCATCTAGATAATAATATTTTTGAATTTTTAATTGATTATCAAATTCGATAATAAGTGGATTTCCTGTTGGAATTTCTAGTTCATTAATCTTTGTGTCTGAAATCTTAAAGAGATATTTACACAATGCTCTTAATGAATTCCCGTGAGCTGATATCAGAATATTTTTTCCATTTTTTAAATTCTTGTTTATTTCAATGTCATAAAAAGGAATTACTCTTTCGTAAGTGTTCTTCAAGGATTCTGTCAAAGGAATTTCATTTTTGGGTATTCCACCGTTCAAAGGGCTGAAATTTTTAAGGTAATTACTATCTTTAGCCATGGGAGGAGGCGCCACGTCCCAAGATCTTCTGTATTTTTTAAATTGTTCTTCTCCAATTTTCTTTTTTGTTTCGTCCTTATTTAAACCTGTTAATGAACCATAATGTCTCTCGTTTAATTCCCAAGCAGTATTAAACTTCATGGGTAAACTTAAAGTTTTTAAAATAATTGTGAGCGTTTCAATTGCTCTTTTAAGAAAAGAAGTATAACTGATATCTATTTTAATATTCAGCTCTCTAATTAACTCACCTGACTTTTTAGCTTCCTCTTTACCTTTCTCTGAAAGATCAACATCTACCCAACCCGTAAATCTATTTTCAGCATTCCAAGTACTCTGTCCATGTCTTGTTAAGATTAATTTACTCATATAAGTTAATTAAGTTATTATGTACTATATAAAAAATTAAATGAAAAATACTATCTTCTCTATTTTTAAATATTTATTCTATTTTTCATTTATAATTCTATTAATTCTTTATTTGTTCCCAGGAAGTTTAATTGGTTACTTTTTATACGGTAATCTGGGAACACAACCTGATTTAATTTCAAATCCAATAGGAACTTCTATTAATCATTTAATATTTTTTTTCTATTTAAGTATTTTAGGTTTTATATTTCGGAACAATCAAAAAAAATTTATAAATAGTTTTTCTTTTTTATTTTTAATTTCAATAATTTTAGAACTATTTCATTATTTTATTCCTAATAGAGCATTTGAACTTAACGATTTGTACGCAAACGGTTTAGGTGTGATGTTGGCTTTTTTAATGTTTAAATTTTTTAAAAAACTTCAAAATTAAATGTTTATTCGTATAATAATTATACTTTTGGTTTTGCTTTCTAATTCTATAGCGGAAGAAATATCTGGCATTCCAAAAGTCGTTGATGGAGATACAGTACATATAGATAATTATAAATTTAGATTAGAAGGAATAGATGCCCCAGAAATGAGACAACAATGCAAAAAAGAGTCCTTTAAAATTTCGTTTTTTATTAGCTTTACATTTTATAAAGATTATAGCTGTGGGAGAGTTTCAAAAGAAAAACTAATAACTAAAATTGATACTACTGAAATAAAATGCATTTCTTCATCTAAAGATAGATACAAAAGATATATAGCTACGTGCTATAAAGGAAAAACTAACTTAAATCAGTGGATGGTAAGAAATGGTTTTGCAATAGCATATAGAAGATATTCTAAAACATATGTACCAGATGAAGAATTCGCAAAAGAAAATAAATTAGGTCTATGGAAAGGGAAGTTTATGGAGCCAGAAAAATGGAGAAAGCTTAATTAATTTCTAGTATAAATTACATAGTGATTCCTTTTAAAAAAGTAAAATTTATTTTAATTTTTTTAATTTTAAGTGCTTGTTCTTCAATACCAAAAAATACGCAAAATAGTTGTGCTATATTTGAAGAGAGATATTTATGGTACAAACATTCAAAGGCTTCCTATGAAAAGTGGGGAGCACCTATTCATTTACAATTAGCTTTTGTCAAAAAAGAAAGTGACTTTAATTGGCTTGCAAAACCTCCAAGGACCAAATTATTTAAAGTGATTCCATTTAAAAGACCTTCATCTTCATTTGGATATTCCCAAGCAGTTAAAGGAACCTGGGAACAATATAAAAGAGAAACAAATAATCCACTTGCCACAAGAGCAAGATTTAAAGACTCAGTGGATTTTATAGGATGGTATATTCATAAAACAAATAAAATATTAAAAATTTCAAAAAAAGATCCTTACCGACAATACTTAGCTTATTATAAAGGCTGGGGAGATTATAAAAATTATTCAAAAGATAAAAAGGCCATCATATACGCAAAGTCAGTTAAGGATATGGCAAGCAAATATAGAAAACAATTAACACTCTGTAAAAAAAATCTAGATAAAAATAAATATATTATTTTTTAAGCTGTTTCTGTAGCTCAATTTCAACAGAATCAATCCTCTTGGTTCCTCTTCCAACAATTGTATAAACAGTAGGGATTACGTAGAGAGTAAAAAATGTTGAGAATAGCATTCCACCAAATATTGTTATACCAACAGTTAATCGACTTGCAGCACCTGGTCCAGTTCCAAGAATTAGTGGTAAAACCCCAATAATTGTCGAGATACTTGTCATGAGAATAGGCCTTAGCCTAATAGCGGCAGCTTCAAATACAGCAACTTCTAAATTTTTTCCTTCCTTCCTTAACTGATTTGCAAATTCTACAATTAGGATACCGTTTTTAGCTGAGAGACCTATCAAAATGATTAACGCTATCTGACTATAAACATTCAAGGAAGACCCAACTACTAGTAAACCAATTAATCCACCAAGAATAGCCATAGGCACAGTTAACATAATTGTCAGTGGATGCCTCCAGCTTTCAAATTGAGCACTCATTGCCAGGTATGCAGTAATTAATGCTAAAGCAAATATTACATAAAGTTCAGTATTAGTTTTTTTATACTCTTCACTTTCACCTTTATAAGCAATTTTTGCTTGAGGTGTATTTTGTTCTACAACACTTACTAAAAAATTTAGAGCCTCATCAAGGGAATAGTCTCCGACAAGTCTTGCCGATATAGTAACAGCTTTTTGTCTATTGTATCTTGCTAAGAATGGTGACTGTCCCTCTTCATCGTATGCAACTAAGTTTGACACAGATACAAGCTTTCCATTGTTTTTAGATCTCACAAAAACTTTACTTATACTATCTGGCTCTTGTCTATCTTTGATATCGCCTTGCAAAATTATAGAATATTCTTTTCCATCTCTTGTAAAGTTTGTAACTCTTTTTGAACCAAAAATTGTTTCTATAGTTTTTCCAATATCTTCTGTAGAAACTCCTAGATCAGCAGCTTTTTTTTGATCTATCTTTACATTTAATTGAGGTTTGTTCAGATCAAAGTCATCTTGAATAGAGGTGAGACCAGGATTTTTTCTTGCTTCTTTTTTAATTATCTCTTTCCACTCAATCAATTGCTCATATGTATTACCCAAAACAACAAATTGAACTGGACTTTCTATTCCGCCAGTCCTTATTCCCTGAGGCATTATTGGAAAAGCCAAAACACCCGGCACTCTCGCAATTTTTCCAAAAGACTCTCTCATTATCTCAACACCATGACGATCTCTTTTAGCCCAAGGCTCTAAAAGAACAATTATAAATCCACTATTTACTTGTTTAGCAGATTTTCCAAAACCAGGAACTCGCATGATTAATTTTCTATATTCACCTTTACCTACATTTGGAAGCAATAATTTCTCGATTTCTTCTGCTCTATCTTTGGTAAAATTAAAACCTGACCCTTGTGGAGCTTTTACGATTACAAAGAATGCTCCCCTATCTTCAGGAGCAATTAATTCTTTCTTAGTAAAATTAAAAAAGAATATTGTTAATGCTAGAGTTCCTAATAAAAAAATAGTTATTGTTTTTCTTTTCTTTATCCAATTTAATAGTGAAACTTTATAAAGATAAGTGAGATCTTTTAAAAACTTTTCAAATTTTAAAACAATTTTAGATTTTTGCATATCTTTTTGCAAAAATTTACTTGCCAACATTGGACTTAATGATAACGCAACAAAGCTAGAGATAATTACAGCCGATGCAAGAGTAAGCGCTGTTTGAGTAAAAAGAACTCCTGTAATTCCTTTAATAAAAATTAGAGGAATAAATACTGCTACTAACACAACAGTTGTAGCTATTATTGCAAATGATACCTGCTTAGCACCTTTGTAAGCTGCAACTAAAGGTGTATCCCCTAACTCTATTCTCCTTACAATATTTTCAAGCATCACAATGGCATCATCAACCACAATACCGATAGCTAGTACTAAGGCCATCAGAGTAAAAAGGTTTATTGAAAAATCAAAAATATAAATTGATAAAAAAGTTGAGATTAATGAAACAGGCAAAGCTATTAAAGGGACTACCAAAGCTCTAAGGTTGCCGAGAAATAGATAAATAATAATAGTAACTAATATTAATGCAATAATCAGCGTTTTATAAACCTCTTTAATAGCAGATTTTATATAATTACTTCTATCGAATGAAACTTCTAAGGTAGTTCCTGGAGGCAAGCTTGGTTTTAGTTCTTTAATTTTTTTTTTGATCCCATTCGCTACCGCGATGGTATTTGCATCAGATTGTTGATATATCCCTATACCAACAACTTGTTTTCCGTTGCCTTTAAAAAGAGTTCTTGTTGACTCAGCTCCTAATTCGATTCTTGAAACATCTGACAAGGTTATGATCGAACCGTCCTTAGCTCTTTTTAGAGGTAGATTTTTATAATTTTCAACTTCTTTATAAGCTTTATCTAGTTTTATAGTTAGATCGATATCTTTTGACTCAATTCGTCCAGCTGGGAACTCTGTATTTTCTCGTCTGAGAATTGTCTCAACTTCTTGAGTCGTAAGATCTCTTGCAGCTAAAGCAATTGGATCTAACCAAACTCTTAGTGAGAGCTCTCTTTGACCACCAAGGCGAACTCTGCCTACGCCATCAACAGTAGAGAAAGTATCAGTTAAATATCTATCGGCGTAATCAGTCAATTCTAAATCAGTCATCGTTTCAGAGTTGAATGATAACCACATAGTAGTTCTCATACCTGCACTTTGTTTAAAAATTTCAGGCTGATCCGCACCCTCTGGTAAATTATCAAGCACTCTAGATACAGAGCTTCTTACATCGTTAGCAACGTCATCTAAGTCTAAACTTGTCTCAAATGTAAGTGTAATTCTTGAACTTTCATCCTCACTAAATGAATCTATCGTTTCTAGTCCAGGTGTTCCTCCAACAAAGTCCTCAATTTTTTGAGTTATTTGAGTATCAACAATTTCTGCCGATGCACCTCTATACTCAGTTTGAATAGTTACTACAGGAGGCTGCACATCAGGTAGTTCATCGGTTGGAATTTCTTGAAAAGTTACAAGACCAAATATCACTAATACTAAGCTCATTACTGAGGCTACGACAGGTCTTTTGATAGATAGGTCTGTTAAAAACATTTAATTTCTTGGATTTATAACTTTGATTTTAGCATTATTTCTTACTTTTGAGACACCCTCTGTAATAACAAGATCGCCTTCGTTTATTCCTGATACAACAGAAACTTTTCCAAAATTTCTTTTACCAATTTCAATATTTTTTTTTTCAGCAGTTTCGTCTCTTACGGTGTAAACAAAAGCTGTACTACCTTGAATCGTGACAGCACTTTCAGGAACACCAATTTGGTTTACTTCATCATATATAATTTTTACTGTCATTAATTGCCCTGGAATGATATCAAAATTAGAATTATCGACTATAACTCTGGATAAAATCGATCTCGTAGAGGGATCTATTCTTGAGCTAATTGTTTGAACTTTTCCCTTAAAAGCTTTCTTAAATGCTGAACTTGTTATTTCTGCTTTTAACCCTGGTTTTAGTATACTTACATAATTCTCTGGAATTTTTATATCTATAACTATTTTTTTTAAATCGTCTAAAGTTACTATTAAGCTCTCTGAACCCAAAACTCCTTGAGCAATTTCTCTTTTACCCAATTTACCCGCAAAATCTGCAATTACTTCTTCTCCACTTTTAAGCCTAAGGATTATTTCGCCTTTTTTTACAAATCTATTATCAATATTTAATTTTCCAGCAACTTCACTAGTTTTTATTCTATAAGTTTTCGAATTTTGTGCAATCGCTGTCCCAAAAGTTTCTATGCTTTTGTAAAACAATGATCTCTCAACTTGCTCTACGATTACACCTGGCGCAGGCCTCACACTGAATTTCTTTTTATAGTGTAAACCAATAAAATGCCTTGCAGCAATAATTGCAAAAATAGCAATAAAAAAAATAATTAAAAAAACTTTTAATTTTGATGGTGTTTTCATTTTTTATTCTAATCCGTACTCTGACCAGGAGCCATCATAGATAGTTGGTTTTTTACCACTTATAATAGAATTAGCTAGTCCTAAAATACATGCAGTAACTCCAGATCCGCATGTAAAAGCAATATCTTTATCTTTATCTATTTCATTCTGATCAAAAATCTTTATTAACTCTTCTTTTTTTTTGAAGGTTCGATCTTCATTTAAAAGTAATTGAAAAGGTATGTTTTTAGATCCTTCAATGTGACCGCTCTTTAATCCTTTTCGGGGCTCAGGTACCAAACCTGAAAATCTTTCTTTGCTTCTAGCGTCTATTAACTGAAATTTTTTACTTGATATATTTTCTTTTACTTGGGCTTTATTTATTACCATAGATGTATTTTCTTCAGCTTTATAATTAGTTTTTTTAATTGTATTTATTTTTTTTGATACAAATCTTTTTTCCTTTAACCATTTTGTAAAATTACCGTCTAAAACCGATACAAGATCTGGGTCA
>CACKNR010000002.1 GCA_902601545.1 uncultured Pelagibacteraceae bacterium | reverse complement strand
TTTCTTTTAATTCTTGTTGTTTTTTATTGTCTGTTTTTACGACTTTTAAATTATTTTTTGTCATTTTTTATCCTTTTTTTGTTCGAATCGATATCTTAAATGTACACATTTTGTTCTTTTTTTCAAGAACTTAAAATAAACCCGTAAAACAAGGTCTATTTTATAGAGTTTGGACTTAGCATTCCTATTTGTTTAGCAAGCTCAAATTGTGAAACTAAAAAGTCCCTCTTTGCTTTGGCAGAGGCTATTCTAGCGTCCAGAAGGAGGCTTCTAGATTGAATTAATTCAAGTGTAGTTCTTGAACTTCCAGAGTCGTATTCTAAGGTAATCCCTTCGTTGGCTATTTCAGCAGCTTTTAATTGAGCCTTTGTCGCTTCTAGAACGCTTTTTGATGATTGAAATTTGGACCATGATTTAAATATTTCTGAATTAACTTTATTTTTAGCATCTTCTAATAGATATTGAGCACGCTGCTTGTTGAGTGAAGATTTCTTTATTGATGAAATATTCTCCCCACCTTTTATAATTGGCCAAGTGATTGTGGCCTTAACAGTCTCATCATCCTGCTCATCTATTGTAGAACTAAAATCTTGATTTTCAGTTTTTGAAACTTTAATTGAAGCTGAAGGTGATAATCTTGCTCTTTCAATACTGAGATTTTTATTAGCAATTTCTAAGTCTAACTTTGCAATTAAAAGACTCAAATTATTTAGATTTGATAGTTCTAGCGATTCTTTAAGGGTATTAGGAAGAACTAAATTAACATCTTCATCCAAATTTTCAATTTTTGGGATATTTTGTCTTGTTACTCTCTCAAAATTAGTTTTTGAGGAAAGTAATTCAGTTTTTGCTTTTATTAAATTTGCATTCGCTCCAGCTAATGAGGATTCGGATTGAGCAAGATCTGTTAATGTAATCTCTCCTTTTTGTAACCTCGCACTATCTGACTCTACCTGTCTTTCAAACAAATTTACATTTGAAATATTAAATTTTTCATTTTTTATTTTAAAAATCAAATCAAAATATGCTATTGCAGTATCTAATATAGTTTGTTGTTCTGCAGATTTAAATTTTAAAGAAGCTCTTTGAGTTTCTAATTCTGATTTTTTAAAAGTATTTAGCCCCTTAAAACCTGAAAAAATAGTTTGTTCTAAAGAAATCGATTTACTCTCAGAGTCTAAATTAGTGTCTGATAAAGTACTCCCACTTTGATTTATACGGTTGGTAGACGTTGTGCTGGTTTGATCTCCAGAAATAGTAACGTTGGGTAAAAATTCGCTTCTTGAAATATTCTTTTCTTGCTTTGCAGCTTCTAAATTTTTTCTTTCTGCACTTAATTTAAGATTATTATCGATTGCCTTATTAATAAAATATTTTAAATTCTCCTCAGCATGAAGAAAGGAGAACAAGAAAGAAAAAAATATGAAGATAATTTTTATTTTCATTTAATAAATCTTATGGATTTTAATTTATGTTTTTTGTCAATTTGTATAATTGTATCTGCTTTGGTCCCAAAGTTTTTTAACATATGTTTTGTTAATCTCTCATAGTACATAATAAATTCTTTAACCTGAATGTCATTCATTGTTTTTTTTCCTTTTGAAGTAGCTCTCAATTTTTTCTCTTGCAACAATCTCCACCTATATACATGTTCAAAACTTGGGACTCTTAGAAAAATAAATTCATCAATAAGATTAAATATTTTTCTATAATTATTTGATAGTTCATTGTTTACTCTATTTCTCCAAATTTTTTTTTTATCTTTTTCTTTTTCTAATTTATTTAAGGGAACTAATAAATCTTTTTTTTTTTGAGGGAATGCGCCAATACACCATCCCTCGAAAATTACTATATCTGGTTTTCTTCTAATTTTTTGCCATTTTTTTTTTGGCAATCTATCATCTATAGATTTATCAAATTTTGGGATTAAATGATTAGTAAATTTTGATTTTTTTAGATTTCTTAAACAAATATTTAACAACTTTGTATCATGCGTTCCTGGAACTCCCCTGGTAAGAAAAAGGGGACACACTTTTAAAGACATTTTTTTTCTCTCTTTAAATGTTTTATAAAAATCGTCAATTGAAAATATTACTGTGTTTAAATTATAGCCGTATTTAAGAACTATTCTTAAAATATTAGATATAGTAGATTTTCCGGAGCCTTGTCCACCGGTTAACCCAATAATTTTAGTTTTGTTATTTAAAGTATATTTTTTAAAAATCTTATTACTTAATGGTAGATAGAAATCATTTAATTGACCAATTTTGTCTCTAAATGGTTCAGATAAAACCTCCTGTGATTTTAAAAATTTTAGATAGTTTTTTTTAACTTTTAGGTAATGTTGACTTCGGAGTATCATTTTTATTTTTTATCTAAAGGATGATTTTTTCCGTCGTTAACATGCACTGTTTCAAAATTAAAAGTATTAATTTCTTCTACACAACCTAAGTTAAAACCAGTCATAGCAGGATTTGATCTTGGATTATGATGAGTATAAATTCCACAATTGGAGCAAAAATAATGTTTAGCGATTTTAGTGTGGAATTGGTATAGTTTTAAGTCGTTATGTCCTTTTACTATTTGAAAATCTTCATTTTTGACCATGGACATAATAGAACCTTTCCTTTTACAAATTGAACAATTACATCTAAGAATTTTATCAATTTTTTTTATATTTATTTCAGCCTGGATTAAACCACAGTGACAATTTAATTTTTTCATATTTTCCTTTCATATAAGATAAAACAGTACCTATGTTTTATTGTATCCACAATAGCTCAGATTCTTTTAAAAATGTTCACCTTTTGATTCCTTTTTGATTCTATTAAAGACTCAAATTACAACTTTTCAGTGTGTGATATCTTTTATATAAGCTAAATTTTCTTTACTTTTTACTAAATCCTCTTTTTTTTCTCTGGTTGAGGTTAAGATTATTATTAAAGTGAAAAGTAAAATTATTATTGATAAAAAAATAAATGATAATCCAAAATAATCTTTAAAAAATGAGAGAATTAAAATCATTACTATCGATCGAAGTAAAACTTGATATTTGAATACTGCTATAATTGAGAACGAATGTATCACTAATTTGTATAAAGACATTTTAGAAGGCCCAAAATATCTTTTTCCCCTCTCAGAGTCGATGGAACCGAAATCATAAATATATTTTTTTACTGTTCCAGAATAACTGCTCCATAGGCTAGCCTGAGAGGAGATTGATAATACATCTTTTTTACACAAGCAGCTATAATTACCAAAATCAATCTTTTTACCGGTAAAAAATAAAGTAATAAATTTATGCATAAAGTAAAGAAATCTAAAAATTGTTCCCTCAGATCTTTTTACTCTTCTAGCAACAAATGATTTATTAGGTTCCTCTAGTATTTTTTTAATCAAATTTTTTATTTCTACAGGTCTGTCCTCTCCATCGCCGTCCATTAAAATTAGATAATCAAAATCTTCGTTTTCGGTAATATATCTTATTCCAAATGCAAAACATCTCGCATGACCTTTATTTTCTTTCATGTTTAAAATTTTTAATGAATTAATATTCTTTGGTTTTATTAATAAAGGATTGTTTAATGTAGAAGCATCATTAACTATAATACAATCAAACAAAAAACCCTCTATATTGCTTAGACTTTCATTAATATCTAAAATTAATTTTTTTAATGACTCCCAGTCGTTATATATAGGAATTAAAATTTTTACTTTTTTCATCTTCTGCCAATCATACAGTAACCAACAGGCTTTATAGTGCCGTAAACTCCAGGACAAACATTTCTTAAAATTTTTGGGTTTCCGGTGTAGACAATGCCCTCATCAACTTTTAAGTTTTTTAGTTCATTCTTTAATTCGATTGTCCATTTTGGTCTTGATTTTAAATGATACGATAAATTTCCAGCAAACCATTCATCACCTACAACTATTTTTATTTCATTCCTAAAATTATCATCCCATTTATTTTGAACAAGTCTAGCTATTTCTTTTCCTTGGTAGTCAGTTCTTTTAGAGTCGTTACTTACAGAGACTAAAGCGTAAATAGTGGGTGATAGTAAAAATAAAAATAAAAAGGAAAAAATAAATTTCTTCAAATTTGTCAAATTTAAATTCTTTTCGTAGATTTTTAAAAAGGCAAATCCTGCCAATAAATAAAAAGGTGTCATCCACATTGTTCTTATTTTTGCGCCCATCAATAAAGAAGTTAAAATAACAAGTAATATTGGCAATACAAAAGTGAATATTAAAAAAACTATTTTTTCATCAATAATGATTTTTCTTAATTTAATCTTTTTTAATAATGTTAAAGCCATTAAGACAAAAGGTAATAAAATTCCAATTTGTTTTAAGATAAAAGTGGAAGGAAAAATCACGTGATCAATTATATTTCCACTATTTCCAGTTCTGTTTAGACCGTACATTAAAGTTTTATAATCATTGTCGATTAACCACAATAAATGAGGAAAAATTATAATTAAAAAGATAAATCCAGAAATTAAAAAATTATATGATTTAATTTTCTTTTTTTGTAAAAGGTAAAAAAATAAAGAATAAATTCCAAATATTAAATATAGAAACAGATATTTAGATAAAAATCCTAACCCTATGAATAAGCCCAACAATACGTGATCAAGTAATTTATCATTTTTAATACATCGCCAAGAAAAGTATATGCTTAATCCCCAAAAAGGGAGTTGTGAAATATTTACATTAAATTCTGGTGAAGTGTAATTATAAAAAAAAATTCCTTCTAATAATAATATGGATAAAAACGGGATGTATACATTTTTAAAAAATTCTTTTGCAAGTTTAAACACTGAAATAAAAGCCGAAACAACAAAAATTTGACTCAACAAATAATATGCCCAATCCTGGTTACCAAATATTCTGTAAAAAAAATCAACTGCAAAAGCACTAAATGGTGGATGTTTTTCAAAACCCCAATCCATATTACTACCCCAAGCAAGAGCCTCGATTGTATCTAGTGGTAAATTGATATTAAAAATGGTTGGTACAAATGTCCATATAAAAATATGAGTCGATAAGAATAAAAAATAAATTTTTGATATATTTTGTTTATTAATCATTTCAAGAAAATAGTACAATTTATAAGCTATTGACACTGATAAAATCAAACATATACTTCCTCAACTCAAAAAAATGGTTAGAAAAACTACATCAAAGAAAAAATACGTTCCTAATTCTAAAGAAAAATATATGTGTGCTAAACATAAGAAATTTTTCACTGAAGAACTTATAAATTGGAAAAAGGACATTATTAAATCAAACAATTTAGGTAATATTTTAAATTCTTCAGATGATAATTTTTCCTCTGCTGATATTGTAGATCAAGCCTCCTCATACACGGACAAATCTGTAGAAATGAAAGCATTAAATAGAAGTAGAAAATTAATTTCAAAGATAAATTCTGCTATTCAAAGAATAAAAGATGGTACTTATGGTTACTGTGAAGAGACGGGTGAGCCAATCGGATTAAAAAGATTAATAGCTCGACCGGTGGCAACGCTTTCAATTGAAGCTCAAGAGCGTCATGAAAGAGATGAAAAAATATTTATTGACGACTAAACTTTGGGAATTAGCTCACCTTTTTTAAGAAGATCGTAACCTTTTTTAACTGCTTTTCTACTAGCTATTTTTTTATACCATCTAGTTAAATTTTCAAAATTATTTAAGCCAATGTCGTGCCATTCATGTCTTGCAATCCAAGGAAAAGTTGCAATATCCGCTATTGTATAATCTTTACCTGAAAGATACTCAGAATTTGATAACCGCTCATCAAGCTCTTTATAAATTCTTTCTGAAATTTTGAAATATCTTTTTTCTCCAAATTCACTTTTCCCAGGGTTATAATAATGAAATTGGTGATGCTGTCCCAACATCGGTCCAACATACCCCATTTGACCCATTAGCCATTGGTTAATAATAGTTCTGCGATTTTTATTATAAAACTTTCCACTTTTTTCCCCTAGATAAATTAGTATTGCTCCAGACTCGAATAGACTTTGATTATTATCGTGATCGATAATAACTGGCGTTTTGCAAAAGGGACTTAATTTTTTAAAATCTGGACTAAACTGTTCATTTTTATTTATATTTATTTTAGTTACTTTATACTTAAATTCTATTTCCTCGAGCATTATAGAAATTTTCTTACCGTTTGGAGTATTAGCGGTAAGCAATTCAATCATTTTTTTCCCAGTCTTTCTTGAATAGTTTTAGATGAAGTCGTAAATTCAAATCTATATTTTTCGTTCGGGCGAGCTCTTTTAAAACATTCAACAGAAGCTAACGCCACTTCGTGAAAACCAGATAAAATAAGTTTTAATTTTCCTGGATAGCTACAAATATCTCCAACAGCAAATATGCCTTTTTTGTTCGTCTCAAAGTTTTTTGCATTTACCTCAATAGT
The DNA here is from genome assembly GCA_902601545.1 of uncultured Pelagibacteraceae bacterium. Taxonomy (GTDB): domain Bacteria; phylum Pseudomonadota; class Alphaproteobacteria; order Pelagibacterales; family Pelagibacteraceae; genus Pelagilacustribacter. The sequence continues at coordinate 86,960 of CACKNR010000002.1, read as the reverse complement.
TTTTTTACTCATATTTAAGCCCCACTCCGCTATAGGACCTAATTTCATTATTAAGCCAAAAAAACTCAAAACAATATCTGTTTTAATATTTTCAGTCTTTCCATTATCAAATTTTACAGTAATAGAATCTATATTATTCTTTCCATCGATAGACTCCAATTGACAAGGTGTTTTAATGAATATTTTTCCATCATTCTCCAATTTTTTAATCTCTGATAAAGTGTGTGGGGCTCCTCTAAATTCTTTTCTTCTATGAATAAGATTAATTTTTGAGTACTTAGATAGCTCTAACGCCCAATCTAAAGCTGAGTCACCACCACCAAATATTGAAATATTCTTGTTTTTAAATTTATCTTTATCTTTAACAGCATAAAATAAATATTTATCTTCAAATTTTTCTGCGTCTTTAATACCAAGTTTTCTTGGCTCAAAAGAACCTACGCCTCCAGCTATAATAATATTTGGAGCTGAAAATCTATTATTTTGATTAGTTTTAACAATCCAGTTTTCTTTTTCCTGTTTTACCTCCTCAACTCTCTCGTTTAAAAATAAATCTGTTTTAAAAGGTTGAATTTGCTCTAGTAATTTTTTTGTCAATTCTTCCCCTGTACACTCAGGTACTGCGGGAATGTCATAAATAGGTTTATCAGGGTAAAGCTCTATACATTGACCTCCGGCTTTATCTAAATTATCTATAACCACTGACTTAAGTCCTTTAATACCTAATTGATGTACAGCGAATAAACCAACAGGTCCTGCTCCAATAATTATTGCATCAGTTTTTTTCATTAAGATTGTTTTGAAGGGGTAGTAACTATTAACCCATCAAGCTCGTCTGAGACAATTATCTGACAACTTAGTCTACTGTTTTTTTTTGGTTCATAGGCCATATCAATCATATCTACCTCTGCGTCTTCTGCTTTAGGAAGTTTATCTAACCATTTTTGTTCGACATAAACATGGCAGGTAGCACATGCCATTGATCCTCCGCAATCTGCATCAATCCCTGGAATATTTTTCTGAATTGCGCCTTCCATCACTGATAATCCATTATCCACATCTATTGTTCTTGAGGCACCCTCTTTATCTTTATAAGTAATTTTCGGCATATATATTTTAGTAATAAGCAAAATAAATCGAAATTATTACTACCCAAAAAAAAGCATAATACAAAATATAACCTTTTACGGTAAATGGCATTTTCTTAATTTTTCTTTTGCCTTTTCCTTTATACGGTTTTGATAGTTCCATTATTCTTAATATAAGTATCTAAAGAAAAAGGGCAAGTACACAAAATGTACTCGCCCTTTCTCAAGTTTTTTATCTATTATCTAGATGATAATCTTGTGTTTTGCATTGCTGCTGCCCAGATAACTAGACCAAAAGCGATCTTGTTAATAAAGTCAGCTAAGTTGTAAATTACGTTTAAAGCATTTGCATCAACACCACCTGTTAGGTAACCAAAAATATATCCTAATGGATAAATTGCCCAACCGATAGTTACGATTATTCTCATTGCACTGAAAGCAGTCGCCATAGCTTTGTTACCAGCTTTAGCTGCCATTGTTCCAGCTTCACCTGAGAATATTTCAAACAAGATGTAAATCCATCCAGCCATTCCAATTACGAAACCTACAAATGGTTGTATGTAACCTGCTTCACCTAGGTATCCACCGATTAACATTACTAATGAACCAATTAATAGCTTCCAGAATATAGAAGTTGGCACCTTTCTAACAGCTGCCAAGATTAGATAGAATTCGATCATTTGAAGTGGCACTGTGATTAACCAGTCGATATATCTATATACCGTTGGTGAGTCACCAGTCGACACCCAAACTTCTCTCATATACATGTAGTGAACAAATGCAACACCAGTTACAAGTCCAGCTACTGTTAAAGATGTTCTCCATGATGCAGCAACAGTTCCTCTTTCTAGAAAGAAAAATACAGTTGTTGCGATCATTCCCATAGATACAAGCCAGAATGATATTCCTACGAAATCATTTGTTTGTAACAGGGCAGTCGCTGCGTTAGCTGAGCTAGTTATACCTAAAAAGGCAACAGCTGCTAAAGCAAGAAGACCTAATTTTCTCATGAAAACCTCCCTCGTTTGTTTAGTTTTCGTTTAGTTTATATATAAACTACTCGGACGAGTGATTAATAAGCTCACCACCGAATAATATGAGCGGAACCATAGTAAAAAAAAAAGTTACAGTGAAGTGTTTTTTTCATTAAAAAACCGCATATTTATTGGTTTTTTTATTTTTTTTTGGGGATATTTATGAAATAATCATCAAAATTAAAGAAAATCAGGAGGGTTAAATTGACTCAAAAATATAACGAGATTTATCAAAAATCTATCACTAATCGGGAGGATTTTTGGAAAGAAATCTCTAATGATATATTTTGGTATAAAGAACCTACAAAAATTTTGAATTCCCAAAATCCTCCATTTTACAAGTGGTTTGAAGATGGAGTTACAAACACATGTTATAATGCTTTAGATCTACATATCGACCAAGGTAAAGGTGAAAAGCTTGCAATTATTTATGATAGTCCAATAACCGGTTCAAAAGAGAATATAACTTATAGTAAACTGAAAGAAAAAGTCGCCTTATTTGCCGGAGCTTTAAAAAAACAGGGCGTAGGCAAAGGAGATAGAGTCATAATCTATATGCCCATGATACCAGAGGCGGTAGTAGCTATGCTTGCCTGTGGGAGAATTGGTGCAGTCCACTCTGTTGTATTTGGGGGCTTCGCTGCAAATGAACTTGCAAGCAGAATTGATGACTCCAAAGCTAAAATACTTGTTACTGCTTCTTGTGGTTATGAGCCTGGAAGAACTGTTCATTACAAACCTCTAGTCAATAAGGCATTAGAGTTAGCAAGTCATAAAATTCAAAAATGTATAATTTTTCAAAGAGAAAAAGATAAAGCAGAACTAAATCCTGAAATTGATATTACCTGGGACGATGCTCACAATGATGTAAAACCTGCAGAGTGTGAAAAAATGAATGCAAATGATTACGCTTATATTCTTTATACATCAGGAACTACGGGACTTCCAAAAGGAATAGTTCGTGATATTGGAGGACATATAGTTGCATTAAAATGGACGATGAAAAACATTTACAATATCAAACCAGAGGACGTGTGGTGGTCTGCTAGTGATATTGGTTGGATAGTTGGACACTCTTATATAGTGTATGGTCCATTATTTTATGGTTGTACAACAGTTTTGTTTGAAGGAAAACCAGTAGGAACACCTGATGCAGGAGTTTTTTGGAGAGTAATTTCAGAACATAAAGTAAAATCCCTTTTTACCGCACCAACAGCAATAAGAGCTATAAAAAAAGAAGATCCTAATGGAGAATTTTTTAAAAAATACGATTTGAGTAAGTTCGATAAACTATTTCTCGCCGGTGAAAGGGCTGACCCTGATACAATAAAATGGTTCGAAAAACTTTCAAATTCTCCTGTTATTGATCATTGGTGGCAAACAGAAACAAGTTGGGCAATAACATCAAGTTGTACAGGTATAGAAAATTTTCCTGTAAAATACGGCTCAGCTTTTAAACCAGTACCAGGCTATGATCTTAAGGTTTTAAATTCTGAAGGCAAAGAAGTAGGTCCAGGTAAAATGGGAGATATTGTTGTAAAACTCCCTCTTCCTCCAGGAACGTTTCCAACGTTGTGGGGAGCAGACAAAAGATATAAAGAAAATTATATGACTACTTACCCAGGATATTACCAAACTTATGATGCAGGACATATTGATGAGGATGGTTATGTTTGGATTATGTCTAGAACAGACGATATTATTAATGTTGCAGGCCATAGATTGTCAACTGGAGCTATTGAAGAAGTTTTGGCAGAACATCCAAATGTTGCAGAGTGCGCAGTAATAGGAATAGCTGATAAACTTAAAGGTCAAATACCTATTGGTTTGTTAGCACTCAAGGCAGGAGTAACCAAGGACAAAAAAGAAATTATCAGCGAATGCGTTAAAATGGTAAGAGAAAAAGTTGGTCCTGTTGCAGCATTTAAAATTGCGATTGTAGTTAAGAGATTGCCTAAAACAAGATCAGGTAAAGTACTTAGGGGAACAGTTAGAAAAATTGCAGATAATGAACCTTATAAGATGCCGGCAACTATAGATGACCCCGCTATTTTAGATGAGATTAAACAAGACTTGAAAGATAATAATATTCTAAAACTTTAAAGGTTGCCCTTTAGACTCAACTAATATTTTTCCTTCGGACATGACTAAAATACCATTTACGATTGTTCCAACAGGAAAACCCTTTACTCTATAATTGTGAAAAGGAGTCCATCCGCATTTACTAGCGATCATTTCATTCTTAATAGTAACCTCTTTATTCATATCAACTATTGTTAAATCTGCATCAAAACCCTCTTTTATAAAACCTTTATTTTTAATTCCAAAAATTTTACATGGGTTTTCACACATTAGATTTATGAGTTGATTTAACTTAAGTTTTCCATTGTTCACATGATCAATCATAACTGGAAAAATAGTTTGAACACCTGGCATCCCAGAAGGAGTATTTGGGTATTCTTTGTCTTTATTAACTTTTAAGTGAGGAGCGTGATCCGACCCAAGAACATCTACAACATTATTTTTTATAGCTACCCACAGTCGATCGTAATGATCTTTTGATCTCAAGGGTGGGTTCATTTGAGCGTAAGTGCCTAATTTATCGTAGCAATCTGGTGCATATAAAGTTAAATGTTGAGGAGTTGTTTCAAAAGTAACATTTTTTTTATGCATAGCTAAAAAATCGACCTCTTCTTTAGTAGTAACATGTAAGACATGAATTTTTTTATCATATCTTTCTGCAATTTTTACAACTCTACGAGTTGAGGACATCGCACATTCTACATTTCTCCATTCAGGGTGAGAGTGAACATCTCCTTGTCTGATAAATTTTTTTCTTAATTTAATAATATCTTCATCCTCAGAGTGAATTGAAACTATCCTATCACTACTAGAGATCACTTTTTCAATATCCGCTTCTTTGTCTACCAACAGATTACCTGTTGATGATCCTGCAAAAAGTTTAACTCCACAACAGCCTTCAACATTTTTAAGTTGAGCAAGTTGTTCAGTATTTTGAGGGGTTGCTCCAAAATAAAACGCATAATTAGAGTGCATTCTATTTTTTGCAGCTTGTAATTTTTTTTCAAACTCTATTAAATTTGCAGTTGGAGGATTAGTATTAGGCATCTCAAACAAAGAGGTTACACCTCCAAGTACTGCGGCACGACTTCCGCTTTCTAAATCTTCCGCATCAGTAGAACCAGGTTCTCTAAAATGTACTTGAGTGTCTATGATTCCGGGCAAAACTACTTTGCCAGATGCATCGTAAACTTTAGAATTATTTTCTTCTATATTCCCTATCTTTTGAATTTTATTTTCATATAAACCAATGTCAGATTTTATCAATTTACCATCGATATAACAGGAGCCATTTTTAATAATGAGACTATAATTATCAGACATATTTTAAATATATAATATATTGTATAAGTAACAATTATGAAAAAAGATCAAGTTGTAATTTTAGAAAAAAGAGGGGTAGTCTTAGTAAGTGGTGAGGATGCTAAAGACTTTCTCCAAAATATAATTACAAATGACATAAATAAAGTTTCTAATAAAAACTCTATTTTCTCAGCCTTGTTAACCCCTCAAGGTAAATATTTGAATGAATTTTTTATAATCCAGAATAATAAAGGATATTTATTAGACTGTAGCGAGAACTCTACTAGTGAGCTAATAAAAGATTTATCAAAATATAAGTTAAGATCAAAAGTTGAAATTGAGGATTTTTCTTCTGAATTCGTTATTGGAGTGATCAACAATTTAAAATTTAAAGAATTACAAGAAGAATTAAAATCAAATGAAAATACTATTACTTACAGAGACACTCCTATTTTTTTAGACTCGAGAAACAAAGATTTAGGAGCAAGAATAATTTCGCCCCTTGAAAAACTTTACTTAACAATTAAGAAATTAAGTCTTAATATTATCGACAGTGAAGAATATTATTCTCTTGCGCATAAATTAGGAGTACCTGAGAAAGGATTAATAAATTTAAAAGATCAATTATTTGGTTTAGAAGCAAATTTTGAAATGCTGCAAGCTATAGATTTCCAAAAAGGATGTTTTGTAGGGCAAGAGAATACTGCAAGGATGAAATTAAAAAACAAACTTAGAAGAAGATTGTTGCCCATATCATCATCTAAAAAATTAAATATCGGTGATGAAATTACTTTTAATGATATTAAAATAGGAAAAATACTTATTGATCAGCCTTACCCCTTTGGATTAATTAAAGTTTTTGAACCTAATCTTGAAGATTTTAAAGATAAAGTATTATTAGCAAATAAAAAAGAATGTAAAATTCTAGAGTACGTTTAGTAACCTAGATAACGACGCTAGTATCCCGTATCCACTTAATTCAATAAAAGCTATAACTAAAATTATAAATATAATTCTTTTGTGCCTTCTTATATATTCAATCATAAATCCCTTTTTTGGTGCGGTCGGAGAGACTCGAACTCTCACGGGAAACCCACACGCCCCTCAAGCGTGCCTGTCTACCAATTTCAGCACGACCGCAATAATAATGCGACAATAAATGAATGACAATTTAATCTCAAGTTGGTAAATTAGAATTAGTATGTCTGTACAACAACAAAATTTGAGCCCTTCTCAAGAGATTTATAAGAAAATCTCAAAATTCGTTCCTGAAGCTGAGTGGAAAATTCATGCTCCATTGATAGAAAAAATTAATAAAATTAAAAAAGAAAAAAATGCAATTATACTTGCTCATAACTATCAAACTCCGGAAATATACCACGGTGTAGCAGATATATCTGCCGATTCATTAGCTTTAGCAGTAGAGGCGTCTAAAACAAAAGCTGATAAAATTATTATGTGTGGGGTACACTTTATGGCAGAAACAGCAAAATTAATGTGTCCAGAAAAAAAAGTATTTCTTCCTGACATGCAGGCAGGTTGCTCTTTATCTAATTCTATTACAGGTGAAGATGTTAAATTTCTAAAACAAAAATTTCCAGGTGTCCCTGTTGTATCTTACGTAAATACTTCTGCTGACGTTAAAGCAGAAACTGATGTTTGTTGTACTTCAGCTAACGCAGTAAAAGTAGTTGAGTCTTTAAATGTAGATAAAGTAATTTTTTTACCCGATCAATATTTAGCAGATTACGTAGCAAAAAATACTAAGGTCAAAATAATTTCTTGGAAAGGAACTTGTATAGTGCATGAACAGTTTACAGGAAAAGAAATTGAAGAAATCAAATCCCAAAATCCTGGAATTAAAATTATAGCTCATCCTGAATGTCCACCAGATGTTATTGCCGCTTCTGATTTTGCAGGATCAACGTCTGGAATGATTGATTATGTGAAAAATAAACAACCTAAAAAAGTTATGTTAGTTACAGAATGTTCAATGAGTGATAACGTAGAAGCTGATAATCCAAAAGTATCTTTTATCAAGCCATGTAATTTATGTCCTTATATGAAAAAAATTAATTTAAAAAAAATATTAGATTGTTTAGAAAATGAAACTAACGAGATAATTTTAGATACTAAAACTATAGAAGCCGCGAGAAAGTCTGTAATCAGAATGACCGAGATTGGTCGTTAGATCAGTGCAAGTATTAAATCAATTTTACATAAAATCAGTTATAAGAAAGGCTCTAGAGGAAGATCTGAAGCCTAGAGGTGATATCACTACAAACATCGTAAGTGCGAAAAATAAAATTATTAAAGCTAGAATAATGGCTAAGCAAGATGGTGTAATAGCTGGTTTAGAGTTTTGTAAAACGGCATTTAAATTAATTGGGAGAGAAACCATTTTTACAAAAAAAATCTCTGATGGAAAAAAAATAAAAAAAGGTAAAGTAATTGCTTATATAAAAGCTAAAACGAAAACGATCTTAACTGCTGAGAGAACTGCTTTAAACTTTCTTAATCATGCCTCAGGGATCGCCACATTAACAAATCAATTTGTAAAAAAAACCAGTAAAAAAACTAAGATCTGCTGTACAAGAAAAACAACACCTAATTTGAGAACACTTGAAAAATATGCTGTCAAAAAAGGGGGTGGTCATAATCATAGATATAATTTAAGCGATGAAATTCTAATTAAAGATAATCATATTAGTGCATCTAATAATCTTAGAGAATTAGTTAAAAAAGCTATAAAAACAAAAAAAATAGTTACAGTTGAAGTTGAAAATATAAATCAGCTTAAACAAATTGTAGGCTTAAAATTTAAAAGAATCCTTTTTGATAATATGAACTCCTCACAATTAAAAAATTGCTTAAAACTTTGCAAAAATAAATATGAAACAGAGTACTCCGGAAATGCTACTTTAAGAAATATTAAACAAATATCAAAAACAGGTGTAAATAGAATTTCAGTTGGCGCGCTTACTCATAGCGCCAAATCATTTGATACGACTTTATTATTTAGATAATTCTGCTTGAGCAGCAGCTAATCTTGCCACTGGAACCCTGAATGGAGAGCAGGAAACATAGTTTAGTCCTGTTCTACAACAAAACTCAATACTCTTTGGATCGCCACCGTGTTCACCGCAAATACCTAACTTAATATTCTTATTTGTCTTTCTTCCTCTTGAAGAGGCTATTTCCACTAGCTCACCTACTCCATTTTGATCAATGCTTACAAATGGATCTACATCAAAAATTTTATTATCAATATAATCGTTTAAGAATTTACCTGAGTCATCTCTGCTTATTCCAAATGTTGTTTGAGTTAAATCATTCGTTCCAAAGCTGAAAAAATCAGCATGTTTTGAGATAGATTTAGCTTGTAAAGCGGCACGCGGCAATTCAATCATGGTGCCAACCATATACTCAAGTTTTAATTTATTTTCTTTTTCTATTTCGCTAGCTATTTTATTTACTAAAGCTCTTAAAATTTTTAATTCGGACTCAGTCGAAACCAACGGTATCATTATTTCTACAAAAGCAGCTTTTACTTTTTGTTTTTTTAACTCGACTATAGCTTCAAATATTGCTCTACATTGCATCTCATAAATCTCTGGGAAAGAAATACCAAGCCTACATCCTCTATGCCCAAGCATAGGATTTTCCTCATGCAGTTCTGATATTCTATCTTTAACCTCTTTCGCTGGTAAATTTAAAGATCTTGCTACCTCTTGTATGTCTTTGTCAGCTTTTGGTAAAAACTCATGAAGTGGTGGGTCTAATAACCTTACTGTAACTGGTAATCCTGACATAATTTTAAATATTTTTTTAAAGTCTTCTTTTTGATAAGGTAGAAGCTTATCTAACGCGCTATTTCTATCCTCTTTTGATTTAGACAAAATCATTTGTCTGACAGAAAGAATTCTCTCTTCATCAAAGAACATGTGCTCAGTTCTGCATAAGCCTATTCCTTCAGCGCCAAATTCTCTTGCTGTTTTGCTATCCGCTTCTGTTTCTGCGTTTGTTCTTACTTTTAATTTTCTAAATTCGTCAGCCCATTTCATTATTGTAGAGAAGTATCCAGAAATTTCAGGTTGAACAGTAGGAACTAGTCCTTTCATTACTTTTCCACTTCCACCATCTATAGTAATAATATCTCCCTCTTTAATAATTATGTCACCAGCTTTGAATTGTTTTAACTCATAATCGATTGTTATTTCACTTGATCCAGAAACACATGGTCTTCCCATTCCTCTCGCTACTACAGCAGCATGGCTTGTCATTCCTCCTCTTGCTGTTAGAATTCCTTTAGCTGCATGCATTCCGTGTATATCTTCTGGTGAAGTTTCTAATCTCACTAATATTGTATCTTGCATCATCCCGTTTAATTTTTCTGCTTCATCAGCAGTGAAAACAACTTTACCACTTGCAGCTCCTGGTGATGCTGGTAATCCCGAGGCAATTACCTCTTTCTCAACTTTTTCGTCTAAAGTGGGATGTAGTAAAGTATCTAATGTATTTGGATCAATTCTTTTGATTGCTTCTTTTTTTGAAATTAATTTCTCTTTAACCATATCAACTGCAATTTTAATTGCGGCTTTAGCTGTTCTTTTTCCAGATCTTGTTTGTAACATCCAAAGTTTATTATTTTCAACTGTGAACTCGATGTCCTGCATATCTTTATAATGCCTTTCTAACTTTAGAAATACTTTTGCGAGTTCTTTATAGACTTTAGGCATAGCCTCTTCCATTGAAGGATGTTTAGATCCTGAGTCTTTTTTTGCTTTTTTAGTTATATATTGAGGAGTTCTAGTACCTGCTACTACATCCTCACCTTGTGCATTAATTAAAAATTCTCCAAAAAAAGAATTTTCTCCTGTTGAAGGATTTCTAGTAAAGGCAACACCTGTTGAACATTCATCACCCATATTTCCAAAAACCATAGCTTGAACGTTTACAGCTGTTCCCCAATGGTCTGGAATTTGATTTAATTTTCTATAAGTTTTTGCTCTTTGACTGTCCCAAGATAAAAATACAGCATTAATTGCTCCTAATAATTGTTCTTTGACATCTTGAGGAAAATTAATTTTTTTTTCTTTTTTTACTAATTCTTTAAAATTTATAATTAAACCATCCCAATCGTTCTCATCTAAATCTGTGTCTAATAAAACTCCTTTAGTTAACTTGTAATTATCAATTAATTCTTCAAACAAATGTCCTTCTATCCCCAAAACTACATTGCTATACATTTGTATAAATCTTCTATAGCTATCTTTAGCGAATCTTCCGTTAGATGTTTTCTTTTTTAATGACTCAACAGTTTTGTCGTTAAGACCAAGATTTAAAATTGTATCCATCATACCGGGCATTGAAATTCTGGCCCCAGATCTGACTGATACTAATAATGGATTTTTAAGATCACCGAATTTCTTTTTAGTTTTCTTTTCAATATTTTTAAGCTCTAACTCAATATTTTTAATTACTTTTTTGGGTAACTTTTTTTTATTTTTGTAAAAAAGATCACAAACATTTGTTGTAATAGTAAATCCGGGAGGAACAGGTAGGCCCAATCTGCCCATCTCTCCTAGGTTTGCTCCTTTACCACCTAAAACATTTCTTTTATTTTTTAATTTTCTGGCGGATTTATCATCAAAACTAAATATAATTTTCACCATTATTGACCCTCTAATTTTGAAAAATCAATAAAGTTGTCAAAAGTATTACAGAACATTTTTAACAACTCTAGTCGATTATTTTTAATATCTTGATTTTCGTCATTTACAACAACATTGTCAAAAAAATTATCTGTAGACTCTTTAGTATCAGAAAGCTTTATCAACAAGCCCTCATAATCTTTATTGTCATCTTTAACTGTGAAAGCTTTCCGTATCTCGTTTATTTTTTCGTGAAGTATTTTTTCTTCATCTTTTCTAAATAATACAGCATCGGGTCTACCAGTAATTTCCTTTCCAGCTTTATCTAAAATGTTTGAGGCTCTTTTATAAGAACTGATTGCATTAAGACCAATTCCTTTATTTTTGTATTTACTCATTAAAATTGTTTTTGCATAAAGAGCTAAAAAATTATCTCCAGCATGTGAACTAATTGATGCTTCGATGATATCAGTTTTAATATTTTTTAACTTTAAAACGTTTCGCATTCTTTCTTTTATAAATTCTAGAACTTCTTGCACTGTATTCTCATTTTTAATTTCAACACCTTGATCTTGATATAGTCTTAAAGCGTAGCTAATTAAATCTCGTAGTTTAAATGATAATTTATTTTCAATAATTATTCTAAGTAATCCAATAGCGGCTCGTCTTAAAGCAAAAGGATCTTTTGAACTTGTTGGTTTTTCATTAATTACAAAAAAACCAACTAACGTATCTATTTTATCTACTATTGAAATAGAATAACTGAAAGGCTTCTTAGGTAAGACGGATGTAAGACCAGTTGGTAAGTAATGATCGCTTACCGAGTTTGCCACATCCTCATCGAATCCTTGTGCTAATGCAAAATATTTTCCCATTACGCCTTGAAGTTCTGGATATTCTCCAACTAAGTCTGAACATAAGTCGGATTTAGAAATAGAGGCTGCAACTTGAACTTTTTCTTTATTGATATTTAAATCATCAGATAATAAGCCGGCCAACTGTCTTAATCTTTGTGTTTTATCATAAATAGTTCCTAGTTTTTCGTAGAAAGTTACTGATTTAAGATTGGCTATTTGTTTAATCAAATTTTTAGATCGATCTTTATCCCAGAAAAATTTGGCATCTGCTAGTCTAGCTTCGACAACTCTTTTGTTTCCTTGGGTGATCAATTTTTTTTCGTCTTTTTTATTAGCTACAACAAAAAAATAATTTGTTAATCGATCTCTATTATCAAAAATCGGGAAATATCTCTGATGTTTTTCCAAAGTAGAGATTACAATTTCTTTGGGTATTTCTAAATAAGCTTTACTGAAACTAACATGAAGTAAATTTGGATCCTCTACAATATTAACGACTTCTTCTAAAAGCTTTGGGTTTAGTGTCTCTTTGTATTGTTTGGATTGAGAAAGTGAACTGATTTTTTTCAAAATAATCTCTTCTCTTTCCTGATGATCTACGATTATTTTGCTGCTTTTTAAAAAATTGCGGTAATCTTCGAAATCTTTTATTTTTTTAGTTTTTGTAATTAAATCTTGTTCGATAATTACATTATCAGTACTATCAAGATGTTCAAATTTGAACGATAATTTTTTATTGTTAAATTTTGCAAAAATCGACCTTAGTGGCCTACCCCACATCAAATTATGGTCTGACCATTTCATTGATTTTTTCCAGTTAATTGATCCTATTGCCTTTGGAATAATTTTAATTAATAAATCTTCGACTAAAATTGATTGAGATTTTGTTTTTATAAAATAAAATTTACCTTTATCAGTATCTTTTTCAACTAAGTCTTTTTCATTGACATTTTTGGCTTTTATGAAACCTCGAAGCACTTGATCAGGTGAGTCTACCTTAGGTCCTTTAATTTCTTTTGCCTCTATTTTGATTTTTTCGGGAAGGCTTTTTATGAATACCATTAATCTTGTAGGTGAAGAGTAAACTAATAATTCTTTATAATTAATGCTGTCTTCTTCGAAAGAGTTTTCAATAAATTGTTTTATTTGAGACCTTGCTGCTATTTGTAATTGTGGTGGAATTTCTTCACTATATAATTCCAATAAAAGTTCTGCCATAATCTAACTTTGTGAGCTTAGCCATAGGGCCCCGCAACCTTTTGCGAGCTCCCTAATCCTAGTAATATAACCAGTTCTTTCTGCAACACCAATTACACCGCGAGCATCTAATAAATTAAAGATATGACTAGCTTTTAGACATTGATCGTAAGCTGGTAATGAAAGTTTTTTTTCAAGTAAAGATTTACATTCATTTTCAGTATTCTCAAAACTTTTAAGTAAAGTATCAGTATTTGCAAACTCAAAGTTATAAGCAGAAAATTCTTTTTCAGCTTGATAGAAAACTTCTTTATATTTCACACCATTATTATTCCAATTCAGATCAAAAACATTATTTTTTTCTTGAACAAACATACATAGTCTCTCAAGACCATAAGTAATTTCAACTGGAACAGGTTTACATTCTATACCGGTCATTTGCTGAAAATAAGTAAACTGAGTAATCTCCATTCCATCACACCAAACTTCCCATCCTAATCCTGCTGCCCCTAACGTTGGGCTTTCCCAATCATCTTCAACAAAACGGATGTCATGATTTTTTACATCAATACCGATAGCTGCTAAACTTTTTAGATATGTTTGTTTAATATTACTCGGGGATGGTTTAATAATTACTTGATATTGATAATAGTGTTGTAAACGATTTGGGTTTTCTCCATATCTACCATCCGTTGGTCGCCTTGAAGGCTGAACATAAGCTGCTTTCCATGGCTTAGGGCCTAAAGATCTTAACGTGGTAGCAGGATGAAAAGTCCCGGCCCCTACCTCTAAATCATATGGTTGTAAAATTACACAGCCATTTCTTCCCCAAAATTTTTGAAGATTCATTATTATATCTTGAAAAGAAAGAGAGTTATCTTTTTTTTTAACTTTTTTTTTAGCTGGCATTTATAAACCAAATTTTTGCCACATCGATTTTTCTTCAATTAAATTAACAAGTTTTTCAACTGGGTCGTGAACAGATGAAGAAAGTTTTCTTGCAATAAAACCTTTAGGTTTTTCAAATGTTTTAATAATTACTTTTTCTCCAAATTTTTCTTTTAAAATTTGGTCGGCATTTCCAATACCGTCAATTAATCCAAGATTTAATGATGTTTTGCCAGTCCAAAATTCTCCAGTAAAAATATTATTTTTTTCGGGATCCTTTAGTTTTGACCCTCTACTTTTTTGTACAACTTTTATAAAGTCTTCATGTAATTCAAGTTGTATAGTTTTTAATCTTTTAATGTCTTCCTCTTTTTCCTCTTTAAATGGATCTAAAGTACTTTTATTTTTTCCAGCTGTATAAACTCTTCTTTCAACTCCAATCTTTTGAATTAGGTCTTTAAAACCAAACGATGCAGAAATTACTCCTATTGAACCAATTATTGAACTTGAGTTTGCGTAAATTTCATCTCCCGCGCATGCAATAAAATATCCACCAGATGCTGCAACGTCTTCGGCAAATATAATAACTTTTACTTTATGCTTTTCAGCCAGCTGCCTTATATAACTGTATATTAAATGTGACTGAACTGGCGATCCACCAGGGGAATTGATTGATATTGCAACGTGAGAAATTTTTTTTACTGAGAAAGCTTTTTTCAAAATATCTCTTTGATTAGCTAATTCCATGCCTTGTTTAAATTTACCGGCTGAACCTATGATGCCTGTAAGTCTGACATGTGGAACTATTTTTTTTTTCTTAAAAATTGAAAACATATTTTTGATGATTAATTATATTCTTATAACAGTAAAAAATTAAATTTTAATTAATAATTACGCTACTTATAGTTGAATTGTGGGTGCGTCACCACGGGATCATTTAAAAATTTATTATTACCTAAAAACAAATATAAATATCGCTTATGGGATCAGTTGTACCTCTTAAAAAATCAGCAAATTCTGCTTACCTTGTGCTTAAAAACCTTCTTGGTGATAAACTACAAAAAGTTGAGAATCTTATCCAAGAAAAATTAAGAAGTGAAGTAAATCTAATTAAGAAGATGAGCAATCATCATTTAAGGTCAGGCGGCAAAAGATTAAGAGCCCTCCTTACTTTAGAGTCTGCAAAATTAACTGGATATAAAGAAGATAAAAGAGATATAAATTTAGCTGCTTGTGTTGAATTAATACATTCTGCAACTCTTTTACATGATGACGTAATTGATGAAAGTGAATTAAGAAGAGGTGTAAAAACTACAAATTCTGTTTGGGGCAATCAATCATCTATTCTGGTAGGTGATTATTTGCTTAGTAGATGTTTTGAGATGATGGTTGAAGACGGTGATTTAGAAGTTTTAAAATTGTTGTCCTCTACATCCTCAAAAATTGCTCAAGGCGAAGTACTGCAACTTCAACATAAAGGAGAAGCTGACCTACTCGAGGAAACATACATAGATATAATAAATTTAAAAACAGCTTCACTTTTTTCTGCTGCAACTAAAACTGGAGCTTGTTTATCAGGGGCTAACGAAAAAGAAAAAAAAGCTTTAGAATCATACGGAAGAAACCTAGGGTTGGCTTTTCAAATTGCAGACGATGCCCTTGACTTTTATGCAAAAGAAAAGTTGTTTGGTAAAGAAATTGGTAAGGATTTTTTTGAAGGAAAAGTAACTCTTCCTATGATTATTATTTTTCAAAAAGGAAATAAAGAAGAAAAAAACTTTCTTAATGAAATTATGAGAAAAGAAAAAAGAACTGAAAAAGATTTTAGTAATACATTGGCTCTTATAAACAAATATAAAGCAGTAGAAGCTACATTTAAAAAAGCAGAATACTTTGTAAACGTTTCTTATGATGCATTAGCAATTTTTCCTGATAACGAAGATAAAAAAATCTTACAAAATTTAACAAGCTTTAGTCTCAATAGATCTTTTTAAGGATAGAGAAGCTCTTTCTCCCAATTTCCATTTTTTTTTCTATAGTTTAATCTTTCATGAATTCTACCTTCGCCATCTAGCCAAAATTCTATTTCTTCGGGTAGCAATCTCCAGCCAGACCAATGAGGAGGTCTTGGCACATTGTTTTGATCAGGGAATTTTCTTTCAAATTCTTTTATTTTTTTAGTAAATGTTTCTCTTTGGTCTAGAATTGCTGATTGTGAAGAAGCCCATGCGCCAATTCTATTTTTATAAGGTCGCGAGTTAAAATAATCGTCTGCTTCTTTAGTTGAAACTTCCTCTACTTTTCCTATAGCTCTTACTTGGCGTCTTAAACTTTTCCAATGAAAGCACATTGAGGCTTTTTGATTTTCTTTTAGTTCATTTCCTTTTTTACTGTTAAAATTCGTATAAAAAACAAATCCTTTATCGCTCAAACCTTTAAGAAGAACCATCCTTACATTTGGCTGATTATTTTTATTTGAGGTTGCAATAGCAACAGCGTTCGGGTCATTAATTTCGCTCTCCTCTGCCTTTGAAAACCATTTTTTGAACAATTCTATAGGATTATCTACATCTTCAAAGATAATATCTAAACCTAGTGAATTTTTGCCATTTTTTTGATTCATAATTTCTTTAAAATAATTTATACATTAATTATCTATGTCTTTTAATACTTTTGGAAAAATATTTAGATTTACTACATGGGGAGAGTCACATGGGCCTGCAATTGGCTGCGTAATAGATGGATGTCCTCCAAATATAGCTATTTCTGAGAAAGATATTCAAAAAGATATGGATAGAAGAAGACCAGGACAATCTAGGTTCACTACTCAAAGAAAAGAAGCGGATAAAGTGATTATTCTATCTGGAGTATTTGAAGGTAAAACAACTGGAACTCCTATTTCGATAATCATTTACAATGAGGATAAAAGATCTAGAGACTATGAAACTATTAAAGATAAATTTAGACCTGGTCACGCAGATTACACATATTATAAAAAATATGGTATCCGAGATTATAGGGGTGGAGGAAGACAGTCTGCAAGAGAAACAGCATGTAGAGTGGCGGCCGGTGCTATAGCTAAAATTGTTTTAAAAAAAAAACTAGGAGAAAAATTTAAAGTAATAGGAGCAGTTACACAATTAGGATTAATGTCTTGTGATAAATCTAATTGGAAAGATAGTGAAATTAGAAAAAATCCTTTTTTCTGTCCTGACAAAAAATCTGTGAAACTTTGGGAGAAATATCTCTTAGCTGTAAGAAAATCTGGCTCATCTTGTGGGGCTATAATTGAGTTGAGAGCTTCAGGAATTCCAGTGGGTTTAGGAGCACCGATTTATTCAAAATTAGATACAGATATTTCAGCAGCTTTAATGAGTATTAATGCAGTTAAAGGAGTAAATATTGGTGCGGGCATGAATGCTGCTTTTTTAAGTGGAGAGGAAAACTCTGATGAAATGAGAAAAAAATCAGGAAAGATAAAATTTAATTCAAATCAAGCTGGAGGTATTTTAGGTGGTATTTCTTCCGGTCAAGATATTGTTGCTTCTTTTGCAGTTAAACCAACTTCATCTATTTTAACTAGCAGAGATACAATAAGTAAGAAAGGTAAAAATACGAAAATTTCAGTAAAAGGCAGACATGATCCTTGTGTTGGTATAAGAGCTGTTCCGATTGGTGAGGCTATGATGAACTGTGTTTTATTAGATCACTTGCTAATGCACAAAGCTCAATGCAGTTAATTAGAAATTTTATTCTTAGCTAAAATAATATTTGAGTTTAATGTCTCTTCCACTTTATTAATTATAGATGCGCTATCTAATCCAGCCGTTTCATACATTTTTTCAGGTGTATCCTGATCTATAAATATATCTGGTAAAATCATTGATCTAAATTTAAGACCAGTATCAAATACGCCTCTATCTGATAATAACTGCGTTACATGAGAGCCAAAACCACCAATAGAACCCTCCTCGATAGTAATCAAAACCTCATGATTAGTAGCTATTTCCATTATCAGTTTTTCATCTAAAGGTTTTGCAAATCTGGCATCCACAATTGTGCAATCAATACCTTTAAGTAAAAGTTTCTCAGAAGCTTTTTTACATTCCTCTAATCTTGTGCCAAAATTTAATATTGCAACTTTTTTTCCCTCCTTGATAATTTTTGCTTTACCAATTTCTAAAACTTCTTTAATGGAGGGTAATTTTATGCCGGTACCGTTTCCACGAGGGTACCTAAAAGCTGAGGGTCTATCGTTAATTTCTACTGAAGTATTTATCATTCTTACAAGCTCGGCCTCATCGCTCGCAGCCATGACAACGAAATTGGGAAGAGTAGACAAATAAGTAATATCAAAAGAACCTGCATGCGTTGGCCCGTCAGCTCCAACTAAGCCGGCTCTATCAATTGCAAATCTTACTGGTAAAGATTGTAAAGCGACGTCGTGAACTACTTGATCATAAGCTCTTTGTAAAAAAGTCGAATATATAGCTGCGTAGGGCTTATATCCCTCAGTAGCTAATCCAGCAGCAAATGTTACTGCATGTTGTTCAGCGATACCAACATCAAAAGTTCTATCAGGAAATTTTTCCTCAAATAAATTAAGACCAGTTCCTGAAGGCATTGCTCCAGTAATACCAATGATTTTTGTATCTTGCTCAGCATGCTTTATTAAGGTTTGAGCAAACACTTTAGTATACGCTGGGGTGATTGATTTTGACTTAGTTTGCTCACCTGTTGAAACATTGAATTTAGAAACCCCATGGTATTTATCTCCTGAAACTTCTGCTGGTTTATAACCTTTACCTTTTTGGGTTCTTACATGGATCATAACCGGACCTTTATGATTAGAATTTTTAACATTCTCAAAAATCTTAACTAGATTTTCAACATCATGTCCGTCGATGGGACCAACGTAATAAAAACCTAATTCACTAAATAATGTTCCCCCTGTAACTATGTTTCTTAGCATGTCTTCCGCTTTTCCTGCTTTTTGTGAAAATCTTTTTGAAAAAGCGGAAATAACCATTTTTATTGTTTCCCTCAAACTGAAGTACAATTTACCTGATAATAATTTGGCTAAATAATTGCTCATCGCTCCAACAGGCCTTGCAATGGACATATCATTATCATTTAAAACTACAATTAAATTTGACTTTAGCGCGCCTGCATTGTTCATTGCCTCATACGCCATTCCCGCGCTCATTGCACCATCTCCTATAACTGCTATTACTTTGTTTTTATTATTTGATAATTTTTTCGCTACAGC
This sequence comes from uncultured Pelagibacteraceae bacterium, assembly GCA_902601545.1. Lineage (GTDB taxonomy): Bacteria > Pseudomonadota > Alphaproteobacteria > Pelagibacterales > Pelagibacteraceae > Pelagilacustribacter. Next base: position 67,589 of record CACKNR010000002.1, on the reverse strand, counting down.
CATACCTAAGGTCGAAGAAATTGATGTTGAACTATGAGCTGCACCAAAAGGATCGTATTCGCTCTCGGCTCTTTTAGTAAAACCTGAGAGTCCCCCACCTTTTCTTAAAGTTTTTATTCTATCTCTTCTCCCGGTAATAATTTTATGTGGGTAACATTGATGACTTACATCCCAAACTAACTTATCTTTAGGTGTATCAAAAACATAGTGCAAAGCAATTGTAAGTTCTACAACGCCTAATCCTGCACCCAAATGTCCACCAGTTTCAGAGACAACATCAATAAGTTCTTCTCTTAATTCATTAGATATACTTTGAAGATTCTCTTTTTTAAATTTTCTTAAATCAGAAGGATAATTTATTTGTTTTATAAATTTAGACATTTAAAAATTTCTCTCTATTATAAAATTTATAGTATCAGTTAAATCTTTAGTATTTTTTCCATGTTTTATTAATTTAAGCAATATTTTTTTCTTTAGTTTTTCTGCATAAGTAAATGCCTTTTTATAACCCAACAGGTTTATCAAAGTTGATTTCCCCTTTTTTTTATCCTTTTTAATAGGTTTGCCGACTAATTTTTTGGAGCCTTTTACATCCAAAAAATCATCTGCTAATTGAAATAATAAACCTATCTCTTCCCCTATGACACCTAATAACTTTTTTTCTTTTTTACTTTTATTGGCAACTATCGCAGTTGCTTGAAGACAAAAATTAAATAATTTACCAGTTTTTTTTCTTTGCATATTAAGAATTTGATTAAAAATTTTTTTTTTGTTTTCAAATTTTAAATCTAGTTCTTGTCCACCTGCGATACCCGTGTGTCCAGAACAATTGGCTAGTAAATTAATTATCTCATTTTTTTGTTTTGGAGGTAATAGATATTTTTTATCTGCGATTATTTCAAAAGCTAAAGTCAATAGTGAGTTCCCGGCCAATACAGCTGTTGCTTCTCCAAATTTTTTATGTGCGGAAAGCTTTCCTCTTCTGAAAGAATCATCATCCATACAAGGAAGATCGTCATGAATTAATGAGTAAGAATGTATGCACTCTACTGCTGCACATAATCGTAAAAGTTTTTTTTTCTTTACATTCAATAATTTTCCAGTATCAAAAATAATAGTAGATCTAATTTTTTTTCCTCCAGAAATCACACCATATTTCATTGGCGGAACTAGCAATGAATTTTCTTGTTTGTTTAAAAAATTTAATAAAAATTTATCTATATTTTTGGCATTATTGACTAGTTTATCTTTCATCATTTATTTTAAATTCTTTATTGTTAGATAGATCTTTTGATTTTTCTCTAAAAAGACTTTCTATATGTTTATTCAAATTTACTAATCTTTTAAATTCTCGCTCTGTACTCTCTATATCTAAAATATTACTTTCAAGTTTTACTAGTATTTTATTGATTTCGTCCCTAGCCTCTTTTAAGGATTTACTTTTTATATCAGCTGGAATATTTTTGATTTTCATTAATTAAATAATAATTACAATATGAAAAACGTCTATTCAAATATTTATTCATTTAATAAAAAGACACTTAAAAAAAGTGTTAATTCACTTAAACTTGGTAATATTGTGAGTTTACCCACTGAGACTGTTTATGGTTTAGGTGGAAATGCGTATTCAAAAACTGCAATAAAAAAGATTTATGAAATAAAAAAAAGACCTAAATCAAACCCTTTAATTATTCATTATTATAGTTTTAAAGAGGCTAATAATGACGTTTTGTTAAACAAAAATTTCTTTAAATTATACAAAAAATTTTGTCCAGGTCCCATAACATTTATTTTGAAGAAAAAAAAATCATCAAAAATTGTATCATCTGCCTCAGCAACTTTGAATACTATCGCAATTAGATTTCCAAAACATAGAGTAGTTAGAACAATTCTGAAATCATTAAATTTTCCTATTGCAATGCCAAGCGCTAATTTATCCTCGGGCTTAAGCCCAGTAAATCCCTTGGATGTATACGATGAGTTTAAAAAAAAAATAAAAATTATCATCGACGGTGGACAATCAAAAATTGGGATAGAGTCTACAGTAGTAGATTTATCTGGTAAGCCAAAAATTTTGAGACCAGGTATTATTAGTCCAAATCAAATAAATAAAACTGTAAAAATTATTTTACCAAAAAGAAATTTAAAGATTAAATCACCTGGGATGCTTAGAAGACATTATTCACCAGGTTTACCAATCGTACTAAATCAAAAGCCATCTAATGATAAACACGCTTACATTATTTTTGGGAAAATATCCGATAATAGAGTTAATTATTTTAATTTGAGCAAAAATGCTGACTTGAAAGAAGCTGCAGCTAATTTATATAAAGTCATGCGGAAAATAAAAAAAAAGGGTTATAAGAAAATTTTTGTATCTAGAATCCCAAATATTGGACCAGGTATTGCAATAAACGACCGATTGCGAAGGGCTTCAAAATAATGTTTATAAAAATTCAAAATCTTTCTAAAATTTATAATAAATATTTAGCGGTAAATAAAATTAACTTTCAAATTGAAAAAAATAAAACTATTGGACTACTAGGTCCAAATGGTTGTGGAAAAACTACAACTATCGGCATGATACTCGGACTTGTTACTCCTTCTCATGGAGAAATACTTATTGATAATAAAAATATAAATTCTTTTAGCAGAGATAAAATATTAAATCGATTTAATTTTGCATCACCATATGTAGAATTACCAAAAAAACTTACAGTAAAACAAAATCTTGAAATTTACGGAAGACTTTATGGAATAGAGAATTTAGATAAAACGATTGATGAAATTTCAAATGATTTAGATATCAAAAGTTTTTTTGAGAGAAAAACTGGTGAGCTTTCTTCTGGTCAAAAGAATAGAGTTTCACTGGCTAAATCTTTAATTAATAGGCCGGAAATTTTATTATTGGATGAGCCAACTGCGAGTTTGGATCCAGACATTGGAGATTTTATCAGAAGTTACATACAAGATTATAAATCAAAAAATGAGGTAACTATATTGCTAGCTTCTCATAATATGAATGAAGTAGAGAGACTTTGCGATAGCATTATAATGATGAAGAAAGGGAATATAATTGATAAAGGAACATGTAAAGATTTAATACAAAAACATGGTAGAACCAATTTAGAGGAAACATTTTTAAAAATTGTCAGGAGCAAAGATGAATTTTAATAAGATTTATGCTTTAGGCTTAAGACATATTTATCTAATTATGAATTCATTTCCTAGGATTTTGGATCTCATATATTGGCCTACAGTTCAAATTTTTTTATGGGGATTTATATCAAAATTTTTTACGCTAAATTCTGAATATTATAGCAATACTGTTGGTGTAATACTAACTGCAGCTATCTTATATGATTTTTTGTTTAGAGCCAGTATAAGTTTTAATATGATGTTTTTAGAAGAAATTTGGAGTAGAAATTTTACAAACTTATTTATTGCTCCAATAAGAATTCGGGAGATAATCGCAGCACTTACTTTAACAGCAATTTTGAGAACTTTAATTGGTTTGGTTCCAGCTGTGTTAATTTCTATACCTTTGTTTGGTGTATCTGTTTTAAAACTTGGTATTCCTCTCATTTTTTTACTAATTGGACTATATCTCTTTGGTATTACTCTAGGTTTACTTGTAACATCAGGATTATTAAGGTATGGGCCCTCATTTGAAAATATTGCTTGGGCAAGTTTATTTTTTTTAGCTCCGTTAGGATGTATTTACTATCCTATAGATATATTGCCAAATTTTCTTCAATTAATTGCAAAAGCTCTTCCATTGGTTCATATTTTTGAGGAAATGAGAAGTATATTAATTAGTAATTCAGTCAGCTATGTAAATATTTTGAAATCTATTTCTATATCTATAGTTTATTTTGTTTTTGGTGTTATAGTTTTTTATTACTCATATTTTGGGGCAAAAAAAAGAGGTACTTTAATAAACATGGGTGAATAATATGCATAGTAATTTGGAAAAAATAAAAAAGAATGAGGGTAAACCTAAAGTTATAAAAGATATTTTTAGTAAAAAAGAGATAAATGAATTTATAGAGTTATATAATGAGTTGCCGATTACTGTTCACAACAAAAAACAAAATGTAATTAAAAAAAGATGGTTATCAGAATATGGCAAAAAATTAGAAGAAATATTTTATTCAAGACTAAAAAATGAAATTGGAGAATTTCATTACGATAATTTGAAAACTGAAGATGGTGCAGATATTCTAGGTTTATTCCAAGAAAGTTACAATCCTATTGGACTCCATATTGACGGAGGATTTAATTTAAACGATTTAATTTTTAAACAAAGCTTGGTACCATTAACACCAGTTGGAAGTACTGTAATTTTTAAAAACAGGTTCTATGGCGAGTCAACAAATTTTACAATTGATGAGCAGGAATTAAAAAAAAAGGATTTAAAATACGGCCAAAATAAAAGATCCTCTGAACACCTAAAGATGTTCGGCAAAGTACCATTTGATAAAGACATACACAAAAAATATCTTAGGCATGAAAAGATAGATAATTTAACTGGTTTGGAGGTTGAACTTATTTACGAGTGGGAAGTAGGATCAATGTTAATTTTCGATCGCACTAACCTTCATTGTTCTTCCTCAGTAATTGAGGGAAAAAAATTGGGACTTACAACCTTTACTAAAAAATAATTTTATTAAATGTTAAATAAATTTTTTTCAAAATTAACAAAAAGTATATTTAAATTGATACTTCCATCAATTTCTAAGTTATTTTTGAAGCTTAGAGTGAATAGAAGAGCTATCAACTATTTAGAAAATGAGAGTTACTTTAGTAATAACAAATATAATTTTTCAGAAATTATCAAAAAATATTTAGGAAAGGATAAGATCATATCACTTGATGTTGGGGCACAAGACGGCTTTAATACAGATAATTTTTTTCCATCCAGATACAATAATTTTTTTAAATGTGTATTTATTGAACCCATCAAATCTGAAGCAGAAAAAATTATTGATAAAAATGATGTAATTAGCAAGGGTTTGTGGAGTGAGATATCAACAAAAAAACTTTATGTTATGGACAATAGGTTGGGTAGTTCTTCAATGTTTTTTCCTGATGAAAAAAAATTTGATATTCATAAAATTGAAAAGAAAGAATTTGATAAATTTAAAGTAACAAGATCATTAGATGTTGAATGCGATACAATATCTAATTTGTTAAACGATTTAAATATAGAAAATTTAGATTTTTTAAAAATCGATACTCAGGGTGCTGAATTTGATATTTTAAAAGGTATAGGAGAATATAAACCTTTATTGATTAAATTAGAGGCGCATACCTTTTCTATGTATAAAAATGTACCGAGTTGGGATAAGCTAATTAGTTTTTTATACGACCGAAATTATGTTGTAATTGATTGGAAAGGAATTGGAAAGCACAGCACAAGAATACCTGCAGAATTAGATATGTTATTCATACCTAATTTTGATACCGAAGAAGGGAAAAAATTAATTTTAAAGTTTAAAGAAAAATTCGTAAGTATACTTTTAATTTTTGGTCAATTGAGCATCTTAAAAATAATTATGGCTAGATTTAGTATTAAGGATGATGAAATAGAAAAAATTGAGGATTTATATTTCAGTTAACTTAGTTTATGGCAGTATACGATTGTTTTCAATATTTTGATGAAGATGAAATGGTGGATTTAAGATTAAATATTTTGAACAATTATGTTGATTATTTTGTTATCTCTGAGTCTACTAAAACCCATCAGGGAAAAAGAAAAAAAATTAACTTTAATTTAAACAACTTTTCAAAGTTTAAAGATAAAATTAAATTTATAATTGCAGACTATAAAGAGGAAATAAACTTTCACAATCATATCGGCGGTGAGTCTCCAATAGAACAACATCAAAGAAATTCTCTTATTGAAGGGATTAAAAAGGCCGAACCTAATGATCTCATAATTTTATCGGACTCCGATGAAATTCCAGATCTCACAAAAATTAAAGAAATCAATAAAAATAAAAAATTCATAGCTTTCTGTCAAAAAACTTTTATGTATAAATTGAATTTACAAAATTTAGAAGAAAATAATTGGATGGGATCAAAAATTACAAAAGTGAAACATTTATCATCGATGCAGGAATTAAGAAATTTGAAATTTAAAAAATATCCATTTTGGAGATTAGATAAAAGAAATTTACAAATAATCGATAATGGCGGTTGGCATTTTTCTTTTTTACAAACTCCAGGACAAATTCTTAACAAAGTTCAATCTTTTTCTCATGGCGAATATAACAATGGTGAATTGGATATAAAAAAAATTGAAGAAAAAATAACTAATAATGAGGATATTTTTAATAGGGGTTTCAATTTAAAGAAAGTTGAATTAAATAGTACTTTTCCAGATTATATAACACAAAATAAAGAAAAATTTTCAAAATGGATTATCTGATTTTGGTGCGCCGGATAGGAGTCGAACCCATAACCTCCGGAGCCGAAATCCGGCGCTCTATCCAGTTGAAGCTACCGGCGCATAAAACTAATCTAAATTAATTTATGAATAAAACAATTAAATTTTTAATAGATGGTACGCATAGCGGTGAAAGGCTTGATATATATTTAACTAAAAAAATGGCTAATTTTACTCGTTCTTCAATAAAAAAACTAATTGAAAAAAAGAATGTTAAGGTAAACGACCAAATTATAAAAGCACCTTCTAAAAAGATAAAACATAATGACCAAATTTTGGTCAAAATTGAATTTGAAAAAGTCTCAACCTTATCTGCTAAAGAAATTAAATTAGAAATAATTTATGAAGATAAAGATATTTTGATAATAAATAAGCCACAAGGCATGGTAGTCCACCCTGGTGCTGGAAATTTCAAAAACACTTTAGTAAATGCACTTTTATTTAAGTATAAGGATAATTTATCAAATATTAATGGTGATTTAAGGCCTGGAATTGTTCATAGGATAGATAAAAATACAAGTGGCTTATTAGTAGTAGCAAAAAATAATTTTTCACACTATGAGATAAGTAAACAATTTAGCAAACATTCAATAAAAAGAAGCTATAAGTGTTTAGTTTGGGGAGTTATTAGGCCTTTAAATGGACAAATAAAAACTTTGATCACAAGAAGTAAAAAAAATAGAAAACTTATGATTGTGAGTGAAATTAATGGAAAAAAGGCTGTGACTAATTACAAGACATTAAAAGTTTTCAACATAAAAGATGTGCCGCGAATAAGCTTAATTGAATGTAATTTAGAAACAGGCAGAACCCATCAAATTAGGGTTCATTTGAGTTATAAAGGGGCATCATTAATAGGTGACGATCAATATGGAAAAAAAAATAGAAAATACAAAAAAATCAATAAGGAATTTCTGCAGAATTTAAACAATCTTAAAGGTCAATGCCTTCATGCTCAATCGATTGAATTTATTCATCCAACCAAAAAGAAAATAGTAAAATTTCAGTCTAATTTACCTATTTATTTTAAAAAAATGTTTAATTTTCTAAATAATCATACTAGTTGAAAAAAAAAAATTGTATATATTTAGATCTATGAGCAATAAAAATAGTATATCTAATTTACCTTCACCCTCCTCTGGAGGTTTGTCTGTATATCTAACACAGATTAAGAAATTTCCTATGTTAGATGCTGAAGAAGAATATATGTTAGCAAAAAATTGGAGAGAGAATGGGAATCTACAATCAGCACATAAGTTAGTTACTAGCCATTTAAGATTAGTAGCGAAAATTGCAATGGGTTATAGAGGATATGGCTTACCTGTAAATGAGCTAATTTCTGAAGGAAATTTAGGTTTAATGCAGGCAGTAAAAAAATTTGATCCGGACAAAGGTTTTCGTCTCGCAACTTATGCCATGTGGTGGATTAAAGCGGCTATACAAGAATATGTTCTTAGATCTTGGAGTCTAGTTAAAATGGGTACTACAACGGCTCAAAAAAAACTTTTTTTTAATCTAAAAAAAATTAAAAGTCAGATCGCCCCTCACCAAGAGGGTGATTTAAAAGATGAACACGTAGACGAAATATCTAAAAGGCTAGATGTTGACTCTGAGGAGGTGATTAACATGAATAGAAGAATGATGGGACAAGAAAAATCGTTAAATGACCCTATTAAATATGGTGAAGCAGATGAATGGCAAGACTGGCTAGTTGATGAAAGTTTAGATCAAGAGTTATTGATGTCACAAAGACAAGAATATAACGATAAAAAAACATTATTAAAAGAAGCAATGAATATTTTAAATGATAGAGAAAAAGAAATAATTTTAGCCAGAAGATTAAAAGAAGAGCCTGTTACTTTAGAGGATTTAAGTAAAAAATATAAAATTAGTAGAGAGAGAATAAGACAAATTGAAACTAAAGCATTCGAAAAATTACAGAAATCTATGATAAATTCAAAAAATGCAAAGAATTTACTTCCATCAAATTAAGTTTTAAACGGATCTTCAATTAAAATTGTATCTTCCCTCTCTGGACTGGTGGAAATACTTGAAACTTTAGCACCTATAAAGTCTTCAAGAGCAAACACGTATTTTTTTGCATTTTCAGGTAAATCCTCAACATTTCTTATACCTTGAGTTGACTTATTCCATCCTTTAAACGTTCTATAAACAGGTTTTACATTAAATTGATCCTCTGAAGCTGCAGGTAAATAATCTATCTCTTTATCATTTAGCATATACTTAACGCACATTTTTATCTCATCAAAATCGTCCAACACATCTAGCTTTGTTAAAGCAATTCCATTGATGCCAGAAATTTTTATTGTTTGCCTTACTAAGACAGCATCAAACCAACCACATCTTCTTTTTCTTGCTGTTACTGTGCCAAACTCTTTTCCTCTCCTGCCAAGTTTTTCTCCTAGATCATTTTGTAATTCAGTGGGAAAAGGTCCGCTGCCCACTCTTGTTGTATAAGCTTTAGTAATACCTAATATATAATTTAAATTTTCTGGACCTGAGCCTGAGCCAGTTGATGCCATGGCTGGAACTGTATTAGAAGAGGTAACAAATGGATAAGTACCGTGATCAACATCTAGCAAAATACCTTGAGCTCCTTCAAACAATACTCTTTTTCTCTCCTTTCTAAATTCATCTAACTTAAGCCAAATTGGTTTTGCAAATTCAAGTATCTTAGGTGCAATCTTAAGTAGCTCTTTTTTTAAAGTATCTTTTTTGAAGGTCTTTTTTTTAAGACCTTTTCTTATAGCATTATGATGCAATAAAACATTCTCTAATCTATTATTTAAATTACTTTCTGATCTTAAATCCATAACTCTAATAGACCTTCTTCCAACTTTATCCTCATAACATGGTCCAATGCCCCTTTTAGTAGTTCCTATTTTGTCTTTTCCGGCAGCATTCTCTCTAATTTCGTCCATTTCTTGGTGAAATGGTAAAATTAGAGATGAAGACTCTGAAATCATAAAATTTTCAGGCGTAACGTTTACTCCCTTTTTTTTAATCTCATCTATTTCACTTAATAGCGCCCAAGGATCTATTACGACTCCATTACCTAAAACTGAGATCTTTCCTTTTCTAACTATTCCAGAAGGTAAAAGTCTAAGTTTAAATATTTTTTTGTTAATTACTATAGTGTGACCAGCATTATGACCACCTTGAAAACGAACTACAACATCGGCTTCACTAGACAACCAGTCAACAATTTTTCCTTTTCCCTCGTCACCCCATTGAGATCCTACCACAACCACATTTTTCATTAGATAAATTTTCTCCTTATTATTAATGAGTTAAGATGATTGATTGGACCATGACCTTTTCCATAATTTAAATTATATTTTATAGCATGATTTACATATTTAATACCAAGTTCACAAGATTTCTTTAGTGGTTTTCCACATGATAAAAAAGTTGTAATTGCACTTGATAAAGTGCAACCAGTACCATGTGTGTTTTTAGAAAAGATTTTTTTGTTTCTAAAAACAGTATTTTCTTTTTTATTATATAATAAATCCTCTACATATTTTGACTTTCTATGCCCCCCTTTTATCAGAACATTTTTTGTACCTAATTTTAAAAGAATTTTAGCTGCACTTTTCATATCATCTAGATTATTAATTTTAATTTTTGTCAAAACTTCTGCCTCAGGAATATTTGGAGTAATTAAATAAGTTTGTTTTATCAATTTTTTTTTTAAAGTATTAATTGCAGAATTATTTATTAGTTTTGTGCCGCTTTTTGAAACCATGACAGGATCTAGAATTATTTTGTTTGATTTAATTTTTTTAAGTTGTTTTGTAACGGAATTGATTACATTTGATGAGTGTAGCATTCCTATCTTTACTGCATCAGGCTTAATGTCTTTGCAAGTAAAAGAGATTTGTTTTTCTATTTGTTTCGGATTAATAGCTATTACTGAATTAACTCCTGTCGTATTTTGAGCGGTAATAGCTGTGATAGCGGTCATCGCGTAACCTCCCAAGGCTGTGATAGTTTTTATATCTGCTTGTATCCCAGCTCCACCAGAAGAGTCGGAGCCAGCAATAACTAAAATTTTCGATCTAGCAATCACTTAACTTATTGATCTTTTAATTAGGTTAATACATTTATAAATCAATTTTTTTTCACTTGACTCTACCATTATTCTAATTTTTGGCTCTGTTCCAGATTTTCTAACCAATATTCTACCTTTGCGAGACATTAAAGACTCTGCTTTTTTTATCGCACTTTTACAACTCATCTTATTAATAATATTCTTATTTTTAACGCTAATATTTTCTAAAATTTGAGGTACAGGTCTAAATACATTTAGTAACTTGCTAGCACTCTTTCCTTTTCTTAATGAAAATAATACCTCTAAAGCAACCATTAATCCGTCTCCAGTAGTTGCAAATTTTCCTAGAATAATATGTCCAGATTGTTCACCACCTAAATTAAAATTATTTTTCTTCATCATCTCCTTTACATACCTATCACCCACTTTTGACCTATAAAACTTAATCTTTTTTTCTTTTAAGAAATTTTCTAAACCATAATTTGACATTAAAGTTCCAATAACTCCACCTTTTAGAATTTTTTTAGATTTCCATCTTTGGGCTAACATCGCAATAATTTGGTCTCCATCAATAATTTTACCATTCTCATCGCACATTATTATTCTATCTGCGTCGCCATCAAAAGAAATACCTATATGGGCTTTAAACTTCTTTACTAAATTTCTTATTTTATAAGGGTTAGTTGAGCCACATTTATCGTTTATATTTAGACCGTTTGGTTTGACTCCTAAGGAATATACTTTAGCTCCAAGGTCTTTAAACATTTTTGGTGCAGCTTTATAGCATGCCCCATTTGCACAATCTAAAGCAATTTTAAGTCCTTTTAAATTAAAGTTTTTTGGAAAATTGCTTTTGAGTATTTTTATATATCTATCGTTTCCATCTTCTAGCCTTTTTACTCTTCCTAATTTTCTAGGATCTGTAAGCTGTTTTTGATACTGGGCATCAATTAATTTTTCAATTTTTTTTTCTATTTTATCAGACAATTTCATACCATCAGGGCCAAACAACTTTAATCCATTATCATAATATGGGTTATGAGAAGCTGTAATCATTATTCCCATATTTGCTCTCATTTTTTTTGTTAACATCGCTAGGCCATTAGTTGGTAAAGGTCCAAGTGTTAAAACATGCATACCTCCTGAGACTAAACCTGAAACTAAAGCCGGCTCTAGTGTATATCCAGATAACCTTGTGTCTTTTGCAATTACAGCGATTTGTTTATTTTTTTTCTGATTTTTAAAATATGTGCCAGAGGCCAAACCGAATTTGAAAAATTTTTCGCCTGTTATATTTCCTCTATTAACTCTTCCCCTGATTCCATCAGTGCCAAAATATTTATTTTTCATTGGTTTAATAAAATTTCTCTGAATACCGAAATTCCTTGTTTTACTTCTCTTACATTATGTACTCTATAAATTTGAACTCCTTGCGATAGGAGAAATAAAACTGAGGCTATAGTACCGCCTATTCTTTCTTTGCTATCATATTTCTTTGATATCTCGTTTATAAATCTTTTTCTTGAAGTACCGATCATTATTGGAAAACCTAAACTATGAAACAAAGAAATTTTAGATATTAAAGTCAAATTATGTTTCAAAGTTTTTCCGAAACCTATTCCTGGATCAATAATTATATTTTTATCTGATAAATCATTGATTTTGTCCTCAAAAAAGTCATATATATCAAAAAGTACGTTATTATATTTTGGATTATTTTGCATCGTTTTTGGCGTCCCTTGCATGTGATGAATTACTTTTGAAATCTTTTTTTTTTTTAAAACTTTAATGGATTTTTTATCATAATTAAATCCTGAAACATCATTAATTAAATTAGCCCCACAATTTATTGCTTTTATCATAATATGGGACTTTCTTGTATCAACAGAAAGACAAGTTTTTGAAAATTTGTTTTTAAAATTTTTTAAAACATATTTTAATCTTTTCCATTCGTTATTTATACTAACCGTTTTTGACCCTGGTCTTGTAGACTCACCTCCTACATCAATTATTTCTGCTCCAGAATTTATCATATTTGAAATATGCTCAAACGATTTTGTGTTTTTATTAAATAAGCCTCCATCGGAAAAACTGTCAGGTGTTAAATTTAAAATACCCATGACTATTGGCTTAGAAAAATCTACGTTTTTTAAAAAATTTTTTCTTTTTTTTGTTATTTTACGTAAGTCTTTTGTGATTATTTTATATTCAAGCCTATTTAGTTTATTCAAATTCTTGAGCAAAATTATTTTAGAATTGATTTTGTTATTTGTTCTTATGAATAATTCAATTGAGTCAAATGCTATAAATTTGTAACCACAAAGCGGTAAGGCAATTTTTTTTTTAATTTGAAGCTGGGCCTCTTTACCATAATAAAAATTACACGCACGTGTGTAATATTTAATCATGTATTTTTATAATGCAGGTTTAGGTTTTAATCCTAGTGAACCTAGGGCAGATGAAGGTGTTCCGTCCTCATGGTCTTCTTCTTTAAATGATCTTGTCGGCTTGATGTCTTTTATGATCAAATCTCTAATCTCGTCACCAGATAAGGTTTCGTAGATTAACAAGGCTTTTGCAATCTTATGTAGATCATCAATTTTTTCTGTAAGAACTTTTCTGGCTCTTTCATATCCTGTATCCACGATTTTCTTAACTTCTAAGTCAATTTTTTTTGCTGTTTCTTCTGACATATTTTGTTGTTTAGTCACTGATCTACCTAAAAAAACTTCCTCCTCATTCTCTCCGTATGCAATAGTTCCGAGTTCAGAGCTCATTCCGTATTTAGTGACCATATTTTTTGCCATTTTTGTAACCATCTCTATATCTGATGAAGCTCCAGAAGTTACCTTATCATGACCAAAAATAATTTCTTCGGCAATTCTACCTCCCATTGCTACTGCTATATCAGCATGCATTTTTTCTCTAGATACTGAAAGTTGATCTCTTTCAGGAAGTCTCATTACCATTCCTAGAGCCCTTCCTCTAGGTATGATAGTTGCTTTGTGAATTGGATCTGATGCTTTTTCATTTAATGCTACAATAGCGTGACCTCCTTCATGATAGGCAGTAAGTTTTTTTTCATCCTCTGACATTACCATCGATCTTCTCTCTGCTCCCATCATAACTTTATCTTTTGCTTCTTCAACATCAGACATGGTTACAACTCTTTTATTTTTTCTTGCTGCTAAAAGCGCAGACTCGTTTATTAAATTTGCTAAATCAGCTCCTGAAAAACCTGGAGTACCTCTTGCAATGGTTCTTAATTTAACATCTGGACCCGTATTAATCTTCTTAACGTGAACTTTTAAAATAGCTTCTCTTCCAATAATATCAGGATTGCCAACTACAACTTGCCTATCAAATCTTCCTGGTCTTAATAAAGCAGGATCTAATACATCAGGTCTGTTTGTTGCTGCGATTAAGATGATACCTTCGTTAGTATCAAAACCGTCCATCTCCACAAGAAGTTGATTTAAAGTTTGCTCTCTCTCATCGTTACCACCACCTAGTCCAGCACCTCTACTTCTCCCGACTGCATCAATCTCATCTATAAAAATTATACACGGTGAATGTTTTTTTCCTTGCTCGAACATATCTCTGACTCGTGATGCACCTACACCAACGAACATTTCAACAAAGTCAGATCCTGAAATTGAAAAAAACGGAACATTGGCTTCTCCAGCAATCGCTTTTGCTAAAAGAGTTTTTCCAGTTCCTGGTGGGCCGATTAACAAAGCTCCTTTAGGAATTTTTCCTCCTAATCTACTAAATTTTTTCGGGTCTTTTAAAAATTCTACTATTTCCTCTACTTCCTCTTTAGCTTCCTCAACGCCCGCAACATCATTAAAAGTTACTTTACCTTGAGCCTCATTTAATAACTTAGCCTTAGATCTTCCAAATCCCATGGCGCCACCTTTTCCACCTTGCATCTGTCGCATAAAAAATATCCAAACACCAATAAGTAACAGCATAGGAAACCATGAAAGTAAGATCCCTAAAAGTGATGGCATTTTATCCTCCTGAGGTGATGCTACTATACTTACTCCCTTAGAAGAAAGTCGTTCTACTAACTTTGGATAGTTAGGAGAGTAAGTTGTAAAAGATTTACCATTAGCTAAAATACCAGAAATATTATTTCCTTGAATCTTAACCTCAACAACTCTTCCCTCGTCTACTTCGTTTAGAAAATTTGAAAAAGCAAGATTGTCTTTACTCGAGTTAATCTTGTTTGGATCTTGAAACATATTAAATAGACCTACTGACAGTAAGACTATGATGACCCACATTACTAAATTTTTTACATTCATATATATCTCTAGATAATCATTAAATATTAATTAACAAGTATATTTTAATTATAAATGAGCTGTAAATAAGACAAAATAGAACTTTTTAGCTTAAAATAATTATTTTTGCTCTTTTTTAAGTAAAATTTGATCTTTTTGCTTATAAAAAATACAACCGCCTAAGGTTGCTTTAAAAAAGCTTTTAGAGGACATAGATTTGATTAGATTTATCACTTTTCTTGATCTTGAATTATAGTAATTACCTTTCAAGAATTTAATAGAATTGTTAATTACCCTTATTTGTATCTCTTCTTCGTATTTTTTAAAACTATTAAAATTAATTAAAACCTTATTTTTGGTTTTCTTAATTTTCCCCTTTGTGATTTTTTCGAAATATTTATCCAAAACTATCTGACTTGAAGCTAAATTATTTATCGACTTAATTATTTGATCGTAATTGATTCCACTTTTTAAAAGGGGTTTTTTTAAAGCTCTTATTTTTGTTCTTAAATATTTTTCGTTTCTGTTTGAGGGGTCTCTAATATAATTGCCAAAAATTTTTTTTGAAATTTTTTTTAAAATCTCCTTTTTTGTTTCTAATAAAGGCCTATAAAGCCAAATTTTATTATCAAGATTAGTTCTTACTTTCATGGACGATAATCCCTTCAAGCCACTCCCTCTGGAGAGTCGAATAAGAAAAGTTTCGACTTGATCTTCTAAATTATGAGCCGTAATTAAATTCGTTATTTTTTTCTTACGGCAAAAATTAGTGAGAATTTTGTATCTTATTTTTCTAGCATTGCTTTGAACGTTATTCATTATCTTTCTTTTATTAGTCAGTATGATTAGATTTAATTTATTTTTTTTTAATAAATTCTTTACTTTTTTTGCTTCGGTCGTTGAGTTTTTTCTTATATTATGATTTACCAACACGTAAAAAAATTTAGTTTTTTTCTCAAAATTATAAGCTTTTGATAGAGCTACTAATGCTAGACTATCTGGACCACCAGATACCGCTACAACATAAGACTTCTTTTTAAAAGTATCGAGCTTATCTTTAAAATTTAAATAAGATTTTGAAAGATCATCAAAATCTTTAAAAGAATTTTTAAGAATTACATTTGAATTTTTTTTGCTCATATTGAGCTTTTTGTAGCACAGACTTGCTTGCTTTTGGGTATTCTTTTTTTAATCCAGAGATCATTTTACAACCTTGATCTTTTTCACCAAGTTGAACCATCGTTATCCCAAGTTTTAAAAGATTATCGGGAGCCTTTTTACTTTTAGGATAGTTTTGATAACCATCTAAATACGCAGTGGCTGCATCTGAATATAATTGCCGTATCCTAAAAGTTTCACCGTACCAATATTGAGCACTTCCTGCTAGATCATGATCTTTATTTTTTTCAATAAACTCCTTCAGTGCAAATTCTGCAGTCTCATAATCTCCAATTTTCATAAAACTTACTGCAAAGTCATATTGTTCATTAGCTGGTTTGTCAGGCAACAAGGATTCTTTTTTTTCAGGCTGTTCTGCTATTACTGTTTGAGCAGACTCAACTGAATTAATTCTTTGCTCCTGAGGTAAATTGGAAGTTTGATAACCTGGGTTAGCACCAAAATCTTGAGGTTTGCTGCTTCCCATCAAAGTAGATTGGTTCTCTTTTTTTTTTATTTCACCACTTCCTTCAAGGTCAGAAAATCTTAGCTGAGTATCTGATTGAATTTTTGTAACTCTAGAAGATAACTTGTCTAATTTAAAATTTACTTCTTCAAATTTGTTGGTTAAAATTCTAAATTGATCTTCTATATCATTTAATTTTAAAAGATGTTTGGTTAGGATATCCTCATTAAGCCCGTCTGTTTTATTTATATTTGTGCTTGACAAAGAAATATCTGACTTCTGGTAAACAGCTTTTTCTAGAGTCTTTAAGTCTTTAGTTATAACTTGAATTTGATCTGATATAGATTTTAAGTAAATTTCTTCCTCTTCAGCATTTAAAGAGATAAATATAAACGAATAACTTATTATAAAAATAATTTTAAAAATATTTTTAAAGCAAATCATAATTCTTCTTATTTATACAAAATGGCAAAAAAAAGACCCTTAGTTTTTTAGACTAAGGGTCTTTTTGAATTACCTGTGTAAATTATTGAATT
Organism: uncultured Pelagibacteraceae bacterium; assembly: GCA_902601545.1. Lineage (GTDB taxonomy): Bacteria > Pseudomonadota > Alphaproteobacteria > Pelagibacterales > Pelagibacteraceae > Pelagilacustribacter. Next base: position 50,614 of record CACKNR010000002.1, on the reverse strand, counting down.
AATTTACTTTTACCGTGACAGATCTTCTATTTTGCGACCAAGCTATCGGCGAAGATTTTGGATTAACTGGTTTCTCTTTACCATAGCTAATTACAGAAATTCTCTTTCCTGAAATTCCATAAGTCATTAAATAATCTTTAGCGGCATTAGCTCTTCGCTCGCCTAGTGCTAAGTTAAATTCTCTTGTTCCTCTTTCGTCTGCATGGCCTTCAATAGTTACGTTAAGATTTTTATTTTTTCTTAAATAGTTTGCCTGTTTTCTCAATGTAGCTCGTGAAGCTGAAGTTAGTGAGGACTTGTTTGTAGCAAAAAATACTCTATCTGGAACTCCAGATGCTAAATATTCTACTGTTTCTTTTCCAGTATAAACGTCACCTTCAATGTCAGCAGATTTTTTTGCTGTTGAACATGCGCTTAGAATAATAGTTGCAAATATTACTAATAATATGTTTTTTAAATTCGTGTTTAATGTCATTTTAACCCCTAGTTTTTTAATGTTTATTTCAAATTATTCAAAGTTATTCAAGTATATTTTACATAAGATTCAACCTCACTTAGATAATAAAGAGGACCAAGATGGGTCGGAAGCGTCTGTTTTTGTTGGCAGTTTTCTTTCATTATAACCAGTAATGTCAATCGACCATAATTTGGCTGAAAATCCCGCTCCTTTATTGCCTGCTTTTGTCTCTCTGTAAAAAACTAGTACTCTTCCATTAGGTGACCAGGATGGTGCCTCTTGATAGTAATTTTCGGTAAGCAATCTCTCTCCAGATCCATCAATTCTCATAACTCCGATAAAAAATTTACCTTTATGCATTTTTGTAAATGCAATTAAATCACCCCTGGGAGACCAAACAGGTGTTCCATAAATTCCTTTTCCAAAAGTTATTCTCTTAACATTACTTCCGTCACTTCTCATAACATAGATTTGTTGAAGTCCACTTCTATCTGAATTGAAAGCCACGAATTTTCCGTCAGGTGAAAATGAGGGAGAGGTATCGATTGAAGAATGATCGGTAATTCTTTCCACTACTCTAGTTTCTAAATCCATTGTATAAATATCTGAATTTCCATCTTTTGCAAAACTCATAATTATTTTTTTTCCATCTGGGGAAAATCTAGGAGCAAAAGTCATTCCTGGAAAGTTTCCAACCACTTCTTGTGTGCCTGTTTCTATATCTAATAAATATACTCTCGGCATATTTCTAAAGTAAGACATATAAGTTACCATTTGATTAGTAGGATTAAATCTAGGAGTTAATACTAGCTCATTCCCTAATGTTAAATATTTTGTATTTGCGCCATCTTGATCCATGATTGCTAATTTCTTTATTCTTTGTTCTTTAGGTCCGCTCTCTGAAACATAAATTATTCTTGTATCAAAGTATCCCTCTTCACCTGTTAATCTCTCATATATTTTGTCAGAAATTATATGCGCAACTCTTCTCCAGTTAGATGGTGTAGTCGTGAATGCTAATGCTGTCATTTCTTGTGCTGCGGTTAGATCCCAAAGCCTAAATTCTACTTTTAGTTTCTCATTTTTTATTAATAATTTTCCAGTGACTAAAGCTTGAGCCTTAATAAGTCTCCAATCTTCGAATCTAGGTTTTAAATGTGCTATATCTGGTTTTTGAACAAAAGCATCCTTTTTTAATGGATTAAATAATCCTGTGCTTTTAAAGTTTTTTTCTATAATTTTTGATATATTTTCACCCAATTCTTTAATTTTTAAATCTTTAAAATTTTCAGATTTTATATCAACGTGTAAAGGGGACACTGCGATTGGTAGTGGGTCTAAATTTCCTCTAGTAATATCAACTTCAATCAAAGCATACGATTTATTTAAAAAGAAAAATATAAAAAAAAAAGCGATAAAATTTATTTTCATTTTAACCTTTAAGCATTTCCGTTGGATTAAAATTTAATTGAAGATCTTTCCATTTATCGTAACCAGTAGGTGGCACTTTCAAAGGTTGGCACAATCTCACTGCTCTTAATGCGCTTTCAGCTAAAACCTTATAAAATTTTTGTCCGGGTCTGTTCATTCTTTCATGATCTAAAATTTCAGATTTCATAATTGTTCCATCTTTTTTTAATTGTAATTTAATTCTAACCAATAGGTTTTGATCGTATGGTAAACCTAAAGGTACACTCCAGCAACCAAAAATTTGAGCTCTTAATGCGTCTTCCTCAGAAAGAGTTAATCCGGTAGCGAATGAATTTTTTTTTGAGCTTTGAGTAATTTTATTACTTTCTTTGACTTTCGAGGCCTCAATTTCTTTTGCTTTATCTATCAATGCTGCTATTTCATTAGTATCAAGAATTTCCTTTTTTTCAAATTCAGAAGATTGTCTTATTTGTGGTTTAACCTCTTCGGGATTCTGTTTTTTTTTAACTATTTGCTTTTCTTCTTTTTTTTCATTTGGTAATGGTATCCTGTCTGGTTTTTCCTTAGCTTTTGCGGCTGGTGGTGCTTGCTCTGAGACAACTCTTTCCTCCTCCTTTTTTTTTGTTTCCTCAATTATTTTTCTAGCTTTTGGAGCATAAGGAATATTCGTTTTATCAGAAATTTGTATTAACTCTACGGACACTATTGGTGGCAGATCTATTGGTTCTCTAAGCATAAAAGGTAGGCTTAAAACGGTGAGTAATATTAATATAGAGTGAAAAGTTAATGAATAAACTAAGCTTCTTATCATATTTCATCCTAATTTTTATATGGTTCTGAAATTAATGCGACTTTAGAAAAGCCAGCACCAGACAGCGTACCCATAACTTCAAGAACTCTTCCATAATTTATATTTTTATCTCCCCTGACATAAATTCTTGTATCAGTCCTATTTTTAGCAATTGCTAATAATTTTGGAACCATTTTTTGATATGTTACTTGATGTTCCTGAATATATATTTCACCTTTAGAATTGATGCTTATTGTTAAAGGTTCTTGATCATCAGGTAAAGAGTCTGCTGCTGACTCCGGTAAGTCAACCTGAACACCTACTGTTAGCAAGGGTGCTGTTACCATGAAAATTATGAGAAGCACCAACATTACATCAACGAAAGGAGTGACATTTATCTCACTCATTGGTTCATTTCTTGAGCGATTAATTTTAAATGCCATTTTAAATTATTGAAAGAAATCTTTTTGAAAAATTATCAATTTTAGAAAAGTATCGTCTAGAGTCACTATTAAATTTGTTATAAGCTACGACTGCAGGAATGGCTGCTAACAATCCTAATGCGGTAGCGAAAAGTGCTTCTGCTATTCCTGGGGCGACTATTGCTAGACTAGTATTTCTTGAAATAGCAATTGACTGAAAAGAATTCATAATTCCCCAAACTGTACCAAATAAACCAATAAAAGGAGCAGTAGACCCTATTGTTGCTAAAAAAGTGAAATTTTTTTCAACTTTTTTAACTTCATTGTCAGTAGCAATTTCCAAAACTCTTTCGACTCTAGCGGATTGAATTGCAGAAGATTGTCTTTTTGTTTTTATTAGCTCAGTCATCGCTGCTTTAAAAATTAACGTTGCTGGGTCATTGGAGTTTACAGGTAAATTATTATTGAAACTTTCAGCAGATTTAGCTTTCCAGAATTTTTTTTCAAAATCAGCAGTAGATTTGTTAATCGATTTAAATAATTTAAATTTATCAAATATCAATGCCCAAGAAAAAATTGAACTAGCTATCAATAAAATGATTACAAATTTTACAACAAAGTCAGCTCTTAAAAAAAGGCTCCAAAGAGTAAAATCTGAGGCTCCACCTAGACCTACAACTTGTGATGCAATATCTTGTTCCATTAAAGTTGATTACTTTTAGAATGTGTCATGAATTTGGCGTATTTAATCAAATTAATACAAATTTTAATCTTTAAATCTAGTCTCATTGTAAAAACGAGCTATCAAAATAGCATCTGATTTATTTACATCCTTTTTTTTTGATAATTGATTTGATAACGAAGGATACATCTCTATTACCTTTGTTCTACTTGAGTCCTTTGAAGAATTAATAAGTTCGAAGTGTTTTTTCCATTTAGATGGTCTAACAAAAAAAATCGGTAATTCCAATGCTGCGCATACTCCTTTAATTGCCCCAAAAGTTTGTCCAAAATTGAACATGCTTGTCACCCCTTGGCCAGGCATAGCATTTACTTGCTCAACTATGACCGCTGTTTCCTCTTTATTTTTTATATTTTCTTTAATTATGCTTACTAGTTGTGCGCTGTTAAGTTGTCGTTTATTTTTTTTTCCTTCTGCCATAACTGGCATTTCGAATAAGTTTATGACTTTGTTGCCATCTAATATTGCTATTGCACCAGTCAATCCAGGGTCTACTCCGATTATCCTCATTTTATTCAAATTTTAAATTTACATTAGTATATATATTTTGAACATCTTCTAGCTCTTCTAATTCATTTAAGACTTCAGTCATTTTTTTTTTTTGTTCATTATCCAAATTTAAGTTAATTAAAGCTCTCCATTCAATCGCAGAATAAGTGAAATTTTCAATTTTATTCTCGAGTTTAGTTTTTACTTTATAAAAATCCTCTTTCTCTGTAATTATTTCATGATAATTATTAGTCTTTACACAATCTTTTGCTCCAAATTCTATAGCTAAATTAAAAGCATCTTCTTCGCTCATTTTATTTTTATCGATGTGAATAACCCCACAATTTTTAAACATATGCGTCGTTGAACCATTTTCACCCAACCTTCCTCCATTTTTTTGTAACACAGTCCTTATAGTTGAAGCTGATCTATTTTTATTATCGGTTAAAGTCTCAATTATTAAGGCAGTGTTAAAAGGGCCAAAGCCTTCGTATCTTAAATTTTCATAATTTTTGTCGCTTGTTGCCTCTGATTTACTAATGGCTCTTGAAATATTATCTTTAGGCATATTGGCTTGCTTTGCAGCTTGAATTGCGGTTCTTAATCTAGGATTCATATCAGGGTCTTTATCCCCGAGTTTTGCTGCTACAGTTATTTCCCTAGAAAGTTTAGAAAATATTTTAGATCTTTCTTTATCTGCTCTTCCCTTTTTATGTTTAATTCCTGCCCAATGCGAATGTCCTGCCATAACTATCTATCCAGTATTCCACCCATAATTATTGGAAAAACTTTTTTTGCCAAACCTGTATTTTGATCTGCTTTTACTATAATACCCGATAACGTACCCTCACCGTCAGATGGAAAGTGCGGTAAAGCACTCTTGTCTTTTAAAAATTTTTTAATCGAGTTCTGTTTGTTCATTCCAATAACTGAATTGTAATCTCCACACATGCCAATGTCTGTTTGATACGCAGTACCTTTTTCTAAGATTCTTGTATCGGCGGTTGGAACATGCGTATGTGTACCTATTACGCAAGTAGCCCCACCATCAAAAAAATGTCCGATTGCCATTTTTTCACTGGTTATCTCTCCGTGAAAATCTACAATTGAAAAATCAACATTTTTTTTTAAAATTATTTTTTTATTTATCGTTTCTGCTGTTTTAAAAACGTTATCAGTTTTTTTCATAAAAACATTTCCCATCAAATTGATAACTCCAATTTTATATTTTTTATCTTTTGATAAATAAATTCCATAACCTTTTCCTGGAGAACCATTAATTAGATTAGCTGGCCTTAATAATCTATTTTCTTTTTCAATATATTTTGTTGTCTCTTCTTTATCCCAAATATGATTACCAGATGTAATTACATCTATACCTTGTGAAAAAAATTCCTCAGCAATTTCTTTAGTAATTCCCTTACCATCATCAGCAGCGTTTTCTCCGTTAATCACTGAAAAATTAATATTATTCTTTTCAATTATTTTGGAAAGATTTTTTTTCAGAGCTCTTCGTCCAGATGGGCCCATGACGTCTCCTAGGACTAAAATATTCATTAAACTATTCCTTTTTCTGTAATTATATAATCTAATTTAAAGTCTTTGTTATTTACAGGCAGCTTATTATATTTTTGAAACGAAAAAGCAATACCGACTTTTAATATTTTTTTATGATTTTTTATAAATCTACTAAAATATTTATCATAAAAACCTTTACCATAACCAAGTCTATTTCTATTTTTATCAAAAGCTAATAATGGCACTAAAACAACTTCTGGTATTTTTTTTTTTAATTTTATTGGCTCCAAAATTCCATATTTATTTACACTCAAAATATCATTTTTTTTCCATTTATAAAAATTCATCGACCCGTTTTTTTCTATTACTGGCAAAAGGAAAATAAACTTTTTAAAATATTCTAAATCTAGAATTTTTAAAATATTTACTTCAAAGGAATTTGGGTAATAAATTGAAATACAGAATTTTTTCATTTTTATCTTTTTTTTTATCAATTTGTACAAAGAGAGAAAAAAATTTTCATTGAGTTCAAAGTAGTTCTTCTTTCTTTTATCGAAATATTTTTTTCTAATTATTTGCTTTCGATCCATTTACTGAATTTTAGAAAGGGACTCGGTGTTTACTATTATTTTTTCCAGTGATTGGGAGGTCTTGTCTAACATTGACTCGTAAAGGTTATTTGTTTCCTCTATTGTTTTTTTGAATTTTTCAAGTTCTTTGTTAAGTTTTAATATTTCATCATCTTTATCTTTTTTGTAATTAATTGCTAATGATTTAATTTCTTTAAACTTTTTTGAAATTTCATCCAATTTCAATTTTTGCTTTGATACTTTATCTTTTAGATCAAAATACTCATCGATTAATTGAATTGTTGTGATTAATAGCAATTTATTTTCACCAATATTTCCAAGTTTATCTTTTAATTCAGAGTATTTTTTATCTAAAAATTTTGTTAGCTTTTTTAAAGACTCCTCTTGACCATCGTCACAAGATAATAAGTAATCTTTATTGTTAAATTTGATGTTTACGTTTGCCATTTTTCAATTTCGGAAACTAAATTTTCAGTCTCTTGACTTAGTTCCTCTATTTCTTGATTAAAACTTTCCTCTAGTTCAGACCTTTTTTTTACCTCTAATTGCAAACTTTTAATTTTTTCCTTTAAATATTTATGCTCTCTTAATAATTCATTATTTTTATTTTCAATTTCAATTTTCTGTCTCAAAATTTCATTTTTTTCAGTTTTAATTTTCTCTACTTCATACATCGGTTGTGAATAAGTAAGAGTAAGTGAATTAAGTTTACTAATTAATTGATTTAAATTTTTTTCTTTCTTTTCAATTATACTCATAAATAATTATATCATATTATTGATATACTTAGTTTAAGTCTATATAGGTAATAAAAAGTGAGCATAAAATTTAATCAATTATCTAACGCAGTAAGATTTTTATCAATTGATGCTGTGCAAAAAGCAAACTCTGGTCATCCAGGTATGCCTATGGGTATGGCAGATGTTGCAACTGTTCTTTTCAAATACCACCTGAGGTTTAACCCAAAAAATCCGGGTTGGATTAATAGAGATAGATTTATTTTATCTGCAGGGCATGGGTCAATGTTACTTTATTCTTTGCTCCATTTAACTGGATATGAAAGTGTATCAATTGAAGATATTAAAAATTTTAGACAACTTAATTCTATATGCGCTGGACACCCTGAGTATCAAAAAGGAACGGGTATTGAGACAACAACTGGGCCTTTAGGTCAGGGCTTAGGTAATGCGGTTGGAATGGCAATAGCTGAAGAAATTTTCAGAAAAAGATTTGGTTCAAATATTATTAATAACAAAACTTACGTAATTGCAAGTGACGGGGACTTAATGGAGGGAATAAGTCATGAAGCAATGAGTCTGGCTGGCCATCTTAAATTAAAAAATTTAATAGTTTTTTTTGACAATAATAAAATTTCAATCGACGGTTCAACATCGCTGAGTGTTTCAGATAATTACAAAAAAAGATTTGAGTCTTACGGTTGGAGCTTCTTAGAGGTAAACGGTCACAATGAAAAACAAATTTCAAAAGCGATAACAAAAGCATCAAAATCAAAAAAACCTACAATAATATCTTGTAAAACTATAATAGGATTTGGATCACCTAATAAATCTGGTAAAGCTTCCTCTCACGGCTCTCCTTTAGGAGATGAAGAAATAGCTTTAGTGAGAAAAAAACTAAAATGGAACAACCAGCCATTTGAAGTACCTCAAGAAATACTAGATGAATGGAGAAATATAGGTAACAAGGGTGAGCAACTTGAAAATAAATGGCTTGAAACAGTAAATAAAAAAAATCCTAAAATTAAAAGTGAACTTAACGGCGCTAATGAGAAATTGGATTTGAACGGTCTAGAAAATTTAATTCGTGAGGAAAAAGATAAATATTTTGAATCTAAGCCAAGTTTAGCCACACGACAATGCTCAATGGCTGCTATAGAAAAAATTTCTGCTCTACTTCCTAAATTAATAGGTGGTTCTGCAGATTTAAGCGGTTCTAATAATACAAAAACAAATAATTCTAAAATTATAAACTCTAAAAATTTTAATGGAAATTATATTCATTACGGGGTTAGAGAACATGGCATGGCAGCAATTATGAATGGTTTAGCACTTTATGGAGGTATAATACCTTATGGTGGAACATTTTTAATATTCTCAGATTATTGTAAACCTTCTATAAGACTTTCTGCTTTAATGGGTCTTAAGGTAATTTACGTTTTTTCACACGACTCGATTGGTCTTGGTGAAGATGGTCCTACTCACCAACCTATAGAACAACTTACTGGCTTACGAGCAATTCCAAATTTAAATGTCTTCAGGCCAGCAGATATTAATGAAACATTTGAATGTTGGGAAATAGCTTTAAAAAGTGAAAATAACCCAAGTGCTATTGCTTTATCGAGACAAAAAGTTCCTTACATCAATCCAAGCAATTCTAAAGAGAATAAATGTGAAAAAGGAGCCTATGTCATTAATTTAACTTCTCATGAGAGTAATGTAACATTGATTGCCTCAGGTACTGAGGTAGAACTCGCCTTAAAAGTTCAAAATAAACTTAAAGAAAACAATATCCACTCAAAAGTAGTTTCAATGCCATGTATGGAGCTTTTTGATAAACAACCTGAAGATTACCGGAAAGATATTTTAGAGGAAAACTCACTGATCATCACATTAGAAGCTGGAAGTGTAATGTCTTGGCAAAAATATATTAAAAATAAAGGTAGCAATTTAGGTATAGATAAATTTGGTGAAAGTGCTCCTTATAAAGAAGTTTACAAACATTTTAAATTATCAGAGGAAAATATAACTAATTTTATTCAAAAAAAATTGAGAGAGTAATAGAAGTCCATGGATGAAATAAATTTCTTTCCTGACGATTTAGAAATCAAAGATCAAAAGATAATTCTTAGATTAGACTTAAATGTTCCAATTAAAGACAAAGTTATAAAAGATGATACAAGAATAACTTTATGTTTACCTTTTATAAATAGATTAATTGAAAAAAAAGCAAAAATTATAATTATAAGTCATTTAGGTCGACCTAAAGGAATTAATGTACCTGACCTGTCTTTAATACCTATCTACAAGTATCTCAAAGATGCGCTTAAAACTAATGTTTATTTTTTTAGAGGAACTTTTGATGGTGAAACTAAAGAAAAATTTTCTCACCTAAAAGGGGGTGAGGTAATATTAATTGAGAATATAAGATTTTTTAAAGAAGAAACCGAAGATGGCCAAGATTTTTCAAAAAAGTTAGGTGAACTTGGGGATATTTATATTAATGATGCATTTTCATGCTCCCATAGGAAACAAGCATCTGTGCATAGTATAACAAAATTTGTAAAAAAAAGTTTTGCTGGTCCATTACTAAAAAAAGAGATAACGGCAATTAATCTTGTTATAAAAAATAAAAAAGAACCAGTCACTTGCATTATCGGAGGATCAAAAATTTCTACAAAAATTAATGTTATTACAAATCTTATAAAAAAAGTAAATAGTATAGTGATTGTTGGGGCAATGGCTAATAATTTCTTTGTTCATAAGAATTTAAAAGTTGGTAAATCTTTAGTTGAAAAGAATACAAAAGAGACAATAGCAAATATTTATAAAAAAGCAGAGCAATATAATTGTAAAATATTGATACCTGAAGATTGCATGGTAGGAATAAACTTTGAAGGAACTGGTAAAAATAAAAATCTTGATGAGATTCAAGAAAATGAAATAATTTTAGATATCGGCTTCAATACAATCAAAAAAATTCAAAAAAGGATTAACGAGTCAAATACTGTTCTGTGGAATGGGCCAGCCGGGTATTTTGAAAATAAGAACTTCTTAAAAGGCACATTATCGATTGCAGAAAATATCTCTAAAAATACTATTGAAAAATCTTTAATATCTATTCTTGGAGGTGGAGACACTCTCGCAGCAATAAATAAAAGTAATGACAAACTTACTTTCTCTCACTTATCAACAGCAGGAGGAGCATTTTTAGAGTACTTAGAAGGAAAAGACTTGCCTGGTATAAGTGTTTTAAAATAAATAATCGCTATGACATTAAATGAAATAGCTAAAAAAATGTGCGCTAAAGGAAAAGGTATCCTTGCTGCAGATGAAAGTACTGGAACAATAGCTAAAAGATTTAAAAGTATAAATGTTGAAAACATAGAAAAAAATAGACTAAATTTTAGACAAACTCTTTTTAATTCGAGTGCTATGAAAGATTATATTGGGGGAGTAATTTTATTTGATGAAACAATAAGACAAAAAACTACCTTAGGTCCATCAATTCCAGAATTAATATCTAAACATGGAGCAGTACCTGGAATAAAAGTTGATAAAGGTGCTAAACCACTTGCTGGATCTAGTGATGAAACTGTAACAGAGGGTTTAGATGGTTTGCGAGAAAGATTAAAAGAGTATTATGATTTAGGTGCGAGATTTACGAAATGGAGAGCTGTTTATAAAATTTCAGATAAATTTCCATCTGCCCAATCTATTAAGTCTAATGCTCACGCATTAGCAAGATACGCTGCTTTAGTTCAAGAAGCTGAAATGGTGCCGATAGTCGAACCAGAAGTTTTAATGGATGGTTCACATAACATTGATAAATGCTATCAAGTTACAACAAATGTACTTAATGAGTGTTATAACGAACTAGAAATATATAAAGTTGATTTGAGTGGAACTGTTCTTAAACCTAATATGGTTATACCTGGCTCGGAGTGCAAAGATAAATCTAATACAGAAGAAATTGCAAAAAAAACTTTAGAGTGCTTAAAGAAAAATGTTCCTAGTGATGTTCCTGGAATTGCCTTTTTATCGGGCGGTCAATCTGAAATCGAGTCTAGTAAAAATCTTAATGAAATAAACAAAATAAATGATAGTAATTTTTTAATTACTTTCTCTTATGGAAGAGGGTTGCAAGCAAGTGCATTGAAGGAATTTGGAAAAAATCAAGAAAATACAGAAAATATACAAAAAGCCTTTAACCATAGAGCAAAAATGAATGGTCTGTCATCTAAAGGGGAGTGGTCTGAAAAATTAGAGAAAGAATTTGCGGCCTAAAACATTTGAAGAAATTAGTATACTTAATTTCACCTAATAAAATTGATCAGAATTTCCTCACTAGTTTAGAAAAAGTATTGTCTTTTAAGAATGTGAAGTATTTTCAATTAAGATTAAAAAATTTGAGTCAAAAAAAACTTCTTAATTTATCTAAAAGAATTATAAAAATTACCACTAAGCATAAAGTTAAGTTTATCATTAATGATAATTTTATTTTAGCATCGAAAATAAATGCTGATGGATGTCATATGGGTCAACACGATGGATCGTTTTCAGAAGCAAGAAAAAAACTAAAAAATAAAATATTTGGTATCACATGTCATAACTCAAAAAGACTTGCAATAAATGCAATTAAAAACAATGCAAGTTATATTGCTTTTGGATCTTTTTTTAAATCCAAACTTAAGCAAAATGCAATAAAAGCCAATCTTAATATTTTGAGATGGGCAAAAAAGAACTTAAAAAAACCTATTGTAGCAATAGGTGGAATAAATAATAAAAATTACAAAAAATTAATAAGAGCAGGAGCAAAATATATTGCAATATCAAGTTTTATTTGGGATAACCCAAAATTGAAACCTGAATTAGCTATTAGAAAGTTTAAATGAAAATAACAGCAAATGAAATAAAGCCTGGAATGATAATCGAACACAAAAACGATTATTGGAACGTCCTAAAAACACAACATGTTAAACCTGGAAAAGGCGGAGCCTTCAATCAAGTTGAATTAAAAAGTATAGTTAAGGGCACAAAATTAAATGAAAGATTTAGATCAAGTGAAACTGTTGAAAAAGCAGAAGTAGATGAAAAAAAATTTAATTTTTTGTACTTAGATGGTGAGAGTTGCCATTTCATGGATAATAAGACATTTGAGCAAGTTGAAATTCCAAAAAAAATTACTGGTGAACAATACAAACTTTTAAAAGAGAATTTAGAGGTCACAATTTCTTTTATGGAGGAAAAACCAATTTCAATTGAACTGCCCAATAATATTGAGTGTAAAATAGAAACCACAGATGCTGCTATAAAAAACCAAACTGCTTCATCTTCATATAAGCCCGCATTACTAGATTGTGGAATTAAAATTAATGTTCCTCCATTCATTGAAAGTGGAGAAAAGATTATTATTGATACTAGAACATTAGAATATGTAAAAAGAGTGAATTGATGAGATTAAACTCTCCTAAAATAAATTTAATTACTAGAGCATGTGAAAAAGCGTCCAGATATCTTATAAGAGATTTTGGAGAGATAGAAAATTTACAAGTTTCTACTAAGGGTCCAGGTGATTTCGTCACCTCAGCTGACAAAAGAACAGAAAAAATTTTAATTGATGAATTGCAGAAAGCGCATCCAGAATATGGAATTATTACTGAAGAGACTGGAATAATCAATAAATCAAATTTAAAAAACAGATGGATAATAGACCCTATTGATGGGACAATGAATTTTCTAAATGGCATTCCTCAATTTGCAATATCAATAGGCTACGAGGAAGAGGGAGAAATTAAATGTGGAGTTATTTTTAATCCAATCATGAACGAAATGTTTTGTGCAGAAAAAGGTAACGGTGCTTTTTTAAACAATTCTAGAATAAGAGTTTCAAATAAAAAGAATATCAAAGATTCATTAATTGTGACAGGTGGTCCAAAAGGTGCGAGCAAAATTAAAGATAAAATTTTTTCAGAATATATAAATGTTTCGAAAAACGTTTCTAACGTAAGAAAATTTGGAAGTGCTGCTTTAGATGTGGCTTATGTAGCTTGTGGTAGATTTGACGGATATTGGCAGAGAGAATTAAATTTTTGGGACATAGCAGCGGGCATAATAATTTTAAAGGAAGCTGGGGGGTTTGTTGATTTTTTTGAAGAAGATAAGAATAATCATATAAAAAAGAATATAATAGCTTCCAATTCTAATATTCATGAGGATTTGAAACAATTAATTATTAAAAAAGATATTGAGTAAAAACAATTATTAATATAAAACTCGGCCCATGAAAAAAAACATACATCCAAATTATCACAAAATTAAAGTTGTGATGACCGATGGATCTGAATTTGAGACAAAATCAACTTGGGGAAAAGAAAATGATGTTCTTAAACTTGATATAGACCCTAAGTCTCATTTTGCTTGGACTGGCGGAGCTCAAAAAATTCTAGATAAAGGAAGAGTAAGTAAATACAACAAAAAATTTAGTAATTTAAGATCTAAGAAATAATTTATGAACGAAACTCCATTTATGCCAAAAGCTACTGCTGTTTGGTTAGTAGAAAATACAACACTTACTTTTAGACAGATAGCTGAATTTTGTAATCTTCATGAATTAGAAATTAAAGGAATAGCTGATGGAGATGTTGCGAAAGGCATTAAAGCCTATAATCCAATATTAGCAGGACAGCTTTCTAGAGATGAGATCGAAAATTGTTCTAGAGACCCTAATAAAAAGTTAACATTATTAAAAAAAATTGACGAAGTTGAAGTCAAAGAAAGAAAAAAACCAAAATACACTCCACTTTCTAAGAGGCAAGACAGACCCGATGCAATACTTTGGTTGTGTAAAAATGCATCTGAGTTATCCGATGGTCAAATTTCAAAACTTGTTGGAAGTACAAAGGGTACTGTTTCTTTAATAAGAAAAAGAAGTTATTGGAATTTTTCTAACCTCAAGCCTAGAGATCCAGTAATTTTAGCTTTATGTACTCAAGAAGCTTTTCAAAAGAGTCTTGACAAAGCAAAAAGAAGGGTGGAAAGAGAAAAAAAAGCTAAGATAAGAGAGGAAAAAAAGGCTCAAGCAGCTTCTGTATAGACAAATTAAGATTTACTTGATAACAACCATGAAAATTAACTGGAGGTTTTTATTAAAATAGACGTTAAAGATAATAATGTAGAGCAAGCTATAAGGGTTCTGAAAAGAAAGCTGCAAAAAGAGGGTTTTTTCAAAGTCATGAAAATGAAAAGTACATACGAAAAGCCTTCTGAAAAAAAAAAGAGAGTTCAAACAGAAAACTTGAAAAGAATTAAAAAGCTCCAAAAACTTAAAAATAGATACTAAAAAAATTTTAAAATGAGAGGATTAAAAATGCCATCTGGTAAAGTAAAATGGTTTAACGCTAAAAAAGGATATGGATTTATTACAGACGATGAAACAAAAAAAGATATCTTTCTTCATGTTTCAACACTTGAGAACTCGAAGCTAAGAGTCTTAAAAGAAGAGCAAACCGTCTTTTATGATATTAAAGAGGAGAAAGATAAACTCCAAGCTATAAATATAAAGAAAAAATAATTCATCGCGGGGTGGAGCAGTCTGGTAGCTCGTCAGGCTCATAACCTGAAGGTCGTAGGTTCAAATCCTACCCCCGCAACCAAAATGACAACAGAAATAAGAAACATTACAATAATAGCTCACGTTGATCACGGTAAAACAACTCTTATAGATAGTTTAATGAAACAGAGTGGATCATTTAGAGAAAATGAGAATGTTGAAGAGCGTGTAATGGACTCGGGAGAGTTGGAAAAAGAGAGAGGTATTACAATTCTGGCAAAACCCGCATCAATTAATTGGAAAGACTCTAGAATAAACATTATTGACACACCGGGGCACAGAGATTTTGCGGCAGAAGTCGAAAGAGTTTTACATATGGCTGATGGAGCGCTCTTATTGATTGATTCTGTAGAAGGAGTGATGCCTCAAACAAAATTTGTACTAGCTAAAGCTTTGAAACAAGGGTTAAGACCAATAGTAATTATAAATAAATTAGATAAAGCCGATCAAAGAGCTAACGAGGTTTTAAATGAAACTTTTGATCTATTTGTAAGCCTAGATGCTAGCGAAGAACAATTAGATTTTCCTGTTTTATATGCAAGCGGTAGATCTGGGTGGGCATCTAAAGATATTGATGGTCTTAGAGAAAATTTAAACCCATTGCTAGATTTAATTATGAAACATGTAAAACCGACTAATTCAGACAAAACCAAACCATTTGCTATGCTTTCTACTCTACTTTATGCTGATAGTTTTTTAGGAAGAAGTTTAGTTGGTAGAATAGCTCAGGGAACTGCAAAAGCAAACCAACAAATTAAAGCGATAAATCTTAATGGTGAAAAGGTTGATGAGGGAAGATTAACAAAAATATTTAGATATGAAGGTACTAAAAAAGTACCAATTCAAACGGGAGAAGCAGGAGATATAGTAATAATTGCAGGTTTAGAAAAAGCAAACGTAGCAGATACAATTTGTGATTTAGAATTAAATAAACCAATTAGTGCCACACCTATTGATCCTCCAACGATGTCGATTACAATTACAGTTAATAGTTCTCCTTTAGCTGGAACGGAAGGAAAAAAATTGACCAGCACTCAAATTCGCGAACGACTAATTCTAGAAGCTGAGAATAATGTTGGAATCAATTTTAAAGAAAATTCTAATAAAGACTCATTTATAATAAGCGGACGAGGAGAGTTGATGTTAGAGATTCTTTTGACCCAGATGAGGCGTGAAGGGTTTGAGATGACTGTAAGTCCTCCCAAAGTTTTAATTAAAGAAAATATTAATGGAAAAAAACAAGAACCAATAGAGGAAATTACTATGGATTTAGATGAAGAATACTCATCAAAAATTATTGACTCAATGAATAAAAGGAAAGGTAAGCTTATTGATCTTAAAGATACAGGTAAAAATAAAAAAAGGCTAATTTTTCATGCGCCGACCAGAGGTTTGATGGGCTATACAAGTAAATTTTTGACTTTAACTAAAGGAACTGGAGTAATAAATAGAATTTTTCATTCCTATGGAGATTACACTGGTGAAATGGAAGGAAGAAGAAATGGTGCTCTCATATCAATTGAAAAAGGCAAAGCAGTCGCGTTTGCAATTTTTAATTTACAAGCTAGAGGAGAAATGCTCGTTGCTCATAATGATCCTGTTTATGAAGGTATGATAGTAGGAATTTCATCTAAAGCTGGAGATCTTGAAATTAATGTAATGAAAGGGAAGAAGTTAACAAACATGAGGACACAAAACACTGATGAAAATGTTGTTTTAACTCCAGTTAGAAAAATGGCTATAGCTGAACAACTAAGTTTATTAAATACTGATGAGGCATTAGAGATTACACCTAAATCCTGTCGATTAAGAAAGTTAATTTTAGATCCACACGAAAGAAAAAGACTATCTCGAGCAAAGTCTAAAGCCTCTTAAAGACTAAATCGCGACTTTTTACTATCAATTAGAAAACTTTTTACGGTATCAAGTGTCATTGATTTGAAGCTTTTTCCAAAACCATTGATTTGATTAATAACTTTTGGTGGCATAGTAATGATATTACAATTAATTTGTTTAGCTTGAGTATAATTATAGGCTTCTCTAGTGCTTGCCCAAAGAATCTCAATATTTTTATACTTTTTTGTTAAAGAAATACTTTTTTTAAATATTGGAAGAGGATCCTTGCCTTTATCCGCCATTCTTCCAGCAAATATAGAGATTATAGATTTAGTTTTTTTACTTAATTTTTTATAGATCATTTGAGTCTGCTCAAAAGTATAAACAGCAGTTATATTTAATTTGATTCCCTTTTCACTTAGTTCTTTGATTACTGATCCGGTAAACTTACCTTTAGAATTAACAACTGGTATTTTTACATAAACGTTTTTTCCCCAGGAATTAATCTTATAAGCTTGTTTAAGCATATCTTCTAAATTATCTGCAAAAACCTCAAAAGAAATTGGTTTTTTTTTGCAAATTCTTAAAATTTTTAGAGAATAATCTCTGTAATTTTTCGCTCCAGCTAATCTCATTAAGCTTGGATTTGTGGTAAAACCATCGACTATTGATTTATTATTAAAAAATTTAATTGTTTCGTAGTCAGCTATATCGCAAAAAATCTTTGTTTTCATTAATCTAAATTCTTAACAATATCCTCAGTCATTTTTTTTGCATCTGCAAATAGCATCAAGGTATTATCTTTATAAAATAATTCATTATCTATTCCAGCGTATCCAGGAGACAAGCTTCTCTTAACAAATAAAACAGATTTACATTTTTCAACATCGAGTACTGGCATGCCAAATATTGGACTCTTAGGATCTGTCTTAGCTACAGGATTTGTTACATCATTTGCTCCAATAACAAATGCTACATCAGAATTAGCAAAATCATTATTGATATCCTCTAGCTCAAACACTTCATCATATGGAACATTAGCCTCTGCTAATAGTACGTTCATGTGTCCAGGCATCCTTCCAGCAACAGGATGTATAGCATACGTAACTTTAATATCATTCTTTTTTAATTTATCTACCATTTCTCTTAAAGCATGTTGAGCTTGTGCCACTGCCATTCCATAACCTGGAACTATAATTACTGACGAAGCATTTTTCATTAAGAAGGCTGCATCTTCAGCGTTACCACTCTTAACAGGTTTTTGTTCTTTCTTATCATTTATGCTATCAGACGAACTATCTGCACCAAAACCTCCAAGTATTACACTTACAAATGATCTGTTCATGGCTTTACACATTATATAAGATAGAATTGCTCCTGAAGAACCAACAAGTGCTCCTGTAATGATTAAAGCAGTATTTTCTAATGTAAAACCTATTCCAGCTGCGGCCCAACCTGAATAAGAGTTTAACATTGAAATTACTACAGGCATATCGGCACCACCTATAGGTATAATTAATAAAACACCCACAAGAAAGGAAATGATAATTACAGTCCAAAAAATATTTGATAATTGAGTTTTACATAAATAGTAAATCAAAACAAAAATTCCTATACCTAGAATTAAATTTAAAAAATGTTGACCGCTAAAAGTTATTGGAGAGCCAGACATTATTCCTCTTAATTTTAAAAAAGCTATTATAGATCCTGAAAAAGTTATTGCCCCTACTGCAGCACCAATTGACATTTCTATTAAACTCGCTAATTTAATTCTACCAACTACTCCAAGATTGAAAACTTCAGGATTTAAGAAAGCTGCTATAGCTACAAAAACTGCAGCTAATCCAACTAAACTATGAAAACCTGCTACCAACTCTGGCATTGCAGTCATTGGAATTCTGAAGGCTATAAAAGCTCCAATAGCTCCACCAATTAATAAAAAAATTAACACATAAACTAATGAATTAGAAAAATTTCCGACTGATAGAAATGTTACTACAATTGCAATTATCATACCTGCAATTCCAAAATAATTTCCTTGTCTTGATGTATCCGGAGAGGATAATCCTCTTAAGGCTAGAATAAATAATATTCCAGAGATTAAATAAAAAATTGCTGATAAATTTGCAGATATCATTTCTTTTTATCTTTCTTTTTTTTATACATTTGAAGCATTCTTTGAGTTACTAAAAATCCACCAAAAATATTTATTGCGGCTAATATAATAGCTAAAAATCCAAAAATACTTGATATGCCAAAAACACTGTCTGTTGATCCAGCTAATGCTGCAATTATAGCACCAACGATTATAACAGATGAAATAGCATTTGTTACAGACATCAATGGTGTATGTAGCGACGGTGTAACACTCCAAACAACGTAATAGCCAATAAAAATTGATAAAATAAATATACTTGATCTAAATATAAACGGATCTATTTCCATAATTAAACTTTCCCTACTAATGATTTTGTAATTATCTCATCGTCTAAATTAATATTAAAATCTTTTTTTTCTCTACTATATAAATTTCTTATGAAGCTAAACAAGTTTTTAGCATATAAACTAGATGCAGTTAGCGGTAAGCTATTCATTAAACTTTTCACACCAATTACTTTTATTCCTTGAATTGTATTTGTTTTCCCGGCTTCTGAATAAGCAGAGTTTCCTCCCTGTTCTGCTGCTAAATCGTAAACTATAGAGCCAGGTTTCATTAACTTTACTAAATCTTCAGTTAATATTCTTGGTGCAGGTTTACCAGGAATTAGTGCGGTACAAATAACTATATCATTTTTTTTAAGTGCCTCTTTCATCATTTCAGCTTGTTTCTTTTTATAATCCTCTGTAGTTTCTTTTGCATATCCTCCAGCTGTTTCCATGTCTTCTGCTTGTTCAACAGTCAAAAATTTTCCTCCTAAGCTTTCAACTTGCTCTTTTGATGCTGCTCTAACGTCAGTTGCTGAAACTATTGCACCTAATCTTTTTGCGGTCGCAATGGCTTGTAAACCTGCAACACCTGCTCCGATTACCAAGATTTTAGCAGCTGGTACAGTTCCAGCAGCTGTCATCATCATCGGTATAGCTTTTTCAAACTCTGCAACACAATCTATCACAGCTCTGTACCCAGCTAAATTTGATTGGGAGGATAATACATCCATAGATTGAGCTCGAGTGATACGAGGTAATAATTCTAGTGAAAAAGTTTTTATTTTTTTTTTTATAATTTTATCCAATTTATCTTTATTTTTTGACGGATTAAGCATTCCAATTAAAATTGTTTCATCTTTAAGTAAACTAATTTCATTTTCAGAAGGGCAATTAACTTTTATTATCAAATTACTTAAGTTTAAAACTTCGCTAGATGAGGCTTTAATTTCTACTCCATTTTTTTTATATTCGTTATCGTCGATACCTAAATGAGTCGCATAATTTTTTTCAATACATACTTTTAATCCTAAACTCATTATGTTTTTTGCTGTTTCTGGAGTAATGGAAACTCTTTTTTCTAACGCCAAATCTTCTTTTATTGAACCTACTATCATTTTTTTTTCTCTATTTTAAAGTAAAGTGATTGCCAGTATAACTAGAACAGCTATTACTGCTAATGTTCCCCATAAAACAAATTTGGTAAAACCGTTATAAGTTTTTTTATAGTCGTTTTCGCTCATAATTGTTAACCTTGACGAGCTTTAAATTTTGGATTTTTTTTGTTAATTACGTATAGCTTACCTCTACGCTTAACAAGTTTAGAATTAAGGTCTCTTTTTTTTAAAGATTTAAGTGAACTAGCTATTTTCATATTTTCAAAAAGCCTGGCAATGTCCTACTCTTCCGTGTCTTAAGACAAAGTACCATCGGCGCTGAAGGACTTAACTTCCGAGTTCGGAATGGGATCGGGTGTAGCCCCTTCGCAAAAATTACCAGGCAGGGCTTTATAGTATTTTTGGTAAAACTTGTAAATATAATAAAATTACCTAAGTTGTTTAAATATCCTTTAAAATGAATGGATCTTTAAAGAAATTTTTGTCGAATTCGCTAGATTGAAGATCAATTTTTTTATCTTTAAATTGTAAAAGAGTTTTTTCATTAAAGTCAATTTTTTTTGAATATCTTATCTCTAAATCACGATTTTGTTTAATGGTTTGCATTTTTAAAATTTTACAGTCTTTAATATTTTCAACTATCGATTTAAATGCAGATTTAACTGTTGACATAGTATAAATAAATTCATTAGTTTTTACATTTGATAAGCAATGATTAATAATATCGCCCCCATCAATAGCTACTGATAATCTATGTATTGTTGCTCCTACTAAATGTGAATTATTATCAAATAAAGCCCAAAAATTGCAATCTGTGCCTCTATAGTAAGGAGAAATTCCCATATGAATATTAATTGCTTTTTTTGAAATTAAATAATCAACTAAATCACTTTTAATATAACTAGATCCAAAAACTATATACAAATCACTTTTTAAAAAATTAGAAAGTCTTTTAAGTGAACAGTTATTTAAATCTCCTGCTCTTAGAGAAAGAATATTTAAATTTTTTTTTTTAATCTTTATATAAGTTTCACCAAAAACTTCCTTTTCTGCAACTTTTACTTTTTCAAAATATTCTTTCATGGTCTCAGAAGATTTGTAGTGATCTGAGATTAAACCAGGAAAAATTGTACTACACTCTTGTACAACAAATAATTCATCACAGTTTTCACTTAAAAGATTTATAAAAAAATTATGTCTAAATTGATTTGATGTAAATAATGTTATTTTCATTTTTTAAGATATCCTTTTCATAATATTGCTATGATCTTCTCGAGGAATTTCTAAAAGAGATTTAATATATTTTGATCGATTATTAAGAACTTGTTTGAAACCAAATTTAATACTCATATTTCTCAAAATTCTTAAAGTATGAATATTGTAATCACCACAAGGATAAGAAATACATTTTACTTTTTTATTAGTTATTCTTTTTATAAAGGAATGATTAATTTTTAACTCTTTTTTTTGTTGAATTAGTGATAATTTTGAGAATTGTGTTGGATGTGAATGTGAGTGTAAACCTACCATATGTCCGGCATCAGAAATAGATTTTAAATCCTTTTTTGATAAGAATAACTTTTTATAAACTTTTCTAGGATTAAATTTAGACAGTTTAAACATCTTTTTGAAAATTTGATTATATTCTCTATCAGACAGTAGTTCATCTCTTACTAGTCTAAACTTAATGTCATTTATCGTATAAAATGGAAAAGTTTTCTTTTTTTTTTTTATCTCTCTTTTTTTAAACTTAATAAAATTTTTAATCTTTTTTTCGCCTATTAATTTGAAAAACAATTCGTAGAATGAGTTTACATTTTTAAAATATTTCGTTCGAAAATACCTGTACACTTCAAGTAAATTAGGCTTGTTGGTAAAAATTGATGAATAAACAAAAAAGACACCTTTTATTTTAAATTTCTTTAAAATAGGTAAAGCAACATCTATTTGACTTTTAAGCCCATCGTCGAAAGTAAAACAAACTTTTTTTGATTTATTATTTCTATTTTTCTCTTTTAAAAAATCATCAGCATTAAGAATATTTTTTCTTCCAATAAATTTTATTATTTTAGTAAAATCTTTGGAATTGATTGATCCTTGAGATTCTATATGTTTAGTTCTGTCATGGAAATGATGAAACATTATTCCATGCAGAAAATTATTTTTTTTATTAAAATAATGCATGATATTATTATAAATAGTTTTTTTAGTATGTTAAATTATTTTGGTGGGCGTGATAAGAATTGAACTTATGACCTCTACGATGTCAACGTAGCGTTCTACCACTGAACTACACGCCCTTAATCACTTCATTCCATATTTTTTTAAAGAATTTATAGAAATAAGTAAAATTGATTTTATATTTTGAAAAAAACTTAAATTATTAAATCTCTTATTTGCTCTCCAAAGTTGAAAGATATTTTTTATTTTTTTTCCTGATCTAGAATCTT
The DNA here is from genome assembly GCA_902601545.1 of uncultured Pelagibacteraceae bacterium. Classification (GTDB taxonomy): domain Bacteria; phylum Pseudomonadota; class Alphaproteobacteria; order Pelagibacterales; family Pelagibacteraceae; genus Pelagilacustribacter. Next base: position 27,998 of record CACKNR010000002.1, on the reverse strand, counting down.
TTATAATTCTGTAATAAGCTGAATGTTCAGGAGATTTATAAGCAATATGTCCCTTCTTAAGCAATTCACATTTAAAAATATAATCTTCTATATGTTCATTTGAATAAAATCGCAAATTTTTAATAATTTTTCTTTTAATAATCATTGTAGATGTATTCATAGATGAATTGTTTAAAAATGTTTTATAATTGATTTTTTTAATCAAATTAGTTTTCACGATTTTTTTTTTATTTTCAAAAAAAGAAATATAATCAGTATAAGATAAACTTATGTTTGAATTTTCCATAAACGATATTTGTCTTTTTAATTTATTCTTTTTCCATAAATCATCCGAGTCCAAAAATGCTAAATATTTTGATTTTGACAACTTTATACCTATATTTCTAGCATTGCCTGGCCCTGAATTTTTTCGGAGTTTTATTATTTTAATTTTTTTATTTCTTTTAAATTTATCTAAAATTTTTAATGAATTATCGCTCGAACAGTCATCAATTATAATCAAACGCCAATTTTTAAGGGTTTGATTTATTACAGAATTAATACAATCATTCAAATAATGAGCCTTATTGTAGTTAGGTATAACAATATCAACAATACAATATTTATTTTTTTTCATTTACGTTAAACTAAACAATCTTTTATTAATTTCATTTGGCAAAAAGAAGATTAAAAATAATTTTATTTTATCAATATTATTAGGATACTTTAATAATTCAATAAATTCGTACAAACTTTTATTTTTTTTTAATTTTGAAACAAATTTTAAAAAACGAATCTTTTTTTTAATGTTTTGAAAATCGTAATTTTCATTAAAGTTTTCATCAAAAATTTTATCAGCTTTAACTTTTTTTTCAAACCAACTTTCAAATTGTTGAGCCTGATTGCTAACAAATTTTGATTGTAATTGATTTTCATGTTGGTGATATACTGCAATACAATTTTTAACAAAATCTAAACTATGTTTTTTGGAGAATCTTAATATGTAATCAAAATCTGAAAGCAGGTTATACTTTGTATCAAAATATTGTAAATCATCTTTCATGAATCGTTTTCTAATTAATACTGTGAGTAAACCAATATTATAATTTTTTATTAAATGATTAAAAATCATTCCAGATTTAAAATCTCCAGTTTTAAGTTTTTTCTTTTTAAAAAAAATTTTATTTTCGTTATATTTAATATAGTTTCCATAAATCAATCCGACTTTTTTGTTTTGCTCCATTAACGGAACTTGTAAAGACAATCTATTTTCTAACCAATAGTCATCGGTATCTAAAAATGAAATATATTCGCCATTGCACTCTTTTAAGGCATCATTTCTTGCTTCATATAATGTTTTGTGAGTAGTTGGTTTAAAGTATTTAAATCTTTGATCCTTAAACTGCCTAAAAATTTTTTCACTTTCATCTTTTGATAAATTGTCCCAAAAAATAAGTTCAAAATTTTCATATTTTTGACTAATTATACTTTTTAAAGATCTTTCTAAAAAGCGCTGCCCATTGAAACAGTTCATTACAATACTTACCAGCGGATTTGACATTTTTCTAAATTAGTCTTTTTAACCCTTCAATAAGTGAAATCTTTGGTTGCCAATTTAAATATCTTTTAGCTTTGTTAATATTAGGATAAAGTATTTTTAACTCTTTTTTGTTATCTTTAGATAAACTTATACTAATCGTTTTTTTATTGGGAAATAATTTTAATATATTATCTATTACTTCTTTTACTTTATAGCCTTTACCATATCCAATATTAAAAATTTCTCCGTCAATATTTTTTTTTTTCAGAGCTAAAAATATAGCGTCAACAAAATCTGAAACGTATAAAAAATCTCTTATTTGCTCTCCTTTTGAAACATGAATTCTCTTATTTTTCTTTATTGAATTAATAATATATCCTATCAATCTATTATTTTTTTGTTCTGGACCGTAAACTTGATAAAGTCGAAAGGTAACAGTTGGAAAATTAAAAAATTTATAAAGAAGCTTTAAATAGATTGTAGAATTTAATTTTAGTTTTCCATATTCCGTGAGTGGGTTATTTGAGATCATGTTTTCTTTATTTGGGCTCTTATTTTTTCCATACTCAAGAGAAGAACCAATTTGTATAAATTTTTTTATCTTTTTATTAAGAAAAAATGCGGCAAGGTTTTTAAGGCCTGTGAATTGAGCATCTGAGTTTTTTGAGTCTCTGTAATTTTTATTAAACCCTCCATAACCACTTACATTCACAACATATTCAAATTTATCTTTAATAGTATTAAGATTTTTATTATTTCTTATGTCCAGGCTTAAATATTTTACACCTTTAATTTTTAATTTACCTTTAGGAATCTTTAATGAAATACTATGAGACTTAAAACCTAATTGCACTCCTTTTTTTAAAATATGTTTTCCTAAAAAGCCTGTGCCACCTACTACTAATAATCGTTTTTTATCCATGGTGCATTTTTCTCGTTTATCATTTTTTCTAACAGATCTTTATCTGATTTATGATCCATGCATTGCCAAAATCCTTCATGAGTAAAAGCTTTGATATCTTTTTCTAAAACGATTTGTTTTAGCGGCTCTTGTTCGAGCACTGTAGTATCATTTTTTAAATATTTAAGAAACTTTGGCTCAACCACAAAGAAGCCTCCATTAATCCAATTATTTTTTAATTGAACTTTCTCTTTAAATTCTACTATTTCTGAACCATCTAATGATAGTGATCCAAATCTTGCTGGAGGTCTGACTGCAGATATAGTCAAAGTCTTACCATGGGATTTGTGAAATTTTAAAAGAGTATCTAGATTGATATCAGAAACTCCATCTCCATAAGTTAAGAAAAACGTTTCATTTTTTAAAAATTTTTCTAACCTTTTTACTCGCCCTCCAGTTAGTGTGTTTGGTCCAGTATCAATAAGATTTACATTCCAGTCATTAATTTTTTTATTGAAATATTTTTTTATAATATCTCCTTTATAACCAAGAGCTATGTAGAAATCTTTATGTCCGTAAAAAGAATAAATATTCATTATATGATGAATAATCGGAAGCTTTCCTATAGGTACCATTGGTTTTGGAATATTATCGGTGTATTCGGAAAGCCTGGTTCCAAAACCACCCGCTAGAATAACAACTTTCATATTTTTTTAATTTGAGGGATATTCTCTTTTTCCTATAATTAGATCTACTATAGTTAAGAGCCAAATCTGATGAGTATTTTCAATAAAATTGTATGCTTTGCTGTTTACCCACAAATTCACATCTCCTAATTTTGAAACTGGATTACTATTTTCTTGCCCTGTTAAAGTCACTATATACTTAAATTTTTTATTTTTAGCTGCGATACAACCATTAACTATATTTTTTGATTTTCCACTAGAAGAGATGATTATTAACATATCTCCCGGATCTCCGTAAAATTCAACTGCTTTTTCTACCCATTTTTCGTATCCATAGTCATTAGAAAAACACGTGATTAGATCTGCCTCATTGAAATTTACACAACGAACTTTTGCATTTTTTGTCATATCCACACTAAAGTGACTTGCAATAGCTGCGCTTCCACCATTTCCAAAAATTAAAATTTTTTTCTTTGACTCATTAATGTCTATTATTTTTTTTTTAATATCTAATAATTTGTTTACTAAATTTTCCTCTGGTTGGACAAGACTAGATAAATCAGATAGATAATCGTTTACAAATTTTTTTTCGTCTTTCATACTTTCAAGGACTCCACTATTTCTCTCTCTTTCATTTTGCATTCATTTTCAGCAACAAATCTTAAAATTTTTTTTCTATTTAAAAATAGCTTCGATTTATTATTCATAATATTTGATAATTGTTCTGGTTTATTAACATAATTAACTGTTTTTTTATACAAACTAAATAAATCTATATTTGGCTCATTTTTGATTTCTAAATATATTGGTTTCAAACCATGTTTTACAGCAGAAATAATAGCATTACTGCCTCTATATAGTACAAAATTGGATTTTAAAAAATCGCTTTTGATATTTTTTTCTTTTGAGAAAGAGACATTCGCTGGTAAATTTTCTTCATTGTTAATGTTAAGCATTTTTAAAACATTTTGTTTATTTACAACAGGATGTAATCTCCAAATATAAAAATTTTTACTATCTTTTAGCGCAGAATAAAAAGAAAATTTAAATAATCTTACACATTCTGAATATATGCCTTCAGGTATTACAAGGCATGTTTTGTTAATTTTTGTTCCATCTTTTTTTTTTAAAGGTAGATTTGAAATTAAATTTAGTTTTCCAACTATTTTAAGTTCCTTTTGTTTTAGTTCAGATCTTTGAAAAAGTTTTTTTGGTGTAGAACCAGTCAGCCATATACAATCAGGATCATACTCATTTCCTAATTTAAAAAAAATTGATTTATAATTTTTGGTTAATAAAACATTTTGATATCCAATATTTTTTATTCTAGGATTATAATTTTTGACAGTTTTGAACGATATTCTTTCCCACGGAAAACCCTCAAAAGTTGTAATAAAAACTTTTGGTTTAATTTTTTTTAAAAGTTTATCTAAAATAAGTTGTATCCTGATAGCATGTTTAGTTTCATTATTGAAAAGAGAAAAAGTTAATTCATTAGTAATTTTTTTTCCAAAATTTGAGAAATTTAAAAAGATTTTTATTAGTTCTTTTAATTGTTTAAAGAAAATGATAAATTCGTCTTTAAAATTTAAATATTTTTCTAATACCCATACATTTTTATTATTATTTTTTTTATTTAACAACAAACTATTGATTTTTGTATGATTTATCAAAAGAAATTGATAACTTATCTTTTTTGATTTTAAAACTTTTTCAAGATTTTTAAAATAAAAGTCGTCTTTGTTAATATGATTTTCATTAATTAAATGTGATAATATTAATACTCTTTTCTCTTTAAAATATTCTTTTTTTTTATAAAATGAATTTAATAATTTGTATTTAGTTATTAGATAAAGCCTGAAAAATATTTTTTTTATTAAAATAAAAAAACTTAATTTATTTGCCAATGAATACTCTGGATGTATCTTTACAATATATAAAGCTCTTATAGCTTTAAAAAATAGTGAAAAGTTTTTTGATTGTAGTATTTTTTTATAAAAATTAACTTTTTTAACATTCATTAATTTGAAAAACAGTTAAAATCTGTTTATTATTTTGAGTAGTTTGTAAGAATAAAGTCTTCTTTTGTGCCCAACATGTGATTTACTTTAGCCTCTGGATCATTGCTCCAAACTAAAACTTCTGGATCGTTATATAAAAAATCACAATTTTTGCAGTAATCTATTTCATCAAATTTTTTCTGCTCATGAGCTTCTCTTAATTTGTTCCATTTACTTCCGTTATATATATCCTCGAATTTTTCTTTATCTAAATGCCCGAGTATACTTTTCTCCTCATTAGGTGGACCAAGTGTTTGACAGCAAGGTACTATTGCAGCTGTCCTTCCTTTTTCACCACCAGCTCTGATAGTAATTTCTGGTGCAAATGGTCTTCCACAACTTCTCCTGTCAGTTTTTTTTCTAAAATTTTTATTATCATAATTTCCGCTCCAATTATGCATTTTCCAGATATACCCAAGAGTGCCAACTGTATCTATTACATTTTTTTTATATTTTTCAATTTCAAGGCTAACATTGTTATTATCTGTAATTAGGTGATAAGTGCTTACCTTACATTTGCTTTTTTTTAGTTTTATATATTCTTTTAATTCTTTTATGTTTTGTAATATTAATTCAAAATTATCTATATTCATCCACTTTTTATAAAGATCTTTATTGTATCCAATCACACTAATTCTTATAAAATCTATCCCGGAGTCCACGACTTTTTTCATAAAGTCACCATTTAGTTTTGCACCATTGCAATACATGAAACATTTCAAATTTCTTTTTTTAACTGCTTTAATGTAAAGATCTAAATCTTTTGCCATTGTAGGTTCACCACTACCTTCAAGATTAATTTGTGGATTTCCATATTTTGGAACAATATCATCAAGAATTCTCTCAAAATTTTCTAATGGCATTTTTCTTGTAAAACTGGATCCACGACCAGGATTTGATTGAGGGCACATTTGACAAGTATAATTACATCCTCCAAATACCTCCATGACTACTCTCTGTAATTTTAAGTTATCTAATTTGCTCATTTTTTAAGTATTTAATCAGCTTATCTAAATTTTTTTTAAAATTTTTATTGTTTCTAGGTTTAAGTGTTTTATTTTTAATTTTTTTATATGAATATGGATTTCTATCATAATGCCCAAGCTCAGTCTTGTTGCTATATACTAATTTTTTTTGTATACCAAGTTTTTTCTTCAAATATTTCATTAAATCCATAATTCTTACTTTAGAGCTTCCAGTTATCAAAATAGATTTATTAGAATATTTATTGGAAAGAGTTTTTAATGTAAGCCTAGCAGCATCTTTGGCATGAATAAAACTTCTAACGGCTCTTTTGGTACCAGTGTACTTTAATTCACCTTTTTTCAAAGAGTGATAAATAATTTTTGTGATACCATTTTTATTACTTGCTCCCTCACCATAAATTGAACCATATCTTATTATTGTAAAATTAAGGTTATGCCTTTTTTTATATTCCTGGATATAAAGCTCCCCTGAGTGTTTACTAGTCCTATAAAAACCTCCTTGACTACTTAAAACATACACAGTGCTAGCAAAAATATGTTTTTTAATTTTAAATTTTTTGCATGCTTCTAAAATATTGATTGTACCTAAAATATTTGTTTTTACTGTTTCAACGGGTTTTTTTAAACTCACTCCAATATCTGAAATCCCTGCTAAATTTATTACGTACTTAGAACCTTTAATAGCTTTTTCTACTAATTTATAATTTTTAATGTCACCTTTTATAAAACTCAATTTTTTATATTTAAAAGGAATTTTTTGTTTATCAAAGTTTACTACATAAAAATTTTTTTTTATAAGTTCATCTATCATATAGCGACCAAGGAAACCGCTTCCACCAAATATGATAACTTTATTTGCTCTTTTCATTTATCAAATTTTTAATATTGTTTTTAATTGAAGTTGAATAAACATAGTCTGAAAAGCTTATTTTATCATTCGATCTAATAGTATCTATTACTTTATTTAAATTTTCTTTTTTATTAATGTAATATAAACATCTATTTTTCTTTTTAAAATTTTCTTCGGCTTTGCAATGTTTATATCTACTCCAGGGATCAAATAATACAACAGGTACCTTACTTGATAAGGCATCCTCAATTGAAGAAGATGAAAAACTTAACAAAATTTCAGTATTTTTTAGAATATCTTTTATAGGCTCATCTAAAAATTTAAGGTTTTTAAAAAAAATAGATGAAAGTTCGTTAGTAAATAAATAATTTGGGTGATGTTTAACGCAAATTTTTAAATTATTTTCTTTAGCAAGCTCATTCAAAAATTTCAAATTTTCGAAATATTCATAATATAATTCTTGCCCGTAGAAAATCATATTTGAAAAGTTTTTTAAAGTTACTGCGTAAAATATATAATTTGATTTTTGTCTCTTTATTTGTGAAAAGACGATATTTCCTTTTGGTTTTTTATAGCTATGATGATTTTTCAAATATTCATTTATTATTTTTGATTGTATTGGATAAGTAGTAACCATTTTAGAATGGATAGCATTAGCAATTATATCGTTGTAGTTTTTTTCAAATTTATTTCGACCTTTAGACAAAGTTCCATGTCCAATAAGTGTTAGGGGTATTTTGTTTTTTTTACTATAGTCAATTATAAAGGAATTATAACTTACACAGTGATTGAGAAATATTTTAACAGGTTTCATTTTATTTAAAATTTTTTTTATTACCTCGCATTTTTTTTGCAAGTTTTCTAATACTCCAAGATAGTGATTTGCTCTTGTATTAAGATAATTTTCGTAATCTTTAAAACCTTTTAAAAGCCTAATTTTAATTTTATTATTTTTTTTTATCGCAATTTTTTGTTTTTTAAGACTCAAGTATCGGATATTGATTAATTTTGAAAAGAAGATTTTAAAAACGTTAACTTTTTTTCTAGTTAATATGAAACAGCTATAATTAGAAAAAATGTATTTTAAAATAATATTTCTAAAGTTATACCCTGTGTCTGTAAAAAACACTGCTTTTTTTGAAGTATTCAATTTTTCAGATATTGAATAATTGAATAATTTTTCTTCAAATTTTATTTCTTTTTTATTAATTAAAACTATTTTATATTTTTTAAAACTTGAGAAAATATCCAGTAAAGAGTAGTACTCGCCCTCAACATCATTAACTGGCTTTCTCCATCCCGAAAGGTAGATTTTATTTATATTATACTTCTTTTCAATTTGAGAAAAAAAATACTTTACAAAAAAAAAGGCATTGTGGCCATAACATTGAAAAATTGAAAATTGTTTTTTTTGGTCATTGTATTTAAAGCCATTTTCTAAAGATTTTTTAATTTTTACATGACTAAGTATCCCTTTCCTATGAATTTCATTATTTAAAAAATCTTTTGGTTCAATAAAATTTAGTTTTTTATGCTTGCAAAAAAGAAGCGAGCTAAAATCTAATGGAACAAAAGTTACATTATCTTTTTTATTCTTAATCTCTAAAAGCTCGCTCATATCTTGTACCGGAGCCAGATTTAGCTTTTTCTTATTCATTAATTTATTATTTATTTATTAAAGATTTATTTAAAGTTAGAATAAATATACCTTAAAACCATTCTATCTTGTTGAAGAGTTTTTGAGCCTTTGTGTACTCCACCCTCATCAAAAATAATCGCGCTACCTGCTTTGAGAGTATAATCAAAATTATGTGAACTTGATTGATTGGTTAAATTATTTGTTATGTCTAAAAATTTTTCAAGTAAATATTTTTGATTCTTAAAATAATTTTGAAAATATTCTTTATTTTCTTCTGACATAATTAATTTTCTAAAATCTTTAAGATGCCAATACGGCCTGTAAGAAATTTTTTTTTCAAATATTCCTTTTCTTATTGCGTAGCCAATTTTATGTGAACCTGGAATGTAGCTCATGCATCCATTCAAAGGATTTACATCGGTAAGGTAGATGAATATTTTAAGAAAATAATGATCTGGATTAACATATTTTTCCGGGTTTTTATCACCATGATAAGCTTGGTCCGTATGCCAATCTATAATATTTTTATTACTTACTGGACTATAATATGCATCAATAAATCTTAAGTAACTTTTTGATCCATAAAATTTATCAGCTATATCTTTTAGCTTTTTACTTTTTTCAAAATTAAGTATTTTGAGACTGAATTTAAATTTCACAAAATCCAATTTTAAAATCTTGTATAAAAGTAATTTGCTGTTTGTAGGCCAATAACTATTTTTCGAACTTTTAGGAGCTGAATAGAATTTAACAATTTTTTGAAGATCGGAAAGTTCTTCTTTGTTAAGAAAGTTTTCCAATCTGATAATACCGTCCGTTTTAATTTTATTTATTAATTCAGAGTTCATTTTTTTAATAAAAACTTGAATATCTTTAAATCATCATTTGTGTCTATATCAAGAGTCTCTTTATGGTCTTTTAGAAAATAAATAAATGGTTTTTTACCTATTCTACAATTATTTTTTTTTAAAGAGTTTTTTTTTATCCCATATAATCCTGTTGTTTCCATTATAATTGGTTCAGCATCCTGGCTTCTAGGTAAAACTTTAGGTTTATAATTTACTGGTTTATTTCTGAACCAAAACCAAGAATATATTTTTTTTGCTGTAAAAATTGAGTCAATTCTTTTATTTTTTTTTAAAATTCTTATACAGTTATTAATGCTTTTTACACTTAAAAGAGGCGAAGTTATAAATATTTGAAAATAAAAATCTGCTTTAATGACTTTTGCATGATAATTTATCAAGTCGTTTCCATTAGCGTTATCTCTAGTTAGATATGGTTTTCTATTTATTATTAGCAATTTTTTTTTTTTAGCGTAATTTTTTACAGATTTGATATCGGTATCTACATATATTTCGTCAAAATTACATTTGCATATTGTGTCAAGAAGATATGTAAACAAAGGCTTTCCATATATTTTTTTTATATTTTTATTTTTAATCCTTTTTGAATTTCCCTTTATGGGTATGAATGCAACGGTTTTCATTTTTTCATATTTATTATTTTATAAATTTTTTTTTGTTCTTGAAATGTTAAATTGGGACTCGATGGTAGGCAAATATAAGAATTTGTAATTTTTTCTGCTTTTTCAATCTTATACTTCTGGTATTGTCGATAGGGTTTTTGAAGATGGTTTGCTTTCCAAATCGGCCTGGCTTCAATGTTCGACTTTCTTAAATTTGAAATAATGTTTTTTAACTTTTTTTTATTATTTTTAATTATGAGAACATTTAGCCAAAAATTACTTTTATAAAAATTATGTGGCTTTAACATCGAAAAATTTTTATTGTTTTCAAAAAGTCTGCAATAATTAGAGTGAATTTTTTTTTTATTTTTTAGAAAATTTTTAAGTTTTTTAAGTTGCGCATATCCTAAAGCCGACTGTATGTTTGACAATTTATAGTTATAACCGATATTATTATGTATTGAATAAATCGAGTCATCTTTAGCTTGATCGCAAAGATAATTACCTAGTAAATATTTTTTTTTTGTATTTATTAATATTGCTCCTCCACCTGCTGAAGTTATAATTTTATTTCCATTGAAAGATAAACATCCATAATCTCCAATGGTTCCGGTATGTTTATTTCTAAAATATTTTTTTGAATATACTGTGCCTAAACTTTCTGCTGCGTCTTCAATGACTTTTATCCTTCTTTTTTTACAAGTTTTAATTAGTGGTTTTATATCGGCAGCATTTCCCATTGTGTGAACAACAATAATTGCTGAAATTCTTTTATTTGTTCGTTTGTTGTGCGTGTAACCTTTTTTCAAATATGTTTCCTCAGCAAAAAATTTGTTAATTTTTTCTACTGAAATATTTAAATCTTCCTCTGTATCCATAAAGATAGGATTAGCTCCAACATACTTAATTGCATTAACCGAAGCTATATAAGTTATGGTGGGTACCATAACTTCATCTCCTTTACTCACTTTACTTAAAATTAATGAAATATGTAAAGCTGAGGTTCCATTTATTACAGGAAGTACAAATTTAGCTCCTGTTAAGCTTTTAAGTCGTTTTTTTAAATCCTCAACGTACTTTCCTTTTGTTGTAACCCAACCAGATTTAATACAATTATTAATGTATTTGATTTCATTTTTATCAAATTGTGGATTATGTAGCTGTATAATTTTTTTCATTACATCTTACTTTTACTAATTCTTTTATTATACTTGTGATTTTTATCATACCAACGCAATGAGTCATGGATTATGTGCTTTATTTGAGACCTCTTTGGTTTCCATATAAATTTTTTATCAAAATGTTTACTTGAGTAAAGTATTGCAATATCTCCCCGTCTTCTATTTTTAAAATGATATTTTATTTTTTGCTTTGAATATTTTTCAAAATTTTTGATCATATCCATAATTGAATAACCAACACCTGCTCCTAAATTAAATTTATAAACACCTTGATATTTTTTTAAAAAATTCATAGCTGAAAAATGTGCGTTTGCAAGATCTTTAACATGTATAAAATCTCTTACACATGTTCCGTCTTTTGTTGGGTAATTTGAACCATAGATGTTTAAATCTTTTATATTTTTTAAAGATAAAATTATTCTTGTAATAAGTTTTGAAGAATAAAAGTTTCTATCACCTATCTCTAGTTCAGGGTCTGCACCGCTGGCGTTAAAATACCTTAATGATACAGAAGACATCCCGTGTTTTTTGTATGACTCTTCTAAATATCTTTCAACAACAAGTTTTCCTTTACCATAATTATTAATTGGCTTTGTATCTGTTGATATTTTTACTGGGTTTTTAGATGGATTACCGTAAACCGCACATGAACTTGAAAAAATAAAACTCTTAACTCCTAATCTACCTGCAATATCAATTAGAATTTTTGAACCTAAAACATTATTTTTAAAGTATTTTTTTGGATATTTTTGCGAGTCTTGTACAGAAGTTAATGCAGCAAAATGAAATATAGCTATTGGTTTATATTTTAAAATAATTTTTTTTAATAATTTTGAATTACTTAAATCACCGATAATGAGTTTGCCCCATCTGACTGACTTTTTGCTTCCATTTGATAAATTATCAAAAGATAAGGGCAAAAAACCTTTTGATCTGATAAACTTACAAGTTTGACTTCCAATATATCCTGCTCCACCTGTCACTAAAATTAACTTCTTTTGTTTCATGAATTTAATTTAATTTTATCTTTTCAAAAAAGGTTTTTCGAGAATAAACTAATTTAATCATATCTTCATCTTCATCTACAATTATACCAATTTGATAGTCATTCAAATTGATTATTTTTTTTTCTTTTTCATTATTGAATGCTTTTAAATAAGGATTATAAAAGTTGTTTATAACTATTAATCCTGCTTGATTGACTTTAATCTTAAATTCGTAACCATTTTTTATTTTAATTATTTTTTCAATTTTTCCAACCCCAGGCTTTAATTCTTTAATATTGGTAAATAAAATATTTTTAATATAATTTTCAGAAATAAAATCATATTTTTCCAATTGACTATCATATTTTTTATTAATAATTTTCCTTGGGAAAAAAATTCTATCCGATGCCTCTAAAATTTCATAAATAAATATATCCTGAACATTAAATAAATTTAAAATTGATTCTTTAAAAGATTCGTAATAAATATCTTTATCTCTTTTTTTACTGAAAATTCTCCTCTGAAAATTCTTTTCGTAAAGATTTTTTTCAGGTCTCGATATAAGTTTTAAATGTTCTGAGTTAATATTATGAAATGACAAAATATATTTGGTATTAACAAGTTTTAAAATATTAATATCTACAATTTGATCAATTAAGATATTTTGATTTTGATCAAAAACTAATTTTTCTTTAAATGGGTGCTGGAATGGAATAAAATTTAAATACAGTGACCCCCTTGTATAGTCACCCTTTGAATTACAAGTTTTCTCAAATATCCCACACTGCCAAAAATCAGTGTAGTTTGATGGTGCTAAATTAATATATCCATCTAATGTCTCTAGATTGTATATCCATGAAAAATTTGGGTGATAATAATAATAAGGAAGTGCAGAAACAACTCTAAACTCATTTTTATTCCACTTTTTATCTTTAAGATTTGAAATATCAGTAATTTTTGATAATTGTTGACCTTCTAACAAATTTTTAGCTGTTACAAATTTCTTATCAAAAAATAGTAAGCTTCCAAAAAAAATGAAGGAGGCAAATAAAATTTTAGTGAGTTTATTTTGATGATTAGCTATATTTCTTACAACTAATAATACTGTAGGAACAACTATAAATAATGCAATATCATTGTAATTTACTGATTTTAAAAAATTGAGCTTTAGTAATTTTATAAAAAAAATTACAATCATAGGAAAATAAATAGTTAAAATTAAAAAATTTATATATTTTAAATTTTTTTTATAATTATTAAATATTGAAATAACTGCTGCCATGAAAAGTATTAAAATCAATGGTGAATATTGATATTCAGGTCCAAAAACAAAAATATTTGTTTTTTTCCACAGCCACGGAATAATTCCGAGCAAATTATTATCTACTAGTATTTGTTCACTATTTACTCTATTGGTAAGTTTACCATACTCATAAAAACCTAATATTGAGTCTAACCAATTTAAAGTAGTAAGAAATATTAATATAAAAAAACTTAAAAAAAACTTTTTCAAATTTTCAATTTTAAAAAATGGAAAAGATATAACTAAACCAGAAACTAAAACTAAAAAAGCATGTGTTACTGTTGTTGAGATTGCAATTATAGAGGATAAAAATGTGGTATAGATAAGATAGTTTTTTTTATTATTTAAAACATAAAAAACATATATAGAAATTGGTATTAATCCATAACCTAACCCATGTGAAAGTGTAGAAATGGTTGCATATGGATTTATTAATGCTGCGAAGAATGAAAAAAATATTGTTTGTAATCGATCTATTTTAAAAAGTTTTCTTATTAATAGATAGAAACCAATAAAATTTATTCCCACTAACAAAAATTTATGTAACAGAACACTTATCCATGTCGGAAATAAACTGAAAATAAATCTCTCAAGTGAAAAATTTTGCCCGCCAACTAAGAGTGAAGCATAATGGTCACTTCCGCCCATTATATTATGTGAAAAAGTTCCCCTTACTTCATTATTAAGATCATATAAAATTCTTGATAGTCCTTGATCTGCTTCATCGTAAAACTGCATATAAGAATGCGGCCCTAAAATCCAATATTCTAAAATAATTGTTAATATTGAAAAAAATATTAAAAAAATACTATTTTTTCTTGAAATTTTTATATCATCAAGTTTGAATTTAAAAACTAGAAATAAAATAATTCCTGAAAAAAGAAATGAAAGTATAAATTTTAAAATATCAAACATTCGTTATATGATTTCTTTAATAAGTTTTTTAAGCTTATTGTTACCTCGATCGTATATTATTTTATAATTGAATTTTTCAAGAACATTTTTCCATTTCGGTGATGACATACTTAATATTTTTATTAGACTTTTCTCAAAATCTAAATAATTATTTTTTCTGAGAAAAAAAAAGGGTTTTTGTTTTTCAAAATATGTCGAAACAAATCTTTTGTCTAAATTTCCTAAGTTATTTAAAAAGAATACCTTAAAATTTCTTGATAATAATTCATATCCTAAGTTTGACCCCATAGAAATGATTACATCTGACTCAGCAGCAAGTTTATAGCTTGATTTCCTTTCGTAACTAAAATTCCCGAGATATTTTTTATAAAATTCAAATTCCTTTTTAAAATAAATATCGGCACCAATATGTTGCTTATCAGATCTAAAACTATTAAATGCTACCTTCGGAACTAATTTTTTTTTTAAACAGAATTTTTTTACATTTCCCAAATACAACTTTATTGCCTGTTGATGTAAACTAGATTTATTCATTCTAAATTCAGAAATTATCAATAATTTATTTTTTTTGTTTTTTTTATTTTTTTTTAAAATGATCTCATTATTTTTTAAAGAACCAAATTCTAAAAATTTTGCTTTAATAAAGCTAGAAAAAAGTTTTGTTTGAGTTTTATCGTAACTTAAAAAATAATCACATGAACAATCCTTAAAAAGATTCTTATATATTTTTTTTTCAAATGAATAAATATAGCTATGCTGGTAAGTAATAGTAATAACATTATTTTTTAATTTGTTTATTTTAAAAGCTGAACCAGTTATATGATGACCAATAATAATTTTTGCTTTACTTAAATCTATCAATGTAAAAATATATAAATTCTTTAAGCTCATACCTAGTTTGGGAAGGTTAAGTAAATTTTTAATCATAAAAGGTAATAAAAATAAATTAATTTTCTTTTGATCAACAAATTTATAAGAAAATTTATTAAATTTTAATTTTGCAAAATTATCATCAAACAAAAGTATGTTGGAATGTCTTACGGGTTCAATTATAAGTTTATTTAGTAACAATTTTTTATCTATTTTGCAGGAAATTTAAGTTGCCATTGATTTCCTTTTTTTTTCCATAATCTTGAAGATCTCCATGAGTCTACGATTTTCCAAAAATCAGTCTGTGAAATGTTTAAATATCTTAGAAAATCTTGATAATATTTTTCTGGAAATTCATTCTCATATTTTTTAACGAGAGCTAATCCCTCTTGTCTGGTAAGATGACCTTCCCTGATTTCGTGAGATACATCTTCAGTGCATCTTCCTAATCCAAATTTTATATACCTCATATAAAAATGCATACCATCAGTTTTATCATCCAAACTTGAGTATTTGGAATATGTTCCCTCGGACCTTTCTGGATTTGGAAGAAAACCAGTGTTTTCACTGGCGTAATAGTAGTTCTCTTGAGGGTTCCAATTCTTAAAATAATTATAAAAATAAAATCGGGATATTTTTTTCCTTCTCATTTCTTTTATATCTGGAAGATTATAAAATTTCAATTCAGAAGAATTAAAATCAGTTTTTTTTATATAATCTTTATTTTTTATACCAAATTTGATTAAACTATTAAGCTCTGAGTTTTTTAAATACTTTTTTTGCCATTTTAAATCTTTGATTACATCATTATATGGTTTATCTACCGATGATGGGTCTCCTGCATATTCTACCTCTCCATTTTCACCGTAAAATATTAATTTAATATTAAATTTTAGAGCCATATGCATTGGAAAATATGTTTGACCTAATACAAAAATGTGAAATGCATCACCAAGCTCTTCGAAACATAATCTAGCTAATTTCCTGTGTATTATGCCATTCGGGTCAGCCTTAATACAACTAAAACCGGATTCTATAAGTCTATTGTAATTTTTTAAACCAATATCAGTGTACTCTAGTGGACTCCAAGTTACTAAGAGAGGATTCATTCCATATTTATATTTCAACTCATGAGCAACAAAAGATGAGTCCTTTCCCCCGCTGCTCGGAACTATCACGTCCCAATCATCATTTTTTTTGCTCCTATGGGCATCTAATAATCTTAAAAATTCTGTTTCTCTTTTCTTCCAATTAATACTTTTCTTATAATCATGGTAATTACATGCAGAGCAGATATCATTTCTATCAAATTTTATTCTTGGCCTTTGATTTGACATTAAACATCTTTTGCACCATACAACCTTTCTAGGAATATTTTTTAAATGACTTTCTTTTTTATACTTCATTTTTTTAATTTCCAAAAAAACTTTTTATGAGTTTTAATCCCGCAGCACCACTTTTTTCCGGATGAAACTGACAGGCAAAAATATTATTTTTTTTGATAGATGAGCAAAATTTTATATTTTCGTATTTTGTTAAAGAAAAAATTTCATTTTTATTATTTGGAATAGCATAAAATGAATGAACAAAATAAAAATATTTTTTTTGGAAACTGACTTCTCTTTTGAAGTTATTCATAATTTCAATTTTATTCCATCCAATATGTGGAATTCTTAAGAATTTCTTATTTCCATTAAGTTTTTTTACTTTACCTTTAATTACTCCAAGACCTTTTGTCTTACCAAACTCTGAACTTTCTTGAAACAGCATTTGAAAGCCAAGGCAAATACCCATAAATTTTTTTCCCGAAGAAATAAAATTTTTTAATGGATTTACTAAATCTAGTTTGTGTAATTTTTTCATTCCTTCAGGAAATGAACCAATTCCTGGTAGAACTACAAAATCAGTTTTTTTTAGTAAATCTGGATCACTCGAAATAAAAGCTTCATACCCCAAAAAATCTAATGCATTTTTAATACTAAAAAGATTATTTAATTTGTAATCTACAATCATTATTTTTTTTTTAATTTTTTTCATATTACGAACAGTTAATTTGTTTTTTTTTTAAAAATTTTTTGATACTTAAAATACTCTTTTGATTAATATTTTTTGGTAGTTTTTTTCCAGATAAATACTCCACATTTCCGGTTTTAATCGAATGCGATTTTCTATAATTACTTTTAGATAAAAAATCATAATGGAGCATCGAAGATAAAGACACTGCACTTACGTTTGAATTGTCAACTAAATCTATAATATCTTCCATTTTGCCAGCACCACCGTGAAAAATAAATGGAATTCTAACTTTTTGGGAAATACTTTTTGCTAATTGAATATCAAAACCTCTGCCAGTTCCGTCTCTATCAACAGAAGTTACAAATATCTCTCCTGCTCCTAAATCTTCAACCTTTTTAATCCAATCAATGACATTTATATTTGAATTTTCCCTTCCATTATGTGTGAAAGCCTTATAATCACCATTTAATTGTTTTCCAGCTTCAATTGAAACAACAATTGTTGATGAGCCAAATTTTTTAACGGCTTCTTTAACTAGTTTAGGGTTTTTTATTGCTGCTGAATTTATAGAAACCCTATCTGCCCCAGATTTTAATATTTTTTCAATATCATTTAAACTTTTTATACCCCCTCCAACAGTAAGAGGAATAAAAATATTCTTAATTGTTTTTTTAATTATTTCATTAAGACTATTTCTTCCATATAGACTCGCTACTACATCTTGATAAAATATTTCATCTGCACCTTCTTTGTAATAATGTTCTGCATAAACCTCGGGTGCACCTAAAACTCTTAAACCTTCTAAATTAACTCCTTTAACTAAGTTAAAAGATTTTATTTCTAATCTCGGAATTACCCTAAAAGCTAAAGACATTAAATAGTTATCTAATTGATTTTAGTCCACCATCTACAAAAATATTTGCGCCAGTAATGTAATTTGAAGCATCAGATGATAAAAAAATAATAGTCGTTGCAACATCTTCAGGTTTACACATTCTCCCTAATGGAACTTTGTTTATATAGTTTTTAATAAATAATTTATCTTGTTTTTTAGAAATTCCAGCAACATGCCCTTTGACTCCCCCAGGACTTACAGAATTTACTCTAATCTTGTAACTTCCATAAAAAGATCCCATTTGTTTTGTAAAAGTATTGATGCCCCCTTTTATGATTGAATAAGTCATGTTTTCACTTAATTTTGTATTTTTATAAGTATTTAAATCTTGTCCAAACTTTCCAAAAATTGAAGATAACATAACGATAGAACCTTTAATTTTTTTATTCACCATTTTATCTGCAAAGAATTTTGAAATCCAAACGTAGCTCGATAAATGAACCTCTAAATTATCTTTGTAATTTTGATAATTAATTTTTGAAAAGGAAGAGTCCTTCCAACTTTCTGTTTTAGGATATGAGCAGTTAATTACAATACTAGGGCATCCATTTTTTTTTATTATTTTATTAAGATTTAATGAGATATTTTCTAAATCACTACAATCAAATTCTTCAAAAATTATAGACTTTGTTTTGAATTTCTTTTTGAATTCTTTTTTTTTAAATTTTAAATCAAGTAAAACTATATTTGATCCAAATTGTTTCATCGCTTGAGCAACTTCTTTGCCAATTAACCCCATTCCTCCAAAGATAAATACTTTTTTATTTTTTAAGGAGAATTTTTTTTGATAATTAATTTTCATTTTTTAATCTTTCTACTATTTGTAAGTCAAAATCATCATCAATATCAATAGATCTCTCAGGAGGCATCACAAAAAGTGCAGTATTTTTATTAAGAAGTCTTTTTTTTGTGAGCAAATGATTTCTTCTCCAAATATAAATCGAAGCATTTAAGTCATAAGTTATTGGCGCACTCTGTCTTCTTAAAATAGGATGAGTAAGTTTTTTTGAAGTTTTAACTCCCAGGCCTCTTTTTTTATTAAATTCAACTATATTAAAATACGGATTTTTTCTGGAAATGGTTGCTGAAACTAAGTTTGATGCTTTTTTTTTATAAAAAAGTTTTAAAGATCTTTTTATATCGATTATTTTTCTTAACGGTGAAGTAACATCCAAATCGATTATTACATCAAATCTAGAATTAAAATTTTTTTCTGACTCTTTTAGGCAATGTCTAACAACATCAAGTTTAGACGCATAGCTTGAGGAAAGTTTTTTTGGTCTAAGGAACCAACCCTCAGCTCCATATTTAATTGCTAATTTTTTTATTTTTTTTGAGTCTGTTGATATGACAACTTTTTTAAATAATTTGGACTTTAATGCTTGTTTTATAGTGTGGTAAATTAAGGGTTTCCCTCTAACTATTCTCAAATTTTTACCTTTTATTCCTTTTGAACCTTTACGAGCACAAATTGTACAAAGAATTTGTTTTGACATTATTTATTAATTTTCTTGATTATTTTTACGGTTTGCAAAGCGTTTTCAAGTTTGCAAACTGATTTTTTTTTTTTTTGGTGGTTTAGAATTTCCTTATGCATTTTAATATAAGTTTCATCTTTAATTTTTTTAAATCTTATTTTTTTTAATTTCTTTTTACTAAAAATCTCTAATTCATTTTTTAAAATATTACCAAGTATTGAATAATCTTTAGTATTAATGATTATTTCTCTTTTTTGAATTTTACTAAAGAAATTCAGATTGATTAAAACTTGTTTATTCTTTATTGATCCTATTATAATTAAACTATCCTTAGTTTCTATTCTTAAGTTTGAAATTTTTTTGTATCGAAAGTGATGTATCTTTAAATCTCCAAAAATCCAATTTAAATAATCTATTTCATGACTTAAATCGAATAGTACTCCTCCATAATATTTTTTTTTTGCACTGGAGGATTTTGAATATTCTATATTTTTTCTCCAGCTAGGTAAGTAAGAGGAACAAACAACGTTTATATCAATAATTTTTTTGTTTAGAATTAGATTTTTTATTTTTTTTAAAACTGGGCTAAACCTTAAATTGTAACCAACGAAGTAAAGATTTTTTTTTAATCTAAATTTATCACTCTTGAAATATGCTGGCTTTTCTATCAAAACTTTTTTTTTTTTAAAATTTTTTTCAATAAGTTTAGCAAACTTTTCATGCTCGCTTGTAGGTTTGCTTAAGATAATGTAATCTGGATTGAATAATCTTGCATCTCTAAAATTATTGATTGATTTATACTTACATTTTTTTTGATTTGTGAAAAAAATAATTTTACTTTTAGAAATCAAGTTAGATAAAATTCTCCCATGTTTTCTACCTATTGAGCCATAACCAAATATTAAAATTTTTTTCATAACATCTTATCTACAGCTTTTCTATATTCATGCCATTGGCCTACGTCTGTCCAATCTTTTTCACCGATAGGGTATACACCTATTTGATGACCTCTTTTTTTTGTAGCTGATATAAGGTCGGTCATATCATAATGTTTATTTTTCGGGATTATTTTTAATAATTTTGGTTCTATCACATACAAACCTACATTTATAAAATATTTTGCTTTTGGCTTTTCTCTCAAATTTTTAAGATTTCCTTTTTTATCTAATTCACAATTACCATAAGGAATCGTAAATTCTTTTTTAGATGCAACAAGTGTTATTGAATTTTTATTTAAGTTATGAAAATTAAGCAATTCGTTAAAGTTTAAATTTAAAATAGTGTCACAGTTAGAAACAATAATTGGTTTTTTTGTTTTTTTTTTCATTAAATTTAAGCTGCCGGCTGTACCTAAAGGCTTATTTTCCTCAATAAAAGAAATTTTAGGTTTTTCCGACATTTCAGAAAAAAAAGATTTTAAAATTTTACTTTTAAAATTTATTGATATGTTAAAATTAACAAATTTCTGTTTTTGGAAAATTTCTAAAATATGTTCAATAATTGGTTTCCCATTAATTGGAATTAAAGGTTTTGGCAGAACGTTGGTGAATGGTTCAAGCCTTGAACCTTTTCCTCCTGCCATTATTATTATTTCTGTTAAATTTTTTCTATTATCTCTGAGTCCTTTTTTATTTCCAAATATATCGTCAAAATAGATAATGTTTACAACCCTCATTTTTTTGTCTAAAACTGGAATTAGATCAATTCTTTTACTAATAAAAATATCTTTGATTTTGCTAGACGAATATCGATTTTTTAAAACATATATTGGTTTTTTTTGATAAATTTTTTCAATTTTTGAATTTAATGAACTTCCTTTTAAAATAGATTTTCTAACGTCCCCATCGGTTAGTGTACCTAGAAGTTTATTTTTATTATTAATAACAACTAAACATCTCTCACCAGATTTGCTTAGTTGATTTAATGCAATTTTAATTTTGGCTGAAGGTTTAATTAAAAAGTTTTTCATTAAAGTAAAATTTCTTTTTTAGATTTTTAGGTTTTTTAGAATTTTTTATAATATTATAAATTCTTTTAGCAGTATTCCTCATATAGTAAGGATTATTTATATTCATTAATTGTTTTTTGTGACTTTCACTTAATACTTTTGTAATCTTTTTGAAAATAATTTTTCTATTTGGAGGGCAGTTTATAACACTATTAGCACAAATTCTTCCTTTTTGGCGGTCACCAATATTAATAGTTGGTATATTTAAAGATGGGGCTTCAATAATACCACTTGAGGAATTGCCTAAAACGCAGTCTGAATGTTTAAGTAAAGAAATATATTTCAAAAATCCAAGTGATCTAAAGTAAAAGCAATTTCTTTTTTCTTTTATGAAATTATTTATCATTTTAAAAATTGAATTATTAAATATATCTGCATTAGGTGCAGTAAAAACTAAATTAGTTTCTTTAATTTTAGATAATGCATTAATTATTTCTTTTAGATCTTTTTCTGGAGTATTTTTTGATTTAGTCTCTGAATGATAGGTAATAAGAATAGTTTTCTTTTTTAAATCAATCTTCAATTCTTTTTTTAATAAATCTTTGTCTAAAAATTTTGTCTTTTTAATTCTTTCGACCCCTAAGCTACCAACGCAAAAAATATTTTTAGGGTTCTCGCCCATATTTAAAATTCTTTTTTTGCTTAAATTATTTGTAACAAAATGTAACCATGACATTTTCGTGATTGAGTGTCTTATAAATTCATCTATCGCACCCTCTGTGCTATCCCCTCCATTAATGTGAATTATAGGAATATTTAAAAAACTTGCAGATATAGCTGCTGAAAATATTTCGTATCGGTCACCTAAAATAATTATGCTATCAGGTTTTTCATTAGAAAGATATTTTGAGAATTCCACAACCCCTTTAGCAAAAAACTTATTAATCGAACTTGGAGAGTCGCCAGAGTTTAGAATTTTAATTTTTTTTGATATTTTTATACCATCATTTTTAATCTCTTTATTGCTTGATCCAAATTTTTTTGATAAGTGACTTCCTGTTACAACTAATTTTAGATTTATCTTTTTATCATTTTTTAAAAGTTCAATCAGGTTTTTCAATAAACCGTACTCTGATCTACTTCCAGTAATTACGATTAATTTTTTCATACAAAAATAATTTCATCTTTTAAAAAAGATTTTTTAGCTTTTTTACCCAAAATTTTTTTAAAATTCATTGGGCTTATTCCATCTCCTGGTCTTTTTGTTGTGATATTTCTTGTGGTAAACTTTTCGTTCTTTTTTATCATCTGCGATGCAACTATTGATTTCCTCACTAAATTTATATTTTTTTTTTCACTTTCAGAAATTATTTTATTATTACCTCCCAGTATAATTTCTGTATTTCTAATATTTTTTACTAACCTAGAAAATAGCTTGAAATCAAAACTAGACGAGTGGTCGGGACCTTTCATTTTTCTACTTAATGTTAGATGCTTTTCAAAAATACTAGCGCCTAAAGATACTGCAATTATTGGGGTCTCACTATTATTGGAGTGATCTGAGTACCCTACTTTCACATTAAATTTATCTTTTATACTTCTCATAGCTTTTAGATTTAAGTCTTTTGCTGGAGAAGGATATGAAGTGTTACAATGTAAAACTGTAATTTGTTTTTTTTTCGTACCCTTTTTTAATAATATTTTAATTGCATTTCCTATTTCTTCAATTGAACTCATTCCGGAAGAGAGAATGACGTCTTTTTTTAATTCTCCTATTTTTTCCAAATAAGGGAGATTATTAATTTCACCTGAAGGAATTTTAATTCTTTTGCAATTAAGTTTTTTTATAAGCTTTATACTTTCTAAATCAAAAGGGGATAGTAAAAATTCAATTTTTTTTTTTATTGCAAATTTTTGCAATGATTTAATTTGATTTTCATTTAGTTCATATTTTTTTAATAGTTGAAATTGATTTTTAATATTTGACTTTTTCTTTTGATATTCTGCTAAACGACTTTTTGCTGTTACTAATTCTTCAGTTCTATAGCTTTGAAATTTTACGATATCTGCTCCAGCTTTTGAGGCTAAGTTAATTAATTTTTTTGCAAGTTCAATTTTACCATTATGATTAACTCCTATCTCTGCAATTATTAACGTTCTATTTTTTTTTGTATAATGTGTCATTAGCTAAATCTTTTAATACTGTGCTGCCTGCAGAAATTATGCAGTTTTTCCCAATTTTAACTCCGTTACCTATTACTGAACCCGAGCCTATGAACGAATTTTTTCCGATTATTGTATTTCCGTTTACAATTACTCCAGTTGAGATATGACAATGATCCTCAATAATAACATCATGTTCTAATAGAGCTTTAGAATTTATAATACAATTTTTTCCTATCATTGAATTTGAATTTATTAAAACTCCATGCATAATTATTGTGCCTTCTTTTAATTTTGAAGTCTTGGCGATGATAGCATTTGGTGAAATTATTGTAGGTACTTTAAAATCCATTTTTTTTAATTTGTAAAAAATTTTTTTTCTTAATATATTATTTTTTATATGTCCCGCTCCATTAAAAGCAATATTTGTTTTTTTTCTAAAATCTTTTAGTTTTTGATCGTTACCTAAAAATTTATATCCACATAACTTATCTTTTGTTTTTTTCTTTTTATCAATAAAACCAATTATTTTAAATTTATTTGTTTTTTCTATAACATCAACACAAGCCACGCCATGGCCGCCTCCACAGACAATTAAAATATTTTTTTTCAATTTTTTATATCACTTGGTGTAGGCCAGTCTCTATCACCATCTCCTTTGGTAAACCAAATTTTTTTTTTTGATTTAATAGTTCTTATTTTATTTAATAATTTTCCTCCGACATGAAATGAGTAAGACCAGTCTCTAAATTCTAAAGGAGATAATAAATTTGGGATTTGTTTAAATAATTTGTTTTTATTTGCTAATTTAAAACCTAATTTTAATAAATATTTATCTTGACTCTCTCCAACTACCATAAAATCTGAGAATATACCTTTTCTTTTTTCACACTGTAAAATAATAGAGTTCCAGACTATGTATTCATAACCTTTTAAGCTCATAAACTCTACAATTCTAATACAGTTTCCTGCTTTAGTTTTTTGAGGTCTTACAACACCTAATCCAATCAAAAAATTTTTATTATTTCTTATAACTATAAAATTATATTTTTGATAGGGACTTTGTTCATATCTATTTTTCAAAAATTGATAATCTTTATTAATACATAAATCAAATTGAGACGAGAAATTCTTCCAGAGTTTATCTATATCTTTTGGAACATAGTTTGTCCACTCAGTGAAAAGTTCAGGTTCATTCTTTTTGATTTTTTTAAATCTTAATTTTCTAATTTCTTTATGAGTTTTTTTTTTTAAAATTTTCAAAATTTTTTTGTTATGAATAAAAATAAATCTTCTTAATTTAAGCCCATTTAGATCATCGCCTAATTTTTTATTAATTGGCAATGAATTACGGTTTCCGCATAAAGCGCCGATTATTGGGTAAGATCTATGTATTTTTATTATCATTAAAGCAAATATTCCTGATTTTCTTGCCTCGCAATTTGCAAATGCGGTGCTTGTCCAAACAAATATTTTTTTCTTATTTTTAAATTTGCATAAAGTTTTTATAATCATATTAATTGCGATTATCTGACCTTTGTCGTTTTTCGCAATTTCGATATTCCAATTATTATTTTGTTTGAACCAAAAAGAGTTAAAAATTTTTTTAGAAATAAACGATTTTACTAAATTTTTTTTTACAAAAATTTCAAAAGATTTCCAGTCGTTATCTTTTAATTTTTCTATATACATTTAAATTATAGAACTAGATAAGATTCTACTGGTGTCCACTTTATATTCTGATTTTATTTGCTTTACGATGTCGTGGTACCAAAAACTTGCAGCTATTAATATTGGTAAATTGGATTTCAAAATTTGATCAGGTTTTAAAACTGTAGAGTTTCTAAATTTTTTTCCTTGCTTATGAGGATTACTATCCACAAAAAACTCCACGTTGGACTCTGCAAATGTAACAGAATTATTTAATAACAAATTAGCATATGGACCCACGCCCCAAACGATTATATTTTTGACAGATTTTTTCTTTTCTTTAAGATCCTGAATTATATTTTTAATTGTGTCTGGATATTTTTCTAACAACCTGTTTTCGTTAAGTAAAGTTGAAGCAATCTTGTTAATTCTGGGTCTTACATGCTCATCTAAAGCACATGTAGTGGCGTTGTTTTTAATTAAAAGGTGATGAAAATAAATAATTGTGATACCTTGATCTAAAGATAATTTTTCATCATAGTAATTACTACTTATTAAAAAATTCGCGTTAGATAAACCATATTTTTTCATATCTTTTACGAAGCTCTCAATTTCACTTATCGAAGAATTATCTTCGGTAAGTATATACTTTATTATTAAATTATTTGGTGACTGTTCATAGTATTTTTTTAAATTTTTTAGCACCTTTTCATATTGATTTACTTTCCTGACTAGCTTGAAAGTTTCAATTGATCCAGCATCAACACTTGTAGTTAAAGTTGCCTCATTTTTTTTCATTAATTCAGCAATTATTTCAGAATAATTAATAGCATTAGAAAAAAATCTTTGTGTTTTAGGTTTAATTTTTTTGTTTACTAATTCAATTATCTTATCAAAATCTTTTACTATTGTTGGTTCTCCACCTCCCCAAGCTACTTGTACATCGTCGCGAATCTTATTATTGGTAATCAACTCATTTAAACTTTTTTGAATATCATAATTTGCTAATTTTCCTCCATAGTAAGTATCGCTACAATACCTGCATCTCATATTACACTTTGCATGATGCTCAATTGAAATATGGTCAAATTTTTCATCCTCTACTTTTTTCCACTCTGCTTTTTCCAAGAGAGGACAACCGTAACAATCTGTTTTTTCCCCTTTATTTATTTTTTCAATTAATTCATTTTTTGCTTTAATTATATTTTCTAAAGAAACATCGGAATTATTTTTTGCAGATAAAACTTTTACATCACCCATTAATTTACCCTTAACGTAATATCGCTGACAGCAATGTCTTAATTCATCTGGCGCGTAGTAAATGGCTCTTTGTAGAAATCTACAACTTATTTTTTTCATTCGTTATAATTAATTATTAAATTAAATTTATTTTAAATTTTCTTTTATTATGTTTATATATAGAGATATAGGTTCTTCCAAATCTATCATTTGCCGCCCATCCTAATACTTTAAGATTATTCATAGGAATAGTTTGTTCGTCTAAAGTATATGTCCATTCATAAAATGGTCTTTGTATATCAAAGTTATCATGAAAATACTGATTTTTACTTGTTTTGATTGTTAGGTAAGGTTGTGGTCCGAATATTGGTTGATCTGATTTTATATGTAAGATGTTTCCTAGAAATTTTTGTTTAATATTTGCCTTTTTATTTATTTTTATGTTTATGGATTTTCTCATTGCTTCTCTAGCCTCTGACCACTTAAACTTTACTTTTGGATATTTTTTCGAAACAGACTTGATCATTTTATAAACATTTGAGATATCATCTTGCATATCTCTGTAGTCGTGATTTGTAAAAGACAGGACAGCAGATTTACCTCTAGAAGTTTCTTTAAAAGCTTGTTCTATGTCTTTTGTTCTTAAAAGTCTTCCTCTTGTGCCTATGTTTAAACATCTAGCAGACCATCTCCTGCATTTTCCTTTTTTCTGATAATCATCGTGATCTGGATGATATGGCTCCCAACTTTTTGTTGCCCTTCTCCAATCACCCAATCTACCTTTTTTAAAATCTATAAAGTTATTTTTTTCGTCAGTAACACTTTGATTTGAGAAATCAAAAGGAATAAATTGTTCCAAAAACCAGTGGCTGTCTGGCCGTATAGCATGAAAACCTGCCCTAAAAGTACTTGGAAACCAAAAGTTTTCAATAATTCTTCTGTTTAAAATTTGATATATTACAGGGTCACTATTAAAGAAATGAGTTGCACAATGATTTGCAGATTTTGAAAATGGAATAGGATGATGATGAAAGTGAAAACCGTCAATATTTTTAATATTATTTTTTTTGTAATATTTTTGATATCTGTTCCAAATTTTTGAAAATCCTAAATCCCTTTTTCTAGGATTATTTTTAAATCCTACATGATCCATGATAAACCAATTATACCTAAATTCTTTTCCAAAACTATCTTTGAAACTTTTTCTAAATTTTTGTGAGGTTATAATTTTCAACAATGATACAA
>CACKNR010000001.1 GCA_902601545.1 uncultured Pelagibacteraceae bacterium | reverse complement strand
TTCTTTTTAATTATTTGTGTACACGGAGGTGTTAATCCATAATGTGTACATGGTTCAAGAGTAACATACATATCACTACCATTGAAATTTAGGTTTTTATTTAATGCATTAAATTCTGCGTGAGGTCTTCCATTAATAGAAGTCACCCCCGAACTTAAAACAGAATTATTTTTAACAATCACGCAACCGACTGAAGGATTATTTCTTGTTTTTCCTAAATTTTTTTCTGCTAAATTAAAAGCAAGTCTTAAAAAAAATTTATGTTTTATCATCTATTTTGCCAACAAATTCCTCAAAATCTTTAGCTTCCTTAAAATTTTTATAGACCGAGGCAAAACGCACATATGCTACCTTATCCAATGAAGATAAGCCTTCCATTATAAACTTTCCAATTGTTGGGGTTGGAATTTCACTTTCGCCAAGTCCTTCTAAATTTCTTACTATTTTTGAAATAAACTTTTCAATAGTCTCACTGTCAATTGGTCTTTTTCTGGTAGCTATCCTTATTGATTTCGATATTTTATCTCTGTCAAAAGGCTCCCTCGAACCATTCCCTTTTATAACAGTAAGTTCTTGAAATTGAACCCTTTCAAATGTTGTAAATCTTTCTTTTCTTTCACAACCACATAGCCTTCTTCTTCTAATTGCTGTGCCATCTTCTGTAGGTCTAGAGTCAACAACTGAGGTATCTTTTTCTCTACAAAATGGACAAAGCATAAATATTTTAACTACTATATATAGGAAAAGATGTACAAAGTTCAATTATTTCTTTTTGAACTTCTTTTTCTATTTTTGAGTTATCTTCTTTATTTTTGCTAAGACCATCTATAACTTTAAAAATTAATTCTCCTATCAATTTAAACTCTTCGGCTCCAAAACCTCTAGTGGTACATGCTGGTGTACCTAATCTGATACCTGATGTTATCATTGGGCTTTCACTATCAAAAGGTATTCCATTTTTGTTACAAGTTATATTTGCTCTACCTAATGATGCTTGAGCATCTTTTCCAGTCACACCAAAAGATCTAAGGTCTATTAACATTAGATGCGTATCTGTGCCTCCAGAAAATATTTTGAAACCCTTTTCTTTTAAAGTATTTGAAAGGACTTTTGCGTTGTTTACTACATTTTTTGTGTATTCTTTAAAATCATTTGACAGAGCTTCTTTAAAGCAAACAGCTTTAGCAGCTATTACATGCATTAATGGTCCACCTTGTAATCCAGGAAAGATTGCGCTATTAAACTTTTTAATCAAATCTTCTCTATTTGTTAAAATTATTCCACCACGTGGTCCTCTTAAAACTTTATGAGTTGTTGATGTAACTACGTCAGCGAATTTTGTAGGATTTGGATAAGCTCCTCCTGCAACAAGCCCTGAGAAATGAGCCATGTCTACGAGAAAATATGCACCAACTTTATCACAAATTTCTCTAAATTTTTTAAAATCAATTATTCTTGAGTATGCGCTTCCTCCTGCTATTATAAGTTTTGGCTTACTTTCTAGTGCAATTTTTTCAACACTTTTATAATCAATTAGTCCATTTTCTTTATCAACTTCGTAATGTAAAGCATTAAACCATTTACCTGACTGAGCAGGTTTAGCTCCGTGGGTAAGATGTCCTCCGGAATTTAAACTCATTGCAAGAGTTGTATCTCCTGGTTTTAATAAAGCTAAATAGACAGCTCCATTTGCTTGTGCGCCTGAATGTGGTTGTACATTTGCAAATTTACAATTAAATAATTCTTTTGCTCTTTCAATTGCCAAATTTTCTGAAACGTCTACATGTTCGCATCCTCCATAATATCTTTTACCTGGATATCCCTCGGCATATTTATTTGTTAAGACAGATCCTTGAGCCTCTAAAACAGCTTTTGACACAATGTTTTCTGAAGCAATTAATTCAATATGATTTTGTTGCCTAGAATATTCGTCTTTAATAGAATTATATAATTCTTTATCTGCATTCTTTAAATCTAATTTAAAGAAACTGTTTAAATATTTATTAAGTTTTAATGCAATTGACATATTTAAATTTTTTTAATCCTTCTTAAATGTCTACCACCTTCAAATTTAGTTTTTAAAAAAACCTCTACTAATTTAAAAGATAGTTTTTTTTTTGTTAATCTTGAACCCAATGCTATTATATTAGCATTATTATGTTGCCTAGACAATCTAGTAGACTTTAAATTATAACACAGAGCAGCTCTAATTGATTTGATTTTATTGGCACTTATTGCCATACCTATGCCCGATCCACAGACAAGAATTCCAACATCGCTCTTTTTTAACCTGATTCTATTACCTAGTCTTTTTGCGTAGTCTGGGTAATCGACTGACTTATCAGTAAAAGGTCCGATATCAAAGATGGAGACTTGTTTATCTATTAAAAAGTTTTTTATATCTTCTTTCAAATTAAAGCCTGCATGATCTGAGGCAATACATACAGTTTTGAATATTTTATTTAGTTTTATATTGCTCATAATAAGTAATTAAATTACACTTGCTTGTATTATAATAATATATTTGTCGCATTACATTAAAAATATTTAGGACTTAGCATGAAAATTATAGGCTCATTTCCCAAAACTAGATTAAGAAGATTAAGGAAATCAAGGTGGATGAGAGATATTATCTCAGAAAACAATATTTCTCCAAAAGATTTAATTTTACCTATATTTGTAAGAGAAGGTAAAAACAAAATTGAAAATATAAAATCAATGCCAGGAATAAAAAGATATTCAATAGATAAAATACCATCTGTTTTAAAAGAGGTAGAAAAATACAAAATTCCAATGGTAGCTTTATTTCCTTATACTCCGAATAATAAAAAAGATAAAATTGGCTCTGAAGCACTTAATCCAAATAACCTAATTTGTAAAAGCTTAAGGTTAATAAAAAGAAAATTCCCGCAGTTAGGTATAATGTGTGATGTTGCCTTGGATCCCTATACCTCGCATGGTCATGATGGCATAATAGTAAATAATGAGATAGATAATGATAAAACTATTAAAATTTTAATTAAACAATCATTACTTCAAGCGAAAATGGGTTGTGACGTGATAGCACCATCCGATATGATGGACGGTAGAGTTGGTGCGATTAGAAAAGCTTTGGATAAAAATAATTTTAGTAATGTCAATATAATATCATATGGAGTGAAGTATGCTTCTAATTTCTATGGACCATTTAGAGATGCAGTGGGAAGCAAAACAAAATTAAAAAAAAATAAGAAAACTTATCAGATGGATTACAGAAATGCCGACGAGTCACTTAGGGAAATAGGATTAGATATTAAAGAAGGAGCAGATATTATTATAGTCAAACCCGCCATTGCTTATTTAGATATTATTAAAAAAATAAAAGATAACTTTAAGATACCAGTAATAGCTTATCAAGTATCCGGTGAGTATAGCTTAATAAAAAATGGAATAGAAAAAAAGTTTTTAACAGATGATGCAATAATGGAAACATTGATTGCATTCAAAAGAGCTGGAGCATGTGCTATTATAACATATTTTGCCTTAGAAATAGCAAAACAAATTAAAAAATAATTAATTAAAATAATTTTCCAGTATAATTCTTGATTTAGGAAAAGGTAAATTATTAGTTATGAAAAATCTATTCTGAATTATGCTTCTCGTAAAAAAAAGAGATTTTTTTATAAAATCATTGGATATTTTTTGTGGAATTTTTTTTGAAATTAAGAATGCTGGTATTTCGTAAAAAAATGTATCTATTTTTATCCTTTTAATGTCGGTGGAACTATCATTTGTTACTTTAAATTTATCTAAATTTGGATCATAACCTAAATTTTTTATTAAACTTAATTCTAGAAAAATATACAATACAATCCAATTATCTAAATTAATCGAATTTAAAAATTTATCGAATGACTTATATATATTTTGATTAGGTTGGGACTCTGGTAATAGAATATTTAGAATAGAACATATTGAGATCAATGCAGAAGTTCTTTCTTTATCATTAAAGTATAATGGAGATATTGGTTTTACTAATTCAGTCTTAAAATAACCTATTTTATTTTCATTTTTTGAATTATGAATAATAAATAATTTATTGGATATCTGTAAGTAGTTTCTTATTTTCCTCGAATTTCCTCCATATACTATCCCGGAAATTTTTCCCTTTGATCTAGAAAAAACATTAATTATATTTGCATTTTCTCTAAATTTCCTTTTTGATAAAAGATAACATTCATCTTCCCAATTCATATATTGAGTATTTTTATTAGTTTAGCCGCTGCATTTTGTTGAGCATTTTTTTTTGATGATCCTGCTCCAATGATTTTTTTTGAATTTTGGATTTCAACTTCTGTTCTAAATATAGGCTTGTGTTGGGGTCCTGTCTTTTTAAAAAAAGTATATTTCGGTAATTTTTTAAATTTTTTAAGACTATATTCTTGAAGTTTTGTTTTAGAATCAATTAAAGTAACAATTGATTTATCTATATATGGTTCCCAAAAATTAAGTATAAATTTTTCTGAATTTTTTAATCCTCCATCTATATAAATAGCTCCAACAATTGCCTCTAAACAATCGCTGATTATTTTGTTAGTCGATCTTTCTAAATTTTTGTTTGAGGGACCCAAATAAAGGTAGTTTTTAATCTTAAGTGTTTTGCCTATCTCAGCACATGTTTTTTTATTTACTAGATTCGCAAATTTTTTATCAATTATACCTTCTTTTTCATCTGGATATTTTTCAAGAAGTTCTTTCGATATAACCAGGCCCAATACTCTATCACCAAGAAATTCTAATTTTTCATTATTTACTTGATTATTAAAACTTTTATGCGTCAAAGCTCTTTCCAGTAATATCTTATCATTAAAATTATACTTTATTACGTCTTCGAGTTTTTTAATCATTCAATTTATTTTAATTTTTTAAAAGTTCTTTCTAGTCTGAAGGAATTATTTAGATTCCAAATTTTGATTAAACTTCCTTTTTTTGTATCATTGGAAAAGAAGATAATCTTTGCTTTACCTACTAAATTAAGTTTTTTTACATATCCTACATCATCTAAAAATCTACTATCCTTTGAGCAATCTCTATTGTCACCCATCAGAAAATAATGGTTTTTAGGTACAATATATTTTTTTGTATTCTTTAAAGTTCCTTCTTTATTATAGGCAGCTAAATATTTAACGCCGTTCGGAAGTGTTTCAATAAAAACAACTGTATTAAAATTATAGTTACCACATCTAACTTTTTCTTTAATCATATATTTTTCTCTAGCAATTTTAGATCCATTTAAAAAAATATCCCCATCCACAAATTGAATCTCATCTCCTGGAAAACCTATTAATCTTTTAATATAGTCAGTCCTATTATCAGCTGGAGTTTTAAAAACAACTAAATCTCCTCGTTTAGGATCTTTTGAAAATAAGCGTTTATTATAAATGTTAGGACTAAATGGAAAAGAATGTTTACTATATCCATAGGAATATTTTGAAACAAATATTCTATCTCCAACTAATAAAGTAGGTTCCATTGATGAAGATGGAATATAAAAAGGTTGAATGATCAAGGATCTAATCATTATGGCAATAAGTAAAGCCCAAAATAAAGTTCTAAGATTATCAATTATTATTTTTAAAAATTTATTTTTTTTCATATTGAAATTGTAACAAAAGCAACCGCATAATTTTCTTCATCAGTAAGTGACAAAGAAATCTTAAATTTCTTTTTTTTTATTTTCTTTTCTACAATTTTTTTTGTCTTGTTTAAAAGTTTGATATATGGTTTGCCACTTTTTTCATTCATTATTGCTATCTCATTAAATTTAATCCCTTTAGAAATTCCGGTTCCAAGTGCTTTAGAAAAAGCTTCTTTCGCTGCAAATCTTTTTGCAAAGCAATTATATTGATTTTTCTTTTTATAACATCTTAAAATTTCATCTTTGTAAAATAATCTTAATATGGAAGATTTCTTATTAATTAATTTTCTTATTCTGCTAATTTTTATAATATCAGTTCCGATACCATATATTTTCATTATTTAATAATCTTTCTAAATTTCTTAATAGTGAACCTTAATCCATTAAATATTGACTCACCTATCAGAAAATGACCAATATTAAATTCTTTGATACCAGATACTCTTGAAAGTATTTTAGCAGACTCATAAGTTAAACCATGTCCAGCATGTACTTCTAGACCCAAAATATTTCCGAGTTTTACTGCATTTTTAATCTTTTTGAGTTCAAATTTATAATCTTTTTTTTTATTAACTAAATTACAAAATCTACCTGTGTGAATTTCTACACAATCGGCGTTCAATTCTTTTGAGGATTTTATATCTCTTAAATTAGGCTCAATAAAAAGACTTACTCTAGATTGATTATTTTTTAATTTTGTAATAATTTTTTTTAAAAAGTTTCTCCTGTAACTTAAATTAAGACCACCCTCTGTAGTTATTTCTTTTCTTTTTTCAGGAACAATACAAATAAAAGGTACTTTTCTTTTCAAAGCTATACTTAGCATTTCATTTGTGGCAGCAATTTCTAGATTAAGAGGAATTTTAAGTTTTTTTCTTATTTCTTTAAGGTCTTTATCATTTATATGTCTTCTATCTTCTCTCAAGTGAATAGTAACAGAGTCCGCCCCGCTTCTTTGAGCTATTAAAGCAGCATTAATTGGTTTTGGATAGTTTTCTCCTCTTGCATTTCTTACTGTAGCAACATGATCGATATTTACACCAAGCCTAATCTTACCCATTAAAGATCTCTACTTCCGGGTTTGATCGCTTTTATTTTACTTAAATTTTTTGGTAAATTATCTTTATTATAAGTAGGGATATTCAAACTTACTTGAGAAACTATTTTATTTTCCAATTTAGATTTGCCATTAGATCTATCTATAATACATGCGTACCCAATTATATTTGCTCCATTTTCCTTCACTAATTTCGCACATTCAAGAGAAGATTTACCTGTAGTGATGACATCTTCAATTATTAAAACTTTCTGATTTTTATTTATTCTAAAATCTCTTCTTAATTTAAATTCACCACCTACTCTTTCAGAGAAAATAGTCTCCTTTTTTAATAGTCTTCCTATCTCATATCCAATGACAATTCCACCCATCGCTGGAGATAGAATTACGTCAAAGTCATTAAATTCAATTTGAATTTTTTTTGATAAAGATATACAAATTTTATTGGCTTTTTCAGGTTTACTCATTAACTGGGCACATTGAACATATTGAGGGCTATGCAAACCTGATGATAAGATAAAATGTCCTTCTAAAAGAGCATTAGTTTCTTTTAAAATTTTCAAAGATTCTTCTAATGAAAGCATTTTTTTTCTGTTTATGTCGAATTATTTTAAATGTTAAATTACTTTGCTTTATTTGACTTATCAAGTTTGTAAAATTTTTCAAATCCTTAATTTGTAAATCGAAAGAAAAAGTTAAATAATCCTTTTTTCTCTTGATCATTTCGATATTTATAATGTTGCCTTTATTAAGACCTATTAAAGAGCTAATGTGCCCTAAAGCTCCGGGTTTGTGTGGTAAATCAACCTCTATTGTGCTTGAATAATTTTTCTCAGAAACACCTAAGTTTTCTGTAGATTTATCCTGCCAATATCTTCTTATAGCTGATCTTGCTTTACCAGTAGTCGATGAATTTAACCAATGTAAAGATGGGGATGCATTTTTTGAAGTTTCTATATTAATTAAATCACCATTTTTTAAAATAGTCTGTAAAGTTGCATGACTTCCGTTTATTGTACAACCAGTAGCACTATTTCCAACTTTTGTATGAACAGCATAAGCAAAGTCTATCGGAGTTGCCTTTTTAGGTAGTTTAATCACAGCGCCTTTTGGTGTGAAACAAAAAACATTTTCCTGAAACATTTGAAGTTTAGTAAATTCATAATAATGTTCAGGGCTTGTGCCAGCTTCAATAATTTCTACAAGATCCCTTAACCAATCATACTCTTTCCAAGATAATTCAGAAAATTTTTCTGATGATTTATATTTCCAATGCGAAGCTATACCTCTTTGTGCAAATTCATTCATTTCATGAGTCCTTATTTGAATTTCAATTCTATTTTTTTTTGGACCAATTACTGCAGTATGAATAGATTTATAATTATTAATTTTAGGTGTGGAAATATAATCTTTAAATTTTCCTGGAATAGTTGGGAATTTAGTGTGAAATATTCCTAAGGTTTTATAGCAATCTTCTATAGAATTTACAATTACACGAAAGCCAATAATATCAGTTAGTTGTTCTAAAGATATCTTCTTATTTTGTATTTTTCTCCAGATAGAGAACGGAGTTTTTTCTCTACCAGTTATTGTTGCTGAAATTCCATTTTCATTTAAAAGATTAATCAAATCTAAAGATATAGATTTAAAATTATCGTCTTTATTATTTTTTATAAAATTTAATCTTTCAAGAATTAAATCTCTAGCTGGTTTATTCAAAACAGAGAATGATAGATCTTCTAATTCATCTCTTATTCTATTCATTCCCATTCTGTCAGCTAATGGAGCGTATATTTCCATTGTTTCTTTTGCTTTTCTAATAATTTTATTTTTATCTTTTACAAATTGAATTGTCCGCATATTGTGTAATCTATCTGCAAGTTTAACTAACAACACTCGTATATCTTTTGAAGTAGCCAAAATAAGTTTTCTGAAATTTTCAGCTTTTGAATCAGTTGATGCTTTATCTTCCAACTCAGAAATTTTTGTGACACCTTCTACTAAATTAGCAACTTCTTCTCCAAACTCTTTTTTGACAGTTTCATAGGTAACATTTGTATCTTCGATCGTATCGTGTAATAAGCCTGTTGTAATAGTAGCGCTGTCTAGTTTTAACTCTGTTAAAATTTTTGCAACTGCAACCGGATGAATTATATAAGGGACGCCTTCTTCTCTTTTTTGATTTTGATGTGCTTCTAAAGCAAAATTGTAGGCTTTATTCAATGATTCAGAATTTAAAAATCTATTGTAAGTTTTTATCTGATTTATCAATTCATTATTGTTAAACATGGTTTATTTTAACATTTTTATACAATCTTGTAATCTCAATACGAGATTTTTGACTTAACTTATTTATAAGATTTTGGGGATTTTTTTGTAATATTGGATGTGACCATTTAGGATCAATTTCTAAAATTGGGTATAAAACAAAGTTCCTCAAGTGTGCTCTCGGATGGGGTAATGCGAAATTATGTGATTTATTGATTAATCCATTAAAATCAATTACATCAAGATCAATTACTCGGGGATCATTTTTTTTTGTTCGAATTCTTCCAATTTTTTTTTCAATTAACTTTATTATTTTAAAAAAATCATACATATTTTTTTCACATTCAGCTAATATTCCAATATTTAAAAATTTTGGTAATTGCCTGTTAGGATAAGACGGCGTTTCATAAAAATTTGAAATTTTTATAATTTTTATTTTTGCTTCGATTAATAAATTTGTTGCAATTGAAATATTATCAAATTTACTTCCGTAAAATGAATTTAAATTAGATCCAATATTTAAATGTATCATTTATTATTTTTACTTAATAATCTTGCTTTTTCTCTATTCCAATCTCTAGTTTTTTTAACTTGTCTTTTATCATAAAGTTTTTTTCCTTTTGCAATTGCAATTTCTATTTTAACTTTTCCTTTTAAGAAATACATCTTAGTAGGAATAAGAGTCAAACCTTCTTGATTTATTTTTCCAATCAACTTATTAATTTCTCGCCTTTTTAAAAGAAGTTTTCTTTCACCTTTAGGATTATGGTTATTATAAGATGATTGTCTGTAAAGCGGGATATGAGAATTAATTAAAAACAATTCACCGTTATTATCTATAGCGTATGAGTCAGCAATGCTTCCTTTACCTTCTCTCAGCGATTTGACCTCTGATCCTTTTAGGGAAATACCTGCTTCTAAAGTTTCTAAAAAAAAATAATTAAAACTAGCTTTTCTATTTAAACAAATTATTTTTCTTCCAGGAACTATATTTTGTTTCATTAAAGTAATTTAGCTACTTTAAGTGCTTCTGAAACTTTCTTTTTTGTTTCTTCTCTAATTTCAACTAATGGTAATCTTACAGATGGATTGCACATACCTAATAATGAAGCTGCATATTTAACTGGTGATGGATTACTTTCAATAAATAACGCTGAATGTAAAGGCTGTAAGAGCTTATCTAACGACTCTGCTTCATCATTTTTTTGCTCACAAGCTTTTTGAAAATCAGAAGAAATTTTTGCAGCTATATTTGCTGTGACTCCGATTGCTCCCACTCCTCCTCTTTTATTAAACTCTAGAGCATTATCGTCATTTCCAGTAAGCTGAATGAAATCTTTTCCCATTGCTTTTAATTGTTGATCTACTCTATTTAAGTCACCAGTTGCATCTTTTACACCAATTATATTTTTTAGTTCATATAGTTTACTCATGGTTTCGACTGACATATCTATTACTGATCTTGACGGTATGTTATAAATTATAATTGGTATTCCAACACTATCATTTATTTTTTTATAATGTTGGTACAAGCCCTCTTGAGTTGGTTTATTATAATATGGTGTAACAACTAATAATGCATCTGAACCAGCTTTTTCTGCGTATTGAGATAGTTCAACAGCTTCATCCGTTGAATTAGATCCTGTGCCAGCTATCACAGGTATTTTTCCACTACATTCTTTAACCGCTATCTCTATAATTTTTTTGTGTTCACTATGAGATAAAGTGGGAGATTCTCCAGTGGTGCCACCGGGGACTATACCATTAGTGCCGTTATTTAAATGATAATCAATTAAACTTCTATATGTGTTTTCATCAAGATTATCATCTTTAAATGGGGTTATTAATGCAACAATTGATCCTTTAAGCATAAAACAATATAAGGTAGATATTCTTAAACTTATGCTTAATAGATTAATTAGTCTAGTATTTTTATTATCATTTTTAAAAATTAGTATCGTTTATTCAGAGACAGATTTCTTATTACCGCAAAAAAAACCATCAATTTTTAAAAAATCAGAAAAACAGATCCAAGAAAGTATTGATAAAAATCTGCCAGCGCCAAAGCCATTTTTAGAAAAAAAAGGTGAGACTAAAACAGCCGCAATTGAACAAAAAAAAGAGCCTGAAAAAAAAAAAGAAATAAAAAAAGAGCTTAAAGAAGAAGCAAAAACACAATTATCATCTACATTTGTCTACCCTAGAAAAAAACCAATTACATATAAAGTTTCATCAAAAGAAGTAAAAAACTCAAAAGTTCTTAATAAAAAAGATTTTGAGAGAGCAAAAGAAACAATTGATTTTATTAAACAAAAAAAATGGAATAGTGCTTTAAAAAGTGCCCAAAAGGTTAAAGATAGTGAGTTCAGAAAATTAATTACTTGGATGCATCTTAAAACCACTAGAAATGGAGCGTCATTTAGTGAATATAAAAAATTTATAGAACAAAATGATTATTATCCAAGAATTAATAGAATAAGGTATTTAGCAGAAGAAAAAATATATTTAAGAAATAATTCACCTACATCAATAATTAATTGGTTTGAAAAATATCCTCCTTTAGGTGGTTTAGGTAAAATTAAATTAGCTGAGGCCTATCTAGAGCAAGGAAAACTAGAAAAAGTCAAAGAGTTAGTTAAAGAAGGATGGATAACTGCGGAGATAAGAAAAAATGATTTGGGTTATTACAGAGCTAAATTTAAAAAATTTATCTCGTCAGACGATCATGTAAAAAGAGCTGATTATTTAGCATGGGAGAGGAAATATTGGGATCTAAAAAGAATGCTTAAGTATTTGCCTAAAGATCAAAGAGCTCTTTATAACGCAAGACAAATTTTAATGAGTAACTCTTACGGTGTAGACAATGCAATAGCAAAGGTGCCTCAATATTTAAAGAAAGATCCTGGTTTAGAGTTTGATAGATTGAGATGGAGAAACCGAAGAGGACGATTGGACGGATCTTTAGAAATTTTATATCAAAACGCGAATAAAACTGAGACACAAATGGTTAGACCGGATAAATGGTGGGAACAAAGAGAGAGTGTTACAAGAAGTTTAATTTACAAAAAAAGATATAAGACAGCATATAAAGTAGCTAGTGAACACTCCCTATCATCGGGTCCGTCCTTTGCGGAGGCTGAATGGCTATCTGGTTGGATAGCTTTAACTTTTTTAAAATCTCCTGAGTATGCAATTAATCATTTTCAAAATTTTTATAACAATGTTGGCTATCCGATAAGCTTAGCTAGAGGCGCATATTGGTTAGGAGAGTCCTATGAAAAATTAAATGAAAAGGAAACTGCTAATAAATTTTTTTCAGAAGCAGCAAAATTTCCAATGACTTATTATGGACAGCTTGCTTTCAATAAGATTAATCCTGGTGGGAATTTTGAATTAAGAGACGAAAGTAATTTTGATAAAGATTATGAAAAAGAGTTTAAAAAAAATAAACTTATTAAACATGTTGTTTTATTACATGAACTTGATGCAAGCCAATATGCTAAAGATATTCTTAAACATTTGGCTGAACTTAATATTGAGAAAGGTAGTGAAGTTTTAGCAGCAGAGTTATCTACATCTGTTGAGAGATACGATTTTGCAATTCAAATATCAAAAAAAGCATCCTATGAAAAAAGATTTTTGAATAAATATAATTATCCGGTTATTGCCACTCCGAAAATTGTAAATAATAAACAGATGCCTAAACAAGAAATTGTTCTTGCAATAATCAGACAAGAAAGTGAATTTGACAGGAAAGCAAATAGTTGGGCTGGAGCTAGAGGTATGATGCAATTAATGAAGTACACTGCTAAGATTGTAGCTAAACAAGCAAAACTACCTTACAGTATTAGTCGACTTACAGCAGATCCGGAATACAACATTAAACTAGGTTCATATTATTTTAATGGATTGCTTAATGATTATAATGGTGTTTTCCCGTTTGCTATTGCCGCGTACAATGCTGGACCAAATAGAGTAAAAACTTGGCGAAGAGTAAATGGAGACCCTTCTAAAGGTCAAATTTCTTATATTAATTGGATTGAACAAATTAGATTTGAAGAAACTAGAAATTACGTTCAACGAGTTCTCGAAAATATTAATGTTTACAAATATATTCTAAGAAAAGAACCAGTACAAATAGATAGTTATTTTAACTAATTGGCGGTGAGAGAGGGATTCGAACCCTCGGTAGCATAGTTAAATACTACGGAAGTTTAGCAAACTCCTGGTTTAAACCAACTCACCCATCTCACCACAAGCTTTACATATCTTTATAAAGAAAATTAACATATATTGCACCAAATTTGTAATGCAACAAAAACAATTATCAGGAATTTTTTATGCTGCTTTTGCATCTCTTTGGTGGGGTGTTGTGGGAACGATTTTTTTCAAATTTGTATCTTTTGCATCATTTATTGAATTAACTGTTCACAGAACTATTTGGACTGCACTTCTTTTAATTCTTACAACAAGTTTTTATAAAAAATGGCCAGAATTTATTAAAATTTTCAAAAAGAAAAAAAATCAATTATTACTTTTTGTATCAGGTTTATTGGTAAGTATAAATTGGGGAACCTGGCTTTATGCCGTCAGTGTGAATAGATTATTAGACTCGAGCTTAGGATATTATATCTACCCAATAATAAGTGTATTTTTAGGAAGAGTATTTTTAAAAGAAAAACTAAATAGGAATCAATTTATTGCTGTAATATTAGTAGTAATTTCTTTATTTTACTTTTTAATAAAACTTGGTGAATTACCTTGGATTGGTCTTACTGTTGCAATAACTTTTAGTATTTATGGATTAATAAGAAAAAAAATTAAAGTTTCATCAGATATAGGTCTGTTGATAGAAACATTGCTAATATCTCCTATAGCAATTGCATTATTTATTTATTTAATAGATTTAAACTTAAATGTGTTCTCTTATAAAGAACCTCTTTTATCTTTTTATTTATTTTGGTCTGGATTTATGACTTTGGTGCCTCTCTTTTTATATACTTTAGGTTTTAAGATAATTGGAATCGGTCCAGCAAGTATGATTTTGTTTTTAACTCCAACATCACAATTTCTTTTGGGAATAACTTATTTTGATGAGATTCTAACCTTAGAAAAGTTTTTTGGTTTCGTAATAATTTGGATAGCTGTGACTATCTATCTTAATGAATTACGTAAAGAATGAGTTGTAATTATTACAAGCGGTACAATTATAGCTACAAAAAATGAAATAAATAGTAAGTTTGATAAGACAATTGGACTAAAATTTTCTATAGACATAATATTACCTACCAAAAGACTTGATTGAAAATTTTGACTTGGGAAAAATAATAAACCTGAGCCTAAACCAAGAATAATTGATACTAAAGACAATCTTGTATTAATCTTTTTCTTAAAAAATCCATAGAATATTGTTACAACTGCTGCACAACATAGAAGATCTGCAAATAAAAATAAATATAAGATGCTGTAGCCTTTAGAAGCAAAAATAAAAACAATCACACATAATAGTAAAATTAATTTATTGGATTTATCTTTTATTTCTCTACCACTTAAAAATTTATTTAGTTCTTTTCCATCAATAATTATTAGGCTTGAAATAGCGTTTATTAGTGTATCAATTGTGCTTAAT
Source organism: uncultured Pelagibacteraceae bacterium (assembly GCA_902601545.1). Taxonomy (GTDB): domain Bacteria; phylum Pseudomonadota; class Alphaproteobacteria; order Pelagibacterales; family Pelagibacteraceae; genus Pelagilacustribacter. Next base: position 84,266 of record CACKNR010000001.1, on the reverse strand, counting down.
GTTAAAGCTAGGGCTAAAATTAAAATAGAAACAATTATTAAAACATTATCATTAGATAACATTAATTTAAAAAAAGCTAAATCAGGTTTTATTTTAGGATCAAGTGAAAAAGATATCAGACCTGTGTAGCCCATCCAAAAAACAATCAAAAAAGATATAATTGATGAGTAGATTAAACTTTTTTTTAAAATTAAGTTATTTTTTGCAGCAAAAACACGTTGCCAATTACCCTGGTGAAATAAGTTTGTTGCTGCTACAGCTATAAAAAATGTCAATCCAGCAGTGTAATTTGGAATATAATTTTTACTTATAAGTTTTGCAGATTTTTTTTTAATTAGTTCATAACTATTTATTTCTAAATTTCCTAAAATTAAAAATATAGAAAATAATATTATGCTTAAAATTATTATAAATTGATATTTATCCGTAATAATCGAAAGTTTAAATCCACCTCTTAATATATATAAAAGACATATGATTAAAGTTAGTCCAGATGTTATCCATAAAGGTATTTTTGATATCAAATTTATTAAAAAAGCTATTGCTGTGACTTCTGCTATCAAAAAAATTGTCAAATAAAATAGAATTAAGATTAACATTATCTTTAAAATTCCAGTCCCAAATCTTCTTTTAATAAACTCAGTTAAAGACATTCCGTTAGGAAACTCTCTCCTTATTTTCGGTCCAAAATTTAGTAAAAATAGCATAGGTGCAGCTGTGCCTAACGCATATCCAATTACTGCCCCTATTCCCCCCCAAGTTGCTGCTGAAGCTGGTCCGAATAATATCCAAGCTCCCAAAGCAGACGCTGATAAACTCGTTGTTAATGAAAAAATACTCTCTTTTCTGTCACCAATTATGAGGCTTTTATTATCTGAAATTTTTTTTAAATTTATATAACCTAAGGCGATAAAAAAAGCACCTACCACTAGAGTAATAATTAGCGTTGTTTGTGTTGATAGGTATATATCTTTCATTTATCCCTTACTGAATTACCGGTCAGGTTCTTTGGGTATGATCTCAGTCTTTATGACACCCCTTATACAAATTATATATTTATTTTAGGTAAGAAGTCAAATGAAGCTGTATCTATTCTAGATGAGTGTTCTCTTCTCATTTTCCAATCGTTACTTATACCAGCTTGAGCTATACTGATTGCATTTCGACCATATTTTGCATTAGTAAAATCGATTGCTTTCATTAATGGTTGAGATTTTTTCTCTAAAATTGGTGCTAATAAATTTAGCTCTTTTTCAGAAGCATCTCTAAGTTTTGATAAAATGACACCAGCTTTTTGGTAGAAATAACCATATTTATAAATCTTTCCCAGTCCGCTAATCGCAGTTTTTACAAGTTCAATGCTGTTATTAGTCGCCACCGGCAATTCAATAGTAATAGAATTTGAATAGTATTTTCTATTTTTATCAAATGGACTTGTTCTTATAAATATAGTGACAGATCTGGTAGTTTGTTTTTCTGTTCTGATTTTTTCTGCCGCATTTAAACAATGAGTAGTTATAGACTCTTTCAATTTATCTAAGCTCTCCACTTTTTTTCCAAACGATCTTGATACACAGCAGCTTTTTCTTCTTGTTTCCTCGGTTTCCAAATCTATACAAGGAATTCCTCTTAACTCCATTACCGTTTTTGCACCTAAAACATTTGTGCTTTTTTTTACCCAAGTGTTTGAAATATTTTTTAGTTTATAAGCATTGTCTATTCCATTTTTAATATATAGCTTTGATAACTGTCTTCCTACTCCCCATACATCTGCAATATCGAAATCTTTTAGTATTTTATCAATATTTTCTTTTAAAAATATTACTCCTGCTTTATTTTTTTTAGCTATATGATTGGCAACTTTGCTTAAAGTTTTTGTATTTGAAATTCCTACACTTGTTGGTATTCCTGTCCATCTTAAAACTCTTTCTCTTATTTGTTTTCCGTATTCTTCAACTTGTTCGTCCTTGATATGCGATAAATCTAAAAATGCTTCATCTATAGAATAGATTTCAATTTTATCAGTAAAACCTTTTAAAACTTTCATCACTCGTCTAGAAAGATCTCCATACAATGCGTAGTTTGAAGAAAATATCTGGACGTTGTTCTTTTTAACCAAATCTTTAACCTTAAAATATGGTTCTCCCATTCTTATTCCAAGTTTTTTTGCCTCAGTAGATCTTGATATTACACATCCATCATTATTAGATAGCACCACGACTGGTACATTTTGTATCTTAGGATTAAATAATCTTTCACAAGAAACATAAAATGAATTACAGTCAATTAATGCAACTTTTTTTCTACTGCTGTTTGTGTATGACATATGTTACTACTCCCCAAATTATTATTTCTGGATTATCTGTTAAATTAATTCGATCTGACGTGTTTTTTGAACCTGATGTTAAATAGTTGTTACCCTTGCTTTTAACCAGAGTTTTAACTACAAGTTCTTCGTTAATATTTGCTATAACAGTCGAAAAATTTTTTGGATTTAAACTTTTATCTACTATTAATAGATCTCCATCATATATACCCACATTAGTCATAGATTTACCTTGTACTCTAATGATGAAAGTAGCTGGTGCATTTGTTATGAGATGAGAGTTTAGATCTATATCGTCCTCAATATAATCTGTTGCTGGAGAAGGAAAACCAGCTCCCACTTTATGTAAATAATAGGGTATTGTTAACTTCATAAATGTTCTTGTTTTGTTCTTTATAGCTGATAAACTGCCTATCAGTCAACCCCTTTTCAAAAGGTTGTTAAAGTGGGTCAAATTGCAAATCGAAAAAAAGAGCGAGATTAGCTAATAACATAACGTGATTAAAAAAATTTTTTCAATATTATTAGTATTACTTGTAGCAACAAGTGCTCAAGCAGCATCTAAACTAGACTCAATCAAAAAAAGTGGAGAGTTGAGAGTTGGTACGACTGGAGACTGGGATCCAATGTCAATGAAAGATCCAAAGACAAACAAGTACAAAGGATTTGATATTGATGTGATGAATGAATTAGCTAAAGATTTGGGCGTAAAAGTGAAGTTTGTGCCTGCAGAATGGAAAACTATTGTTGCAGGAATAACAGCCGATAGATACGATATATCGACAAGTGTAACCAAAACACCAAAAAGAGCAGAAGTAGCTGGGTTTACCGCTACATATTACAAGTATGCAACAGTCCCACTTGTTTTAAAAAAGAATTTAAAAAAGTTTTCAACTTGGGAGTCTTTAAATAATAGTAGTGTTACAATAGCTACAACGTTAGGAACATCTCAGGAAGAAAAAGCAAAAGAATTTTTTCCAAAATCAAAACTTCAATCCGTTGAAGCTCCTGCAAGAGACTTTCAAGAAGTTTTAGCAGGAAGAGCTGATGGAAATATAACAAGTTCAACAGAAGCAAACAAACTAGTTATTAAATATCCTCAATTAGCTATAGTACCTGATGGAGGAAAAAATCCAGCATTTTTAGCCATGATGGTTCCAAAGGGTGATAAAGTATGGAATGATTACGTCAGCAATTGGATTAAGAAAAAACAATCATCTGGATTTTTTAAAACTTTACTTGCAAAGTACGATCTTAAAAGCTTATAATTTAAGTTTCAATACATCCCATTTACAATTATAGTCGATTAGTGAAATTTTTAAAAATAATTTCTATTCTATTTTTGCTTCAAGGATGTAGTTCTAACTATGAATGGGGTTGGTATATTCTAAGTCCAGATAATATAGATGGTTTAACTAATCTTAAATTTTTAATTAGTGGAATTACAACTACGATTTATATTTCAGTAGTTTCAATAATTCTAGCTATGATTATTGGTTTGATAGTTGCTCTACCTTCATTGTCAAATAATAAATTCTTAACTTATTTTAATATAACATACGTAGAAATTGTTAGAGCCATCCCTTTATTAGTTTTAATTCTTTGGATTTATTATGGCCTTCCAATCATGATTGGAGTGAGTTTCTCACCATTCGTATCTGGAATAATAGCTTTGACCATTAGTGAGAGTGCGTTTCAAGCAGAAATTTTTAGAGCAGGAATTAATTCAATTTCAAAAGGTCAACATGAAGTATCAGAGTCTTTAGGAATGGATTTCTGGAGAAAGATGAGATTAGTAATTCTTCCGCAAGCAATTAAAGTTGTATTACCAGCCATGGGAAATCAATTTGTTTATGTTTTAAAAATGTCCTCTCTAGTATCAATTATAGGTATAGGAGATTTAACAAGAAAAGCTAATGAACTGGTCACCACCACTTACAGGCCCTTAGAAATTTATACTTTTTTAATTCTAGAATACCTGGTGCTAATCCTAGTAGTATCCTATTTTGTAAGAAAATTAGAGAATAAATTAGAATACAAGTAATTTTTTTAAAGAAATCCTAAATACTCTCTTTAAAAAAAATGGTACGAAAGTTAATACAACTAATCCCATCATCCAATTTGTTACTAAAATCGTATAAAAAATATCTTGATACTCGCCATTTCTAATATTTATTACATACCATAACGACATAAATGGTATTAACGTTAGTCTTAGGATTGTCATATACAAACTAAAAATTGGTCTTTTCAGTGCCTGGAATAAAGCAGAGGTAATAAAGAAAACTGGATACACTGGCCCAATTAAAGCTGCTACCTGTAAGTAAAGTGCACCTCTTCGAATTACTTCTAAATCATTAGTAAAAAAAGATATTATAATTTCTGAAGTTAAATAAACAAATATACCTGCTAATACCATAAATCCTGAACCGAACAACAGAGCTTTTCCGTATACTTCTTTTACTCTGAAATACATTTTTGCTCCAAAATTTTGACCTGCAATTGATAAAACAGCAGTATTTAAACCTATGACTGGTAACAATAAAACTTGTTCTATTCTTACAGCAGTACCATAACCCGCTGTAGCTAATTCTCCAAACTGACCAACGAAATAAAAAATATTGAATACTCCAAACATTATCATCAACATAGTAAACATTATTGGCACTGATTGTTTGAAGAGAGAGCTTAAGTACTCAATTTTTGGTTTGAAGCATTCTAGATAAAGGAATTTTTTTAATTTACAGCAATAAACTTTATTAGCTAAATATATTAAGCCGATACACTGAGAAACAAGCGTAGCGATAGCTAAACCAGCAATTCCAAATGCTGGTATAAATCCATAACCAAAAATAAATAATGGATTTAAAAAAATATTTAAGAAAAAGGTAACAATCAAAACATTTCTATAACTTTTTGTATCACCTTGGGCATTTAAAGTTCCGTTCAAAGATAATTGAACTAATACAATGATAGCTCCAAAAAAAATAATATCTAAATATTTGCGTGTTAAGATTATACTTTCTTCAGTAGAGCCCATAATTCTCAAGAGTTCATCAGAAAAATTTAAGCCAAATAAAGTTACGAAAATTGAAATCACGATTGCTAATACTATTGACTGAGCAACGTACATCGAGGCTTTTCTATCTTCCTTGGCTCCAATTGAATTACTGATTAGAGCTGTAGTTCCAGCTCCAATACCGACCGCAACAGCTATTGCTATGAAGTATATTGGCCATGATTTTGCAATCGCTGCTAACGCTTCTGGTGAAATTCTGCCTGCAAAATAAGTATCGACTAGATTATAAAAAGTTTGAAATAGTGATCCTGTGCTTGCAGGTATGGTCACTTTTCTTAAGAGTTGCCAAATTGAACCTTTAGTCAAATCCATAATTAAAATTCCTTTTGAAATTTATGCTTTCTTCCAGCTTTTTTAGCAAGATTAATTTGATTTTGCCTCATACGAAATCTTGTTTTTTGTGAATTTGAGAGTGTGTCATAACACCTTGGGCATGAAACACCCTCTTCATATTTGTAAGATTTTTTATCTTTTATTGAAAAAGTCATTCGACATCCACTGCATACTGAGTAAGTTCCCTGTTTTAATTTGTGTTTTAGGGATACTCTATTATCAAAAACAAAACATTCTCCTTTCCATAAACTGTCTTTCCTCTCAGTTTTTTTCAAATAATTAAGTATTCCACCTTTTAATTGAAAAACATTTTTAAAACCTTTTCTTTTTAAAAATATGGAGGCCTTTTCACATCTAATTCCTCCTGTACAGAACATTGCTACAGCTTTAGCTTTATCGACTTTTTTTAGATATTTTGGAAAATCTCTAAAATTTTGAATATTTGGATTTATAGAATTTTTAAATGTGCCCACTTCATATTCAAATGGTTTTCTAGCATCTATAACTAAAGTTTCTTTATTTGAAATAAGTTTATTCCATGACTTTCCAGAAACATATCTATTAAGTTTTTTATTCTTTGGGTTTATTTTTAAACCCAATGGAACAACTTCATTTTTGATTTTTATTTTACCTTTGTGGAATGGTTGAAAAAGACTCTCAGAAATATTCTTACTATCAAAATCCTTCAACCGATATTGTCTTTTTATAATGTTTATTATTTTACTAATATCGTCTTTTTTGCCTGCAATAGTTCCATTTATGCCCTCTGCTGATAATATTATTGTGCCCCTCACATTATTTTTAAAAATTTCTTTTTGAAACAAAGCTTTATATTTTTTCAAAAATTTAATCTTTTTAAACTTATAAAAACCAAAAATTGTATACATTATTTTTTAATACAAATTGTAAGTCCATCACCTATTGGAATAATATTTTTTACAACTCTTCTATCTTTCTTAATATGTGTATTGAATTCCCTTATAATATTTGTAAATTTATCATTTTTTGTGTCATCTATTACTTCTCCATGCCATAAAACATTATCTATGACAATAAGGCCTTTTTTATTAATAAGTTCTAAACATGATTCGTAATAATTAAGGTAATTTTCCTTATCAGCGTCTATAAAAATTAAATCAAATCTTTGACTTGATTCTTTCAGTTCATTTAGACTATCAATAGCAGGTTTTATAATTTGCTTTATTTTTTTTTCATTCGCTTTTTTATAAAATGATTTTGCTTTCATGCTAAATTCAGAACTTTTATCTAAGCTAATTAGAAGACCATCAGATGGAAGGGCTAAGGCCATTGATAAAGCGCTAAAACCTGTAAAACTTCCTATTTCTAAAATCTTTTTAATATTAGAGATTTTAATTAATGTTTGTAGAAATTGTGCTTGAGAAACTGAAATCTGTAATCTCTTTTGATCACCAAGACTTATATTATATTGAATTATCTCATTCTGAACATCAGTTAAAGACTCTGAATGATCAATAATGTATTTTTCAAGATTTTCAGTTAAATCTAATTTCTTAGGCATAATTAGCCTTTTAAAAGTTTTTTTAGAATTTCATTTGTCAATTGAGGGTTTGCTTTCCCACCAGATAATTTCATAACCTGTCCAACAAAAAAACCAAACAATTTTTCTTTTCCAGCTTTATATTGATCAACTTTATCTTTATTTTTTGATAGTATTTCATTAATCATTTTCTCTAATTCTTTAGGATCGCTTTGTTGTTTCATCCCTTTTGACTCTATGATTTTTTTTGGGTTATCACCGCTTTCAACCATAATTTCGAAAACGTCTTTTGCTATTCTTCCTGAAATCTCTCCAGATTTAATTGATTGTACTAACTCAGCAAAATTTTTAGCAGAAATTGGTGAGTTAGAAATATTAAGTCCTTTGTCATTGAGCATTGCAAATAAATCACCCATCATCCATGTAGCTGCTAGTTTTTTGTCAGATAATTTTGCAACTTCCTCATAATAATCAGAGATTTCTTTTTCGGAAACCAATACGTTTGCTTCGTATGAGCTAAGCCCATATTCTTGAATAAATCTCTCCTTCTTATTATCTGGCAACTCAGGCAAAGATTTTTTTAAATCATCAATTAATTTTTGTTCAAGTTTTAAGGGTAAAAGATCTGGATCAGGAAAGTATCTATAATCGTGAGCATCTTCTTTTGATCTCATTGATCTTGTTTCATTTTTTTTTGTATCAAATAATCTTGTTTCTTGATCTATCTCTTTTCCATCTTCTAGTAATTCAACCTGTCGATTAGCCTCATATTCAATTGCCATTTGCATAAATTTAATTGAATTTACATTTTTAATTTCACATCTTGTGCCAAAATTTTTATCACCTACTTTTCTTACTGATACATTTACATCTGCTCTTAATGAACCTTCTTGCATATTGCCATCACATGTACCCAAGTATCTCATAATGGTTCTTAATTTTTTTATGTAAGCATTTACTTCATCGGGCGAACGAAGATGGGGTTTGCTAACAATTTCCATTAAAGCTATTCCAGAACGATTTAAATCAACATAGGTGCTTGAAGGATCCATATCATGGATACTTTTACCTGCGTCCTGTTCTAAATGAAGCCTTTCAATGCCAATTTCTTTTGAACCATAAGGCATATCCAGTAAAACTTTTCCTTCACCAACAATAGGATTTTTATATTGGGAAATCTGGTATCCCTGTGGAAGATCTGCATAAAAATAATTTTTTCTATCGAATACTGAATAATTATTTATTTTTGCATTTAAACCTAAGCCTGTTCTTACAGCTTGTTTCACGCACTCCTCATTGATAACTGGTAGCATTCCGGGAAAAGCAGAGTCAATTAAACTTACTTGTTTGTTAGGATCAGCTCCGAATTTAGTTGAGGAGCCTGAAAAAAGTTTAGAATTAGAAAGGACTTGAGCATGAACTTCTAAACCTATAACTACTTCATACTTCCCTTTCTCACCATTTATAAAATAATCAAATTTTTCTTTGCTCATGACCACCACTTTTTAATTTTATTTTTATAACCACAATTCTTTTCGAATGCGTAACCAATATTGAGAATTTTTTGTTCATCTAAGGCTTTACCTATCAATTGTAAACCAAGTGGGTAGCCCTGTTTATCTAATCCAGCAGGAAGAGATAAGGCTGGTAATCCAGCTAAATTTACTGGCACCGTAAAAATGTCATTTAAATACATTGATACAGGATCATTAGTTTTTTCTCCTATCTTAAATGCTGAGCTTGGTGTTGAAGGTGTTAAAATAGCATCGACTTTAGTAAAACTATCATCAAAATCTTTTTTTATTAATTGTCTTACTTTTTGAGCTTTTAAATAATAGGCATCGTAATAACCAGACGATAAAACATAAGTGCCTATTAGTATTCTTCTCTTTACTTCATCACCAAATCCTTCTGATCTAGTGTTTTCATACATTTCAATTAAATCTTTTCCTTTTTGTGATCTGTAGCCATATCTTACGCCATCATATCTTGCTAAATTTGATGAAGCTTCCGCAGGAGCAACGATATAGTAAGTAGGCAAAGCGTACTTGGTATGGGGTAATGAAATATCAATTAACTGAGCACCTAAATCTTTTAATATTTTTTTTCCTTTTTCCCAAAGTTCGTCAATTTCTTTTGGCATATTATCTACTCGATACTCTTTAGGGATACCAATTTTCAATCCTTTGATATTATCTTTTAAATTTTTTGAGTATGATTCTTTTTTTTTATTAATTGAGGTTGAGTCTTTTTCATCAAAACCAGACATTGCTTCAAGCATAATTGAACAATCATTTACTGTTTTAGTCATTGGTCCTGCTTGGTCTAATGAAGAAGCAAAAGCAACTATACCCCACCTCGAACAAAGACCGTAAGTTGGCTTGAGACCTACAGTGCCAGTAAATGATGCAGGCTGCCTAATAGACCCGCCTGTATCTGTTCCAATTGTTGCGGGAGTAAGATCAGCCGCCAAAGCAGAGGAAGATCCCCCTGAAGAACCACCTGGAACTAGATGATCTCCGATAGGATTGATAACGTTTCCAAAAAAACTTGTTTCATTCGAAGAACCCATAGCAAATTCATCACAATTTAATTTTCCAAGTAAAAAAGCTCCATTGTTCCATAAATTTTTTGTTACAGTAGACTCATATGAAGGAACAAAATTATTTAAAATATTACTTCCAGCCGTAGTTTTAACATTTTCAGTACAAAATAAATCTTTTACAGCTAAAGGTACACCGCTAAGAAGTTGTTCATTATTTGGTTTGTTATCAAATTTTTTTGCACTTTCTAATGCATGATCAAATGTTGTAGTTACAAAAGCATTTAGTTTTTTTGCATTTTCAATGTTCTTTATATATGCTTGTGTAAGTTCTAATGAGGATATCTTCTTAGACTTTATACTTTCCAAAATTTCACTTAAACTTTGATTAGTTATATTGCTCATTACTCAACCACCTTTGGAACTACAAAAAACTCCTCATTTTTTTTTGGAGAATTTTTAAGAATTTTTTCTCTTATCTTGCCATCACTGATTTCGTCTTTCCTTGATCTCAAAGACTGGTTTAAAATCGATGTTAATGGTTCAACTTTATCAGTATTTAGTTCATTTAATTGTTCAATAAACTTGAAAATTGAGTTTAAATCTTTGGTTAAGCTATCTACTTTAGCTTCATCAACTGAAATTCGAGCTAATTTTGCTACATGTTTAATTTTCTCTTTATCTAAGGACATTTGTGCAATAAGTTAATTTAAATGTGTTTTATCACAAATTAGGTAAATTTCATGCTCGATATTGACGTATTTATTGAAAAAACCAAGAAAAAATCAAGATTAATAGGTATTGATCCTGGCGGCAAAAGAATAGGAATAGCTCTATCAGATGAAAATAAAATTGTAGCTACGCCATACACCACAATTATTAAAGAAAATTATAGAGACCTAGTTGATCAAATTAAGAAAATTGTCAAAGAATATGACATAGACGGGATAGTCATAGGTAATCCAATTAATATGGATGGAACGGAAGGGCCCTCTTCACAATCAGCTAAAGATCTAGCTAAAAATCTTTCAAAAGATATTACAGAAAATATCACTTTATGGGATGAGAGACTATCTAGCCAGGGAGCCTTTAATCTATCTAATGATTTAGCAATTAATTCATCAAAAAAAGTGAAGAAATTAGACGAGAATTCTGCTCAATTTATACTTCAAGGGATTCTAGATTATTATCATAAAAAAAATACTTGATATAATATAGTAAAAGGCCTATAGAGTTGATTTTAATGGCAACTGAAAAAAAAGTTACAGCTATTAAAAACACTCCCAAACATCTATTAGGTATTCAAAATTTATCAGTTCTCGAAGCAAAAGAGATTTTAACTGAAGCAAAATCCTTCATAAAATTAAACAGAGGAAGTTCTAAAAAATTAGATGTCCTTAGGGGAAAAACTCAAATAAACTTATTTTTTGAACCTTCTACAAGGACACAGAGTTCATTTGATTTAGCTGGAAAAAGACTAGGAGCGGACGTAATGACAATGAATATGGGTAACTCTGCATTAAAAAAAGGTGAAACATTAATTGACACTGCCATGACATTAAATGCCATGCATCCTGACATCATTGTTATAAGACATCAAGACTCAGGTGCACCAAATCTTCTTTCACAAAAAGTAAATTGTACGGTCATCAATGCAGGTGATGGAAGGAGAGAACACCCTACACAAGCCTTACTTGATGCTTTAACAATTATTAATAGAAAAGGTAACATTGAGGGATTAAAAATTGCAATATGCGGAGACATTCTTCATTCAAGAGTTGCTAGGTCTAACATTTATTTAATGAATATGTTGGGTGCAGAAGTAAATGTCATTGCACCAAAAACTTTGATGCCCAAAGGGATAGATAACTTAGGTGTTAAATCATTTACCGATATGAAAAAAGGATTAGATGGGTGTGATATTGTTATGATGTTAAGATTACAAAATGAAAGAATGCAGGGATCTTTTCTTCCATCAAAGAGAGAATATTACGAATTTTTTGGACTAACGCCAGAAAAACTAAAGTTTGCAAAAAAAGATGCTTTACTAATGCACCCTGGTCCAATGAACAGAGGTGTTGAGATTGATACTAAATTAGCAGATGACATAAATGTTAGTCTCGTGAAAGAACAAGTTGAATTAGGTGTGGCTGTTAGGATGGCATGTTTAAAATTGTACTGTAAATAAATGAAAGAAAAAATTTTGACAAATTTGAGAATTATCGACCCATCTCAAAAGATGGATGAAATAGGAGATATAGTTATCGATGAAAAAGGAAAAATAAAATCCATTGGAAAAAAATCAGGTACATCTAAATCAGCAGAAAAAATTGATTTGAAAGGCCTAGTAGCTATTCCTGGATTAGTTGATATGAAAGCTTTTGTTGGAGAGCCTGGCTTTGAATATAAAGAAAATTTTAGAACATTAAGCCAAGCAGCTTTGGCAGGTGGAGTAACTTCAATTGTAACTATGCCAAATACTAAGCCAGTTATAGACAACGTATCTATGGTGGACTTTATAATTAGAAGGGGTAGAGATAAAGCTAAGGTAAATCTTTTTCCATGTGCTTCGATTACTAGACAGATGGAGGGTAATCAGATGACTGAATTTGGTTTGTTAAAAGCAAGAGGAATTATTGGGTTTAGTGATGTTAATAAAACTATCCAAAATTCTGAATTGATGTCTAGAATAATGAACTATGCTTCAGACATTGATGTTCTGATTATGCAACATGCCGAGGATTATGAATTAGCTAAAAATTCATGCATTAATCAGGGCGAAGTGGCAACAAGATTAGGTTTACAAGGTGTCTCAGATATTGCTGAAAAGATTATTATTGAAAGGGATTTATCTTTATTAAGTGAATTTCCTTGCAGATATCATATTAATCAAATTTCCTCAAAAAATTCTCTTAATGTTGTTAAAAAAAATAAATCTAATGGAATAAAATTTAGCACAGGGGTTTCTATTAACAATTTATCGTTAAATCAAAATGATATCGGAGAATTTAGAACTTTTTTAAAATTATCTCCCCCTCTTAGAAGCGAGGAGGATAGACTTTCATTAATAGAAGGAATAAAGAATGATCTCATTAATGTAATTGTATCAGATCACATTCCTGAAGATGAGGAAAGTAAAAGACTTCCGTTTGCACAAGCAGCGACAGGTTCTATCGGTATAGAGACATTGCTATCTTTATCTTTAGAGCTTTACCATAATGAATCATTGTCTTTGGAAAGAATAATTAAGTGCTTAACGATTAATCCAGCTAAGATACTAAAAATAGATAAAGGATCCCTTAAAGAAGGATCGGACGCAGATATTTGTATATTTGATCTGGAAAAACCATGGGTAGTGAAAGCTGAAGAACTTAAATCAAAATCAAAAAATACTGCGATTGAAAATAGAAAATTACAAGGTAAAGTGAAAATGACTTTGCTTCAAGGCGAAGTAGTATATTCGAACTAATGGACATAGATTTAATTATTGTAGCAATTTACTCATACCTTTTGGGATCAATACCATTTGGATTACTCTTAACTAGGATATTTCTAAAAAAAGATATTAGAACTGTTGGCTCTGGCAATATCGGAACTACAAATGTGCTTAGAACCGGAAACAAATTTCTCGCAATAACTACGTTAGCTCTTGATTTATTTAAAGGATACATTTCAGTTTATATAACAATATTTTATTTTGAAGACTTATCCTCTCTATCTGCATTAATTTGTTTCATCGGACATATTTTTCCTGTTTGGTTAAAATTTAAAGGAGGAAAAGGTGTGGCAACTTACCTTGGAGTAATTTTAGCTTTATCTAATAAATTTTTTTTAATTTTTATCATAGCGTGGATTTCTTTATCGTTATTATTTAGATTTGCATCATTATCTTCAATGATTTCTCCGTTAATAGTTTTTCTCTATGCATATTTTTACGAAATAAATAACAATATCCTAATACTTTTTATTTTTTTTGTTATGATTCTTTTTACTCATAAAGAAAATATTTTAAGACTTAAAAGTTCTACAGAAAATAAAATTAAGTTATAAGTACTGTCTTTTCTAGTTTTTCAATAATAAATTTGACAAACTCGTTTAATTTTGAAAATAAACAATTAATGAACTTAGTAATTGTTGAAAGTCCAGCTAAAGCAAAAACAATAAATAAATATTTAGGAAAAGATTATTTAGTTTTAGCAAGTTATGGACATATAAGAGATTTGCCTTCAAAAAATGGATCTGTCGATCCAGAAAATAAATTTCAAATGGAATGGGAAATTGATTCTTTTTCCAAAAAATATTTAAAAGAAATTACAAATGCTGCTGAAGACTCAGATAAAATTATTTTAGCAACAGATCCAGATCGTGAAGGTGAAGCTATAGCTTGGCACGTTAAAGAAGTTCTGGAAAAAAAGAAACTTCTTAAAGATAAAAATTTAGAAAGAGTTGTCTTTAATGAAATTACTAAAAAAGCAATACTCGATGCTATAAAAAATCCTAGACAAATCCATTTGCCTTTAGTCGAAGCTTACTTAGCTAGACGAGCGTTAGATTATCTTGTCGGATTTAATATCTCACCAATTCTTTGGACTAAATTGCCTGGATCAAAATCAGCAGGAAGAGTTCAATCTGTGGCCTTAAAGCTTATTACCGAAAGAGAAAAAGAAATAGAATTATTTAAACCAGATGAATATTGGACTCTTACATCAGACTTTACAAATAAAAATAATAAAAATATTTTTTCAAAATTAAGTTTATTTAATGGAGAAAAAATAGAAAAATTTTCTTTCAAAAATAAAGAAGAAATACAAAAAGCAGTTGATGTAATCAATAAAACAAAATTTAAAATTACAGATGTAAACACAAAAGTATTCAGACGTAATCCCCTAGCCCCTTTTACCACTTCTACCTTACAGCAAACTGCTTCAGGACGATTTGGTTTTGGAGCTTCTAGAACAATGCAAATTGCACAACGACTGTATCAAGGAGTAGATATCGAGGGTGAGACTACCGGATTAATTACTTATATGAGAACTGATGGAACTAATATTTCAAAAGAAGCAATTGAAGATTTTAGGAAATTCATTACTGATGATTATGGTGATAAATATTTGCCAGAGGCACCGAATAGTTATACTGGAAAAAAAGCAAAGAACGCTCAAGAAGCCCATGAAGCAATTAGACCAACTAATATAAGTAGAAAACCCTCTGACATCAAAAAATATGTAAATGCAGATCAATTTAAACTCTATGAATTAATTTGGAGTAGAGCCTTATCATCTCAAATGACACCAGCAGAATTTGATAGAAATACGATAATTATTTCGTCACTTGATAATAAAATTAACTTTAGAGCTAGCGGCTCAGTAGTAAAGTTTGATGGATTTCTTAAAGTTTATCAAGTTCAAGAAACTGACGAAGATGCAAAGAATATTTTGCCTGAAGTCAAAGTTGGTGAAGAAATTAGCATACTTAAGTTACATGATGAGCAGCACTTTACAGATCCACCGCCACGTTACTCTGAAGCTAGTTTAGTAAAAAAGATGGAGGAGTTAGGCATCGGTAGACCCTCCACTTACGCTAGTATTATTTCGGTATTATCAACTAGAAATTATGTAGAATTAATTAATAAAAGGTTTAATCCAACTGATAGAGGCAAGCTAATTTCAGCTTTTTTAGAGAAATTATTCTCTAAATACGTAGATTATAATTTTACTGCGGACCTAGAAAATCAGCTAGATGAAATCACTAGTGGTAAAATTGAATGGGTTCAAGTTTTGGATAATTTTTGGAAAGATTTTTATGAAAATGTGGGAAAAGTCAAAGAAAAGAGAACTAGAGAAGTATTAGACTTATTAAACGAGAGTTTAGGGGCTTTAATTTTTGAAAGAGATGATAAAGACGCAATCGATCGAAAATGCAAGTTGTGTTCCAATGGAGAACTAAGTCTAAAAAATAGTTTTAGAGGTGGTGCTTTTATAGGATGTTCAAATTATCCAGAGTGCAAATTTACAAGACCTTTATCTAAAGCTAAAGCTGCAGCTCAATTTAACTTAGCAGAACCTAAATTACTGGGTCAAAACGAAAAAGGTAAAGATATTTATTTAAAGAATGGTAGATTCGGTCCCTACTTACAATATGAAAAAGAAAAAGATGAATTAGAAACAAAAAAGAAAAAAGGTAGAAAGAAAAAAAATGAGAATGAACATCTTCAAAATGTATCAATTCCAAAAGGTATAGATGTTGACAGTGTTGATTTAAATAAAGCAAAATATTTATGCTCTCTTCCTAAAGTATTAGGACAACACCCCGATAATGGTCAGGATATAACATTAAATTCTGGAAGATTTGGTCCTTACCTAAAATGTGAAAATAAATCTGCAAGACTTGAAAATATTGAAGATCTTTTTTCCATTGGAATCAATCGGGCAATAACATTAATTGCCGAAGCTAAGCCGGGAAGAATTTCCTCTTCATTAATAAAGGACCTTGGTGAACATCCAGAGGATAAAAAACCAGTTAGGATTATGAAGGGACAGTATGGACCTTATATAAAATATAAATCATTAAATGCAACTATTCCTGAGGAAAAAGATCCAAATGAATTGACAATGGAGGAAGCTTTGATTTTAATTGAAAAAAGAAAAGAATACGACAAAATGAAAAAGAAAGGAAAAAAATAATGAAATATGTTTACTTATTTTTGATATTTAATTTTTTTATATTTCAAAGTTTATCCTCA
Source organism: uncultured Pelagibacteraceae bacterium (assembly GCA_902601545.1). Lineage (GTDB taxonomy): Bacteria > Pseudomonadota > Alphaproteobacteria > Pelagibacterales > Pelagibacteraceae > Pelagilacustribacter. Next base: position 67,725 of record CACKNR010000001.1, on the reverse strand, counting down.
AAGGAAGAAAAATGTAGAGACTTGAGAGATAAACCTATGGAATATTCTAAATGCGTAGCGAAATTCGGAAAGGATTTAGGATCTAAAGGATTAAAAAAATTGAATACAGACTCTAAATTAACTGATTGGATTAAAGATAAACTTGGTAAATAAATATGTCTAAGATTGAAGAAAAGTTAAAATCTCTAGACATTATTTTACCAGAGCCAAAAGCTCCAGTAGGTGCTTATGTTGGTACAAAAATTGTAGGTAAATTACTATTTATATCTGGTCAAGTTTCTATAGATAAAAATGCAAAGCTAATAACCGGTAAAATAGGTAAAAATTTAAATTTAGAACAAGGATATAAGGCCGCCGAAAGATGTGGTTTAAGTATAATTGCTCACGTTAAAAACGCTTGTGATGGAGATCTCGATAAGATTAAAACTTGTGTAAAACTTACTGGTTATGTCAACTCAACTGATGATTTCAAAGATCAACCCAAAATCATAAATGGTGCATCAGATATAATAGCTAAAATTTTTGAAAAAAAAGGTGAACATACAAGAGCTGCGATAAGTGTAAACAGTTTACCATTAGGTGTAGCAGTAGAAGTTGATGCCATTTTTGAACTTAATTAATGTTTGGTCTACCAATAGAGTGGTAATTGATTTTGTTTTTTTTCATCTCCTTAGCAGAATAAAGATTTCTTAGGTCGTAAACTTTAAACTTACTTTTTTTAACAATTTTTTTGAAATCTAAAGATTTAAATTCGTCCCATTCTGTAAGTAAAATTACTAAATCTGCGTTATTACAATTAGATTTTATATTTTTTTTGTAATTGCAGTTTTTAATCTTACTAAACTCTTTTTTTTCTCCAGAGGGATCATAGTAATTAACTTTCGCCCCTTTTTTGCATAGATAAGGTATCATTTTAAGGCTAGTAGAATCTCTCATGTCATCTGTATTAGGCTTAAATGTTACGCCTAAAAAAGAAATTTTTTTATTTTTTATATTTGAACCTAAAATTTTATGAATTCGTTGATTAAGTAAATTTACTCTTTCTTTATTTGATTTGATAACCGATTTCACTACTGAAAGGTTTATTTTATATTTTTCTGCAGCTGATACCAGACCTTTAGTATCTTTTGGGAAACATGAACCCCCATAAGCTGGGCCAGCACGCAAAAACCTACCGCCTATTCTACTATCAGAACCCATGCCTAATGAAATATCTTCTATGTTAACTCCAGATTTTTCACATAAGTTAGCAAGTTCATTAATAAAAGTAATTTTAGTCGCGAGAAAAGCATTTGATGCATACTTTATTAGTTCTGCTCCTCTTCTTGTGCTGGTGAAAAATTTTGAACCTTTGTTAGTTAATGGTCCATAAAGTTTTCTCATGATATTAAAGGCATTCTTTTCATTAGATCCTATTATAATTCTATCGGGATATCTAAAGTCACGTATTGCCTCGCCTTCTCTTAAGAATTCAGGATTAGAAATTACTGTAAAAAGTTTTTTCTTTCTTTTTAAAATTTTTTCAATTTCATCGCCTGTACCTACTGGTACAGTAGATTTAGTTACAATAATTTTTTTTCTTTTTGAATATTTCAATATCTCTTTTGTGCATTTATAAACAAAAGATAAATCAACTTTAATCGACCCTTTTTTTGTAGGTGTGCCTACACATATAAAAATTATATCAGATGAGTTTATAGCTTTATTGATATTTGTAGTGAATAAGAGACGTTTTGCTAAAAAATTTTTTTTTATTAATTCATCTAATCCAGGCTCATAGATTGTGGAAATTCCTGAATTTAGTTTATCTATTTTGTTTTTATCTTTGTCAACGCAAATAACCTGGTTTCCTATATCAGCAAAACAAACTCCGCTAACCAATCCAACGTAACCAGTACCTATCATACAAAGTTTCATTTATTTTACCTTTGATATTTGAATTCCCGAATTAATATATCCATTTAATGTTCCGCAATCTAAATATTTTCCTTTAAAAATATTTCCATAAAATTGATGTTTTTTTTTAATTAAACTTCTAATTGCGTCAGTAATATGTATCTCCCCTCCTTGACCAGGTTTTAATTTTTTAATTTCAACAAATATATTTGTAGGCAGTATATATCTACCAATAATTGCAAAATTTGATGGCGCTTTTTTGATACTTGGTTTTTCTATAACATCTTTAATTTGAAAATAATTTCTTTTTTTATTTTTGACAGATAAAATTCCCCATCTCGACACTGTTTTTCGCTCTACTCTTTTTGTGGCAATTATAGATCCATTAGTTTTTTTATGTAATCTTATCATTTCTTTCGAACAATTATTTCTTATTATTAGATCATCAGGTAACAGCATCAAAAAGTGTTTACCTTTTATAAATTTTTGGCATTTTAAAACTGCATCACCTGTACCTTTTGGCTTATTTTGATAAACAAATTTTATCATTTTTTGATATCTTTTTATTTTTTTATACTCTTCAAATAGTCTTTTATCTTTCTTCTTTTTTAATATTTTTTTGTAGAAATTGTCGTTAAAAAAATATTTTTTAATCGATAGTTTTTTTTTTGATATTATAAATATGAATTTCTTTACTCCAGCATCAATACATTCATCTAATATATATTGTAAATTTGGTTTACCATTAATAGGCATTAGTTCTTTTGGCATTACACTTGTCAAAGGAAGCATTCTAGTTCCTAATCCTGCTAATGGAATAATGGCTTGTTTTATCATATGATTCTTATAATAGTTATTATCATTGCTTTGTAAAAATGAAAATATTTAAAGACAAACAAAATCTACAAAAAGAGATTTTTAAAAATAAAGGTATATCATTTGTGCCAACAATGGGTGGTTTACACAAAGGACATATTTCATTGATCAAAAAATCTAAGAAATCAAAGTTTAAAACTTTGGTATCGATTTTTGTAAATCCTAAACAATTCAGTAAAAAAGGCGATTTTAAATCCTATCCAAGGAACATAAAGAAAGACATAAAACAGCTTAAAAAGTTGAAAATTAGTTACTTATATATTCCAACATTTAAAGACATATACGGATTTAAAACTATAGAGCACGTTTACTTAGATAAATTTTCAAAAAAATTGTGTGGTAAATTTAGGAAAGGTCATTTTGAAGGTGTTTTAAATGTAGTAAACAGATTTATAGAAATAATAAAACCTAAGTATATTTTTTTAGGGAAAAAAGATTATCAGCAACTATATCTAATTAAAAAACACATCGAAAAAAGAAAGATTAAATGTAAAGTAATTGAATGCAAAACTATTAGAGAAAATAATGGCATAGCATGCTCATCAAGAAATTTAAATCTTAATAAAAATCAAATTAAGGTTGCATCTAATATTTATCATTATTTATATAGCTTAAAGAAGAAAATAAAAAAAAATTATAGTTTTTTTTATATTAATAAAATAAAAAAAGACTTAAAAAATTTAGGTGCAAGTAAAATTGATTATTTGGAAAATTATAATGTTAAAAGTTTTAAAAAAATTAAAAGGCAAAGTAAAAAATTCAATCTATTTATTGCCTACTATATAAAAAACATAAGATTAATTGATAATATCTAATTTAAAAAATAAAACGATCCTAATCCTAGGAAAGAAAGAAATCCAATAACATCTGTAATAGTTGTTACAAAAACACTTGAGGCTAAAGCGGGATCGATATTTAATTTTTTTAATGATACTGGGACTAAAATACCAAACAATCCTGCAACAATCATATTTAAGACCATTGAAATACCAATCAATAGTGAAAGATTTATTTCTTTAAACCATAATTGAACAATTATTGCAGTTATTATTGCGAAAATTATTCCGTTTAAAATACCTATCAAAAATTCTTTACCAACTACTCTGTTGAAATTACTTTTTGATAATTCTTTAGTAGCTATTGCTCGAATAGTAACTGCTAAAGTTTGCATCCCAGCATTTCCCCCCATTGATGCAACTATTGGCATAAGAAAAGCTAAAGCTACCATTTGTTCAATTGAGGCTCCAAAGAAGCTTATAACCCAAGTGGCTAGTAAAGCTGTAAATAGATTTAATAGTAACCAATTAAATCTTCTTTTTGTCTTTAACATAACACTGTCGGTAATCTCTTCATCACCAACACCTGCTAGACGTAAAGCATCTTCCTCTGCTTCTTCTTGAACAACAGTTACTACATCGTCAGCTGTAATCATGCCAACTAATTTATTTTCTTTATTTACTACTCCTGCGGAGACTAAGTTATAATTTTCGAAAGTAAGACCAACTTCCTCTTTATCCATATTAACTGAAATCAGCACTGGCATTTCTCTCATTATAGAATTCATTTTTAAATCTCTAGATGTTCTTAGAACTCTTGATGAAGGAACAGTTCCAATTGGTTTGAAGTCATTATCTACAATAAATATCTCTAAGAATTCTTCAGGTAAATCTTTGTTTTCTCTTAAATAATCTATAGTTTGCCCCACAGTCCAATTACTCGGTACTGCTGTAAATTCTCTTTGCATTATTCTTGCTGCAGAGTCCTCAGGATAACTTAGTCCCTCTTGTAATAAAAATTTATCTTTTGGTGGAAGTTTTTCTAAAACTTTTTCTTTTATATCCTTTGATAAGTTTTCAAGAATTTTAATAGCGTTATCAGACTCTAATCGTTTTATTATTTTGATAAGAGAGTCTATAGAGAGTAATTGTAAAACTTCACTTTGAATTGACTCGTTTAATTCAATAAAAATTTCTGGATCGATATTAAACGACTCAATTTCGATTAATTTATTTCTTATATCAGGATTTAAATTTTCAATTAAGTTAGCAACATCGGCTTCATGCAAATCTTTTAACGTTTGATTGATAAATTCAATGTTTCTACTCTCAATATTTTGGGTGAAAGTATTGATAAATTCTTTATTAAAATCCAAATTGACTTTTTTTGCCTCTTCTGATTTTGGTAAAGTCATAAATACCTCTTTAAGTTTTTTTGAGACTAATAGTCTATATAATGGTAAAATTCAAATTAAATGAGTATAGAAATTAAAATTAGCAAAAAACGTATTCCCTTTAAAATGGCAATGCTTTATCTCAATAAAAGAGTTGAGGAAGTAAAAAATGGTACAAATAGAGAATTATTATGGATCCTAGAGCACCCAACTACTTACACTGCTGGAGTAAGTTTCAACAAAAAAGAAATATTAGATAAAAAAATAAAAATAGTTAAATCAAGTAGAGGGGGCAAAATCACACTTCATAACCCTGGTCAAAAAATTGTTTACTTTGTTATCGATTTAAACAGAAGAAAGAAGGACATAAGAAAATTAATCGATTCAATAGAAAAAAGTATAATACAATTTTTAAAGAATTATAAAATTCAATCCAAAAATGATAAGAAAAATATAGGCATTTGGGTAAAAGATAAAAAAATTGCAGCAATAGGCATTAGAGTATCTAGGTGGGTGGCTTATCATGGTTGTTCAATAAATATTTCAAATAATTTAAATCAATATTTAAAAATTATTCCTTGCGGTTTAGATAATAAAAAGATTACTTCTATATTTGATTTAATTTCAGTCAAACCTAAAAAATTTGAAAATAATTTGGCAAATATTTTTATTAAAAATATTAACAATATTTAGATATTTTTTTTTAGAAAATCTTCAAATAAATTATTATATTTTGCTTTAAAATTGTACTGGATATTGTTTATCATAAATTTTATTTTATATGCATGTAACATAAGATTTTTTGTTTTCATTCTTTTTCTATCATTTAAAAAATATTTATCATCCCCTATTATTGGACATCCAATTTTAAGTAATTGTTTTCTTAATTGATGCTTTCTTCCTGTAATTGGGTTTAACTCCAAATATGAATAACCATCATTCGACTTAATTATTTTAAGATTTGATACAGCTTTTTGATAAATTTTTTTATTATTTTCGTAATAAATTAATTCGTCCTTCATCACTTTTATAGATTTATTAATTTTTCCATATACTATCGCTAAATAAGTTTTATGAATTTTCCTTATCCTAAAAAGCGAGGTAAATAATTGAGCGTATCTTCTATTTTTAGCAATTATTAAAATTCCAGATGTTTCTTTGTCTAATCTATGGACAATGAAAGGTTTTGAATTTTCAAAGTATTTTGAATTCTTTAATATGTCTATGATATTTTTAAAAGATTTTGTGCCTGATTGAACTGGTATACCAGTTGGTTTGTTAATTACTATAAAATTTTCATTATCTTCTATTATATAATCATCATAGGTACCAATTTCTTTTTTTTTAGGTAAATATTTAATCTTTTCTTTTTTATCTACCGGTTTTAATTTAGATATATCATAAATCTCAATCAAATCGCCTTTCTGAAGTCTATAAGATGATTTAGTTTTTTTTTTATTAACTTTTACTTTATTCTGTCTTAATATTTTTTCTAATAAAGAGTGTGGTAAGTTTATTATTTTGTTTTTAAACCATTTATCTAGACGTGAATCATTATAATCATCGTCTACAGTATATGATTTAGGCATGAAAGCTTAATTTATTTACTTGCAACTTTGGGCTCTTGTTGAGCCTCTTTTTTTTTATCTTTTGTTTCAGTTTTTTTTGGTTTATCAACTTTTTTGGCTTCAGGATTTCTGTCAATTAACTCTATAACAGCCATTGGTGCATCATCTCCTGTCCTAAACCCAGCCTTCAAAACTCTTGAATAGCCACCTTTTCTTGAATTATATCTTTTTGATAGTTCATTGAAAACTTTTGTAACTGATTTTTTATCTTGTAATTTTGAAAATAACCTTTTCTTATTACTAAGCTTATTATTTTTTCCTATTGTAATTACTTTGTCTATTTGAGGTTTAAGCTCTTTTGCTTTAGGTAAAGTGGTAATAATTTGCTCATATTTTATCAATGAATTAAGCATATTCTTAAACAAGGCTTTTCTGTGTTCACTTGTTTTGTTTAATTTTCTATATCCAAGACCATGTCTCATTAGTAGCTATTTTCCTCAAGTTTTTTTGACAATTCTGCGATATTATCTGGCGGCCAGTTGGGAATTTCCATACCTAGATACAAGGACATTGTATTTAAAACTTCTTTGATCTCATTCAGAGATTTTCTTCCAAAATTAGGGGTTCTTAACATTTCAGGTTCAGTTTTTTGAACTAAATCACCTATATAAATAATATTATCATTCTTTAGACAATTCATGGATCTCACTGATAATTCTAATTCCTCCACACGTTTCAATAAATTCCTATTAAACTCTGGTTCTGAAGATTTTACTTCTTTAACTATTTCTTGAGGATCCTCAAAATTTACAAACATGGCAAGCTGATCCTGAAATATTCTAGCTGAATATGCAATTGCATCTTCTGCGTCGACTGTACCATTTGTCTCTACTGTCATAATTAACTTATCATAATCTAATGCACTTCCAGCTCTAGTATTCTCTACTGAAAATGATACTTTTTTAACTGGACTAAATAATGAGTCTATTGATATTAAACCTAATGGACTGTCCTCACCCTTATTTTTTGGCGCTTGAACGTAACCTTTTCCTGTGCTGACCATTAACTCCATGTGGAAATGTGTCTTTTCATCTAAATTACATATAGTTTGATCAGGATTTAAAATTTCAACTTCTGGGACGAGCGTGATATCTTTAGCTTTAACTTCTTTTGGTCCTTTTATATCCAATATTATTTTCTTTGGATTAGATGTTGATGATTTTATTGCGAGATTTTTTACATTAAGGACAATGTCAGTCACGTCCTCTCTTACACCTTTAATAGATGAAAACTCATGTAAAACACCATCAATTTGAATTGCTGTAACTGCTGCACCTTGAATTGAAGAAAGTAATATTCTTCTAAGTGAATTTCCAATTGTTTGCCCAAAACCTTTTTCTAATGGTTCTGCTATGACTTTTGCAATAGTTTTATCCTCATTACTTGATATCTCTAGCTTACTCGGTTTAATGAGTGCTTTCCAATTTTTATCAATTATATTTGACGATGGTTGCATAATTATACTCTCCTTCTTTTAGGTGGTCTTGCACCGTTATGTGGCATTGGCGTGGTATCTTTGATCGATAAAATTTTAAAACCCCGAGATTGTAATGATCTTAAAGCAGTTTCTCTTCCAGAGCCTGGTCCCTTCACTTGAACATTAAGAGTTCTAACTCCTTGCTCGTAAGCTTTTGCACCTGCGTCATCAGCTGCTACTTGAGCTGCATATGGTGTAGACTTTCGAGATCCTTTAAATCCTTTTGCTCCAGCAGATGACCATGAAAGAACATTTCCGTTTTCATCTGCTATTGAAATAATGGTATTATTAAAAGTTGAATAGACGTAAGCTATACCAGAAACAATATTCTTTTTAATTTTCTTTTTTTTTTTAAAAGTAGAAATCTTTTTAGTTTCTGTTTTTTTTACTTCCTTAGTTTGTTCATTTTTTTGATTTATTTTACTCATAAAAAATTTATTTTTTTAATGGGGTTAATTTTTTTCCAGCTATTGCTATTGCTTTCCCTTTTCTAGTCCTTGCGTTACATTGTGTTCTTTGACCTCTAACAGGTAATTTTTTTTTATGTCTTGATCCTCTATAACACGCAAGATCCACTAGCCTTTTAATATTTACTGATACTTCTCTTCTAAGATCACCTTCTACTTTATAATTGGCATCGATAAATTCTCTTATTTTTAAAACTTGATCTTCTGACAAATCATTTACTCGTTTAGACTCTGGGATATTTAATTTTTCGCAGATTTTTTTAGATGAATGAGGTCCAATTCCGTGAATGTATGTAAGAGCTATACTGACAATCTTGTTTTGTGGAATATTTATTCCTGCTATTCGAGCCATAAATTTATGATTTTAAGTTTCCTGCGTATTTATATTGTGAAATCATTTAAAGTCAACCCTTGATACTCTTAATTAACTCGCTAATTTCAATACTAATTTCAGCTATACCCGACTCACCATTTACAACCTTAAGCAAATTAGTTTGCTTATAATAATCTAATACTTGTTCTGAAGATTTCTCATAATTTTTAAATCTTTTAATTGCAATATCTTCATTATCATCTGTTCTTTTTTCTTGGATTTGTCTTTCTCGTATTCTCTTTTTGACTGATTCTAAGCTTACAGACAATTTTAATACCATATCGATTTTTTGATGATATTTTTTTAATAGTTTATCTAAGTTTTGAGCTTGTGATAAAGTTCTTGGATATCCATCGAATATGATTTTATTTTGATATTTTTCATTTGATATAAATTTTTCAATTAAACTACCAACAATTTCATCAGAAACAAGTTCACCTGAATTTATAATTGATGATATCTTTAATCCTAATTCAGTTTTATTTTTAATTTCATTACGTAAAAGATCTCCAGTAGATAATTGATATAAGTTAAACTCATTTACGATAAATTTTGATTGAGTTCCTTTGCCTGCTCCTGGAGGTCCAAAAATAACTAAATTCATTTAATTAATTATTTTCCAAATTTTGCTTTTTTTATTAATGACTCGTATTGTGAACTCATTAATCTAGTTTGAACTTGTGTTACTGTATCCATAGCAACTACTACAACAATTAATATTGAGGTTCCCCCTAAATAAAATGGAATTGGATACTTTGCAATTAAAAATTCAGGCATCAAACATACAAAAGTTAAATAAATAGCTCCAACAGTTGTCAAACGTGTTAAAATTGTATCAATGTATTCTGCTGTTCTTTCACCTGGTCTAATACCTGGAATATAACCTCCATATTTTCTCAAGTTTTCTGCTGTCTCTTTTGGATTAAATACAATAGATGTGTAAAAAAAACAGAAAAAAATTATACCCGAAGCATAAAGCAACATATATAAAGGTTGTCCTTGCGTGAACAGCGACGATATCTTTAAAAAAGTATCAGACTCTGCAAATCCAAAATTAGATATAGTTATAGGCAACAATAACAAAGCAGATGCAAATATTGCTGGAATAACACCTGCAGTATTTATTTTTAAAGGTAAATGTGAGGACTCACCTCCATACATTTTATTTCCAACTTGTCTTTTGGGATAATTAATTAATATTTTTCTCATTGCTCTCTCAAAGAAAACAATGAATAAAACAGTCAAAATTACTAAAACAAATATTCCAACAATCATTAATGCTGAAAGGGCTCCAGTTCGTCCTAGTTCAAAAGTAGATGCTAGTGCTCTGGGTATTTCTGCTACGATTCCTGAAAAAATGATTAATGAAATTCCGTTTCCAACTCCTCTCAAAGTAATTTGTTCTCCTAGCCACATTAAGAATGTTGTTCCCGCTACAAGTGATAAAGTGGTAATTAACCTAAACGAAAGACCAGGTTCAATCACAAGATTTCCTGCATTTTCAAGTCCAACTGAAACACCATACCCTTGAAGACACGCTATTAAAACTGTTCCATATCTTGTGATCTGAGTAATTTTTTTTCTTCCTATTTCGCCTTGCTCCTTTAGATTTTTGAAATAATCAGAAACACCCGTAAGTAATTGAACTATGATAGCAGAAGATATATAAGGCATAATACCTAGTGCAAATATTGCCATTCTTGTTACTGCTCCCCCTGAAAACATATTGAACATGCCAAGTAATCCTTTTTGGCTAGTGGACATGATTTCTTTTAATGCCAATGGATCTATCCCAGAAAGCGGAACATACGTCCCCAATCTGTAAATTATTAATATTAAAATAGTGAAAAATATTCTATTTTTTAAGTCTTTAGCCTGACTAAAAGCACCTGCAGTGTTTAAAGCTTCACTTGACATAAATTTTATTTCTTAACAATGCTTAATTTACCGCCTACTTTTTCGATTTTAGCCAAAGCTTGTTTTGAGGCAAAATGAGCTGTTATTTCAATATTTTTTTTTATTTCTCCAGATCCAAGGATTTTTAATTTCTGGTATTTTTTATTTATAAGCTTTTTTTCTTTTAGTAACTTTAGATCAAGATTATTTTTTATACTATCTTTATTTTTTTCTAAAATAATTTGTAATTTTGAGAGATTTAAAATTGCAATTTTTTCTTTTGCAAATGTCTTAAATCCTCTTTTTGGAAGTCTTCTATATAATGGCATTTGGCCTCCTTCAAAACTTTTAATTGCTACACCTGATCTTGATTTTTGACCTTTATGCCCTCTTGAAGAAGTTTTTCCCTTACCTGAACCAATTCCTCGACCAACTCTAATTTTTTTTTTATTATTTTTAACTAAGCTATTTAAATTCATCTATTTAGCCTCTCTTTTTACAATTATTTCAGAAATTTTTTTTCCCCTAATCGCAGAGAGAATTTTTGGCGAATTTTGAGATTTCAATCCATTAACACAAGCTTTAAGAACATTGTGTGGATTTGCTGATCCCAGTGATTTAGCAACAACATCTTGGATGCCTAATACCTCACAAACAGATCTTATTGCTCCACCTGCGATAATACCCGTACCAGCAGGAGCAGCTCTTAAAAAGACTTTCCCAGAGCCGTTTTTTCCCTTTACGTCATGATGTAATGTTCTTCCCTCCTTTAGAGGTATCTTAATTAAATTTCTTTTAGCTACTTCAGTAGCTTTTTTAATTGCATCTGGAACTTGTTTTGACTTTCCTTGACCAATACCTATAGAACCTTTTTGATTTCCAACAACAACTAATGCTGCAAAACCAAATCTTCTTCCTCCCTTAACTACTTTAGTAATTCTATTTATTGCTACCAATTTTTCCTTGATATCACTTTTTTCTCTTAAATTTTCAGTTTTTTTATTATTTTCTATCATATTAAAATTTTAATCCATTCTTTCTCAATGTTTCTGCAAAATTTTTTACTCTACCGTGATACTTATGGGCGCCTCTATCAAAATAAACTTGTGTGATATTTTTTTCTTTAGCTCTTTTTGCTAAAATCTCTCCTAAAATTATAGACTTTTCCATTTTTTTTAACTTTTTTTGTTTAAGTTCTTTTTCTATTGACGAAACAGATACTAAAGTTCGTTTTTTTTCATCATCAATTATTTGTGCAGATAAATTATTTATTGACTTAGAAACAGAAATTCGAAATCTTCCTAAATTAACTGATTTGAGTTTTTTCCTATTTCTAATTTTTCTTTTATCCTTACTATTAATTTTTTTCATTATTTCTTTTTTCCCTCTTTTCTTAAAACGTATTGACCCTTTTCTTTAATTCCTTTCGCTTTATAAGGCTCAACAGGTTTCAAATTTTTAATATCTGCTGCGACTTTAGACACAAGTTCCTTATCTACTCCACTTATTTTAATTGTGGTTTGTTTTTCAACACTAATTTTAATCTCTTTTGGTATATTAAAATTAACATCATGGCTAAATCCAATTTGAAGATTTAATATATTCCCTTTAAGATTTGCTCTAAAACCAACACCGCTTAATTCTAAAATTTTTTCATGCCCAGCAGAAACACCCGTGACAGCGTTATTAACCAAACTTCTAAATGTACCCCACATTATTGATGTTTTTTTATCAATTTTTTTTTCTAATGGCTTCAGTTCAAATTTACCTTCAACAAGTTTAGATGAAAATATTTTATCATTAATAGTTAATTTTTTTGTTCCTTTTGGTCCAGATATAGTTAAATTAGAACCTTCGATTTTTATTGAAGACTCTTTAGGAATAATTATATTTTTTTTACCAATTTTAGACATTAAAATACCCTACAAATTATTTCCCCACCCACATTGTTTTTCCTCGCTTCAGCGTCACTCATCACTCCTTTTGGTGTTGAGAGAATTGCTAAACCTAAACCGTTCATCACTTTTGGAATACTTGTTGCTCTTGAGTATACTCTTCTGCCTGGTTTTGAAATTCTTCTTATCTCCTTAATTACAGGAAATCCTTCATAATACTTAAGAGATATTTTTAAGCTAATTTTATTATTTTCTGTTTTCTCAATAAAAAAATCTTTTATATAACCTTCATTTTTTAAAATTTCTAAGATATTTTTTCTAAAATTTGATGATGGCACAACAATTGAGTTTAAAGATCTCATTTGTCCATTTCTGATTCTTGAAAACATATCTCCTATCGGGTCTGTAAATGCCATAATCCTCCTACCAACTTGATTTTGTTATTCCAGGAATTTTACCAGAGGATGCCATGTCCCTTAGTGCTATTCTTGATATTTTTAATTTTCTGTAAACTCCATGAGGTCTTCCAGAAATTTCACATCTGTTTCTAATTCTTATTTTAGATGAATTTTTCGGTAATTTGTTTAATTTCAGTTGAGCCTCAAATCTTTCAGAAAGTTCTAATTTTTTATTATTAATTATTTTCTTTAAGGCTGCTCTTTTCTTTGCATACCTTTTAGCAAGTTTTATTCTTTTCAAATTTTTTTGTATTGCGCTTATTTTTGCCATATTTACCTCAGTTTTTTTTATCGTTTATTGGAAAATTAAATTCTTTTAAAAGTTCAATTGTGCCTATTTTATTTTTGCTTGAAGTAACTATAGTTACATCCAAACCTCTTATTTTATCAACTTTATCGAAATTTATTTCTGGAAAAATTATATGTTCTTTAATGCCAAATGAATAATTACACGAATCATCAACGCCTTTTGAAGACAAGCCTCTAAAATCCTTAATTCTTGGTAAAGCTATATTAACTAATCTATCTATAAATTCATACATTTTATAAGATCTTAAAGTCACCTTTATCCCGGCATTTGAACCTTTTCTAGTTTTAAAGTTTGATATCGATTTTTTAAATTTTGTAGTGACTGGCTTTTGTCCGCTTATAAGAGCTAAATCTTCAGAACATGCTTTTAATTTTTTATTATCTGCAGCGTCCTCTCCTAAGCCCATATTCAAAATAATTTTATTAATTTTAGGGACTTCATGTTTATTTTTTAAAGATAGTTTTCCCATTAATTTTGTCACGATATCTTTCTCATAAGCAGTTTTTAATCTTGGTGTCATTTTTTACCTACAGTCTTTTTTTCTTTTTTGTCTGTCTTTGTAACAATATTTTTAACATTGGATTGATGTATAAAGCTTTCTTTTGAGATAATTCCACCCTTATTTTCTTTTGTTGGTTTTAAATGTTTTTTAACAATATTTACTGATTTAACTTTAACTTTATCTAGCTTTCTGTTCAATTCTAAGATCTCTCCAGATTTTCCTTTGTCTTTTCCAGCAATTATTTTAACTTGAGTTCCTTTTTTTAAAATCATTTTATAAAACCTCCGGGGCAAGAGAAATTATTTTGGTATGCCCTTTTGTTCTTAGCTCTCTTGTAACTGGACCAAAAATTCTTGTACCAATGGGTTCACCTTTATCATCTGTTAAAACTACAGCGTTGTTATCAAATTGTACTTTTGATCCGTCGTTTCTAAAAATTTCTTTTCTTGTTCTCACAACTACAGCTTTATGAACAGCTCCTTTTTTTACTTTGCCTTTAGGTATCGCGTCCTTCACACTAATAACTATTATATCGCCTATAGATGCATATCTTCTTTTTGAACCACCTAGTACTTTGATACACTCGACTCTTTTAGCTCCTGTATTATCCGCTACTGTAAGTTCTGTTTGAATTTGTATCATTATTCTATAACCTGCCACGTTTTTTTCTTCGAATAGGGTTTGCATTCGGCAATTGAAACCTTTTCACCTAATTTAAACTTATTTTTTTCATCATGTGCATGGTATTTTTTTGATCTTCTTATTACCTTTTCATAAAAAGGGTGCTTAAATTTTCTTACAACTTCTACCACAATTGTTTTATCATTTTTTGCACTTGTAACGGTTCCTTTTAGTATTTTTTTAGTCATTTGTTGCCTTTAATAGTTGTGTATAGTCTTGCAATACTTTTTTTAATCTGATTGTATTGAGCTGGATTTGTGATTTGGTTATTAATTTTTTTAAATCTAATATTAAATAAATCTTTTTTTAAACTCATTATTTTTTTTTCAGCTTGATCATTAGTTAATTTTTTATCTTCTTTTTTATTAGCCATAATTATCTCTTTATAAATTTAGTTTTAATAGGTAATTTTGCTGAGGCTTTATAAAGTGCCTCCCTCGCTACTTCTTCGCTCACACCATCTATTTCAAATATTATTCTTCCTGGCTTTACCCTACAAGCATAATACTCTGGAGAGCCTTTTCCTTTTCCCATCCTAACTTCAGTAGGTTTTTTTGAAACTGGAATATTCGGAAAAATTCTTGTCCAAACTTTACCAGTTCTTTTCATATATCTTGTTAGAGCAACACGGGCAGCTTCTATTTGTTTTCCGATAATTCTTTCAGGTTCTAAAGCCTTTAATCCAAATTGACCATAATTAAGTTTTACTGCTCTGGTTGCTGAGCCGTGTATTCTACCTTTAAAAGCTTTTCTAAATTTAGTTCTGACCGGTTGAAGCATTTTTCACCCTTTCTTTTTTCTCTTTTTCAACATCTTTAGCCATAAGCTCGCCTTTATAAATCCATACTTTGACACCTATTATTCCATAAGTTGTTAAAGCTTCGGCAAACCCATAATCAATATCTGCTCTTAATGTGTGAGATGGTATACTACCCTCTCTTAACCATTCTGTTCTGGCGATCTCATTCCCTGCAAGTCTTCCACTTAGCATTACTTTAATACCTTTTGCATTTAATCTCATTGCTGATTGCATTGCTCTCTTCATCGCTCTTCTGTATGCAACTCTTTTAACTAATTGCTGTGCGATATTTTCTGCTACTAGACTCGAGTTTAACTCAGGTTTTTTTATTTCTTTGATATTAACATTAACCTCACTATCAGTAATTTTCATTATATTTTTCTTTATTTTTTCAATATCTGCTCCTTTTTTTCCGATAACGAAACCTGGCCTGGATGTATGAATTGAAACTGTGCATTTTTTTGAAGATCTCTCTATAATTATTTCTGAAACACCAGAATTAGTAATATTTTTTTTTATATAATTTCTTATTTTAAAGTCCTCAATTAAGTATTTACCAAAATCTTTTTTTTTGGCAAACCATGTTGAATCCCAACCTCTATTTATACCTAGTCTTAAACCAATTGGATTAATTTTTTGTCCCATTATTTTTTTACCTTTAATTCTTTTTTAACTTTTTTTTCTTCAAGTATAATCGTTACTCTGCTAAATGGTTTTTTAATTGGACTTGCTCGTCCTTTTGCTCGAGGTCTAAACCTTTTCATCACTAAGGATTTACCTACATATGCCTCTTTTACAAATAAATTATCTATATCAAATTGATAATTGTTTTCAGCGTTAGCAATTGCTGATTTTACAGTTTTACTAACATCTTTGGCTACTTTTTTTCTAGTAAATTCCAAATCTCTTAGAGCGATGTCTGCTTTTTTTCCTTTAATATAATTACACACTAAGGAAAGTTTCCTAGGGCTTGTTCTAACATTCTTATTTATCGCTTTAACTTGTAAATTATTCTTTTCCATTATTTTTTATCTCCCGCAGCTGGTTTTGTATCAGCTGTTGCAGCTGCAGCTTTTTTATCAGCTGGAGTATGACCTTTAAATGTTCTAGTAGGAGCAAACTCTCCCAATTTATGACCTACCATCTCCTCTGAAATTGTAATAGGTATGAATGATTTTCCATTATGTATCATAAAGCTATGACCAACAAAGTCTGGAATAATTGTAGAGTTTCTCGACCATGTCTTAATTGGTTTTTTATTTGGTTTATCCTTAAGTTTATCTATTTTTTTTAGCAAACTAGGGTGAACAAAGGGTCCTTTCCAAATAGATCTCGTCATTACTTATTCCTTTTCTTTCTTCTTGTTATAATCAATTTATCACTTCTTTTAGGACGCCTTGTTTTTAGACCTTTAGCAGATTGGCCCCAAGGTGAAACTGGACTTCTTCCACCAGATGTTTTTCCCTCACCTCCACCATGAGGATGGTCCACTGGATTCATTGCAACACCTCTCGTTTGAGGTCGTTTTCCTCTCCATCTATTTCTTCCTGCTTTACCAATTTTAATATTTTTTTGATCAGGATTTGAGACTATACCGATAGTAGCGTAGCAAGCACTGCTAACTTTTCTAGTTTCACCTGATGAGAGTTTTAAAATAGCGTAATCACCATCATAACCTGATAATGTAACAGACGAACCTGCAGACCTGGCTAACTTTGCTCCGTTACCCGGAATAAGTTCAACATTATGTAAAGAGGTACCTGGAGGAATATCTTTTAATTCCAAAGAATTTCCTGTTTTAATTTCAACATTCTTACCAGACTCCACCACATCTCCCTTTTTAAGACCTTGGGGACAAATGATGTAAGATTTTTCTTTATCCTTGTAAGAAATTAAAGCTATATATGCCGTTCTGTTAGGATCATATTCTATTCTTTCTACGGTCGCTGGCATATTTTTCTTTTTTCTAAAAAAATCTATTATTCTATACTTATGTTTTGACCCACCACCGATGTGCCTAGATGTAATTCTCCCAAAATTATTCCTTCCCCCAGTAAAATTCTGTCCTTTTGTTAAAGGTTTATAAGGAGCACCCTTCCATAGCGTGCTTTTATCTATTACAACTGTGCCTCTAGTTGATTTTGTGTAAGGTTTAAAAGTCTTTAATGCCATAAATTAAATTCCAGAAGTTAAATCAATACTTTGTCCTTTTTTTAAAGTTATAATAGCTTTTTTATATCCGGTTTTATAAGATTTTCTTCCTTGTTTCATTTTTAGTTTAGTTTTTTGATTAATAATATTTACTTTAATTACATTAACTTTAAATAATTTTTCGATATTTTTTTTTATTATTTTTTTGTTTGCTTTTTCATGTACTTTAAAAACTGTCTTATTCTGCTCTGACAACGTAGTAGCTTTTTCAGTAATTATTGGATTTATAATTGAGTCAATGTAATTAATTTTTTTCATTTAGGATCCTATTTTGAATTTTTTTTGCAGATGTTGATGTTATAATTATATTTTTATATTTAAATAAATCATACACATTCGTTCCTTCATCTTTAATAAGTTTAACATTTTTTATATTCCTAGCAGATTTATTGATATTATTTAATGAGTCATTATCAGAGATTATTAAAACATTTGTAAGATTGTTTTTTTCTAAAAAGGAATTAAAGTCTTTTGTTTTTTTAATCTCTTTTTTTACATCTGATAAAATAAACAAATTTTTTTCCAGATTTTTTTTCGATAATGTTTGTGCCAAAGCTAGTTTTTTTACCTTTTTATTAATTTTCTTTATTTTATAAACTGCTCCTTTAGGGCCGTGAGCTATTCCCCCGCCAACAAACAGAGGTGCTTTTTTACTTGCATGTCTCGCACCACCACTTCCTTTTTGAGCAATAATTTTTTTTGTTGAGCCTCTAATTTGATTTCTTTGTTTTGTTTTTGCTAATCTCGGCTTTGCTAAATTTAGCTGCCAATCTATAACAAATTTAATAAGCTTATAATTTACTTTGAGATTTACTATTTTATCTGAAATCTCAATAGTTTCACCTTTTGATCCATCTATTTTTAAAAGTGGCAATTTCATCTATTTTTTACCTTTCTTGGCAGCTGCTGCTTTTACTTTTGCCTCATGTTTTTCTTTAATAGTTTTTCTGCTAATGTTTTTGACTGACCCCCTTAACAAAACTGTGGAATTTTTTGATCCTGGGATAGATCCTTTTAAATAAATAAGATCATTTTCTAAATCAGATTTTATAATTTCTAAATTTAAAATTGTTCTTAATTTATCACCCATATGACCAGCCATTTTTTTTCCCTTAAAGACTTTTCCAGGATCCTGCCTTTGTCCAGTTGATCCATGAGACCGATGTGATACTGAAACACCATGAGACGCTCTTAGCCCACCAAAATTCCATCTTTTCATTACTCCAGCAAATCCTTTTCCAATAGTTTTAGATCTGACATCTAAAAATCTTTTATCTTTAAAAATCTCTAAACCAAATTCATTACCCTCTTTATATTGATCATTATTTTCAACTCTAAATTCTTTCAAAATTCTTTTTGGTTCTGTGTTTTTTTTTGAAAAGTAACCCTTCATTTGTTTGGTTAACTTCGAATTTTTAAGTTTAAAAAAACCTACTTTTACTGCATTATATCCTCTTTTTTCTTTCGAAATGACATCAAGTACTCTTCCTTTTTCGACTTTAATTACCGTTACTGGAACAGACTGTCCTGTTTCCATGAATTCTCTTGTCATACCAATTTTTTTTCCTATCAATCCTATGCTCATAAAATTATATCTTTATTTCAATATCTACTCCTGAAGCTAAATCAAGTTTCATTAATGCTTCAACAGTTTGTGGAGTTGGTTCTATAATATCTATTAGTCTTTTATGGGTTCTAGACTCAAATTGCTCTCTACTTTTTTTATCGATGTGAGGTGATCTAAGAACTGTGTACCTCTCAATTCTAGTAGGAAGTGGAATTGGACCTTTGACTTGAGCTCCAGTTCTTTTAGCTGTATTAACAATTTCCTCAGTCGATAAATCTAAGATTTTATTATCATACGCCTTTAAATGTATTCTTATATTTTGATTTTCCATAAATTAAGCAAGCTTTTTTGTTACCTCGTCTTGTACGTTTTGAGGAACTTTATCGTAATGACTAAATTGCATAGTATATTGTGCTCTTCCTTGTGTTGAAGACCTAAGATTATTAATATAACCAAACATATTAGCTAACGGGACAACTGCATTAATAGCTGTTGCGTTTCCTCTTGGTTCTGTAGACCCTACTTGACCCCTTCTACTATTTAAATCACCAATTACGTCCCCCATAAACTCCTCCGGAGTTACAACTTCAACTTTCATCATTGGTTCTAATAATTTTAATGTAGCTTTTTGACAAGCTTCTCTGAAGCAAGTTCTGCTTGCAATTTCAAAAGCTAATACACTTGAATCAACATCGTGGTGAAGTCCATCTAATATCTTTACTTTATAGTCTATAATCGGGAAACCAGCTAAAATTCCGTTATCAGCAACACTCTCTACACCTTTTTCAACACCTGGGATATATTCTTTAGGAATAGCTCCACCTTTAATAAGGTTCTCTATTTCTCTACCTTTACCTGCTTCCAATGGTTCTACACTAAGTCTTACTTTAGCAAACTGCCCAGCGCCACCACTTTGTTTTTTATGAATATATTCTACTTCAGAGTTACCAAGAATTGTTTCTCTATAAGCTACTTGAGGAGCTCCAACATTTGCTTCAACTTTAAATTCTCTTTTCATACGGTCAACAATTATATCTAAATGTAGTTCGCCCATTCCTTTGATTATAGTTTGTCCTGACTCTTCATCAGATGAAACTCTAAAGGAAGGGTCTTCTTTTGCTAATCTTGCTAATGCTTCACCCATTTTTTCCTGATCCCCTTTTGTTTTAGGTTCAACTGCAATTTCGATTACCGGATCTGGAAACTCCATTGGTTCAAGTAATATTGGATTTTGTGAATCACATAAAGTATGGCCTGTTATAGTATGTTTCAAACCAGCTAATGCAACAATATCTCCTGCTGTAGCAGATTTAATGTCTTCCCTACTGTTAGCGTGCATCAATAACATTCTTCCTATTCTCTCATCTTTGTCTTTGGATGAATTTAGAATTGATGTACCTGCATTCAAAGTGCCAGAATATATTCTTATAAAAGTTAATGAACCAACAAAAGGATCATTAGCAACCTTGAATGCTAAGGCAGAAAACTTTTCTTTTTCATCAAATTTCATCGTAACTTTATCTTCAGAACCGACTTTTGTACCATCAATTGATTTTAAGTCGCTTGGACTTGGTAAATAATCTATCACGGCATCTAGCAAAGGCTGAACTCCTTTATTTTTAAATGCTGATCCAGTAAGAATTGGAACAAAATTAAAAGATAAAGTGCCTTTTCTTATGCATTTTATTAAATCTAATTCTGAAGGCTCCTTTCCATCCAGATAAGCTTCCATGAGTTTCTCATCTTCCTCTACTGCTGTTTCAACTAATTCTTTTCTATACTTATCGGCTTTATCTTTTAAATCTTTTGGAATTTCAACGTATTCGAACTTTGCCCCTAAATCTTCATTTTTCCAAACTATTCCTTTCATCTTTACTAAATCAATAACTCCTTTTAGCTCAGACTCAGACCCGATTGGTAGCTGTAATGGTAAAGGTTTACATCCAAGTCTTTCTTTGATCATGTCTACGCATCGATAAAAATCTGCACCTGTTCTATCAAGTTTATTTACAAAACAAATTCTTGGAACTTTATATTTGTCTGCCTGTCTCCAAACTGTTTCGGATTGGGGTTCAACACCAGCAACACCATCAAATACAGCAACAGCACCATCAAGAACTTTTAATGATCTTTCAACTTCAATAGTAAAATCGACGTGACCCGGAGTATCAATAATATTTATTCTATGATCTCTCCAAAAACATGTGGTTGCAGCCGAAGTAATAGTTATTCCTCTTTCTTGTTCTTGTTCCATCCAATCCATGGTAGCCGCGCCGTCATGCACCTCCCCAATCTTATGACTTTTTCCTGTGTAATATAAGATTCTCTCAGTAGTAGTTGTTTTGCCGGCATCGATATGTGCCATAATTCCGATATTTCTATATTTATCTAGCGTATACTTTGTCATAATTTATTACCATCTAAAGTGAGCGAAAGCCTTATTGGCTTCAGCCATTTTATGAGTATCATCTCTCTTTTTAATTGCTGAACCTTTATTTTGTGATGCATCCATTATTTCTGCATATAATTTTTCAGCCATCGTTTTATTTTTTCTTTTTCTAGTAGCATCCATTATCCATCTTAATGCAAGCGCTTGAGCTCTTTTTGACTTTACTTCAACTGGAACTTGATAAGTTGCTCCACCAACTCTTCTTGATCTACATTCTAAATTTGGTTTTACGTTTCCAATTGCAGTGTTAAAAACTTTTAAAGGATCTTCTTTATTTTTAAATTTAATTTTCTCTAAAGCATCGTATAATATTTTTTCAGCAGTAGATCTTTTTCCATCGTACATGATTGAATTTATAAATTTAGAAACTACTTCAGAATGAAATTTAGGGTCAGGATAAACTTTTCTAATTGGTGCTTTTCTTTTTCTAGACATAAATTATTTTGGTTTTTTAGCACCGTAAAGTGATCTTCTTTGTTTTCGATTAGCAACGCCTTGCGTGTCCAAGTTACCTCTAAGTATATGATATCGAACACCAGGTAAATCTTTCACTCGACCACCTCGTAATAGTACTACCGAATGTTCTTGTAAGTTATGACCTTCGCCAGGTATGTATGCTGTGACTTCAAATCCGTTAGATAATCTTACTCGGGCAACTTTTCTGAGGGCAGAATTCGGTTTTTTAGGAGTAGTGGTATAAACTTTGACACAAACACCTCTTTTAAGTGGCTGTTTCTCTAAGGCTGGCACTTTATTTCTAGCTATAGGTTTTACTCTACTTTTTTTTATAAGTTGGTTTATTGTTGGCATAATACTATTTTGAATATTTTAGGTAAGGACGACTAGGTATTAAAAGTCAGTTAAAAAAGTTAGTGTTTAAGGTTAATATGACCTTACTTCTAACATTCAAAATGTGCCGTAAACTATCATTGAATTAAAAAAAGTCAATATTTAATGAATTTTTGAAACTGTTTAAATTGACTTATCAGCGGCTTCATTAGCGGATTCTAGCTCTTGTTTTTTTAGCTCATCCAATCTAATCTTGTCTTGCTCTTTTGCCTGTTTGTCCCATTCAATTTTAGTTAAGCCTGTACCAGCTGGAACTAATCTACCAACTATAACATTCTCTTTTAAACCCTCTAGGGTATCAGTTTTTCCTTTGATTGAGGCATCTGTTAAAACTCTTGTAGTTTCTTGGAAAGATGCTGCGGAAATGAAGGAGTTAGTCTGTAAAGAGGCTTTAGTAATTCCTAACAAAACTCTTTCGAATGAGGCTATTTTTTTATTTTCCTTTTTTAAATTTTCATTAATAGAGTTAATTTCTAATAAATCTATTACTTCACCTGTTAACAGTTCCGAGTCACCTGGATCTTTAACTTCTACTCTCTTTAACATTTGTCTAACAATTGTTTCAATGTGTTTGTCATTTATTACAACACCTTGTAACCTATAAACTTCTTGAACTTCTGTTACAAAGTATTCTGTTAATTTTTCAACTCCCAAAATTCTTAAAATATCATGAGGTGCTGGACTTCCGTCTAAGAGATATTCACCTTTTTTTATTTTTTCCCCTTGGTTAAAATTAACATGTTTTCCTTTCGGTATTAAATAATTAGATGTTTCGCCATTAGAAGAAACGATAGATATTTTTTGTTTTCCTCTTACTTCTTTACCAAATTCTATAACACCATCGTTCTCAGCGATTATAGCACTATCCTTTGGTCTCCTAGCCTCAAAAAGTTCAGCTACACGGGGCAATCCGCCTGTAATGTCTTTTGTTTTAGACGTTTCTTTTGGTAATCTAGCTAATACATCTCCAGCGGATATTTTTTGACCATCTTTTACAGACAGAATTGTATCTGGAACCAAATAATATCTTGCTTCATTACCATCAGCTTTTTTAATTATTTCTCCTTTTTCATTTCTTAAAGTAATTCTTGGTTTTAGTTCAGAATTTTTGGATAGTGATTTCCAATCTGTCACTGACTTTGAAGAAAGTCCTGTTGCATCATCTAAAGTTTCAGTTAAAGAGCTACCTTCCATCAAGTCCATATAATTAACGATACCGCTAGTCTCAGCTATCACGGGTAAAGTATAAGGATCCCACTCTGCAATCTTCTTTCCTTTTTCGATAATATCTCCGTCTTTGAAAAATAATTTTGACCCATAATTCACTTTATAAATTGCTAACTGTCTTCCGTTATCATCTTCGATACTTAATTGAGTGTTTCTTCCCATAACAATTATATTTCTTTTAGAGTCTTCAATTAAATTTTTATTAATAATATTTAGTTTACCTTTAGTTTGTGAGATTATTTGAGATTCCTCTTTAATTTGGGCAGTTCCTCCAACATGAAAAGTTCTCATTGTTAATTGTGTACCAGGTTCACCAATGGATTGAGCCGCTATCATGCCGACAGCCTCACCAACGCTTACCAATTTTCCTCTAGCAAGATCTCTTCCATAACAAATCTGGCATACACCTTTTGTAGAAGCGCAAGTGATTACTGAGTAAACTTTTACAGATTTTACTCCAGCGGCATCAATTTTTTCACAATCTAGCTCATCAATAAGTTTATCTTTTTTAATTATTATTTCACCAGTAACCGGATTCTTAATATTTTCTGCTATTACCCTTCCTAAAACTCTTTCAGATAAACTAACAAGAATGTTTCCACCTTCAATAATTTCTGAAATAGTCACAGAGGATCGTTTTTTTGGATCACACTCAGATTTTGTTATTTGTACGTCTTGCGCAACGTCACAAAGTCTTCTAGTTAAATATCCAGAATTGGCTGTTTTTAAAGCAGTATCTGCCAGACCTTTTCTAGCTCCATGTGTAGAATTAAAATATTCTAAAACTGATAAACCCTCTTTAAAATTTGAAATAATTGGAGTTTCGATAATCTCACCTGAAGGTTTTGCGATTAACCCTCTCATTCCAGCTAACTGTTTCATTTGAGCTTGTGACCCTCTTGCTCCAGAGTCAGCCATCATATAAACAGAATTTGTTTCGATCCTATCATCTTCGTATATTTTTTCTGCTGATGAAATTTCTTTCATCATTTCATTTGCAACAGTATCTGTGCATTTAGACCATATATCTACTACTTTGTTATACTTTTCTCCTCTAGTAATTAAGCCATCTGAGTATTGTTTTTCATACTCTTCAATCTGTTTTTTTGTACTATTTATTAAATTTACTTTTGTTTTGGGTATTATCAAATCATCTTTACCAAAAGATATCCCAGCTTTAAAAGCGTGTTTAAATCCTAGTGTCTTAATTTTATCACAAAAAATTACGGTTTCTTTTTGGCCACAATATCTAAAGATAGTATCAATAACTTCTGAAACATTTTTTTTTGTTAGTAATTTATTTACTAAACTGAATTTAATGTTGTAATTTTTTGGCAAAACATTCGCTAATAGGAATCTTCCAGCAGTACTACTGTACTTCTCTTTAATACTATTTCCATTTTTATCAACTGTTTTAAAAGTCGAAACTATTTTAGAATGTAAGCTAATAGATCTATTTTCAAGAGCTTGCTCAATCTCTTCCACAGAAGAAAATATACCTTTTGGTTTCTTATCTTCCTCTGAAGATTGGGATAAATAATAAATACCCAAAACAATATCTTGACTTGGTACAATGATTGGTTTTCCATTTGAAGGACTTAAAATATTATTTGTTGACATCATTAATACTCTAGCTTCAAGTTGTGCTTCTAAACTTAAAGGAATATGAACAGCCATTTGATCACCATCAAAATCTGCGTTAAAAGCTGCACAAACTAGTGGGTGTAATTCGATAGCGTTCCCTTCAATAAGTTTTGCCTCAAAAGCTTGTACACCAAGTCTGTGCAAAGTAGGTGCTCTATTTAATAAAACTGGATGTTCCCTAATTATATGTTCTAAAGAGTCCCAAACTTCGCTTTTCTCTTTTTCCACTAACCTTTTCGCTTGTTTAATAGTTGTTGCCAAGCCCAACTTATCTAATCGTGCATATAAAAAAGGCTTGAATAATTCTAAAGCCATTTTTTTTGGCAATCCACATTGATGTAATTTTAATTCTGGGCCAACAACAATTACTGATCTACCTGAGTAATCAACTCTTTTACCTAACAAATTTTGTCTGAATCTTCCTTGTTTTCCTTTTAGCATTTCGGCTAAAGATTTTAGAGGTCGTTTACCAGTTCCAGTGATTACTCTACCTCTTCTGCCATTATCGAAAAGAGCATCGACTGACTCTTGAAGCATTCTCTTTTCGTTTCTGACAATAATATCTGGGGCTTTTAAATCTAATAATCTTTTTAACCTATTATTTCTATTTATTACCCTTCTATATAAATCATTAAGATCAGATGTTGCAAATCTTCCACCGTCTAAAGGAACTAAAGGTCTTAACTCTGGTGGGATAACTGGAACGGACGTTAATATCATCCACTCTGGTTTGTTTCCTGAGGATATGAATGACTCAATTAGTTTTAGTCTTTTAATAGTTCTTTCTTCAGTAACTTTTGATTTGATTTCATCTAGAGACTCTCTTAGTTTTTTCTGCTCTTTTTTTAAATCAAGCCCAACTAAAATTTCCCTAACCGCTTCAGCTCCTATTCCTGCAGTAAATGCATCTTCTCCAAATTCTTCCTGAGCTTTTATTAACGCTTCTTCCGAAATTAATTGCCCTTTTTTGAGAGTTGTTAGTCCTGGCTCAATAACGATGAAGCTCTCAAAATACAATACTTTCTCGACTTCTTTGAGTTTCATATCTATCGCAAGAGAAATTCTACTTGGTAAAGATTTTAAAAACCAAATATGGGCGACAGGACAAGCAAGATCAATGTGGCCCATTCTTTCTCGTCTAACATTAGATTTAGTAACCTCAACACCGCACTTCTCACATATAATACCTCTAAATTTCATTCTTTTATACTTACCGCATAAGCACTCATAGTCTTTTACTGGACCGAATATTCTAGAGCAAAATAAACCGTCTTTCTCTGGTCTAAAAGTTCTATAGTTAATAGTTTCTGGTTTTTTTATCTCACCATAAGACCAAGATTTTATTTTTTCAGGGCTTGCTAAAGTTATTTTAATACTATCGAAATTATTTTCTTGAGAAATATTTTGATTATCAAAATTTTTTAAATTTTTTTCCATATTAATTTAATTCTATATTTAAACCAAGAGCTCTAATTTCTTTTACTAGGACATTAAATGACTCGGGAACCCCGGATTCAAAATTATTGTTTCCTTTTACTATTGTCTCATAAACTTTTGTTCTTCCTGCCACATCATCAGATTTAACTGTTAAAATTTCTTGTAATGTATAAGAAGCTCCATAAGCTTCCAAGGCCCATACTTCCATTTCTCCAAACCTTTGACCTCCTAGTTGTGCTTTGCCACCTAATGGTTGTTGAGTTACTAAACTATAGGGACCAGTTGATCTGGCATGTATTTTATCTTCAACTAAATGATTTAGTTTCAACATATAAATTATACCGACTGTTACAGGTCTATCAAATCTTTCTCCGGTCTGCCCATTCCAAAGATGAGTTTGCCCTGTATTTGGAAGACTAGCTAAATTTAACATTTCGGTAATATCTTTTGTGCTTGCACCATCAAATACTGGCGTTGCAATTGGTACTCCGTTAGATAAATTTTGAATTAGTTCTGAAAGTTCTTTGTTATTTAATTTGGAAACTACTTCATCATAATAAGCTTGTCCGTAAATTTCTTTTAATTTTTCTTTAACTTTATCAATTTCTCTCTCGAAATTTTTAAGATATTGTCTTATTTGATCGCCTAATTCAGAACAAGACCATCCTAGATGAGTTTCTAAGATTTGTCCCACATTCATACGACTTGGAACACCAAGTGGATTTAATACTATATCTACTGGTTTACCACTCTCCATGTATGGCATATCCTCTACTGGAACAATTTTACTTACTACTCCTTTGTTACCATGTCTTCCTGCCATCTTGTCTCCAGGCATCAACCTTCTTTTGACAGCTACAAAAACTTTTACAACTTTCATTACAGTAGGAAGTAAATCATCGCCTTGTTGTATTTTAGAAACTTTATCCTCAAATCTCAATTTTATATCTTCTGAAGCATTATCAAATTGGTTCTGAAGTTTTTCAAGATCATTTTTAATTTTATCACTTGAAAAAGAAATTTTCCAAAGATCTTTTAAAGCAAGATTTTCAAAATCATTTTTATTTAATGTGGTACCTGGTTTTAATTCTTTAAATTGTTTTGAAATACTCTGACCATTAAGTAAATCTATTGCTCTTAATTTAATATTTCTATTTAAAATTTCCTCTTCAACCTTTTTGTCTTCTTGAACTGACTCTATCTCTGCTCTTTCTATAGCAATTGATCTTTCATCTTTTTCAATCCCATGTCTGTTAAATACTCTTACATCGATTACAACCCCTGTACTTCCAGAGGGTAATTTAAGCGATGAGTCTCTCACATCAGTAGCCTTTTCTCCAAAAATTGATCTTAAAAGTTTTTCTTCTGGACTAGATGAAGTTTCGCTTTTCGGAGTAACTTTACCAACTAATATGTCACCAGGTTTTACCTCTGCTCCTACATAAACTATGCCGGACTCATCAAGATTTCTCAAACTTTCTTCACTGACATTTGGAATATCTCTTGTAATTTCCTCTGCACCTAATTTTGTGTCTCTAGCCATTGACTCATATTCTTCTATATGCACCGATGTAAAAACATCGTCTGTAACGCATCTTTCTGAAATTAAAATTGAATCCTCAAAGTTATAACCTTGCCAAGGCATAAAGGCTACAGTGACGTTTTTTCCTAGTGCAAGTTCTCCAAGTTTTGTAGCTGGGCCATCAGCAATTATATCTCCTTTTTTAATTTTATCTCCAACTTTGACTAAAGGTTTTTGATTAATACAAGTATTTTGATTTGATCTTTGAAATTTTGATAAATTATAAATATCTACTGCTGATTGAGATAAGTCAGTAACATCAGCAGCTTTAACAACAATTCTCTTTCCATCGATTTTATCAACTAAACCGCTTCTCTTAGCTACTATAGTAACACCGGAATCTAATGCAACATCCGCTTCAATGCCTGTGCCTACAAGCGGAGACTCAGGTTTTAATAAAGGAACAGCCTGTCTCATCATGTTAGAACCCATTAACGCTCTGTTAGCATCATCGTTTTCTAAAAAAGGAATTAACGCCGCTGCAACGGATACTAATTGTTTTGGAGAAACATCAATATATTCAATGTTATCTCTACTTGATAATTCAAAATTTAAATTTTTTCTGCACGCCACAAGATCCTCCACAAAAGACCCATCTTTATTAAGCTGAGAATTAGCCTGCGCAATTGTGAACTTTTCTTCCTCTATTGCGGAAAGATATTTTATTTCTGAGGTTACTTTACCATTGATAACTTTTTTGTACGGACTTTCAATGTAACCAAATTTATTAACTCTACAATATGTTGCCAAACTATTTATTAAACCAATATTTGGTCCTTCTGGTGTCTCTATAGGACATATTCTTCCATAATGAGTTGGGTGAACATCTCTCACTTCGAAACCAGCCCTTTCACGTGTTAATCCACCTGGACCTAATGCGGAAACTCTTCTTTTGTGAGTAATTTCAGATAATGGATTTGTTTGATCCATAAATTGAGAAAGTTGTGAAGTGGCAAAAAAATCTTTTAGTGATGTTGTAATTGGTTTTGCGTTAATTAAATCTTGAGGCATAGCTGACTCTATTTCTAAGAAAGTTGACATTTTCTCTTTAACAGTTCTTTCCATTCTTAAAAGGCCTATTCTGAATTGATTTTCTACTAATTCACCAACAGATCTTACTCTTCTGTTCCCTAAATGATCTATGTCATCCACATCTCCTTTGCCGTCTCTTAGATCCAACATAAATTTAATGATAGAGACAATATCAGTTGTATCTAAAATAGTTTTTTTTGAGCTAGTATTTAAATTAAGTTTTGAATTTAGTTTTACTCTTCCAACTTCAGAAAGGTCATATCTTTCTTTTTTAAAATACAAATTTTTGAAAATTTCTTCAGCAATTTCGGTAGAGGGAGCTTCTCCTGGTCTTAATACTTTATAAATATCATTGAGAGCGTCTATTTTGCTCAAATTTTTGTCTATTTTTAATGTTTCAAGTATGTAAGGCCCTTTATTAATTGGATCTATATTTACTATATTGATTGATTTTTCGTCTTGACTAATGATTTTTTCTAATTGTTCCTCGGTAATATCAAATCCTGCGCCAACAATAATTTCGCCACTTTTATTTTTGATATCTTTAGATATATATTTTCCAACAATTTCTTCGTTTGATATTAAAATATTTTTTAAACCTTTTTCTTGTAATTTTTTTGATATGACAATATTTAATTTATCACCCTTTGATAAAACTTTTTTACCATTGCTAGCATCGATCAAGTCATAAGAAAGCTTAATAGGTCTTTTAAAATTTTCAGGGATAAATTCAGTGCTCCAGCTTTTCTTATCAGATAAATATTCGTACTTATTTGTAGAATAAAAAGTTTCAATTACTTTTTCTTTTGTAAATCCCAAAGCAAAAAGTATAGTTGTAATAGGTAGTTTTTTCTTTCTGTCAATTCTAAAATAAAGAATATCCTTAGGATCAAACTCAAAATCTAGCCAAGAACCTCGTCCTGGAATTATCCTACAATTAAATAATAATTTTCCACTTGCATGAGTTTTGCCTTTATCATGATCAAAAAATACTCCAGGGCTTCTATGCATTTGGTTTACCACCACTCTTTCAACTCCGTTAGTTATAAAAGTTGCGCTTGGAGTCATTAATGGTAGATCTCCTATAAAAACTTCTTGTTCTTTTGCTGATAAGATTTGCTTTGTGTTATTCTCTGTATCAATGTCATAAACTACTAATCTAAGGTTAGCTTTAAGAGCTGCTGAATAAGATAAGCTTCGTTGTTTACATTCAATAACATCAAATTTGGGTTTTTCTAACTTATAAGAAATATATTCTAAAGTTGATTTGTCATTTCCGTCCTCAATAGGAAAAATGCTTTTGAAAACTTTTTCAATTCCTTTCGATAATTCATTAATTTGTTCGGAAAGAGATTTAGATTTTAAGAACTCACTATAGGAGTTTTTTTGTACTTCAATTAAATTTGGAATTGAAAGCCCTTCTACTAGCTGACCAAAATTTTTTCTAATATGTTTCTTTTGTGTAAAAGACAGTTGCATTCAATATATAAAAATTCTACTGCAAGTATTTACTTGCAATAAAATCTAGCCATAAATTTTGTTTACTTTAATTCTACTTTAGCTCCAGCTGCCTCAAGTTTTTTCTTAAATTCTTCAGCTTCTTTTTTAGCAACACCACCTTTAATCTCTTTTGGCGCGCCCTCAACTAAATCCTTTGCCTCTTTTAAACCTAAACCAGTTATTGCTCTTACTTCCTTAATTACATTTATCTTTTTATCGCCCGCTGCTGAAAGGAAAAGTGAAAATTCTGATTTTTCCTCTCCTGCTGGTGCTGCTGCTCCCCCAGCTGGTGCTGCTGCTACAGGTGCAGCTGCTGTAACTCCCCATTTTTCCTCTAACTGCTTTGAAAGCTCTGCTGCTTCAACTACAGTTAGCTTTGAGAGATCCTCAATGATTTTATTTAAGTCTGACATTATGTATCCTATGAATTAATTTTTTAAACTCTTTGCGCGCGCTAAATTAGCAATTTTTGAGCCAGGTGCAAGTAAAATACTTACTAATTTTTGAGCTGGGGATGCTAAAATACCCACTATTTTAGCCCTTGCTTCTTCTAAAGATGGCAGTGTGGCAATTACTGACACCTCTTTTTCATCTAAAACTTTCCCATCCATAAAACCAGCAATAATTTTGAGCTTATTATTCGTCTTGGAGAATTTTGTTAAAATTTTTGCTGAAGATATAGGGTCAGACGAAATAGCTGCTGCGGTTGGTCCAATAAAATACTTTTCTAAATCTTTTTTGGGAGTTTCTTTAATAGCTATCTTTGTAATTCGATTTTTAGTAATTTTGAACAAGATACCTTTATCTCTTAATTCTTTTCTTAAAGCATCAAGTTCATTTACATTCAGACCTTGATATTGAGCTATCATTACAGATTCGTTCTCTGTAAAATTTTTTTTCATCTCCTCAACATAATTTTTTTTTGCATCTTTTGACATCATAATTTTATTTAGATCCTGCTTTATATGAAATACCCATTGTTGAAGTTATGAAAATATTTTTGATAAATTCTCCTTTAATGGTGTCGGGTTTTTCTTTTTTTACTGACTCAATAAAGTATTTATAGTTATCTAAAAGTTTTTCGACTGAATAACTTTTCCTACCAATTGTGGATGATAAATTCCCATCCTTATCATTTCTAATTTCTACTAAACCAGTTTTTAAATCTTTGACAGCCTTAGATAAATCTGTTGAAACTGTTCCTAACTTTGGATTTGGCATCAACCCTTTGGGACCTAAAACTTTTCCATGTTTACCTATTTTACTCATCATAGATGGAGTGCAAACCAGTTTTGTAAAATTAAATTTTCCTTTTGAGATTGACTCTAATAAA
The DNA here is from genome assembly GCA_902601545.1 of uncultured Pelagibacteraceae bacterium. Classification (GTDB taxonomy): domain Bacteria; phylum Pseudomonadota; class Alphaproteobacteria; order Pelagibacterales; family Pelagibacteraceae; genus Pelagilacustribacter. Next base: position 35,466 of record CACKNR010000001.1, on the reverse strand, counting down.
TCTTCTGAACCAACAATATCAGCGCCAGCTTTTTTTGCCTCCTCAGTTTTATCAGGCTCACACAAAACGGCAATTTTAACTTTTTTTCCAGATCCATTAGGTAAATTCACAACTGTTCTTAAATTAAAATCACCACCTTTTGATTGTTTTTGATTAATTTTAAGTGAAACATCAATTGACTCATCAAATTTACATGTAGAGTTTTTTTTAACTAATTCTAAAATCTCTTTAGCATCAATTTTTTTATCTTTCTTTACTAATTTCAAAATTTCTCTGTATCTTTTAGATCTTCTTTTCATTATTACTCTTTTACCTCTATACCCATTGATCTTGCGGACCCACATATAATTTTAGTAGCCTCTTTTAAATCAAATGCATTTAAATCTTTCATTTTTTCTTTTGCAATATTTTCTGCTTGTTTCATGGTAATTGAACCTGCAACGACTCTTCCAGGTTCACTTGAACCACTCTTAAGTTTTGCAGCCTCCCGTATAAAATGTGATGCTGGTGGTGATTTAATTACAAAATCAAATTTTTTATCTTTATAAACTGTTATTACTACAGGAACAGGTTTGCCCATAAATGCTTTAGTTTTTTCGTTAAAAGCTTTACAAAATTCCATTATGTTTATTCCTCTTTGACCTAAGGCAGGTCCAACAGGAGGCGCAGGATTAGCCTGGCCACCTTTTATTTGTAACTTTACATAACCTGTAATTTCTTTTGCCATTAATTTTTTTCCACTTGATTAAATTCTAAATCTACTGGTGTTGCTCTACCAAATATAGAAACTGAGACTTTAAGTCTAGATTTTTCTTCGTCTATTTCCTCGATTAAACCATTAAATGAGGCAAACGGACCATCACAAACCTTAACTTTCTCACCAATTTCAAAATTAACTCCAGTTTTTTGAGATACTGCGCTTTCTGAAACTTGTCCTAAAATACGTTTTATTTCATTATCTGATATTGGCGTTGGTTTTTCAGCAGAACCTAAAAATCCACTTACTTTTTGTAGGTTTTTAATTAAATGGTAGATTTGTTTATTCAAATCAATTTTTATCAATACATAGCCTGGAAAAAATTTTTTTTCCTTTTTAGTTCTTTTGCCTTTTTTAACCTCTGTAACTTGATGAGTTGGGACTAATATCTCTTGAAGATTTTCAGAAAAATTATGTTTTTTCAACTCATCCTTTATTGAATCTACAACCTTTTTTTCAAACCCAGAATAAGCTTGTACTATATACCAGTTCATAATTAAAAATTGATCGTAAGTATCAAATTAAGAAAAAATCTTAATAATTGATCTAGAATTAAAAAAAATATTGCTGCTATAGAAGCTAAGGCAAATACCATTATTGCACCCATCATTGTCTCTTTTTTTGTAGGCCAAGTGATCCTAAAAGCTTCTTGCTTTACTTCTTGAAAAAATTTAAGTGGATTTATCATAATATTTTTTGGCAGGAGCGGAGGGACTCGAACCCACAACCTCCGGTTTTGGAGACCGGCGCTCTACCAATTGAACTACGCTCCTAAGCGTTTATTTTACTATTTTAGTTACTACTCCAGCTCCAACTGTTTTACCGCCTTCTCTAATAGCAAAATTTAAATTTTCACTCATCGCAATTGGTGTAATTAATTTGACAGTAAATTTACCATCATCGCCTGGCATAACCATTTCAGTTCCAGACGGTAAGGTAACTTCGCCCGTAACGTCAGTGGTTCTAAAATAAAATTGAGGTCTATACTTAGTAAAGAAAGGAGTATGTCTACCACCTTCTTCTTTCTTTAAAATATAAGCCTGACATTCAAATTCAGTGTGCGGAGTGATCGAACCTGGTTTGCAAAGAACCTGTCCCCTTTCAACATCGTCTCTTTCAACACCTCTTAAAAGAGCACCAATATTATCGCCGGCTTCACCGCTATCCAAAAGTTTTCTAAACATTTCTACACCAGTACAAACAGATTTTTTAGTATCTCTTATACCTACGATTTCGATTTCTTCTCCAACTTTAATAACACCAGACTCTACCCTACCAGTAACCACTGTTCCTCTTCCCGAAATTGAGAACACATCTTCTACAGGCATTAAGAAAGGTTTATCTTTTGGTCTATCAGGTTGTGGAATAGTTTCATCTACAGCTTTCATTAATTCCATAATTGCATTTTTTCCTGTAGCTTCATCTTTTCCTTCAACTGCGTTTAGAGCCGAGCCTTTAATAATTGGTATCTTATCTCCTGGAAATTTATATGATGTTAATAATTCTCTTATTTCTTCCTCAACTAAATCAACAAGTTCTTTATCTTTTACCGTGTCAATTTTATTTAGAAAAACTACGATTGCTGGCACTCCAACTTGTCTTGCTAAAAGAATATGCTCTCTAGTTTGAGGCATAGGTCCGTCTGCTGCGTTCACTACAAGTATAGCTCCATCCATTTGTGCAGCACCTGTTATCATATTTTTTACATAATCAGCGTGACCGGGACAATCTACGTGAGCATAGTGTCTTTTTTCAGTTTCATATTCAACGTGTGCAGTTGAAATTGTAATTCCTCTCTCTTTTTCCTCTGGAGCTTTATCAATCTGATCATAAGCTACAAAGTTTGCTGAACTTGAACCACCTGCTTCAGATAATACTTTTGTTATTGCAGCAGTTAATGTTGTTTTTCCATGGTCTACGTGTCCGATTGTACCAATATTACAATGCGGTTTATTTCGGTTAAACTTTTCTTTTGACATCTATTTTTTCCTCACTTTTAATTTAATTTTAATTTTGGAGCGGGTAAAGGGAATCGAACCCTTACATCCAGCTTGGAAGGCTAGCGTTCTACCATTGAACTACACCCGCAAAATCCAAACTTATCACGCCCTTAATTATTAAAAGCTTTAAGTTTGGTGGAGGGGGAAAGATTCGAACTTTCGAAGACCGAAGTCAACGGGTTTACAGCCCGCCCCATTTGACCGCTCTGGAACCCCTCCTATAAACTCGGGGTTATCCACTAACTTAAAAAGCGTTTAACAACAAGCGTTTTATAAGCATTTATGTAATAATTGCAATAAATCATTTTACCTTAAAATATGCTAAAAAAACGAGTTATAAGCCTTGTAAATCATGAAAAAAACAACCTTTTTAATAGTTGGTAAACACGCAGTTTTAGAGGCGCTTAAAAATCCATCAAGAAAAATAGAGAGGGTCTTTTTAACTGAAGATGCTCAGAAAAAACTTAACAAAGAAAATCAAAATTTAAATTTATTTAAAAAAGTAAATGTTTTTTATAAATCAAGAAAAGAGTTGGATAATCTATGCGGCAGAGATGAAACTGCTCATCAAGGACTAGTAGCTGAAGTAGAACAATTAGAGGAAATTACTTTAAAAGAATTTATTCTTGAAAATAAAAAAAAAAATTTAAACTTTATAGCACTTGAAGAAGTAACAGATCCAAGGAATATTGGATCTATAATTAGAAGTGCAGTTGCATTTAGTATGGATGGTATAATTGTAAAAGAAAGATCTTTTCCCTCTAAAAGTAAACTTCTCTACAAAAGTGCAAGTGGGGGAACAGAACATATAAAAATATTTAAAGTTTCAAATATTAATACAGCCTTAAAATACTTAAAGTCTAAAGAATTTTGGGTTAGTGCATTTGATATATCGGGTACAAAAGATTTTACAAAAAATAATTGGAAAGGAAAAAATGTATTGCTATTCGGATCTGAGGGATATGGTATCAAAGCAAAAACACTTGAAAATTCCGATTTTAAATTTAAGGTTAGTATGAGTGATAATATTGAAAGTTTAAATATCTCAAATACTGTCTCTATAGTATGTCACCATATTTCCCAATCAATAAAATAAGACTTAATTTTTATTGTTTTTTCCCTTAATATATTTTAAAGAGATCCACTGGCCCTCATAGCTCAATTGGTAGAGCAATTGATTTGTAATCAATAGGTTCGCGGTTCGAGTCCGTGTGAGGGCACCACTATAATCTTTTTTGCTCCTTTTTGATTTTTTTGATTAGGCTAGTTGAGCCATCATAAAGAAGAGTTATATTTTTTGTGATATCATTTTTGACTTCTAAAATTTTAATATTTCGTTTCTCAATATTATCAGCTACAAGAGCTAAAGGTCTTTTCTTCGGATTAAGATTTTTAATTTTGATAAAGCATTTATTTGAAACAATTTTTCCTTTCCATTGTCTTGGTCTAAAAGGGCTAATAGCTGTTAAAGCTAACTTGCCAGATTTAAGCGAAAGCACAGGTCCATTCGCTGAAAAATTGTAAGCTGTACTTCCTGCTGGGGACGAGACAAGTATACCGTCCCCTACTAATTTCTTTAAAATCATTTTTTTATTTTCAAAAATTTGTAATGAACAAGTTTGTTTACTTTGTCTAAATAAAGATACTTCGTTTATTGCAATCAAATTATATTTTTTATTCTTAATATCTATAGCCTTTATTTTTAAAGGATTTATTTTTATTTTTTTTGAATACCTTATTTTTTTTTCTAAATCTTTTGCAGGCACTTTATTCATCAAAAAACCATATGTTCCGCAATTTACTCCATAAAATGGTTTGTTATAAGAAAAATTTTTTTTAATAGATGAAAGCATAAAGCCATCACCCCCAGCTATTACAAAACAATCAGCTTTTTTAGGAGAAAAATTTCCATATTTTTTTAATATTTTTTTTTTAAAAAAAAGGGATTTTTTAGTTTTATCAAAAATAAAATTTATTTTAATCATAAATTGTTACTAAAAAATTTTTTTGAAGATTAAAATAGGTAAAAATCTTAAAAAAAATAAAATATTGATTGGGTAAGTATATATTGGTAATCGAAAATTTTCAAAAAATTGAAGAAAAAAACTTTTTATTTTAATAAATTTTGCTCTAAGCCTAAAATGCTGTCTAATTGTTAAATAATAGTACCAAATAGGAATTTTTACTTCAATTTCATCTTTTTTTTTAATTTCATTGATAAATTCATATAATTTATTTACATAATTTTTATCGCTGTATTTCATCGAACTTAAATGATATTTTTTTGTGTCCTCAGCTAATTTTTGTTTATTATTTAAATAATCTTTTACGATTTCTAAAAATTCCTTTTTGGAGCTAAAAGTGGGTAATTCATTATTTGGGAAAAGTAATTTTACTGATGGTGCATATTCTGAAACGCATAAGCTATTACACATGCCAACCATAATAATTCTACCCTTAAAGAAATATCCGTATTTTAAAGAGGATGAAGGATTATAATATCTTGAGCCATTTGAGGATTTTGTTAAATTTATAACAATTTTTGATTTATTAATTAACTTTGCTAATTTTTCCATTGTATCAGAAATCTCTAAGTAGGGATTTACAGAAAGATAATTTATATTATTTTCTTTAAGTAAATTAATATAGTCTTTCCTATCTGTCTTATCTCTTCCGAAAAATAAAACATCAATTTCCTTTTCAAGTTTATAGTCCTTAAAAATATTATCATTGGCCTCAATCGTTGAAAAAATACTTCTTATTCCTAATTCGTTAAATTTTAATGAGCTTACTGGATCTGTTAAAACAAAATCACATGCACAACCTGTCAATAAATTTACTTGGTGCCATTCCGTGTCATCGCCACAAAATAAGCCTTTCTTTAAATTCCCTTCAAAAGATTTAATAAAATTGTAATCAATAAGTGATAAATGGTCACCCTCGAACATTATCTTATCTACTTTAAGCTCAGTAATCTTTTTTTTTATTACATCTATAATATTTTTATTAGTTAAGTGAATGTAATCATAAAGATATAGATGGTTTACGTTAAATTTATTCGAAAACTTATCGTTCCAAAATTCTTGATTTTTTGTAACTGTTTTTTGATCTTTATAAATAATTAATATTTGATCTTTAGCTATCATGCTTTTGGTGCCCTCGGCCAGACTCGAACTGGCACTCCCAAAAGGGCAAGGATTTTAAGTCCTTTGTGTCTACCAATTTCACCACGAGGGCACATTAATTTTTTTATAATATTTATATGACATTTATATTATTATTTAAATCTTATAAAGTATTTATCGTATGAAAAAAATCTTGATTTATAATTCAGGTGGTGGATTAGGTGATTCAATTCAATTATTTCCATTATTAATAAGTTTAAAAAGCCATTTTAGAAAAGCAAAATTTTATTATTTGGGAGCACATGCTAATCATTTTAACGGGCGATTGAAAGAATACAATATAAGTTTGGAGACTGTGAACTTAAATTTAAAGTACTTTGGGTTCAGATGGTGGCACTTGCTATTAGCAAATAAAAGAGCTTCAAATCAAGCATTCGGTAAGTTTGATTTAATTATTGATTTACAAACTAAATTTAGAAACTCTTTGATACTTAAAAGAATACCCCATCAATTGTTTTATTCTAGAACTTTAAGTGGTTTCTTTTCCTCAAAAAAAATACGTTCAAACACTTTAGATCATTTACATAATTTAAGTCTCTTCATAGAGGAAGATATAATTAAATTAGACTTTAAAGTTAATAAGTTGCCAAAAGAAATTTTGAAAGAAGCCAAAAAACTTCTTCCAGACTCAAATTATGTTGGTTTTTCTATAACTCAAGGTAATGAGTATAGAAAGAAAAGTTGGTCAATTTATAAATTTACTTCACTTGCTAACAAAATTCTCTCAAAAAACAAGGTCCCAGTTTTTTTTATCGAAAAAAATAAAATTGATTTAATTGAGAAAATTAAAAATCAGGTACCTTCAGCAATATTTCCCGAACTGAAATCAGATTTATCTTGTCCAGCTTTAGTAACAGCTTTGGCATCAAGATTAAATACTGCTGTATCAATCGACAACGGAATTATGCATATGATGTCTTTAGCAAATATACCTATGATTGTTTTATTTGGACCAACTAATGCAAATAAATTCGCTCCTAAAAATAAATTTACTACAATATTAGATAGTAAAATAATTCATAAAACTAAAGATATTAACTCTATTGAAGTTGATGAAGTACTTAGTCTAATTTAAATTTTTAGAATTTTAATCTTTTTTAAATTAATTAATTTAATTAAATCTTTTTTAACTAATGTTAATTTAGATTTTGAAGTTGATCTTGAAACCACTGACACACCTATTTTTCCTAATCTAAAAAAAGGATAACTTCCGATTTCTACAAATTTGGAATATTTTTTTTGAATAGTTTCTAATTGTTTGGAAATGTTGCTTTCAACTGTAAAAAGATTTATCGTAATACTATGAACTTTAAGACCTTTAACTAAATATTTTTTGCAATTTTCTATCATTGAGTTCAAGATTGATGGTACGCCAGGAAGCGAGAAAACATTTTTAGTAATAAACCCAGGAGCAGCACTAGAAGGATTATAAATTAATTTTGCAACTTTCGGCATCTTAGCCATTTTTTTTCTTCCATCATTAAATTTTTCTTTACCATAATAATTCTCAAGAATCTTATATGCCTCATCATGATATTCGTATTTAACTTTAAATGCTTTAGCTATAGATTTTGCTGTTATGTCGTCATGGGTCGGTCCTATACCTCCAGTAGTAAAAACATAATTAAACTCTTTTGATAACAGTTTTACATTTTTGACTATAGTTTTTTCAACGTCAGGTATTATTCTCACCTCTAAAACAGTTATTCCACAATTTATATTTAACCAATTACTTAAAAACGCAATATTTTTATCCTGAGTTCTCCCAGATAGGATTTCGTTTCCAATTATTAAAATTGCTGCATTTACTTTATTTTTTTTCCTCATAGATTATTAATTATACATGAAATTTAATGAAACATTAATAGCAGGAGAATTTGTAAAAAGATATAAACGTTTTTTTGTAGATGTTAAAATTGGTAACGAAAAAGTTGTAGCTCATTGTCCTAATACAGGTTCTATGATGGGGTTGATGAAAAAAGGTAGTAATGTTTGGTTAAGCAAATCTGATAATCCGAAAAGAAAGCTTAAGTATACTCTACAAATTATTGAGGATCAAAAAACAAAAGTTGGTATTAACACTCATTTAACAAATAAAATAGTTTTCGACGCTTTAATTAAAAGGACAATTAAAAATTTTAAAAATTTAGATAACATTCAACAAGAAGTAAAATTTGGTAAAAATACTAGATTCGATTTCTTAATCACGGAAAAATACAAAAAAACGTTTATTGAGGTTAAAAATGTTACTTTGTCTAGACAGAAAGAGATCGCTGAATTTCCTGACGCAATTACTTCAAGAGGTTTAAAGCACATACAAGAATTACTGAAAGCAAAAAAGAAGGGTTATGAAATTTATCTTTTTTTTGTAATTCAAAGAAGTGATTGTCGCAAGTTTGAATTAGCTAAAGATATAGATCCTGATTATTGTGAATTACTTCTAAAAGCTGTTAAAAAAAATCTAAAAATACTTTGCTATGATTGTAAATTTACAACAAAAGGAATAAAACTAAATCGTGAAATACAATTTAAAAAATAATGATCAACGATTATAAAGAGTCTTTCGAGAAAACCAAAGTTGCTGGACTAATAGCTGCAGGAGCATTAGACGAAGTTTTTAAAATTATTAAACCCGGAATTAAAACTAACAAAATTGATAAATTATGTTATGAATACCTAAATGACCATGGTGCATACTCCGCACCTCTTTTTTACAGAGGTTTTCCAAAATCTTGTTGCACCTCTACTAATCATATTGTTTGTCATGGAATACCTTCTGACAAAGTTTTAAAAGACGGAGATATTGTTAATGTGGATGTAACTGCTTTAAAAGATGGCTGGCATGGAGATACAAGTAGAACATTCGAAATAGGAGAAGTTTCAATAAAAGCAAAAAAATTAGTTCAAACAACTTACAATGCTATGATGGAGGCCATTAAAATTATTAAAGAAGATGTTTTTTTAGGAGATATCGGGGCCGTAATTCAAAATCACGTTGAAGCTGAAGGATTTTCAGTTGTACAAGATTTTTGCGGACATGGTATTGGAAAACAATTTCATAAAGATCCTAATGTTCTTCATTATGGAAAAAAAGGTACTGGTGAGAAAATAAAAGCTGGAATGATTTTCACAGTTGAACCTATGATTAATCTTGGAAAATATGAAACAAAAACATTAAATGATGGTTGGACAGCCGTAACTAAAGATAAATCTTTATCTGCACAATTTGAACATACTATAGGTGTAACTAAAGAAGGTTGTGAAATTTTTACTTTATCAAAAAATTAATGATAGATAGATATTCTAGAAAAGAAATTAAAGAAATTTGGGAAGATAAGAATAAGTATTCAATATGGTTAGATATTGAATTAGCTGCAGCTGAAGCTATGGAAAAACTAAAAATTATTCCAAAAGGAGTTTCTCAAAAAGTAAAATCCAAGGCAAAAATTAATGTCAAAAGAATTTCTCAAATTGAAGATAAAGTTAAACACGATGTGATAGCTTTTTTAACTTCAATAAATGAAAAAGTTGGAAAAGAAGGTAGATATCTACATAAAGGTATGACCTCGTCTGATGTTTTAGATACGTGTTTTAATTTTCAATTAAAAAAATCTGGTGAAATTTTATTAAATGATATCAATCAATTACTCGTTTCTATTAAACGCCAAGCTATAAAACATAAATATACTTTATGCATCGGACGTAGTCACGGTATTCATGCAGAACCAACAACTTTTGGTCTTAAAATGTTAACCTTCTATCAAGAATTCATTAGGAATAAAAAAAGACTAAATGACTCAATTAAAGAAATTTCAACATGCGCAATTTCTGGTGCAGTTGGAACTTTTGCAAATATAGATCCTTCAGTTGAAAAACATGTGGCAAAAAAACTTAAACTTAATGTAGAGCCTATTTCTACACAAGTTATTCCTAGAGATAGACATGCACAATTTTTTTCTACACTTGGAATTATCGCTAGTTCAATTGAGAGATTTGCAACTGAAATTAGACATCTTCAGAGAACTGAAGTATTAGAGGTTGAAGAATTTTTTGGAAAAAAACAAAAAGGTTCTTCTGCAATGCCTCACAAAAAAAATCCAATATTAAGTGAAAATTTAACGGGTTTAGCTAGATTGATTAGATCTTGTGTTGTGCCTGCTCTAGAAAATATTGCTCTATGGCATGAGAGAGATATTTCTCATTCAGCAGTAGAAAGAAATATTGGCCCAGATGCAACAATTGCTCTAGACTTTGCGTTGGCTAGACTAAACAATATTATTAAGAATTTGAATGTTTACCCAAAAAAAATGGTGAGTAATTTAAATATAACTAATGGAATATTTTTTTCTCAAAGAGTTTTACTGGAATTAACTGATGCTGGTTTTTCTAGGGAACAAGCGTATAAATTAGTTCAGAAAAACGCTATGAAAGCTTGGAAAGAAAATTCCTCTTTTTTAAGCAATATTATCCTAGATAAAAAAATCACCAACAAAATACCTGTTAATAAACTTAAAAAATTATTTAATTTTAGTTATCATACTAAAAAAATTAATATAATTTTTAGTAGAAGTCTGAAACAAAAGTAATCTAATGAATAAAGGCAATAAGTTATACGAGGGTAAAGCAAAAATAATTTATGAGACTAAAGACAAAAATTTAGTCATTCAGCATTTTAAAGATGATGCGACCGCATTCAATAATTTAAAAAAAGCAAAAGTTGAGGGGAAGGGAGTGCTCAATAATAGGATATCTGAACATATTTTGACAAATTTGTCTCAATGTGGAGTAAAGACACATCTTGTAAAAAGATTAAACATGAGAGAACAGCTTATTAAAAAAGCTGAAATATTTCCCATTGAATTTATTGTACGTAATATAGCCACTGGATCATTAACAAAAAGATTAGGCATACCAGATGGGACTCAATTAGAAAATCCTTTATTGGAGTACTGTTATAAAAAAGATGAGTTAAGTGACCCACTAATTTCTAAAGAGCATATTTATACTTTTGGCTGGGCTTCAAAAAAAGAAATAGAGATCATAGACAACATGACCCGACGAATTAATGACTTGCTAACTGGAATGTTTAGAGCAATCGGTATCAAGCTCGTAGATTTTAAACTAGAGTACGGTAAAGCATGGAATAAAGATACAGAAATGAGAGAAATAGTATTAGCGGATGAAATCAGTCCCGATACATGCAGGTTATGGGATGCTAAAACTGAAAAAAAATTAGACAAAGATAGATTTAGAAAAGATTTAGGAAATATCATTCAAGCTTATCAAGAAGTAGCAAGAAGATTAGGAATTATGCCTGAAGAAACAAATATTAGTGAAGTAAATTTTGGAAAAACAATTCCAATAAAATTCAAAAAAAAATAAATTGAAATATTCAGTCACAATTACTCTTAAGAAAGACGTATTAGATCCCCAAGGTAAAGTTGTCCAGAATACATTATCAAATTTGGGTATGACAAATCTCAAAAGTATAAGGCAAGGAAAATTTTTTGAAATAGATATTGACGAAAATGACTCAAAAAAAGCAGAAAATTTAATTGTAGAGATGTGTGAAAAATTGTTAGCTAACTTAATCATAGAAGATTACAAAATTAATAAATTAAAATGAGATCATCTGTAATAGTTTTTCCAGGTTCTAATTGTGACAGAGATATAACAGTTGCTTTAGAAAAAATGCAATTTAAGAACGAAATGGTTTGGCATAAAGAAACTGTTTTACCCAAGTCAGATCTCATTGTCATACCGGGAGGGTTTTCATACGGAGATTATTTAAGATCAGGTGCTATAGCAGGAAAATCATTGATTATAGATGAGGTAATAAAAGCGGCTAATGGCGGTTGTTTGGTTTTAGGTATATGTAATGGATTTCAGATTTTAACAGAAACAGGATTGTTAAAAGGAACGTTGCAAAGAAATAAAAACTTAAAATTTATAAATAGAGATGTTTTTATAAAAGTTGTGAATAATAAAACAAGGTTTTCATTAAATTATAAAAAAAATCAAATTTTAAATATAAATATTGCTCATAATGAGGGAAATTATTTTACTGATAGCAAACATCTTGATGAATTAAAGAATGATAATTTGATTGCATTTCAATATTGTGATCAGATTGGGGAAGTAAGTGATGAGACAAACCCAAATGGGGCTTTAGAAAATATTGCTGGAATTTATAATTCGAAAAAAAATATTTTAGGAATGATGCCTCACCCTGAAAGAATGATAGATAATAATATTTCAAATACAGATGGATGTAGTCTTTTCTCAAGTTTGTTGAAATAAAAAATGAATATTACTGACAAAGTCATAGAAAATCATGGTTTAAAAAAAGATGAATATAAAAATATTCAAAAATTACTTAAGAGAGATCCGAATTTTCTTGAACTTGGTATCTTTTCAGCAATGTGGAATGAACATTGTTCTTATAAGTCATCAAGAAAACATTTAAAAAAATTACCAACTAAGGGAAAACAGGTAATTCAAGGTCCAGGTGAAAATGCAGGAGTTGTTGATATTGGTGATGATGACGCAATAATCTTTAAAATTGAGAGTCACAACCATCCATCATATATTGAACCATATCAAGGCGCAGCGACAGGTGTAGGTGGAATTCTTAGGGATGTTTTTACAATGGGAGCCAGGCCAATTGCTTTATTAAATTCAATTCATTTCGGCACACCTGCCCATCCTAAAACTAAAAGCTTATTAAATGGTGTTGTATCTGGCATTGGTGGATATGGAAATTGTATTGGTATTCCAACAGTTGCGGGTGAAACAAAATTCTCTGAAACTTATAATGAAAATATTCTAGTTAACGCAATGGCTGTTGGCCATGCAAAAAAAAATAAAATTTTTTATTCCAAAGCCAAAGGGGTGAATAAAGCTGTCGTCTATGTAGGTTCAAAAACTGGACGTGATGGTATACACGGGGCCTCGATGGCCTCAGCAGAATTTGATGAAAGTTCTGAGGAAAAAAAACCAACTGTGCAGGTCGGCGATCCATTTACTGAGAAGTTGTTATTGGAAGCATGTCTAGAACTTATGAAAGATGAATCAATTATTGCTATTCAAGATATGGGTGCTGCAGGATTAACTTCCTCTAGCGTTGAAATGGCATCCAAAGGTTCACTGGGTATAGAATTAGATTTAGAAAAAGTTCCCTGTAGAGAGGAAAATATGACTCCTTACGAGATGATGTTATCAGAAAGTCAAGAGAGAATGCTTATAATTTTAGAGGATAATAAAGAAGAATATGCAAGAAAAATTTTTAAAAAATGGGATTTAGATTTTGTTGTAATTGGAAAAACAACTGACACTAAAAATTTAGTTTTAAAATTCAATGATGAAATCAAGGGAGAAATTCCAATTGAGGCTTTATCATCTAAGGCGCCAGTTTATGATAGAAAATGGATTAGAAAAAAACTTCCTAAAAAAGAAATTGATATTAAAAAATTAAAAAAGATAAGTTTAGAAGAAGGTTTGATTAAAATTTTATCTTCTCCAAATTATTCTAACAAAGATTGGGTTACCAGCCAATATGATCAAATGGTAATGTGTGATACTTTGCTAAAATCTGGGTCAGATGCAGCAATTATAAGAATTCATAACAAAGATAAAGCAATTGCCGTGTCTGTAGACTCTTCAGCTAATTATTGTAATTCACATCCTATCACTGGTGGTAAGCAGATAGTCTGTGAAAATTGGAGAAATTTAATTTCAGTAGGAGCAAAACCCCTCGCTATAACAAATTGTTTAAATTTTGGTAATCCAGAAAATGAAAAAATCATGGGTGAATTTGCAGAATGTCTAGAGGGTATAAAAGAGGCATGTGAATATTTAAATTACCCAGTTGTTTCTGGAAATGTTTCATTTTACAACGGAACAAACAAAAAGAATATATTTCCTACACCAGTAATTGGAGGTGTAGGATTAATAAATAATCTCAATACTTATTTGAGTCATCATCTAAAAGAAGAAAAAAATAATTTAATTTTAATTGGTAAAACATTTGGTCATCTAGGTCAGAGTTGTTTTTTAAAAGAAAATTATTCAATAAGTGAAGGAAGACCACCTGAGGTAAATCTTTTAAATGAAAAAAATAATGGAGAAACAGTTCTAAATTTGATTAATAAAAATTTAATTAGGTCTGCTCATGATGTTTCAAGTGGTGGGCTTATAACAAGCTTGAGTGAAATGGCAATGAGTGCAAAATTAGGTCTTAAGATTAGTAAACCTAGAAAATTAAGAAATCCAACAGAATATTTTTTTGGAGAAGATCAGAGCAGGTATATTCTAGAAGTGAAAAATGAAAACCTTGACAAGGTTCAAAAATATCTAAAAAACAACAATATTTTTTATGAAATTATTGGATCGACACAAAAAAAATATTTTGAAATTGAAGGCGAAATGAAACTAGACATAAATGACCTATGTAAAATTAACAATCAATGGTATAATAATTATTAATGCCTTTACCAATTGAGGAAATTAAAAAACTTATTAAGGAGTCTATTCCAGATGCCTCAATAGAAATTAAAGATTTAATGGGGGACAATAATCATTATTCAGCGATTATTAGATCTAAAATTTTTAATAATTTAAATAAGATTGAACAACATAAATTAGTTTATAAATCGTTAAAAGGAAAAATGGGAAATGAACTTCACGCTTTATCAATCACTACTGAAACTAAATAATGGATGTAAAAACGAATATAAATAAATATATTAATGAAAATGAAATATGTCTCTTTATGAAAGGGACGCCTGATTCGCCTCAATGTGGTTTTTCAATGGCTGTTTCAAATGTTTTAAAACATTTAAATGTTGAGTTCAAAGGAGTAAATGTTTTAGAAAGTGAAGAATTAAGACAGGGCATAAAGGATTTCAGTGACTGGCCAACTATACCTCAATTGTATATCAAGGGAAAATTTGTAGGTGGCTGTGATATCGTAAAAGAAATGTTTGAAACTGGAGAGTTAAAAAAATTACTAGAAAGTAAAAACTTAATTAGGTGAGAAATTATATTTACAAGGTAGTAATTTTTGTTTTGGCAATAATCATACTCTTTGAGTTCACAATTGGCAAACATTTAAATAATCTTAATAAAAAAATTAATTTTTTTTCGACAAAAGAAGGAAGAAAGGAATTAGTTACATCTTTGAAGAAAGAAATCAAAAAAGCAAACGAAAAAGAGAATTATCTTGATGAGGAAGAGAGAGAACTTTTAAGAAATTTTGTTATCAAAATAAAAAAAGAATTAGAACTTAATAATTAAATACATTTGTAAATTTTTGCTAAAATAATTTCCTCTTTTGAAAAATTCAATTTTATCTTTTCTTCATTAATAATACTACAACCATTAGGTATTCCCTTTTTCAACGCACGCTCAGTTAAAGCAACATAAAAAGGTCTCTCGTTTTTTTGGTGTAATGTTTTAAAAGGTTTAAAACATTTACTTTGATTAGATGTAAAATATTTAATTCCATTATTTCTATTTGATATAATGCAAATTGTTTCATCAGTGCTTTCATTGTTTAAAAAGTTTGCAATGTTTTTTGTTGAAACACCCCAGTAATCTAGTTCAAAATTTTTATTTACATTTATCAATATATTGAAGTTGTTTAACCACAGATAATTGTAGGGAAAAATTTGAACATTCTGTATAGCAAAAAAAATTATAAAAATGCTCACTAAATAATTTGATAATCTTTTTTTAAAATTAAATAGCAGTGTTAGTGATATGATAAAAATTAAGGGAATTAGAAATAAAATTTGTCTAATTTCATCATAAAGATTAATCTTAAATATACTAAACATCAAAATTATTGACAAAACAGTTACTGTTAAAGAACCTAAAATCAGAATATTATTTTTATTTAAGAATAGTTTTTTTTCTAATATAGGAAAAAGAATTAAGCCGAATAATATCAAAATTGGTAATTTAAACATTAACCAAATAAAAATATAGCTCGATGGTAAATCCTGGGTGGGCATACATTCGCCAAGAGTAACTGTGCAAACTGTTTGGGTATGTTGACTAAAAAAAATTATTGCATCTACAAATTTTTTAGGATCATCCCAAAAATTTGGGTGGAGCAAATAAGTTGTTATAAAAAAAGTAGTTATGAATAAGAATAATTCTTTTTTTATTTTAATAACAAAACTTAAAAAATTTATTTTAAATACATTTAAATAAAAAATTAAAAATATAAGATATTCTAAAAAGATAATTATACCATTAATTCTAATCGATAATAAAAAAGATGTAGATACGGATAATATAAGCAAATCTTTTATTTTAAATGAATTTTTATTGAAGAAATTATTTAAGTTTTTGATTAAATAATAAGTACATAAAACCCAAATAGACATAAAAGGAATATCTTTTACATTAAAAAAACTATGCCCAAGAATATAAGGGTATGTTAAAAATAGTATTGTGCTCAAATTTGCAAAGTTTTTATTTTTTACTGATAAAAAAATTAATTTTCTAAAAAAAATTCCAGAAATAAAATAAAAAAAAAATACAGTTGGATGTTTAAAAAGTAAAATTCTACCTTCTTGATTAACATTATCATGATTAAAGAATAAAGAGAATAAAATTTCAATTGGTTCTGAAATAAAATATTGTCCAACACCATAATATCCGTGATACGTATTTAAGTAATTAATATCGTAATTTGTTGAAAGAAATAAATTTGATAATTTTTTTTTGTTTAATTCCCAAACCCAGTTACTGTGAGGCTCATCATGTGTGATACCTACATTCATTGAAACAAAAATACCTACAAGAAGATACAAGATTAAGAATATTGAATAATAATTCTCTTTAATAATTGATATTTTTTTCACTAAAAAAAATATTAAATTTATCTTGAATAATATTCAATAACTAGATTTGGCTCCATAACGATTGGATAAGGAACCTCTGAAAATTTCGGAATTCTTACTAATTTAACAGTCTTATTCTTATTATCAGTTTGTATATACTCAGGAACATCTCTCTCCTTACTTTGTAGAGATCCTTCTATCATTACAATTTTTTTTGATTTCTCTCTAACTTCTATTAAATCCGTTTCCTTAACACTATAACTAGATATGTTAACTTTTTTCTTATTAACTTTAATGTGTCCATGGTTTATCATTTGCCTTGCAGAAAAAACTGTGGGAGCTAATTTAGCTCTGTATACAATTGTATCTAATCTGCTCTCTAATAAAGCAATTAAATTTTCAGTTGTATCCCCTTTTTTTGACAAAGCTTTTCTATAAATATTTCTAAATTGTCTCTCGTTTATATTTCCGTAGTATGCTTTAAGTTTTTGTTTTGCTTGAAGCTGAATACCGTAATCAGTTGGTTTACCTTTTTTGTTTTGACCGTGTTGCCCTGGAGGGTAAGCTCTAGAATTGAAAGGGCTTTTTGGTCTTCCCCACAAATTAGCTTTCAATCTTCTATCAACTTTATGCTTAGATTTAAGTCTTTTTGTCATATTTATTTGAAGTGTTTATAAGGTTTCATCTCTATTTGTCAATTATGGTTTTATTAATTATTTTTACTCAAACAGCTTATAATACTTGCTAATATCCTTAATTCTTTATCATTTGGCTCTAATCTATAAAATAGATTATTTATATTAAGTAACATTGACCGTTTTTTTTCTTTTGGATTAAAGAATTCTTTCCTTTCAAGGAGTTTGGTCAAGTGATTAATTAATGAAATAATATTAGACTTTGACGATACTTTCATTTTTTTTCCTTTTTTGTTAAATAAATTTTTTTTCAAAAACCTAAATATTTCAAAACAAATTATAGTGACAGAATGAGATAAGTTTAATGATTTAAATTTTTTTGATGTAGGAATTTGTAAAATAAAATTGGAGTATGACAAATCTTTGTTTGATAGACCAGAGGCCTCTGGGCCAAACATCAGACCGAATTTACTACTTTTTTTTGAATTTAATATTTTATAAAAGTCTGACATTGTTATATGTTTTTTATTGATATCTCTCTTTCTTGCACTAAATGAAATTATAATGTCAAATTTTTCAACTGCTTCTTCTGTATTATTGAAAACTTTTGCATTATCAATCACATCATAAGCTCCAACTGAGGTTGCTTTAGTTTTATGATTTGGAAAAATAAATTTTGGTGAAACAATATTCAAATTAGTAAACCCAAAATTTTTCATAGAACGTGCACACGCTCCAATATTCTCACCTAATTGTGGTTTAACAAGAATAAAACCGAATTTATTGTTCATTTATATTAGCAGGAGCTTTTTCTTTATAAAGCTTATAGTCTAAACTATCTATCAAAGCTTTAAATGAAGCTTCGATAATATTTGGTGAAACTCCGACAGTAAACCAACTAATACCTGATTTATCTGTGCTTTCTATGAGCACCCTCGTAGTCGCTTCTGTACCTGTATTTAAAATTCTTACTTTATAATCAAGAAGCTTCAAGTCTGAAAAAAAATTATAATATTTTGTTACTTTTTTAAAATTTGATCTTATTGCATTATCCAATGCATTCACTGGTCCATTACCTTCCCCATGACATTCAATTTCTTTGTTGTCTATCACAAATATTACTTTTGCTTTTGTTTGGATTTTTTCAGACTTAGAAACATTTACGTCATAACTTTTAACTTTCAAGTACTCGGGGACTTTACCTAGTAATCTATTAGCTAATAATTCAAATGAGGCGTCTGCTCCATCATACGAATAACCACTAAATTCTCTATCTTTGACTTCATCTAAAATTTTTTGAACATTTGGGTCTTTTGAATTAATTTTTACTCCATATTTCTCAAGTCTTGATAAAATATTAGATCTTCCAGACTGATTTGAGATAATTATATTTCTGTGATTTCCTATAACTTTAGGATCAATATGTTCATATGTTTTTGGATCTTTTTTTACGGCAGAAACATGTAAGCCTCCTTTGTGTGAGAACGCAGATGCTCCGACATATGCCATGTTTTTATTTGGTTTCCTATTTAAGATCTCATCAAGTAATCTTGAGCATTCGGTTAAAGATGATAATTTTTCTTTTTTAACATTAATTTCATATTTATCGCTAAAAGATTTTTTTAAAGATAAGTTAGGTATAATTGACATTAAATTTGCATTGCCACATCTTTCTCCTAAACCGTTGATTGTTCCTTGTATTTGCCTAGCGCCACATTCAACTGCGGCTAAAGAATTTGCTACAGCATTTTCAGTATCATTGTGTGCATGTATTCCCAGATTTTTACCAGGTATAATTTTAGTAACTTGTGTAACTATTTCTCTAATCTCGTTTGGAAGGGTGCCCCCATTCGTATCACATAAGACTACCCATCTAGCACCATTGTCGTATGCTTGTTGAAGACAGTTTAATGCATATTGTGGGTTAGATTTGTATCCATCAAAAAAATGTTCTGCATCAAACAAGAACTCTTTTTTATTTTTCACGAAATGCTTAGCTGTTTCCCTTATATTTTCTAAATTTTCCTCATTTTTAATTCCTAAGGCAACTTTCACATGAAAATCCCAAGATTTACCAACTACACAAACAGCAGGGGTGTTAGCGTTGATTAATGATGCTAAACCTGGATCGTTATCTGCGCTTCTTCCCGTTTTTTTTGTCATTCCAAATGCAGTAAACAAAGTATTTTTCATTTTTGGTGGTTTTGAAAAAAATTTAGTATCAACAGGATTTGCGCCTGGCCAACCTCCTTCAATATAATCTACACCAATATTAGATAAGACTGTGGATATTTTATTTTTATCTTCAATAGTAAAATCAACTCCCTCTGTTTGTGCTCCATCTCTTAAGGTTGTATCAAAAATGTAAATTTTATCTTTATTCATTTTACTTTCCAAATTGTTTTTCCTTTTTGATCTTCAATTAATATTCCTTTTGAAAATAATTCCTCTCTTATTTTATCAGCAAGTAAAAAGTCACCATTGTTTTTAGCTTTAGTTCTTTCTTCAATTTTTTTCATTATATAGCTTTCAGATAAACTTATTTTATTTTTTTTAAAGCTCTCCCATTCTTTTCTACTAATACTAAATAGACCTAAAAGTTTACAGGCTTGATTAAATTTAATTTTTTTTGAATCATTGCCTTTGCTTGCAGCATTATATAATTCGTGTATTTTTGCAATATACCCAGGAGTATTTAAGTCGTCCAATAGTATTTCATCTATCGTAGTTAAATTATTTTTTTCGTCGGTATAAAGTTTGTACCATTTATTTAGAACTCCTTCTTGGCTTTTTAAGAGTTCATCATTCCAATCAAGGGGTTGACTATAGTGTGAGCTTAAAAGAGCTAATCTGACTACCTGACCAGAGTATTTTTTTACAGCGTCTGATATAGATATAATATTGCCAAGAGATTTTGACATTTTTTCTTTGTTTATTGTTACAAATCCATTGTGGACCCAATAATTAGCAAAATTTTTTGTATTATTGTTGCAACATGATTGAGCTATCTCATTTTCATGATGTGGAAAAATTAAATCTAAACCACCACCATGAATATCAAAATTTTTACCTAGATATTTTTCACTCATAACTGAACACTCTAAATGCCATCCAGGTCTTCCTCTACCCCAAGGTGACTCCCAACCTGGATCATTACTTCCAGAAGGTTTCCACAAAACGAAATCCATTGGGTTTTTTTTTAAATTAGAGATTTCTACTCTAGTCCCTGCTTTTAACTCATCTAAATTTTTATTAGATAATTTTCCATAACTTTTAAATGAGCTTACGGAAAAATACACATGCCCTTCATTTTCGTAAGCGTTTCCTTTTGAAATTAATGAAGATGTCATTTCTATCATTCCTTTTATATGCTCAGTAGCCTTAGGTTCAACCGAAGGTTTTAAACAATTAAGGCTTTTGCAGTTATCATGAAAAATTTTTGTTACTTTACTTGTAATCTCCTCAATGCTAATTTTTTTTTTCAAGGATGCTTCAATAATTTTATCATCTACATCAGTAATATTTCTTACGTAAATAACGTTAGAACCATAAAGTATTTTTAATACTCGATACAAAACATCAAATACAACTAAACTTCGAGCATTACCGACATGTGGGCTATCGTAAACTGTTGGACCGCAAGCATATAAAGAAACTTTTTTAGGGTTTATTGGCTTAAAAACTTCTTTTTTTCTTGTAAGTGAATTAGTTAATTGAAGATTACTCATTAAATTTGCAAACTGGTATTGGATTCATTTTGTGTAAGTTTTTTTCTCTTATTTTTAAATATTTTTGATAGTTTGGATCATTTTTATCAACCATAGCTTTTTCAAGATCTTCATAACTCATTCCAAGTTGTTGAACATCGTTTCTGCCATCATCCCATAAACCATCTGTTGGAGGTGTGTTTATAATATCTTCAGATATTCCAAGATGTCTACCAAGCTCCCAAACTTGTGTTTTGGTGCAGTCAGCTATCGGGGAAATATCAACTCCGCCATCACCATATTTAGTATAAAAACCAACACCAAAATCTTCGACTTTATTACCTGTGCCAACAACTATTCCATTATTAGCTGCTGCTACTTGATATAAAGTTGCCATTCTCAATCTGGCTCTTGAGTTTGCATATCCATGCTCATTATCGAATTTGTTCAGAACCTGAGAAAAAGAAGTGAATATTTTATCCATCTCTAATAAATGGTGTTCAACATTGTTGTACTTTTGTTTTAACCATTTAGCATGTGAGAGACTTAAGTCATGTTGTGACTTTATTTGTTTAATTGGCATTGTTAACACAATAGTTTTTCTACCAGTATTTGCGCATAAAGTACTAACTACTGAAGAGTCAATTCCGCCCGAAATTCCAACAATTAATGACTCTGGTTTATAAGTAGCCGAATCACAATAGTTATTAATCCATTCGATAATTATTTTTGCTCTTTTTTTTATATCCATAACTAGTACCTTACCTCTCTTTTAAGGTTTGGTCTTAATAATTACAATAATTATTAAGACGCGGCTTGAATAATTTTGTTTGATATTTTTGAATTTTTCTTAATTTCCTCAGAAATTAAGAAGGCTAATTCTAAAGCTTGGTCTGCATTTAATCTAGGATCACAATGAGTCCTATATCTATTAGATAGATCGTTTTCAGATATTTTTTGAGCTCCGCCAGTACACTCTGTCACATCTTGACCAGTCATTTCAACGTGCAAGCCTCCAGCGTAACTTCCTTCCGCTTGGCTTACTGCAAAAAAATTTTTAACCTCTTTAAGAATACTATCAAAAGTTCTTGTTTTAAATCCTGTAGCTGCTTTAATTGTATTTCCGTGCATAGGATCACAGGACCAAACTACCTTTAAACCTTCTTTCTTAATTGTTTTTATGAGTTGAGGTAAATATTTTTCCACATTATCTGCACCGAATCTTGATATTAATGTCATCCTACCTGGTTCGTTATCTGGATTTAAAATATTACAAAGCTTCACAAGTTCATCTGGTTTAAGCGTAGGTCCACATTTAAGACCAATTGGGTTTTTAATTCCTCTACAAAACTCTACATGTGCTCCGTCAGGTTGCCTAGTTCTATCCCCTATCCAAACAAAATGCGCCGAAGTATCATGATATTCACCTGTAGTTGAGTCTACTCTTGTCATAGACTCTTCGAAAGGTAAGAGTAAAGCCTCGTGAGAGGTATAAAAATTCACTGACCTTAATCTTCGATTATTATCAGAATTAATTCCGCACGCTTCCATAAATGCAAGGGCATCGCTAATCTTGTCTTCTATTTCTTTATATTTCCCTTTAGTTTTGTCTTTTATAAATCCTAAATTCCACAAATGAACTTGTCTTAAGTCGGCAAATCCACCTTGTGAAAAAGCTCTAAGTAAATTTAAAGTTGATGCGGATTGAGAGTATGCTCTAAATAACCTTTTAGCATCTGGTATCCTAGCTTTTTCAGTGAATTCCATACCATTAATATTATCACCTAAATAGCTTGGTAATTCTTTACCATCTTTTTTCTCTATAGGTGCACTTCTTGGTTTTGAAAATTGACCAGCAATTCTTCCAACTTTTACAACTGGCATTGAAGCCGATGCTGTAAGAACTAGTGACATTTGTAAAAGAACTTTAAATGTATCTCTTATATTATCTGGGTGGAATTCTGCAAAACTTTCAGCGCAATCACCACCTTGTAATAAAAAAGCTTTGCCTTCAACAACATCAGCTAATGCTTTTTTAAGTGATCTTGACTCTCCTGCAAACACCAATGGGGGATATTTTTTTATTTTACTCAAAACTAAATCAAGTTCTTCCTTGTCCTGATAAACAGGCAAGTGTTTAGCAGGCAATTTAGTCCAACTATTTAAACTCCATTTTTTCATATTCAACTTATGGTATATATATAATGCAATTAATAATTTTCCAAGTGAGAATTTACACTAAATTAAAGATTATATGAGAAATATTAAAAAAAAAAATGAAAATTCATTAATAAATCATTTCATTCAAATTATTAAAAAAGAAATTATAAAAAAAAGGAAAAGAAATAAGAGGTTAAGTTTTGTTTTAACTGGTGGTTCAAGCCCTAAAAGATTATATAAAAAACTTTCACAATCTAATATAGAATGGTCTTACGTTGATTTATTTTGGGGAGATGAAAGATTTGTTTCAAAAAGGTCAAAAAATTCAAATTATAAACTTGTTAAAGATTTATTATTAGATAAAATTAATATTAGCGAAAAAAATTATTTTCCAATCCAAACAAACAAAAATAGTGTAGCAAAAAGTGCATTAAGTTATGAAAGCACTTTAAAGAAATATTTTAAATCAAAAAAAGTTAAATTTGACATATTTCTTCTTGGAATGGGGTATGATGGGCATATAGCTTCAATTTTCCCTGATTCTAAAGAACTAAAAGAAAAATTTATTACAAAATCAGTTATTAGAAAAGATTTTAAAAGAATTACTTTAGGTTTAAATATAATTAACAATTCAGAAAAGATATTTTTATGGTTAAATAGTAAAACAAAAATTTCATCTTTTAGAAAATTTAAGAACAAAGGAAAAAAAATTCCTGTAAATAATTTAAAAAAAAATAAACTTTACTGCTTTTATATTAATTAAATTTCTCAACTTTTTTATTTAGTGAGATTAAAATTAGTTCAGTTTTTAACTTTGGATACTTTTTTTTTAAAATTTTTTTAATTTTTTTAAAGGACTGTTTGTGAACTTTAGTTTCATTAATTTTGTTAAAATCTTTATTCTTATTTATAATTTTTGCAGCTCCGCAATCTCTATGATTTATAATGATAAGTTTTTTTATTTTGTGAAGTTTAATAGAAATATCAAAATTTTCCCAAAAAGTTTTATGCCATTTTTTGAATTTAGATGCAGTAACTCCTATAGCAGCTCCTGCAATTGTAAAAGAGCTGTATTTTCCTGTTAATTTTTTTTTTTTTAAGTAATTAAATACAATTGGTTGAAATCTTGGGTCTATACAGGATAAAATCATTGCTTGGTATTTTTCTTTCATGATCTAATATTGCTTACTTTAATAAAATTAACTTATTCTACAGTAACAGATTTTGCTAAATTTCTAGGTTTATCAATATCACAATTTTTTAATAACGCCACATGGTAAGCTAATAACTGCAATGGTATAGTAAGTAATAATGGTGAGAGAAAATCATCTACTCTAGGGACTCTCAGCCTAAATCTTATATTGGTGCTTAATAATTTTTTATCATTATCAGTGATAAACAAAATTTTTCCACCTCTAGCTATGACTTCTTGAGTATTAGATAAAGTTTTTTCATAATATTTATCTTTTGGTGCAATCACTATTACTGGCAGGCCTTCTTCAATTAGAGCTAAAGGCCCATGCTTCATCTCTCCTGCAGGATAACCCTCTGCATGCAAATATGAAAGTTCCTTAAGTTTTAGCGCTCCTTCAAGAGCAATTGGGAATGAGTTTCCTCTTCCTAAAAACATTGAACCTTTCACATCTAAAAATTCCTTGGCCATCAATTGAATTTCATTTTCTAATTTAAAAGTATTTTTAATTGACTCTGGAAGTTTTTGTAAATTTAAAAAGTTTTCATTATACTTATTCTTATCTATATCACCTCTGGTCACAGAAAGTTTTAAAGATAAAATATATAAAACTATTAATTGTCCTAGAAAAGCTTTTGTAGAGGCAACACCAATTTCTGGGCCAGCATGAATAGGTAAAACCCAATCAGAATTTCTTGCAATCGTGCTTTCTACAACATTAACAATAGAACAAGTTTTTACTTTATTTTTTTTACATATATCTAACGCAGCTGCCGTATCGGCAGTTTCGCCAGATTGTGAAACGAATATATATAGATTGTTATTATTAAATTTCAATTTCCTATATCTAAATTCAGAGGCTATATCTATTTCTGCATCTATTGTTGTTAGTTCTTCAAGCCAATATTTTGCAACTAAGCATGAGTGATATGCTGTACCACATCCAATTAGAATTATTTTATCAATTTTTTTAGGTTCTATTGGGAAATTATAAATATTAATATCTTTTTTAATACTATCGGTATATTCATTTAAGCATTTTTTAATTGTACTAGCTTGTTCAAATATTTCTTTGGACATAAAGTTTTTGTAATCGCCTTTATCAGAAATATTTTCATCTTCTGACACAGTGTAAATTTTTTTGTTAATTTTCTTTAAATTTAAATCATAAAATGCAACATCGTTTTTTGTTAACATGCATAATTCTCCGTCTTCTAAATAAGAAATTTTATTTGTCATAGATTTTAACGCGTAAGAGTCGGATCCTAAATAGTTTTCTTCATTAGAATAACCAACGGCTAATGGGCTACCTCTTCTAGCACCAACTATGATGTCTGTAAAATTTCTGAATATAATCCCCAAAGCAAAACTACCTTTCAATTTTTTTAAAGTTTTAAATACTGCTTCTAAAGGCTCTGATTTTTCTAAAAACTGAGTTACTAACAATGTAATTACTTCTGTATCGGTTTGTGATTTGAACTTAAAACCTTGAGCTTCCAAATCTTTTTTTAGTTCATCGGAATTTTCAATAATACCGTTGTGTACTACAGAGACTTCTTCTGAAGAATGAGGATGTGCATTAATAATATTGGGTACACCATGGGTAGCCCATCTTACATGACCTATACCTATATTGCCTTTGGATGGATTTTTGAATAATATTTTTTCCAGTTCTTCTACTCTTCCTGAACATTTTTTTTCATCAATTAAATTATTGTTTAATGTGGCTAAACCTGCAGAGTCATAACCTCTATATTCTAATTTTTTTAGAGAGTTAATTATATTTATCGAAACAGGTTTATTACTAGCTATACCAATAATTCCACACATTATTTTTTCTTTCTCTTGTAATTTTTAATTTCAAGCTGTGGAGCTCTAGTAATTGCTAACGACTTCTTTTTCACATTTTTTGTAATCACTGATCCAGCTCCAACCACACTATTTTTATTAATATTTACCGGGGCAACTAAAGATGAATTAGATCCTATAAAAACATTATCAGATATTTTTGTTTTTGATTTTTTAATGCCATCATAGTTACAAGTTATTGTACCTGCGCCAATATTTGAATTCTTTCCAATTGAGGTATCGCCGATATATGAAAGATGATTTACTTTTGAATTTTGCTTTATATAGGATTTTTTAGTTTCTACGAAATTTCCAATTTTTGTATTTTTTTTCAAAACGGTCCCCTGCCTCAATCTTGCATAAGGTCCTATTGAAACATTATTTTCAATTTTAGTTCCTTCAAGATGACTAAAAGATTTTATATGAGTGTTGTCTCCAATTTTGACTCTCGGGCCAATTACAACATAAGGATCCACGGTTACATTTTTTCCAAATAAGGTATCTTTTGATAAAAATATTGTTTCAGGTGCAATTAAATTTACACCTTTCTTCAAAGCTTTATTTCTTAATAATTCTTGTGAAAGCCTATATGAATTAGCTTTATTTAATTTATTATTTGTATTCATTAAAAATTTCTTTACATTATTAATTTAACTGAAATAAGTCACAAAATATTTCTTTTTAATACTTTAAAAATGAGTCAAATATACACTATTCTTTTTGATCTAGACGGAACTATAGTAAATACAGCGCCAGATTTAATGGCTGCACATAATCACGTAATGAGAAAGTTTGGTCACTCTGAAAAAAAACTAGAAGATATTAAGTCACTTGCAGGAAAAGGTGCATGGGTAATGATGCAAAGATCTTTTAAAGAGGAAATTAAAGATGAACAAACAAAAAAAGAAATGACAAAAGAATTTATAGATTTTTACTCAAAAAATATTGATAGAGGCAGCGTTCCATTAAGAGGTGCAATAGATTTTTTTGAATGGGCAAAAAATAAAAATATATCTATGGCAGTTTGTACTAATAAACAGGAGAAGCTTGCGATAGACTTATTAAAAAAACTTGGTTTGTTTAAATTCTTTGAATATGTTGCTGGCTCAGATACTTTTTCATTTAACAAACCCGATCCTAGACATCTAACAGATGTTGTTGAAATTATTGGAGGAAATTTAAAAAAAACGTTAATGGTTGGAGATAGCGAGGTAGACGCCATGTCTGCGCACAACGCTAAATTGCCATTTGTCTTAGTTAAAGATGGATATACTGAAAAAACTGAAAAAGAAATAAAACACGATGAGCTTATTTCTGATTTTGTTAATTTTGAAAAAATTATTGAAAAATATTTATGATTAGTTTTGCTCTCTTTTCAGCATTAGCAACTTTTTATTTTACAATGTTTTTTACCCCGGGCCCAAATAATGCAATGCTTACAGCATCAGGTATGAAATTTGGATTCATAAGAACTTTGCCGCATTTAGTTGGGATACCAATAGGTCATATTTTTCAAATTGGTCTTACTTGTTTTGGTTTAGCAAATTTATTTTTAATCTATCCTCAAATCCAATTTTACATGAAGATCTTATGCTTTATTTATTTACTTTATCTAGGGTGGAAAATGATTGGTTCATTTTCTATGGTTCAAAAAGAAACCGGAAGACCTTTAAGATTTTACGAGGCATCATTATTTCAATTTATAAATCCAAAAGCATGGTCAATTGCGATCACCGTTGCATCAGGTTTTTTTCCAACTGAGGAAAATATTTTTATAGGGGTTGCATTTGTTACTATTACTGCAGCGGTAATATGTTTTCCAACAATCAGTTTATGGGCACTTTTCGGTAGTGGATTAAGAAAATTTGTTGGAGATATCAAAACAAAAAAGATTATAGAATACGTTTTAGCACTTTTATTAGTATTAACTGGTATATTTATTCTTATTAAATAATAGCCTTTGATTTTTATTATTCTCTTTAATATAAACTTTGCAGATGCATTTTACAAAAAAGAATAGTTCTGAAAAGAGATTAGAATTTGTAAAAAGTTTACAATCAAAAAAGCTTCTTAGATTTCCGGGTGCGTATAATCCGTTGTGCGCAAAACTTATTGCTGAAATTGGATTTGATGGAGTTTACATCTCAGGCGGTGTTATGTCTAATGATCTAGGATTACCAGACATTGGGTTAACGACGTTAGATCAAGTAAGTTACAGAGCTAAACAAATTTCCAGGGTAACAGACCTTCCCACTATTGTAGATGCAGATACAGGATTTAAGGATTGTAAAAAAACAATAATAACCTTTGAGGAAAAAGGTTTATCTGGCTGTCATATAGAAGATCAAATAGCTGAAAAAAGATGTGGGCATTTAGACAACAAAGAACTTATTTCAAAAGATGAAATGGTAAAAAAGATTAAAGAATCAGTTAATGCTAGAAAAGACAAAAATTTTTTAATTATAGTAAGGACTGATGCAAATACTGTTGAAGGTATAGATAAAACATTAGATAGAATTAAATCTTATGAAGATGCTGGAGCTGACATGATTTTTCCAGAAGCAATGAAAGATGAAAAGGAGTTTGAAAAAGTTAGAAAAATATCAAAAGGCTATTTGCTAGCTAACATGACAGAGTTTGGGAAATCCAAATTATTAAATAGATCACAGTTAGAAAATTTAGGCTATAATCTAGTTATTTATCCTGTGACAACACAGAGGCTCGCTATGCAGAATGTTGAATTGGGTCTTAAATCAATATTTAAAGAGGGCCATCAAAATAATATCATTGACAAAATGCAGACTAGAAAAAGGTTGTACGAGTTAGTAGAATATGAGAAATACAATACGACTGATAAGAAAATCACAGATTTTTCTACTGAAGGACACGAATAATGAGTGAAGAAATTAAAAAAGGTTTGTTGGGAATAGTTGTTGATGAAACTACAATTTCGCATGTAGTTCCTGAACTAAGTGCCTTAACTTATAGAGGTTACACAGTACAAGAGCTATGCGATAAATGTGATTTCGAAGAGGTAGCATATTTAGTGCTAAACGGAGAACTTCCTAACAAAAGTCAGCTAAAAAAATTTATCAAACAAGAAAGATCGGAAAGAAAACTTTCTAAACAAATATTAAATGATATTAAAAAAATGCCTCGAAGCGCTCATCCTATGGATGTAATCAGAACTTGTGTAAGTTTAATGGCCTTAGAAGATAAAGACACTAAAGATAATTCTCCTAAAGCAAACATGAGAAAGGCAATGAGAATATTTGCTAAAACACCGACAGCTGTTGCTGCTTATTTTAGAACACGAAAAGGTAAATCAATTATAGCTCCAAGTAAAAAATTGTCTTTTTCAGAAAATTTCTTTAAAATGATGTTTAATAAAGTTCCAGATAAAGAAATTGTAAGAGCATTTGATATTTCGTTAATATTATACGCAGAGCACAGTTTCAACGTTTCGACATTCACAGCTAGAACAATTACATCCAGCTTATCTGATTTACATGGTGCAATAACTGGAGCTATTGCCTCTTTAAAAGGTCCATTACATGGTGGAGCTAATGAAGCGGTAATGCATATGATGAAAGAGATTGGAAAACCTGAAAAAGCAAAAGCTTGGATTGAAAATGCATTAAATAAAAAAAAGGTAGTAATGGGATTTGGGCACAGAGTTTACCGTACCGGAGACTCGAGAGTGCCGACAATGAAACACTATATGTTTAAAGTAGCAAAGCTTTTAAAAAAAGAAAAATATACGAGAATGTATGAAATTTTAGAAAAGGTAATGTTAGATCGAAAAAATATTCATCCGAATGTAGACTTTCCATGTGGTCCAACTTATTACATGATGGGTATAGATATAGATTTCTATACACCAATATTTGTAATGTCTCGTATTACTGGTTGGTCCGCCCACATCATGGAACAACATGCTTCAAATAAACTTATAAGACCTTTGTCTAAATATAGGGGTGCTGAAGTAAGAGAAGTAATGTTGTTGAATCAAAGATAAATGACTTTAACCAATTTACTTTTATTTTTGATCTTAGTTACATTAGCAACATACACTTTTATGCCTTGGAAGGGTATCGATAAAGGTTCTTTAGTAAAAGTAGCATCTCAGTGGTTTATGTGGTTCGCTATTTTTGCAATCATTATTTTAATATCTACTTTTTTTGGAATTGAAGTTTCTGGATAATAATTTTTTTCAACAAACAAGAATTTTAGACGGGGGTATGGGCCAGGAACTCCTTAACCGTGGAGTAAAACCTCACGGCACTCTATGGGGAGCCTCAGCATTATATAATCGAAAATATCATAAGACAGTTGTCAAAACACATTTAGATTTTATAAAAGCTGGAGCAGAAATTATAGTAACTAATAGTTTTGGTAGCAGAAAAAGAAGACTCATCGAAAATGGTTTAGTAAAAGAATATAAAAATCTAAATGTTCTAGCAGGAAAACTGGCAAAAAAAGCTGTAGCTATTTCTAAGAAAAAAATTTTGATTGCTGGAAGTCTGCCACCTCAAAATTTTACTTATTTTGCTGATCTTGGAAAAGATCTTAATTTTATAAAAGAAAGTTTTAGATCTCAGGCAAAATATCTCAATCCATATGTGGATTTCTTTTATCTAGATGTAATGAGTAGTTGGAAAGAGTGTTTATTGGGTTTGAGTGCTATTAAAGAATATAAGAAAAAAATTTTAGTCGGTATCCACATTAGGAGTAAAGGATTGTTACCCTCAGGTGAAAAATTTATAACTGTTGCAAAAAAAGTTCAAAAACATAAACCCATTGGAATTATGGCGTCTTGTGTTTCTTTTGAGGATTTAAATGAAGTGATTAAAGACGCTAAAAAACTTAAAGTCCCATTCGGGTTTAAAATTAATGCTTTTGAACATATTCCCCCAGGTTGGAAACCGGACTCAAATAATCCTAAGGTGCAACTTGGAAAAAGAAAAGATCTTACTCCTAAAAAGTTTCTTGAAATTTGTAAAAAATTAAAGAGTAAGGGAGCAAAAATTATTGGAGGATGTTGCGAAATTACTCCTAAACATATTAAAAAATTAAAATCTTTAGTGTGATTTAATAATTTTTTGTGTAATCCTATCTAAGATAATTGCTAGAATTACAATTCCTGTTCCACCAATAACAGCAGAGCCAACATCAAGTCTTCCTAGGGCGATATATACAGTTAAACCTAGTCCCCCAGCACCTATTAGAGCTGCAATAACTACCATCGATAATGCAAGCATCAATGTTTGATTAACTCCTGCCATTATGGTCTTTAAAGATAAAGGAATTTCGATTTTGATTAGTATTAAAAATTTTGTAAGTCCTAAGCTTGATCCTGCTTCTTTAAATCCTTTACCGACTTGCCTAATACCCAAATTTGTTAATCTAATAATTGGTGGTAAGGCAAATATTATTGTAGCAACCACTCCAGGGGTTAAACCAACTCCAAAAAGCATAACTACAGGTATTAAATAAACAAAACTTGGTATTGTTTGCATTATATCAAGTATTGGACGTAAAATAATTTCAAAAGTATTACTTCTTGAGGCAATGATGCCAAGAGGAATTCCTATTAACATACAAAATAAAACAGCAGTAAAAATCATTGCCAATGTAGTCATACTTTCTGACCAAAGATCAACTAGATCAATAAAAACTAAGCTTACAAAAGAAAATATTGCAAATTTAATTCCATTTGTCCTGTAAGCGAAAATTATAAAAATTAAAAGTATGATTGGAAAAGGAATAAAATTAAAAAGAGAGTCTAAACTATTTAATACAGTATCTATAGGTGCTGAAATTTTTTTAAAGAGTGGCCGTTGTTCAAACAGCCATTCTTTAATATTTCCCTCTATCCATTCACCTATTGGAATGTATATTTCGTAATCTGATGGGGCTAATTTTAAACTCATTAAAATTAACCTGAACCTTTACTTGATCCAACTATCAAATGTGCTTTGATTAGCTTTAATCCATTCAGCTGCGTGTTTCTTAATAGCTTTTTCGCTTTTCTCACCCTTGTTCATCTTCAGGTTTTGAGCAGCAATATCTCCAAGAGGTATAGAAGCTTTTTTTAACATCTTTTCTACTTTTGGATTTGCTTTAAGAAAATCTACATTAGCTGCTGGTCTTATATCATCAGCACCAAAACCTAAATTTACTTTAGACTTTGTAGCATTAGCGATCTTAGTAGGTTTTGTTTTACTATATGGAACTTCAATCCAAACTACATCTTTACCAAGTTTTAAAGCACCAACAGTCCAGTTTGGTGTCCATGTATAAAATAGAATTGATTTTCCATTTTTGTATTTAGACACTGCATCTGCCATTGAAGCTGAGTAGTCTGCTTTTACTGGATTGATAAAATCACCCAGTCCAAGTTCATCAAAGTGTTTTGTGATTTGTTTTTCACATCCCCAGCCTGGAGGGCAAGCAACCATGTCTGCTTTTCCATCTCCATTAGAGTCAAACTCTTTCGCATGTTTTTTGATATCCATTACGCTTTTGATACCAAATTTATCTGCTGATTTTTTATCAATTAAGTAACCTTGGGCTCCTCCACCTTTCATTACATAACCAACTGGTTTAACTTTTCCTTTAGATTCTGAAATGTAACCATCATGAGTTCCGAACCAGCCGTTCACCCATAAATCAACATCACCTGATGTTGCCGCTACATAAAACACTTGAGGTTTCATTACAGTTGGGCCTGAAACTTTGTAACCCATTTTCTCAAGAGCTGCCTTATAGATCTCAGCCTGAAAATAACCTGTATCCCAGTCTGCCTTACCCATTTTGATCTCATTAGCAAATACAGCACTACTAATAGTAAGAGCTGCAATTATTGATACTAAATGTTTTAAATATCTCATTTTCCCTCCTAAATTTAAAAAATTTTAACACGTATGAATTTTGAATGTAACCGTAATACAACTAAAAAGTGAGATATATCTCATATGCGCACTATAGTGCGCATATATTCTTATTTGCTAATTTATTTCTAATTTATCCAACTATTAAAAGTTTTTTGATTAGATTTGATCCACTCTTCGGCATGTTTCTTTATTGCTTTTTCACTTTTCTCACCTTTATTCATTTTTAAGTTCTGAGCAGCAATATCAGCTAAAGGTATAGATGCTTTTTTTAAAAACTTTTCTACTTTTGGATTAGCTTTTAAAAAATCAACATTCGCAGCTGGTCTAATGTCGTTTACACCAAAACCCATATTAAGTTTTGACTTTGTTGCATTTGGTACGCTAACCGCTTTTGTTTCGCTAAAAGGAGCTTCGATCCAAACTACATCTTCACCTAATTTTAAAGTACCGACTGTCCAGTTCGGAGTCCAAGTATAAAATAAAACAGATTTACCGTTTTTATATCTTGAAATTATATCTGCCATGGCAGCTGAGTAATCTGCTTTTATTGGGTTAATAAATTCACCCAGACCAAGTTCTTCAAAATGTCTTGATATAATTTTTTCACAACCCCATCCTGGATGACAAGCAACCATATCTGCTTTACCATCGCCATTAGAGTCAAACTCTTTAGCATGGTTTTTTATGTCCATTACAGATTTTATATTAAATTTATCTGCAGTTTTTTTATCAATTAAGTAACCTTGCAAGCCACCACTTTTTGCGACATAACCAACAGGTTTAACCTTGCCCATAGCTTCTTTGACATATGAATCGTGGTTTCCAAACCATCCATTCACCCAAAGATCCATATCTCCTGCTGCTGCCGCAACATAAAATACCTGAGGTTTCATAACAGTTGGGCCAGTAACTTTATAACCCATTTTTTCTAGTGCTTTTTTATAAACCTCTGCTTGGAAATAACCTGTATCCCAATCAGCTTTACCCATTTTTATTTCTTTTGCATTTATAGATAAGCTTAAAGTAGAAACAAAAATTATAGTCATTAATGTTTTTAATAATTTCATATTTATCCTTTTGTTATGAATATATTAAATTATAAAAAATTTTAATGAAAAGAGAGTATTGTCGCAGAAATATTTTTTGAAGTGAGCTAATCTTTTTTACACTTTTTACAAATACCAAAAAATTCTAAATTAAATCTTTTAAATTTCATTCCTTTTTTATGATTAAAACCTGATAAATATTTTGAAAGTTTAGTATCACTGATTTCATCAACCATTTCACAACTTTCACAAATTGAAAATGCAGTTGCTTTAGAAATTTCACAATCTGAGCTCCTGCATGCAACAAAAACATTTTTACTTTCTATTTTATGAATTTTTCCCATTTCAATTAACTTATCTAAAGCTCGATAAATTTGTTGAGGTGCGTTTATTCCTTTTTTTTGTACATTAAAAAGTATTGAGTAAGCTTTCAAAGGCCCCTTTGCTTTTTCAATAATATTTAAGACAATTTGTTGGTTTCTAGAAAGTGTTTGTGCTTGTGCCATTATATAATTTACCAATTAAACATTATTTTTTCAATTCAGAATATTTTTTAAACTTAATAAGTGAAAAACAAAAAAGTATTAAAGCTGCAGTTATAATTGAAGGTCCAGATGGAGTATTAAATTCTAAAGATGAAAACAATCCTATCACTACAGATAATAGTCCGCCAACCACTGATAGGAAAACCATTTGTTGAGGATTGTTAGAAATATTTCTAGCCATTGCTGCGGGAATAATTAACATTCCGGTAATTAAAAGAAGCCCTACAATTTTTATCGAAATTGCTATTATTGCAGCCATTAGAATTGTAAATATCGCATTTGCTCTATCCGGTTTCATGCCCTCAGCCTCTGCCAATTCATAATTTACGGTTGAAGCAAATAGAGGTTTCCAAATAATTTTTAATACAACGAGAATCAATGCCCCGCCTATCCAAATAAACATCAAGTCTATTTGATTTACAGCAAGTATATCTCCAAATAATAAACCCATAATATCAAATCTTATTGAGCTAAGAAATCCCAAGATTACTAGACCAACAGCTAGGGATGCATGTGCAAGTAAACCTAATAAGGCATCATTGGGTAATTTTGTTTTTTTTTGTAATTGTAAAAGAATGATTGCTAAAGATGCAGATATTAAAAAAACTGCAAAAGCAATATTAATCTCAAAAAAGACTGCCATAG